>JAFUXE010000077.1 GCA_017477205.1 Alloprevotella sp.
GACGGCTTAGCGAATGACTCTTAAGCCGCCCCACCTTTTCAAAATATCAATCAACAAAACATCCTACAACAATGAGTCAAAAGATTCGCATCAAGCTGAAAAGCTACGACCACACTCTCGTGGAGAAGTCCGCAGAGAAGATCGTGAAGAACGTGAAGGCCACCGGCGCCGTCGTAAGCGGTCCGATACCCCTTCCCACACGCAAGCGCATCATCACCGTAAACCGTTCCACCTTCGTTAACAAGAAGAGCCGTGAACAGTTCCAGGTGTCCACCTACAAGCGCCTCATCGACATCTACAGCAGCACAGCCAAGACCGTCGATGCGCTGATGAAACTCGAACTGCCCTGCGGCGTCGAGGTGGAAATTAAGGTGTAGGACATGCCGTGCCGAGGGCAAGGTTCCTTCGGCCGACATACAATAAAAGCCCCCGCATCCTCGTGATGCGGGGGCTTTGTGTTTTAGATGCTGATGGCGTTTGTCCGTTCGATGGTATGCTATTGCAACGCCTTGTGAGGATATGCGCAACGCCTTGTAAGGATACGCGCGCTGCCTCGTGACGGATTTCGCTATGGCTTCAGAATCTTGCGCTCTCCTTGCAGGTACAGGCCACGGGCGGGAGGCGTTTGCAGGCGGCGTCCCTGCAGGTCATAGAGGGGCGCATCCGCCTTGCCGGCGTTCAGGGGCGCCTCAATACCCGTAGCTTCCGAGCAGTAGAAGGATGCGTTGGGCATTTCAATGGAAGTTGTGAGCGCGTCTATGAAGTTGAATTTGTGCGTGCCGCCATAGTAGATTGTGTGCATCACTTCTTCCGTGCTCTTATAGTAGCACCACCAGTTGAGGTACTGTCCGCTGTTGTCGCTCTCCGTGAATACCATGACGTTCAGCGAGCCGCCTTCGTATTTGAATGGCTTGTCAAACAAGATGGTGACGCTGCCGGAGCTTTCCGTGACGCTCACTTTTCCCTGGAAAACCTGCGTGAAGTCCTCCATAGCCTGCGCACGCGGTGCACTGTCGTCGAAGTCCACGTCGTTTGTGTTTGCCAGGTACAGCGTGACGTCAAAAGGATTGACGGTGGTGACGATGGCGCTGCTGTAGTAGTATTTTATGGCACTGATATAGCCTGCCTGCGCGCCGATGTTCTCCTTTGTGTAGATGGTCTGCGAGAATCCGAACGGCTCTTCAAGGAAGAAGGGGGAAGTACGCGTAGGCGTCTTTCCTGTGGTGAAGTCATACCACTGGGCGGCTTTGTTGAACGTCACGTTTACGGCTTCCGCCTTGTTGTTGCTGCTGTCAGCGTCGCCGTTGGCTACCACTTCGGCCCCGACGGCATATGTGCCGTCCCTGTTGGGCTTCCATTGTATGACGACCGTGTACGTGTCTCCCGGCTGCAGGGGCTCCCTGACGGGAACATACTCGCGCATCGCTCCGTTCTCGTCTGTCAGTCGCACCTGATAGCCTGTCACTTCCTCGTACCCGTTATTGCGGACTGTGACGCTGAACTCGGCAGCTTTCTCCATGCTTTCCAGTTCCGGTGCCTTGAAATCTATGACTTCAAGGTCGATGGGCAGGACTTCCTCCACGCGCACTTTCGTGATGTGTGCGGAGGAAAGGTTCTGCATGTGGAAGGCCACGTGCCCCTCCGCGGTTGCGGGGAAGGTGAAGATGGCCTGCTTGTCCTCAAAGCCGAAGCTGCCGTTGTTTGTCTCGTGATAGCGCGTGTAGATATAGTCGTTCATGGCCTCCGGCGTGGGAGCCGTGCCGACGGCTACCTCGTAGTCCACGGGATATAGCACGCCCAGCGTGCGCAGCTGCCAGCTGACGCGGTAGTGCTTGCCGGCCTCAAAGGACAGGGCGGGCGATATGAGCCAGTCGTCGGCCGCAGATTCGGGATCCAGGTCGTCCTCGGAGAAATAGCGCATGTAGGAATACCTGTCGTCGTTGTAGTTGCGCGAAACGCCCCATGTGTGCTGGTCGTTGTCCGCATTGTTGACGGTCCAGTACCTCACGGCCTCGCTTGTGCTGAAGTCGCATGTGTAGGGAAGAGCCATTGAGCCGCCTGCGGCGATGACCGGCGATGTTCCCGCAGGTCCTTCTCCGGCCGCCGTGCGGGCGGTGATTTCGTAGAAGTAGGCGTGGGGCTCGGTGATGGTCCTGTCCGTGAAGGTGCATTCCGTCAGTCCTTCTGCCATCGTCGTGCCGTCCGGCTGTCGCCGTATGCTGTAGCTGAGTTGCGAAGCGTCGTACCATCCGTTGTGCATACCCGTTTCCGGAGCCTCCCAGGTGAGTACGATGTTGTCCGTCCCGGCCTCTTTTGCCGCGCTGATGTGAGCGGGCATTCCCGGGCGGTCAATGCCGGCAAAGATGCTGTCGGCATAGGCGGCGCGTCCGCTTCCGGCGCTGTTGCGCGGCACGATTCTGTATTCTATCATGCCCTGTGCTGCACCGTCCATCCAGCTTGCTGCCTGTCCTGCGCTCAGGCCGTCCAGTCGCACGGCGTGCGCATCGTTGCGGTATATGTCAACGCCAAGTTCGCCTGTAAGGGCGTTGCCGTCCAGGTCCGTCGTCGGCATCACCCACGTGAGGCGGGCCCTTTCCGCACCGTTTGCCAATGCTGTTGCCACGGCGTCTGTCGGGGCGGCGGGAGCTGTCCGTGCCAGGGGACTGTCAATGATGCGGGCGCCGATGATTTCAGAGTCCTCCCCCACGCGGCCCAGGTCGCGGTATGCCGTCACGCCCGAGCCTTGCATGTCGAAGATGCCCAGGAAGCCCATGTCGGTTTCGGAGAATCCGCACCAGTAGAGAAGCCCGTCGCTGTGGTCGAAGGCGATGCTTTGCAGGCTTGAGGGCGATTTCATCGGTGCCGTCTGTACAGGTTCGCCGATGTTGAAGGTGTGCTTGTCCACGTCCCATACCGAGCCGTCTGCTGCCAGTGCGTACATCTGTCCGTTCTTGTCCACGTCAATGGCGATGAGGTAGATGTCGTTCTCCTCGCTGATGTATGTGCATTTCCCCGTCTGAGGGTCCAAGGTGTAGAGGCGCAGGGGCTCGTCCAGGTTGTTGCCCTCTTCTTCTGTCGTGGCCGAGATGTCAAAGGCAAGGACGTAAACCTTGTCCTCCGTCGCGTCGTAGGCCATGTCCAGGATGATGAATCCGGCCTCGCTCTCCGTGATGTGGTACGTGCGTATCGTATCTGTGCGCCGGCGCTCCACGTCGTAGCGCATGAAGCGCGTGGGGAGCAGGCCGTCTTCGCTGTCAATGAGCAGGTAGTGCTGCCCCGTGCATACGGCGCCGCGCAGCGTCAGCCCGGGCAGCGAGTCCTCCACGCAGATGGCGCTGGGGTCGCCTATCGGGAACGATACGAGCTCTATGCACGTCGTGTCAGTCTTGTATATACGCCAGCCCTGTACGCGGTGTGCGGCCTGCTGTGCCATGAGCGGCATTGCAGTCAGGAGGCAGAAGAGGAGTGCTAAGGCATTGCTTAAGGTTCTTGTCTTCATATCTTTAAGTTGCGTGAGTGCCGAAACGGCGGAGTAAAGATACAATATCCCGTTACGCGCGCGCAACGGGATATTATTGTGTATGGAACGGGGTATCAGAGGCCGAGCCTTGCCTTGATCTTAGCCGTCACGTCTTCGCTCATCGTGGGATTCACGTAGAAGTTCGTGGCCTGCGACGTCTGCATCGTGCCCGGGTCGAGCAGGTAGATGTAGCCACCTTCTTTAGCCACGGCGGCCACGGCGTCGTTCACTTTCTGGAAGATGGGCGACAGCTTCTGCTGCATGCTCTCCTGAAAGGCGCGCTGGTTGTCCTGTGCAGCCGTTTCAATCTTCTTCTGCATTTCCTCCAGGTCTTTCTGGGCGCGTTCCACCATGTTCTTCGGCGTCTGCTCGTTGATTTCGGACTGGTACTTCTGGAGCTTCGTGTTGTACTCCTTCTGCATGTCCTCCAGGTTGCTCTCGTAGGTCTTTCCGAGGGCTTCGAGTTCAGACTGTGCGGTCTTGTAGGCGGGGAGGTCCTGAACGACGGCCTGCAGGTCATAGTGGCCTACCTTCATTTGTGCCATGAGGCTGAGGGGTGCGGTGAGAAGCACCGCGAGGATGAACTTTTTCATTTGCTTTTAGTGTGTGTTGTTATGTGTTTTGTTTAGTTGTATCCGAGGCGTGAGAGCACTTCGTTGGAGATGTCGATGGCGGGGGAGGCGAAGATGATGCCGCTCGTGTCCGATGCGCGGTCCATGATGAGCTGGAAACCCTTGCTGTCGGCAACGCTCTTGATGGCGTTATAGACCTCGTCCTGAATGGGCTGGATGAGGCTTTCACGCTTCTTGAAGAGTTCACCTTCGGGACCGAAGTACTTTTTCTTGAGCTCGCTGGCTTCTTTCTCCTTGTCCACGATGGCCTGTTCGCGCACCTTCTTCTGGGTGTCGGAGAGGAAGACGGCCTCGTTCTGGTAGGCCTTGTAGAGGTTCTGGGCTTCCGTGTCCAGGGCTTCCACCTCTGCCTGCCACTTCTTCGAAGTCTGGTTGAGCTGCTCGTTCGCACGTTCGTAGGCGGGAATGTTGCTCATGATGTATTCCATGTCCACAAGGGCGAACTTCTGTGCGGAGGCAAAGCATGCGCTGAATGCCAGGGCCGCAAGGATGATTAACTTTTTCATACTTATTACGGTTTTGATTGTTCGGATTTGTTCTATTTGATTCAACTCCTTCCGGAAAGTTTAATAATGGTCAATGCTTAAATCTTAGAACTCCTGGTTGAGGATGAAGTGTATCTGCGAGCCGCCGGCCTTTTCGCCGTTGATGTAGCGCTGGAAGCCGTATGCCCAGTCGATGCCCAGCATGCCTATCATCGGCAGCATGAGGCGCACGCCGGCACCTGCGGAGCGCTTCATGTCGAAGGGGTTGAACTTCTTCACCTGCTGCCATGCGTTGCCGCCCTCGATGAAGGCCAGGGCGAAGATGTTCGTCTGTCCTTCCAGCATCAGGGGGTAGCGCAGCTCCATCGTCATGCGGCTGTAGGCGTAGGCATTGTCGCCGTGCAGGCCTGCCAGCGAGCCGTTTTCATAGCCGCGCAGGCCGATGGTTTCCGTTGCGTAGCCGTAGCTGTAGCCCGACATGCCGTCACCGCCTACGTAGTAGGCCTCGAAGGGCGACTGCTTGTAGCGGTTGTAGGAGCCCAGTATGCCAAATTCCATGCGCGTCATCAGCACGGGCGCCTTGGCAACGTTGGCCAGTGCCGTGAAGGTGCGCAGCTTGAACTTCCACTTGTTGTATTCAATCCAGCGGTACTTCTCCTGCGATTCCTGGCGGTAGTTTGCGCTCT
>JAFUXE010000078.1 GCA_017477205.1 Alloprevotella sp.
GCTACAAGGGCGACATCTACCGCACCGTCAACCTGCAGGACCGCCTCCTCAGCGAATATTGCCAGACCGACAGCGACATGCTGAACGAGCAGCAGCGCATCGAAGGCGAGCTCCTTGAGTTCCGCCGCCACGTATGGGGTGCCGACAGCGTAGCCACAAAGGCTGAGGCCGGAGCCGCAACCGACTCCGTGCAGGCCTCCGGCACCGACGAGGAGACGGCAGCACCCGCGAAGCCCCGCCGCTCGGTAGGCACGGCACGCCGTGGACGCACATCCTCCGCACCGCGCCAGAGCCAGAAGGCCACGAAGCCCAAGAAGCAGAAAGTATCCACGCCCAAGAGCAGCGGAAAGTCTGGCGGCGGCCTCAGCGTACGCCGGCAGCGTCACTGACGCTGCAGCGTGAAGCGCAAAAATACAGCGGGTGGGTTCCGAATCCTTGGAACCCACCCGCCTTTTTCGTATTGGCACCGCGCGCCCTGCCTTGCCGCAGGGCGGCGTCGGCATCAGTCGGCATTGAGAATCTTGACTTCGCGCTGCGGGAAGGGAATCTCGATATGGTTGTCGCGCAGGGTGTTGTAGATGATTTCGCGCGCGTGGCTCTTGTAGGCGGTTTTCTCGGTGACGAGAATCCACTGGATGACGAGGAGGTTCACGCTGTCAGCACCGAAGTCGTCAAAGAGGACGTCCACGCCCCGGTTGGGGTCGATGATGTCGGCATCGTAGCGGTCCTTCGCCTGCAGCTTCATGAGCTCTTCCTTCAGGAGCGTGCGCACCTGGTCAACGTTGGTGCCATAGGCGACACCGATGGGAATCTTGATGAGCTCGTAGGAGTGGTTGCGCGTGAGGTTCTTGAAGTTCTTCGCGAAGAGCGTGGAGTTGAGGAAGGCCATCACGCAGTCGTCGAGGGTGATGATTTGCGTGGACTGGTAGGTGATGCTCTCCACCTTGCCCTGCACGCCGTCACACTCGATGTAGTCACCGACGCGGAGGCGACCCGCCATGAGCTGTATGCCGTAGAAGAAGTTGTTCAGGATGTCCTTCATGGCGAAACCGATACCCGTGGCGAGACCTGCGGTGACGATGCTGATGCCGCTCTTCGGAATCTTCAGCAGGACGATGGAGATGATGATGTAGAGTCCCCAGGAGAGGATGCTGATGATGTTGTAGCCAAGCGTGAGGTTCACCTCGTTGGTGCGTACGCGACGCTCACCCGTCTTGTCGATGAAGGCCTCAAGGCGCAGGTGGCGGTAGAAGGCTTTCGTGGCGTAGGTGATGTAGCGGAACACGAAGTAGAGAGCCGCCACGACAACGAGCTTGAAGAGCGAGAGCTGTATGACGTCCGGCACGTCCAGGAAGGGCGTGATGAAGATGGTGATGACCGTCGCAGAGAGGTCGAAGACATCGGCCGCGAGGTATATGCTGAGCAGCACGGAGTAGGCGGCGGCGATGGGCACGAGGGCGAGGCGGATGAGGTCGAACGCCCACGTCTGCGTGATGAAGCGTCCCTTCGGTGCCTCCTCCTCAATCTTCTCGCGGGAGTAGCCTTCGCGCAGCAGGCGGCGGTAGAGGCGGCCGCGCTCGTAGTAGCCCAGGAGGGTGAAGGCCAGCGTGATGGTCTCAATGGCTGTCAGCTGGAAGAGCCACCAGATGAAGGCTTCCACGGCCATGAGCGTGTAGCCCACCCACGCGCTGATGCAGGAGACGAGCATCACGGCGAAGCTGATCCACGTATAGAACATGTCGCTGCGCGGCACGCCGCTGGAGTGCTTGCGGATGGCACGCCACTGCCAGTAGGTGAAGCCCAGGACGATGGGCGGGAACAGCAGGTTCACCAGCGTGTTCGGGATGAAGACGATGCGGAAGATGATGATGATGAGTCCCATCAGGACGATGGGCGTGTAGAGGCGGAAGCCGTTGCGTATCTGCTCGCTGTTCAGGCGCACCAGCAGGCTGACGAAGATGACCACCAGCAGCCAGGCGTATTCCACCAGCAGGTTCGAGGCCATGACGTAGAAGTTGTGCGTCAGGAACAGGCGCACAATCATGATGCTGATGGCAAAGATGAGCACGCCAAGGCAGATGTTCATCGGCACGCGGCGCTGCCGCATCTCCTCCGTCTGCAAGCGCTTCACGCGCCGCATGAGAATCGTGACGATGCTGATGCTCAGCACGATGGCCAGCACGAGGTAGAAGACCACAAACAGGACGTAGCCCCACACCACGTTGCCGCGCCATTCGCTGTCCACGGACTGGTATTCCTGCGAGGAGCTGTACTTGTTGTAGATGTCGCGCATGGCGAAGTTCCAGTAGCGCGGCAGCGACATGAGCATCATGAAATAGTTCGTGCCGGAGTTGCTGAAGATGCTCTGCTGCACGTCCTGATAGCGTTTCTGTGCATAGGCGTGGAGGCCGGAGAGCTGGTTGTCCAGGAACTGGTAGCTGTCCTTGTCGCTGTCTATCTGGTTGTAGAAGCGCACGAAGTTGTTTCGCAGCGCCTTTGCATAGAGCAGGCACTCCTCACGATCGGCCTGTCCCTGCTCGTCCAGCATGTAGCGTTGCAGGCTGTCGCTGCTGATGCCGATGGCGGCAGCACCCTCCTCGCCTTCCGGCATGACGGGCTGCACCAGCGAGGGCGGCAGCATCTCCAGGGCGGCGATGAGGCTGTCGTAGCGCTCCACCTCTGCGTGCATGCGCTGGGCAATGCGGTCGTAGGGCAGGCGGTTGCGCTTGAAGTCCATGTACTGTTGCGTAGCCTCATGGCAGGCATAGGTGAGGTCGAAGACGTATTCGTCCTTCTGCGAATAGAGCATCAGGCCTATCTGGCTGCTCTTCTGCATGATGTTCAGCATGCGCATGTGCTGCGCTTCGTTCATCATCTGGAAGCGCGCCATGTTCTGCTTCTGCTGCAAGTAGGCGGTTTTCAGTTCTACGCGAAGCACGGATAGCGACTGCGCGAGGTCGCGTTCGTTCAGGACGGCGCTGGCATGCAGTGCCATGAGAACGAAGCAGGCAAGGGTAAGGATGCGTTTCATTATTTTTGGTTATTTGCTTTTATCTTGTTGCAAAGGCGGCGCAAATGTAGCGAAAAAGGGACAGAAACGCAAAACCTCCGCAGCACATCGGAAAAATATCCGCAGGGGAATGATGGCATTGACGTATTTTTTCAATAACTTCGCCGCCCGGAAGCAAACCAACACATCAATAGCCAACATGGAAACAAACACGGAGAATAAAGCACCTCGCACAGAGAAGAAGCCCGCGAAGGTGCGCACGGAAAAGCAGCAGAACCTCATCGCCCTGCGCAACTGGGTGCTGTCCCTGCTGGGCATTGCCATCGTGGTGGGCATCGCATGGGTGCTGCTCGCCTCCGACGGTACCACCGAACCCGTAGAGGTGCGCCCCTACGACATGGCGGACTCCACCGATGCCGACGTGGAGGCCACCGTTGACTGGATTGGTGTCTCCAGCGGTACGCCGCAGGCCGACACGGCAGAGCCCGAACGTCCTGCCGAAACCGCCGCCCCGAAGCAGGAGGAGACGGAGGAGGCTACCGAGGGTGAGGGCGACGAGGTCTCCGTCGAGACCATCACGCCGGCTCCCGCTCCCGCCACGCCCGCTGCGCCTGCAGCTCCCGCCTCCACCGAGGACGCCAACTGACGAGAGTACCGCCACCCGCGCGTTTCCCTGCCGGGCACGTGTCCGCCTCGCGCGTGCGTGTATATATAAATAAGGAGTCCCTCCGATTGGAGGGGCTCCTTATGGTTTTTATTCTTTACAGTCCGAGGCCTTTGAAGAAATCGTTGCCCTTGTCGTCCACGAGGATGAAGGCGGGGAAGTCCTCGACTTCAATCTTCCAGACGGCTTCCATGCCGAGCTCGGGATATTCCACGCACTCGATGCTCTTGATGCTCTGATAGGAGAGCACGGCTGCGGGGCCGCCGATGCTGCCGAGGTAGAAGCCGCCGTACTTCTTGCAGGCGTCCGTCACCTGCTGCGTGCGGTTGCCCTTGGCAATCATGAGCAGCGAGCCGCCTTTCGACTGGAAGAGGTCCACGTAGGGATCCATGCGGTTGGCCGTCGTGGGACCCATCGAGCCGCAGGGCATGCCTGCGGGCGTCTTGGCCGGTCCGGCGTAGAGCACGGGGTGGTCTTTCAGGTACTGCGGGATGTCCTCGCCGCGGTCCAGGCGTTCCTTGATCTTGGCGTGGGCGATGTCGCGCGCCACGATGATGGTGCCGTTCAGGGAGAGGCGCGTGGAGACGGGATACTGCGTCAGCTGTGCCAGCACCTCCTTCATCGGGCGGTTCAGGTCCACGCGGACGCCGCCGCCTTCGCCTGCCTCGCGCATGCTTTCGGGAATGAGCTCCGTGGGACGGTCGTCGAGCTTTTCAATCCAGATGCCGTCCTTGTTGATTTTGCACTTGATGTTGCGGTCAGCGGAGCAGCTGACGCCCAGGCCTACGGGACATGATGCGCCGTGGCGCGGCAGGCGGACGACGCGGATGTCGTGGGCGAAGTACTTGCCGCCGAACTGTGCGCCCAGGCCAATCTTGCAGGCCTCTTCGTAGAGGCGCTCCTCCAGTGCCACGTCGCGGAAGGCGCGGCCCGTCTCGTCGCCCGTCGTGGGCAGGGAGTCGTAGTACTTCGTGGAGGCGAGCTTCACGGTGAGGAGGTTCTTCTCCGCCGATGTGCCGCCGATGACGAAGGCGATGTGGTAGGGCGGGCAGGCCGCCGTGCCGAGGCTCTTCATCTTCGAGACGAGGAAGGGCACCAGCGTCTGCGGGTTCAGGATGGCCTTCGTCTCCTGGTAGAGGTACGTCTTGTTGGCGGAGCCGCCGCCCTTGATGACGCAGAGGAACTTGTACTCCATGCCTTCGGTGGCCTCGATGTCAATCTGTGCGGGCAGGTTGCAGCGCGTGTTCACCTCGTCGTACATGTTGAGCGGGGCGTTCTGCGAATAGCGCAGGTTCTCCTCCGTGTAGGTCTCATAGACGCCGCGCGAGATGGCTTCCTCGTCGCAGTGGTAGCCCTTGTCGTCGGGCGCGGTCCACACCTGCTGTCCCTTCTCGCCGTGGATGATGGCCGTACCCGTGTCCTGGCAGAAGGGGAGCTGTCCCTTCGCGGCCACCTCCGCGTTGCGCAGGAAGGTGAGGGCTACGTACTTGTCGTTCTCCGAAGCTTCGGGGTCGGAGAGAATCTTCGCCACCTGCTCGTTGTGGGCGCGGCGCAGGAGGAAGGCCACGTCGCGGAAGGCCTGTCGCGTCATCTTCTTCAGACCCTCGCGCTCCACCTTCAGGATGGGGTG
>JAFUXE010000079.1 GCA_017477205.1 Alloprevotella sp.
GCTCTACGTGGACAGCGTGGACCAGACAAAGCTGACGGAGTATGCCATCCGTGGAATGCTCGACAAGCTGGACCCCCACTCTGCCTATAGCGACCCCGAGGAAACGCGCAAGATGAACGAGCCGCTCGAAGGAAACTTCGACGGCATCGGTGTGCAGTTCAACGTCCTGGAGGATACGCTCGTCGTCATCCAGACCATCCGCAAGGGACCGAGCGAGAAGGTGGGCATCCTCAGCGGCGACCGCATTGTGGGCGTGGACGGGAAACCCATTGCCGGTGTGAAGATGGACCGCAACGACATGATGAAGCTCCTGCGCGGACCGAAGGGCACCCGTGTGCGCCTGACGGTGGTGCGCCGCGACGTGGCGGACACGCTGTTCTTCAATGTCGTCAGGGACAAGATTCCCGTCAACACGATGGATGCGGCATACATGATAGCGCCCCACACCGGCTACATCCGCCTGGAGCGCTTTGGCGCACCGAGCCACGACGAGGTGCGGGAAGCCCTGAAGAAGCTGAAGAAGGAAGGGATGAAAGACCTCATCCTGGACCTGACACTGAATACGGGCGGCTATCTGGAGGCGGCCATTGACATTGCCAACGAATTCCTTAACAAGGGCGACCTCCTGGTCTATACGGAAGGCATGAACGCACCCCGGCAGACCCACGAAGCACGCGGCGGCGGCGAATTCCGCAAGGGACGCCTCGTCGTCCTCGTGGACGAATACACAGCCTCGGCAGCCGAGATTGTCAGCGGAGCGGTGCAGGACCACGACCGGGGCACCATCATCGGACGCCGCACCTTCGGGAAGGGACTGGTACAGCGCCCCCTCCCCCTCCCCGACGGCTCGATGATACGCCTGACGGTGGCGCACTACTACACGCCCTCCGGCCGCTGCATCCAGAAGCCCTACGTAAAGGGACAGAAGGAGGACTACGACCGCGACATTGCCGAACGCCTCAAGCACGGCGAGCTCCTCGCCATCGACTCCATCCACCTGGATTCCACGAAGGTCTATCAGACGCTGAAGAAGCACCGCACGGTGTATGGCGGCGGAGGCCTGATGCCGGACATCTTCGTCCCGCTGGACACGACGACCTATACGAAGTTCTACCAAGCCCTGCGCCGCGCAAACATCATCAACGACCAGGCTCTCCACTACGTGGACCGCAACCGCGCCGCCCTGCATGCTGATTTTGCCGACGCAGAAACTTTCATCCGCGACTATGAAGTGCCGGAAGCACTTGTGGACTCCGTGCTCAGCGTGGGACGGCAGCGCAAAATCGAGCCTGCCGACGACGCGGAACTGGAGCGCACGCTGGACGACCTGCGCTTCATGCTGAAAGGACTCATCATCTACGATGTCTTCGACCGCAACGAATACTTCATGTTCGTGAACCGCCGCAACGACATCGTGAAGCGCGCCCTGGAGGAACTCGCATCCCATTAGGGACGCTGGGCTGGGGCAATCCAAACACTCCACACTTTAATTCCTACAACTATGGCACGAGAAGATTTTGACGACGCACGCTATCGGCAGGATGCCGAGCGCGAAGAGTACGAACGCGAAGGGGCTGCTGGTGGTAGGCAGACCGACTACGAACGCCGCCGTCGCTTGCGCGAGAAGGACGACTGGTACAGCATTCTGGACGACGAGCCAGAAGCGCATCCCTAAGACAACGGCACAAGGCACGCATGCCTTAAAAAAGCCTAAAACTTCAACATCCACTTAAACGTATGGCCCGCAAAACAGTCATACGTCCGAACCAACACACACAAGAAAACATGAAGACGAACATCCTGACATGCCTCCTCCTCGGAGGTGCTATGCTGACAGCCACAAGCTGCGTCAGCAAAGCCAAGTTTGCAGAACTTCAGAACGAGAACACCGAGCTGAAAGCAGCCATAGGCGATGCCAACGCACGCTATGCCACGCTGGCAAAAGATGCTGAGGACACGCGCCTGCAACTGACGCAAAGCCGCTCCGCAGCCAGCAGCCTGCAAGAGCGCCTTGACGACGAGCAGCGCCGCAACGCAGAGCTGCGTTCCGACTATGCGAAGCTCCAGAAGAGCCTTGACCGCAGCATTGCCCAGAACTCACAGGGAAACATCAACATCTCCAAGCTCGTGGACGAGATAAACGCCTCCAACAGGTACATCAAGCAGCTTGTCGAAGCCAAGAGCAAAAGCGACTCGCTCAACATGGTGCTGACCAACAACCTCACGCGCAGCCTCAGCCGCGACGAACTCCAGGAGGTTGACGTGAAGGTGCTCAAGGGCGTTGTCTATATCTCCCTGGCCGACAACATGCTCTACAAGAGCGGAAGCTACGAAATCAACGAGCGCGGACAGCAGACCCTGGCAAAAATTGCCAAGATCATCAAGGACTACAAGGACTACGACGTCCTCGTGGAAGGCAACACGGACCCCGTGCCCATCAGCCGCACGAACATCCGCAACAACTGGGACCTCTCCTGCCTGCGTGCCGCCAGCGTCGTCATGGCCTTGCAGGAAAAGTATGGCGTGGATCCCTCGCGCCTCACAGCAGGCGGCCGCGGAGAGTATAATCCCATTGCCGACAACGACACCGAACTCGGTCGCCAGCGCAACCGCCGCACGCAAATCATCGTCACACCGAAGCTCGACCAGTTCATGGAGCTCATCGACCAGGCTCCCCAGAGCGAATAAGTATCCCTGTCCGTCCGTTCGGACCAACCCATACGCAAAGAAGCAGGCCCACGGAGCCTGCTTCTTTTGTGTCCGTCGTGATAATATCTGGATAAGATGCCTTGACGATCTGACGAAGTGCCTTTATCTTCCGACGAGATGCCTTAACGATTCAGCGAGATGCGCAGAAGAATCCTGCGAGATGCCGTGATAAATTGGTTTTGATGCCGTGATAAATCTTGCGAGATGCTGTGAAGAATGAATCCGTCACGGCATTTTTTTGCCGTCATCACGGTAGCGGTTATCGTTTCGTGCAAGTTCGTGGATTTCGTGTTTAACCTGTCTGTCCCGGGAGTGCTTCGGGGGCGCTACTTTGCATTTTTTTCAACGGATGAGAAAGGAATTTCCTGCATGAAGCAGCAGGAAAAAGTGCGCGAAACAGGTGCCGCAGGATGAGAAAATGCGGTTTTTTGCAAAAAAAGACTCCTGATTTTCGTAATCAGGAGTCTTTTTACAAAAATCAGGAGTGTTTTCGGGATTTTTGTGTATATTTTTGCAGCCACAAACCAACCAATACCAAAAGCATCATGAAGAAGATTCTGATTCTACTGGCCGCGATGCTGTCGCTGACGGCGGCACGCGCCATGGGCGACGGCCCCCAGCGCCTCGTCGTCTGGCTGACGGACGGCACGAAGGTCACCCACGACCTGAGCGACCAGCCCGAGACAACGTTCCAGGACGGTGCCCTGTTCCTGAAGACGGACAAGGTGAGCGTCAGCTACCCTCTGGAGAAGGTGCTGCGCTACACCTACGAGGGCAGCTTCCCCGACGTGGGCATTCAGCCCGTCAGAGGCGGCGAGGTACGCGTCTCGCAGGCTGCTGACGGCATGAGGTTCGACGGCCTGCCTACAGGCACGCCCCTTGAGCTCTATTCTCCCGACGGGAAACTCCTCAGCTCGCAGCATGCGGCAGAGGGGCAGTCCTCCGTCGTCTCCGTAGCAGGAATGCCCACGGGCATCTATATCATCAAGGCCGGAGAGGCAAGCTATAAGTTCTTGAAGAAGTAAACGGACAGCCCCACCAGCCTCACCCCCGACCCCTTTGCTTACGCGATTTTCGACGCGACTCGGAAGAACAAACGAGTTTGCTCTTCTCTCGCTGCTCCGAAAATTCCAAGGGGAGAGGGGAGTAAAATGCAAATCAAATCAAGAAACATACAACTATGAGACATTATATATTAAAATGTATAGAGCGACTAAGTGAAGAACGCCCACGCCGCAGTAACATCTCATTCCCCTCGCCTTTAGGAGAGGGGCTGGGAGTGAGGCTGTTGGGCTTGCTTTTTGCCGTTTTTATGGCCCTTCCCACCTTCTCCCAGGATGCCTTCTACATCTACCGCAATGACGGCGACTTCAACGGCTTCTTCTTCGACCAGGTGCAGCGCATGGGCTACTCCAAGTTCGACCTTGACAGCGTGGAGCACGACGTCTATGTCATCCAAGAGGTGCAGACGGCGGATTCGCTCGACCGCATACCGTTGGCCGCCATCGACTCCGTCGGCTTTCAGCAGCCGGAGATACGCCTGAACTCCGCCGTGCGGATGATGGACGACCTGAGCATGACGGCCTGTGTCGCCGCTTCGTCAATGGACGCTGAGGCCGAGACGGGCCGCATCGCCTTCACCTCCGCCCTGCCCGCCGCGCTCCGGCCGCAGGTGGGCGACGTGCTGGCAGGCTTTGACGAGAGCGTATATGGCGAAAGCGGCTTCCTGGGCAAGGTGACCGCCGTGCGCACCGAAGGCGGGCAGACCGTCTGCGAGTGTGACTTCGTTACCGACTGGGGCGAAATCTTCGACCAAGTGATAACGATAGAGCAGATAGGCACCGACGCGGCGGGCAACGTGCGCCACCGCGTAGCAGGTCTGAAGTCAAGCGGCAACTACGACCGCACCATCTTCGACTGGAGCGGACGCCTACAGAAGGAGCTCTATCACGACGGGCCCTTCAGCGTCAACGTGGGCGTTGACCTCGGATTCACGGCCACGTGCAGCACCGTCTATAACATCTCCGGCGTGTTCGACAAGCACGTCTTCCTCAAGCTCGTCTTCCGCGAAGGCTTCTCCGCAGGGGCGAGCATACATGCTACCATGTCCGGAGCCCACGAGTGGGACATCCCCACGCCGCTCGGACTCATACCCGCCGTCAAGTTCCCGGCCTTCTTCCCCATCTTCCAGTGCGACCCAGCCCCCTCGGGATTCTTCCGCATAGGCGGTACGGCGGATATGAGCCTTGACCTGCCAAAGGCTGAGTTCGGCTTCTCGCAGACCTTCGTCTATGACAACAAGGCCGACAACGCCTGGACTTTCACCTGGGGAAACCTCGACAAGGGTGACGACGCGCCTGTCCTCGACACGGACGGCTCGCTGCTCGGCGCGGGCTCCACGTTCAGCGGCTTCGCGCAGATTGGCGCCAAGAGCAACATCAGGCTGGAGAACAACTCCTGGCTCTCGAAGCTCCTGGAGTTCGCCATTGGCCTTGAAATCTACGCAGGGCCCAAGGTGGAGGCGTCCGTAAACCTGGACTTGACCGCGAACAACGGCTACGACTACTTCAAGGACTCCCACCTGGA
>JAFUXE010000080.1 GCA_017477205.1 Alloprevotella sp.
GACGACCTTGCGCACGTCCTTCACCTCGCCGCCGGCACTGACGATGACGGTGCCCGGGGCGATGACCTTCGAGCCGTCAGGGTATTTCTGCGTCATGGAGAGGCTGTCCTTACCCGTCGGCACGTTGATGCCGAGGGAGCAGCAGAAGTCGCTGAGTGCCTGCACGGCATCGTAGAGGCGGGCGTCCTCACCCTTCTGGGCGCGGCAGGGCCACATCCAGTTGGCGGATAGCGATACGCTGTCAAGTCCCTCTGCGAGGGGGGCGAAGACGATGTTCGTCAGGGCTTCGGACACGGAGAGCACGCTACCTGCGGCGGGATTGGCAAGTCCGGCCTGCGGGGCATGGCCAAGGGCGGTGGCGATGCCGCTGTCGCCCTTGTAGTCCAGAGCCACAACGCCGCAGTCGGCAAGGGGCAGCTGTAGGGCTCCCACGCACTGCTGGCGGGCAATCTTTCCCGTCACGCTGCGGTCCACCTTGTTCGTCAGCCAGTCCTTGCAGGCCACGGCCTCCAGACGCAGCACCTTCTGCAGGGCGGCAAGGAGAGCCTGTCCTGTTTGTTGCGACTCAGTCGCAACAGACGGAACGTCCTTGTACTGCCGCACGATGTGCTCATCCACCATCACCGTCTTGGGCGAATGACCGAACATCTGCGCCACGTCGAGGTCGAAGGGACGCTCGCCGTCGGCCTGCTCGAAGCTGAAGTGGGCGTCGCCCGTGGTTTCGCCGACGACATACAGCGGGGCGCGCTCGCGCTCGGCGATGCGGCGCACGTCCTCGATGTGCTTCTCGTCGATGAGCAGTCCCATGCGCTCCTGGCTTTCGTTGGCGATGATTTCCTTCGCGGAAAGCGTCGGGTCACCGACGGGAAGTTTAGACATGTCTATGCGGCCGCCGCACTCCTCCACAAGTTCGGAGAGGCAGTTCACGTGACCGGCAGAGCCGTGGTCGTGGATGCTGACAACGGGGTTCTCCTCGCTCTCACAGAGCGCGCGGATGAGGTTGTAGGCGCGCTTCTGCATCTCGGGGTTGGCGCGCTGCACGGCATTGAGCTCAATGCCGCTGGAGTAGCGTCCCGTCTCCACGGAGCTCACAGAGCCGCCACCCAGGCCGATGCGGTAGTTGTCGCCACCGACGACCACCACCTTGTTGCCCTTCTGCGGCGTACCTTTCAGGCAGTCGCGCTTCGTGCCGTAGCCCACGCCGCCTGCCAGCATGATGACCTTGTCGTAACCGTACTGCTCGCCGTTCTCCTCGTGGTCGAAGGTGAGGACAGAACCCGCGATGAGGGGCTGTCCGAACTTGTTGCCGAAGTCGCTGGCACCGTTGGAGGCCTTAATGAGAATCTGCTCCGGCGTCTGGTAGAGCCACGGACGTTTGCTGTCGCGCGGTGCGGTCATATAGACAGCCGTGCCCGCAATGGGCCAGGAGCCGACGCCGCCGCCCATGCGGTCGCGAATCTCGCCGCCCGTACCCGTGGAAGCGCCGTTGAACGGTTCCACCGTCGTGGGGAAGTTGTGCGTCTCGGCCTTGATGGAGATGACGCTCTCCACGTCGCGCGTCTCAAAGAAGTCGCTCGTGTCGGCGCGGCGCGGCGCGAACTGCTCCACGACGGGCCCCTGGCTGAACGCCACGTTGTCCTTGTAGGCCGAGAGGATATGGTGCGGATGCTCACGCGTCGTCTTCTTGATGAGGTTGAAGAGGGAGGACGGCATCTCCTTGCCGTCAATGATGAAGGTGCCCCCGAAGATTTTGTGGCGGCAGTGCTCGGAGTTTATCTGTGCGAAGCCGAAGACCTCCGAGTCCGTCAGCTGACGGCCGAGCTGCGCTTCCACCCGGTGGAGATAGGCAATCTCCTCCGGCGAGAGGGCGAGGCCTTCCTGCTCGTTGTAGGCCTCGAGGTCGCTGATGTAGCGGATGGGGTCCGGCGTGATGCTGACGGTGAAGATGCCCTGGTCGAGGCCGTCGTAGAGACGCTGCAACATGGGGTCGAAGTCGTCGCCCTCACAAGGGAAGTACTCTTCAATACGCGAAATGCCGCTGAGATTCATGTTCTGCGTAATCTCAACGGCATTCGTGCTCCAGGGCGTTATCATCTCGCGGCGCGGCCCCACGAAGCGCCCCTTCACGGAGTCGCCCTCAAGGAGTCCGGCTCCGCCATAGAGCCAGCAAAGTTTCTGCACTTCGTCCTGCGTCAGGACGTGGTCCGCCTGCGTAGCGATGATGCTCTGCTGCGGGGTTCTGAAAAAGGAAATCATATATAATAATATGTGTGTATGTTTAGTTCAGGTCTATTTGTTTTGCTTCCACATAAGCTCCGGGCATGAAGACGCTGGCCGCGCGACTGAACTTGTCGGCGCTCTCCGTAGTGAGGAAGTGCGCACGGCCATCCTTGCTGAGCCGCTTCTCCATTTCGGGGTGGCGATGCAAGTAGTCAACAAGGCTGCTTGCCACATACTTACCCTGGCTCACCACGCGCACGCCGTCGGGTACGTAGCGGCGAATCTTGTGCATCAGGAGCGGATAGTGCGTACAGCCAAGGATGATGGTGTCAATCTGCGGATCCACACTGAACAACTGCTCTATTCGCTTCTTGATGAAGTAGTCGGCACCGGCACTGTTGTGCTCGCCATACTCCACGAGCGGCACCCACATAGGGCAGGCCAAAGCCGTGAGGCGCAGCTGGGGGTCGATGTTGTGGAGTTCCATCGTGTAACTGCCGGAGTTCACCGTGCCCGGCGTAGCAAGCAGACCCACGTGATGCGTCCTTGTGAGCGCAGGCACACATTCCACGGTGGGACGGATGACGCCCAGCACGCGCCGTTCGGCACCAAAACGCGGAAGGTCGTTCTGCTGGATGGTGCGCAGAGCCTTTGCGGAGGCCGTGTTGCAGGCCAGTATCACCAAGGCGCAGTCGCGCTCCAGCAACGCCGTGACACATTCCAGCGTGTAGCGATATATCACCTCATAGCTGTGGGGGCCGTAAGGCGCGCGGGCATTGTCGCCCAGGTAGATGTAGTCGTATTGGGGAAGTTTCCTGCGTATCTCGTTCAGGATGGTGAGGCCACCATATCCGCTGTCAAAAACTCCTATCTTCATGCCGTATGGATTTGCTTTTCGTCGGTTCTATGGGTATGTTCTAAAATTGCTATTGTAACTTCTCCCTCACGTAGGGCGCCGCATCCTCAGCCCTGTCGTCGTTCAGGAAAGGGAAGGCCGTGCTGTCAAGGTCCACGATGAAGTCGTAGCCGCGCTCACGTCCTACCTGCAGGATGGCCTCGGAGAGCTTCTCGCGCACGGGGCGCAAAACCTCGCGCTCAGCCTCGCGCAGGATGCTGTCGGCTTCGTGGCGATAGGCGAGGCCTCGTTCCATCGCGTCCTGCAAGTCACGCTGACGCTTCAGCATGATGTTCTGGGGAAAGTCCTTCTGTCCTTGCAGGAACTCCGCAAAGAGACGCTTGAACGTCATTTCGTTGTATTCGGCCTCGGCCTCGTATTGCACCTTCAGCCCCAAAAGGCCGTCCACCGCCTGCGTGTATTCAGGCATGGAGACAAGGAGCGAGTCGTAGTGGAGATAGCCGTATCTGGCCTGTGCGCCTGCCGTCGGTACAAGGGGCAGGAAGCAGCCCAGGAACAGAGCCGTCAAAAGTGTTTTCTTCATAATTCTTCCGATTTTGGCTGCGAAGTTACTACTTTAATCGGACTTCGGCACACATTATTTAACAAGAATCTTCCTTGCAGAGCCGTCCGCACCACGCAGAATGTTCACGCCGCGTTGCATTTGCACAAGGCGCTGTCCCTGTATGTTGAAGATGGCTTCCGTCGCCTGCGGGAGCTCTGCCGTACCGACACCTTCGGGATTGTCAACCTTTACCTTTTCCGCATTCACAATGCGCCCGGTCTTCGTGTTGAGGAGGAAGGCGACGACGCTTAGGTCGTACTTGTCCTGGACGGTCTTGTTCTCGCTCAGGTCGAACGTCTGCGTATGTTCCTGCCGCTCACCAGCCACGATGGGTGCCTTCACGCTGCCTTTCACGCCGCTTTCCACGCCTGCCGCAGCTACGGCCACGTTGTGGAAGGTGGCATTTGCTATTGTCTTCGGCCCGTTGATGAATTCCAGCAGGTTATCGTCGTAGTCAAGGGAAGTGTCGCCGGAGAGTCCGTTGGACTGTGCCCAGTCCTTGCCCGTGCCCGTCAGCGTCCCTGCGGTCACGACATATCCCAAGGCATAGTCGGACTGCTTGGCATCTATCTGGAACTGAACGCCGGCAACGGCTTCAATCTTGTTCATCGCGCCGTCCCAGCTTGCCGTCAGGTCTATCGTGGCCTCTGCCGTGCGGCCAAGCTCATCCTGAATGTCGGCATCCAGACCATAGTACTTTCCGCCTGCGGAACCATAATAGGGGTCAAGCTCAGGTCCGCGATTGATGAAGCAGGCGGGAAGTCCGATGAGCGTACCGATGAGCGGGTCGTAGCCGAGGGATTCGTCCCAGAGGATATCCTGGTCGTGCACTTCGATGGCAATAACCTTGTCGCCGAATTTCTCCTCCGAAAGCTCCACGCCCTTCGTTCCCATGGGACACCAAAGGCACCACGTGCCGCTGAATTCCTCGATGACGACCTTCTTGGGAAGGCTTTCGCCCAGAACGTTCAGCGTGATGTCCGTAGAAGCGTCCTTTGCCGCAACCGTATTCTCCGTGCCGTTTACGTGAGTGACGGTGACGGTCTTCTTCACCTCACCCATCTTGTCGCCCACGCTGACGGGCAGCTTTGCGAGGAAAGGACCATAGGCCGTGAAGGGTTCTTCGAGGGTGTAGTGCTGCACATCGCCCTTCACGCCATCGGAGGTGACGGTGTAGTCAATGGACGTCACACCGTCGGGGCTGTAGTTCACCAAGGTAACGGGAACAACAGACGTTCCGTTCACGGAGGCGGAGACAGCTTCACTGCCCTGTGCGCCCACCGCATTGTGGGTGAGGCCGTTGGTGAAAAGCAACTGCATGGCAAGGGCGCCGAAGTCTTCGCTGTAGTCCGCCCATTCCGTCAGTCCGTCGCTCGTGCGAAGATACAGGGAGTGCGGTGCATGCACGTCGGCGGTATAGGCGATGGGACGGATGTCGTTGTCGTTATTGACGGTGGAGATGTTCAGTGTATAGCCCACATAGACACCGCCGTCGGTGACGGTGTAGGGCTCGTCGAAAAGCACTTCGTTTGTCTGTCCGCGCTTCAGGCTGCTGTTCGCAAGGCTTTTCAC
>JAFUXE010000081.1 GCA_017477205.1 Alloprevotella sp.
TATGTTGTACTTCAAACGTCATTTTGGTAGTGCGGTGGCTGATTCTTTACTTTTCACTCTTCGCTTTCTCCTCCGGAATGTCGAACGTCATCGGGTGCTCCACAATCTCGTCCGTCAGCGCGAAGTTCCACACGTCCTGCACGTTCTCGACGTAGTGGAACGTGACGCCCTTCAGGTACATATCGGGAATCTCGTTGATGTCCTTCTCGTTCTCGCGGCACATCACGATGTCGGTGATGCCGGCACGCTTCGCTGCCAGGATTTTCTCCTTGATGCCGCCCACGGGAAGCACCTTTCCGCGCAGCGTTATCTCGCCCGTCATGGCCGTGTTCCGGCGCACCTTGCGCTGCGTCAGCGCCGAGGCTATCGACGTGGCAATCGTGATGCCCGCCGACGGGCCGTCCTTCGGCGTGGCGCCCTCCGGCACGTGGATGTGGATGTTCCAGTTGTCGAAGATGCGGTAGTCGATGCCCAGCACGTCGACGTGGGCCTTCACATATTCCAGCGCTATGACGGCGCTCTCCTTCATCACGTCGCCCAGGTTGCCCGTCAGTGTCAATTTGGCACCCTTGCCCTTCGACAGCGACGTCTCGATGAATAATATCTCGCCGCCGACGCTCGTCCACGCCAAACCGGTGACCACGCCGGCGTAGGCGTTGCCCTGGTAGATGTCGCGGTAGAAAGGAGGCTTGCCCAGCAGGTCCTCAATCTCCGTCGGGGTGATTTTTTCGTAGGGCAGCTCCCCGTTCTCGGCCTTTTTGTAGGCTAATTTGCGCAGCGACTTGTTGATTTGCTTCTCCAACTGGCGCACGCCGCTCTCCCGGGTGTACTGTTCGATGATATTTTCGATAGAAGCCTTGTTGAACGTCAGCCGCCTGTCCGTCAAGCCCGTGTTTTCCTTCTCCTTGGGAATCAGGTGGCGCTTCGCAATCTCGTATTTCTCCTCCGTAATGTAGCCCGACACTTCGATAATCTCCATGCGGTCCAGCAGGGGGCGGGGGATGGTGCCGAGGTTGTTGGCGGTGGCAATGAACATCACCTTCGACAGATCGTAGTCAACGTCCAGATAGTTGTCGTGGAAGGCGCCGTTCTGCTCAGGGTCGAGCACCTCAAGCAGGGCTGAGGCGGGGTCGCCGTTGTGCGTGTTCTGCGTCACCTTGTCTATCTCGTCGAGAATGAAGACGGGATTTGACGAGCCGGCCTTCTGGATGTTCTTGATGATGCGACCGGGCATGGCGCCGATGTAGGTACGACGGTGGCCGCGAATCTCGGCCTCGTCGTGCAGGCCGCCCAGCGACACACGCACGTACTTGCGCTTCAGTGCGTCGGCAATAGACTTTCCGAGCGACGTCTTACCCACGCCCGGAGGCCCGTAGAGGCAGAGAATGGGCGACTTCAGGTCGCCACGCAGCGACAGCACGGCAATATATTCCAGAATGCGCTCCTTCACCTTCTCCATGCCGTAGTGGTCGCGATCCAGAATCTTCTGGGCACGCTTCAGATCCAGGTCGTCCTTCGTATATTCGCCCCAAGGCAGCCCCACCAGCGTCTGCAGATAGGTCAGTTGCACGTTGAAGTCGGGCGACTGCGGGTTTACTTGGTCCAGTTTCTCCACTTCCTTGTAGAAGAACTTCTCGATTTCCTCAGGCCATTTCTTCTTGCGGGCCTTTTCCAGCAGTTCCTTCTTCTCGGGCGTACTCTCGTTGCCCATCTCGGCCTGCAAGTTCTTGATTTGCTGCTGTAGGAAGTAGTTGCGCTGCTGCTCGTCAATGTCGTCGCGCGTCTTGTTGCGGATGTCCAGCTTCAGCGTCTGGAGATTTATTTCGCGGTTGATGATGCGCAGCGTATTGAACAGGCGTTCCTTGATAGAATCCATCTGCAGCAGGGCCATCTTCTCCTTGATGGTGAAGGGCATGTTGGAGCAGATGAAGTTCAGCGCCATGATGTTGTTCCCCACGTTCTTGATGGCAAACGCGGCCTCGTCGGGTATCTCTTCACTCATATTGATATACTCGGCGGTTTGGTTGCGCAGGTCCTCAATGGCTGTTGCAAACTCTACGTCGCGCTTGTCGGGTTCGTCCTCCGGGGCAGTTGCCACATGGCCTATCAGATAGGGCTTGTACTTCTGCAAGTCCAGCAGGCGCATACGCCCCAAGCCCTGTACGATGGCTGTAATGTTGCCGTTGGGCAACGTCAGCGTCTTGAGAATCTTTCCGAATACACCCATGTCGTGGAGGTCAGCGCGGATGGGGTGCTCCACTTCGGGGTCGCGTTGGGTTACTATGCCAATGAGCTGACCACTCTTCTCTGCCTTGCGGATGAGTGTCATGCTTGCCTCACGTCCTATCAGAATGGGTGAAACTACACCGGGAAACAATACCAGATTGCGGACAGCCAGAATGGGTAGTGAATCAGGCATCTCCAAGTTTGTCAGGTCGCTGTAATCGCCCTCCACATCGGCAATCATTGAGAACGACCTGTTCCTATTATCCATATACATTGTTACTTTTTCTTCCATAATGAGGTGCAAAGGTACAACTTTTTGGCGAAATAATGCGAGAATGATAAGATATTTTAATATCTTTGCAGGCAAAAAGTATGTTTCGGTTCAAAAGATTCACCATAGAACAGGACTTGTGCGCCATGAAGGTTGGTACTGACGGCGTGCTCGTAGGAGCGTGGGCCTCCCTCCCCTCAGCCTTCGGCAGCTCCCCTCTGGCAGGAGAGCAGTGCTCGCGGATGGCAGGGGAGCTATGCTCACGTATCTTGGACGTTGGCACGGGGACGGGCGTTGTGGCGCTGATGTTGGCACAACGTTACCCAGAGGCTCGCGTGACGGCCATAGACGTGGACGAAGGGGCTGTACGTCAGGCGCAGCAGAATGCCGGCAACTCGCCATTTGCTGACAGGGTAGAGGTGCTGCACGGGATGGTGCAGGCACTGGCACAGCAAGCTGACCAGCAGGGGGTGTATGATGCCGTGGTGAGCAATCCGCCGTTTTTTATCGACTCGTTGAATGCTCCTGACCGGCAGCGCAACGTGGCACGACACGCTGAGACGCTGACTTACGCAGAGCTGATGGAGGCCGCGTGGCGGCTGCTGAGCAACGAAGGCGAGCTGAGTGTGGTGGTGCCTTTCGACTACCGCCAGCGCATGGAAGATGAGGCGACGTTCCGGGGATTTTTCCAGAGCCGTGTCTGTGCCGTGAGAACTGTTCATGGAAAGCCTGCCAAGCGTTTCCTGCTGGCCTTCCGCAAGCATCCCTGTGAGCGCGTGTTTGAGGTGATGACCTTAGGTGACGAGACGTACAAACAGCTGACGCAGGACTTTTATCTCTGATTGCTCACCTTCGGCATCTTTAGCGGTGGAATCCCGTGCGGATAAATTTGTCGAACTGCCCTTGGTAGCCGTTGAAGACGTTGATGTCGACGGGGCCTGTGATGCCGTTGACGCGTCCGTCAGCGCACAATTGCCAGTAAACCAGCTTCACGTCAGGCTTGTACTCGCCATAGCGGGCTATCCATACGTTGTAGTTCTTCTTGATGTCCGTTGCGTTCTGCATGTGGCGGTTGACGAACATCTGGCTGACGTAGAGAATGGGACGCATGTGGGTGCGCTTCTCAACATATTCCATGAAGGTGCGGATGCGGCGCATCAGTTCCTCGTCACCGCCAATCTGCCTGATTTGTACATCCGTTGGCTCCACGTCGAGTACAGGCGGAAAGTCTCCGCTGCGGAACTGAGTGTGGTTGACGAAGTAAGCCGCTTGTGCCAGCGCCGTTGTCTTGAGCGAGAAGAAGTGGTAGGCGCCAACCCGAATGCCCTGTGCACGAGCAGCCGCATAGTCTTTCAGATAATATCGGTTGCGGATGCTGGTACTCTCAGTGCTTTTGATGTAGACGAACGAGACGGGATAGGTCTGTCCCTCCGTCTGGTGGCGCTTGCCGAGCGAGGTGATGCGCACCTTGTCCCAGTTGATGCGGAAGCGCTTGCGCCCCTGCTCGTGCTGATAGCGCGAGATGTCGATGCCATAGATGCGGTCGGTGGTGTAGCGTAGTTTCTCACCCAAGAAGCGCCCTTCTTTCCATTGTCCTACACGTACCTGATGATGGGGCGACGACTCGAAGCCAAAGCCGTGTCGCTGGTCATTCTCCCAGAGCCCTTCGTAATGGGAACCGTCCAGTGCATCGTACGTGCCTTGACCTGCGGCTTGGCAGTATTTGTTCATCTGTCCGCGGTAGGTTCCCAGGGAGTCTGTGCGCGTGGCGGTAACAATGGTGTCGGCATCCATGACGGCTCGGACAATGCGTCCTTGCGTGTCGCGCAGAATAACGTGTCCCTGCGGCTGTCCCATCAGAAAGTGCCCAGCCTTCCAGTAGCCACCGTACATGCTGACGGCAGGCAGCAGGCGATTTTTGGCCTTGATGCGGCGAGTGGTAGTCTTGAAGGTTTGTCCGGAGTAGGAAGCTCGTCTGGACAGCAGTGTGTGGTATCTGGCTATGAGGTCGTAGCCTTCGTCTGTTACATGGTGGTTCCGGAAATAATAGTTCAGCTCCTCCATCTGGATGGAGTCGACGACGGGCGCCTGGTAGGTGACGATTTCTACTTTGTCAGGGATGTGGGGGCGAGGTGCCTTGTATGAGATGAGAGGGTTCAATGCCAGCAGTATAGCCAGTACCGCAATGTCTCGGAATTTTGCTATGGGCTTGTGTTCCAACGTAGTCATCAGCTGGGTTAACGGTTGTGCTCATCCAGCCATGCGTCGATGAGCTGGCGGGCAATGCTTAGTTTCTCGGGGATGTGTGGCAGGTGGTCGCGGTCGAACCAAGAACCCTTGGAGAGTTCGGAGCGCTGTAGGTGTATCTTACCGTAGTCGTAGTCGGCGGTGAAGCCTACCATCAATCCGCAGGGATAGGGCCATGGCTGGGAGCCGAAGTAGCGGAGGTTGGTGATGTGGAGCCCTACCTCTTCCTGTACTTCGCGGTAGACGGCTTCCTCCAGCGTCTCGCCTGTCTCGACGAAGCCGGCAACGAGCCCGTAGTGGTTGTCGCGGAAGCTGTTGGCATGGACGAGGAGGACTTCGTCCTTGCAGGCGACCGAATCGCCTGCCACACTTGGGGGCATTTGGAAAGAGGGTGAATCGCCTGCTACGCTTGGAACGGGTGCTTTGCGGCGGATGAGGACGATGACGGCTGTGGCCAGCTGTGGCCATACTTCCTTGCCGCAGTGTTCGCACTTTTTAGAGATAG
>JAFUXE010000082.1 GCA_017477205.1 Alloprevotella sp.
AAACATCAACGATAAAAGTAACTACTCCCCTCTCCTTGGGAAAGGGGTCGGAGGTAAGGCTAAAGTCCTCCTCCTCGGTTCCGGCGCGTTGAAGATTGGCGAGGCAGGAGAGTTTGACTACTCAGGTTCGCAAGCCTTGAAAGCCCTTCACGAGGAGGGCATTGAGACGGTGCTCATCAACCCCAACATCGCCACCGTGCAGACCTCGGAAGGCGTGGCCGACAAGATATACTTCCTCCCCGTGACACCCTTCTTCGTGGAGCGCGTCATCGAGAAGGAGCGTCCGGACGGCATCCTGCTGGCATTCGGCGGACAGACGGCGCTGAACTGCGGCGTGGAACTCCACCGAAGCGGTGTGCTGGAACGCTACGGCGTCCAAGTTCTCGGCACTCCCGTACAAGCCATTATGGACACGGAGGACCGCGAGCTCTTCGTGGAGAAGCTCAACGAAATAGACGTCAAGACTATCAAGAGCGAAGCCTGCGAAAGCATGGAAGACGCGCGCCGTGCCGCACGCGAACTGGGCTACCCCGTCATCGTCAGGGCGGCATACGCCCTCGGCGGCCTGGGCAGCGGCTTCTGCGACAACGAGGAGGAACTGGACCGCACCTGCGAAAAAGCGTTCTCATTCTCGCCGCAGGTGCTGGTGGAAAAGAGCCTAAAGGGATGGAAAGAGATAGAATACGAGGTGGTGCGCGACTGCTACGACAACTGCATCACGGTCTGCAACATGGAGAACTTCGACCCACTGGGCATACACACAGGAGAGAGCATCGTCATCGCCCCCTCGCAGACGTTGACAAATGCGGAGTACCACAAGTTGCGCGCCCTGGCCATAAAGATTGTGCGCCACATCGGCATCGTAGGCGAGTGCAACGTGCAGTATGCCCTTGACCCCAACTCCGAGGACTATCGTGTCATCGAAGTCAACGCCCGCCTCTCGCGCTCCTCGGCCCTTGCCAGCAAGGCAACGGGCTACCCGCTGGCCTTCGTGGCCGCCAAACTGGGCTTGGGCTATGGCCTCTTTGAACTGAAAAACTCCGTAACGAAGGACACGTCAGCCTTCTTCGAGCCTGCCCTGGACTACGTAGTCTGTAAGATTCCGCGCTGGGACCTCGGCAAGTTCCGTGGCGTGAACCGCGAACTGGGCTCATCAATGAAGAGCGTGGGCGAAGTGATGGCCATCGGCCGCACCTTCGAGGAAGCCATCCAGAAGGGCATCCGCATGGTAGGCCAAGGCCTGCACGGCTTCGTGGGAAACAAGGAGCTGAAGATTGCGGACATCCGCGCAAGCCTCGCCGCACCTACGGACAAGCGCATCCTGGTCATCGAAAAAGCCTTCTTCGACGGCATGACGGTAGATGAAATCCACGAACTCACGAAGATTGACAAGTGGTTCCTCCACAAGCTGGAACACATATATAATATAAACAAGGCTCTGAAGGCGGCCACGCTGCCCCTGTCCCACGACCTCCTCCGCAAAGCCAAGACATACGGATTCACGGACTTCCAGGTTGCCCGCGCCCTGCACATGGAGAAGGAAATGGAGATGGAGCAGGCACAACTGCTCGTACGCCAATGGCGCAAGGAGGCAGGCATCCTGCCCTACATCAAGCAGATAGACACGCTTGCCGCCGAATACCCCGCACGCACGAACTACCTCTACATGACCTACGGCGCCGTGGCACACGACATCACCCCGTCGGAGGCAGGCGCAAAGTCCGTCGTCGTGCTTGGCTCCGGTGCCTACCGCATCGGCTCCAGCGTGGAGTTCGACTGGTGCGGTGTGCAAGCTCTGGGCACCATCCGCAAGGAAGGCTACCAGAGCGTGATGATAAACTACAACCCGGAGACGGTGAGCACGGACTACGACATGTGCGACCGCCTCTACTTTGACGAGCTCACGTTCGAGCGTGTCATGGACATCCTCGACCTTGAGAATCCGCATGGCGTCATTGTTTCCACGGGAGGACAAATCCCCAACAACCTCGCCATGCGCCTCGATGCGCAGCGGGTTCCCATCCTTGGCACGGCGGCCAAATACATCGACAATGCCGAGGACCGCGAGAAGTTTTCCGCCATGCTGGGACGCATCGGCGTGGACCAGCCCGAGTGGAGCGCGCTCACGACGATGGAGGACATCAAGGAATTCATCGCAAAGGTGGGCTTCCCCGTGCTTGTCCGTCCCAGTTACGTGCTGTCGGGCGCCGCCATGAACGTCTGCTCCAACGAGGAGGAGCTGGAGCGCTTCCTGACGCTGGCCGCCAACGTATCGAAGAAGCATCCCGTCGTAGTGAGCAAGTTCCTGCAACATGCAAAGGAGGTGGAGATGGACGCCGTGGCAAAGGACGGCGAAATCATCGCCTACGCCATCAGCGAACACATTGAATATGCCGGCGTACACTCAGGCGACGCCACCATACAGTTCCCGCCGCAGAAGCTCTACATCGAAACGGCGCGCCGCATCAAGAAGATTACCCGCGAGATAGCACGCGAGCTACACATCAGCGGCCCCTTCAACATCCAGTTCCTTGCAAAGGAGAACGACATCAAGGTCATCGAGTGCAACCTGCGCGCCAGCCGCAGCTTCCCCTTCGTCTCGAAGGTGCTGAAGATAAACCTCATCGAGCTTGCCACGCGCATCATGCTGGGCCTGCCCGTAGAGAAGCCCAAGAAGAACCTCTTCGACCTCGACTATGTGGGTGTGAAAGCCTCGCAGTTCTCCTTCAACCGCTTGCAGAATGCCGACCCCGTGCTGGGTGTTGACATGGCCAGCACGGGCGAAGTGGGATGCTTGGGTGAAGACCCACGCTCAGCCCTCATCAAGAGCCTGCTTTCCGTAGGTCTGCGCGTACCGGAGCACAGCATCCTGCTCAGTTCCGGCGACGCGAAACAGAAGGCGGAGATGCTGGAAGCCTCGAAGATGCTGGCAGAACGCGGCTACAGGCTCTACGCCACGGAACACACGAGCCGCTATCTCACGGAGAACGGCATCGAGAACACACGCGTCTATTGGCCCGACCAGCAGGGCGAGCCGCAGGTGCTGACGCTACTGCACGACAAGGAAATCGACATGGTAGTAAACATGCCGCGCGACCTCTCGAACCGCGAAATCACCAACGGCTACCGCATACGCCGCGCCGCCATCGACCTGAACATACCGCTGCTGACCAACGCACGTCTGGCCTCAGCCTTCATCAACGCGTTCTGTACACTACCGCTGACGGAAGTAGATATAAAGAGCTGGGACGAGTTCTAAGAAAGAGAACAAGCGGACGGGTAAACGAGTAAACCTGTAAACAAGCTACAACTTGTCACTTGTCACTCGTCACTTGTCACTCGTCTAGTAAAGTTCTAACGCCGATTGTCCTGTGCCTGTCCTTGCAGGCGCTGGAGTTCGGCTGACAGGCGTTGGCACATGGCGCCATTGCCCATTTCCTGATAACGTTTGAGGGAATATCTGAGGTTCTCTATCTGTTTCTGCGTATCCATAATGTAGTAAGTTTTGCCCTCGCAGGGAGGGACTGTGTTCAACAAGTTATCTGTTCTTTCTGGGGGCAAAGGTAGTGCCACAAGTGATTCCAGCCCCCAAAAACCGCGCGAGTTGTTTACTTTGTCGCGGTTTTTTAAGATTTCAAGCCCACTTCTGGCACGCCGAGATAACGTTTTTGCGCCTTTGAAGCCACTTTTCGGGCCAAACGCTTTCCCGTTTCGTACTTTTGTGCTACGTTTGTCCGCTTAAACTTTCACGCTAAGAGCCATGAAACACGAACATTTACGGCTTGACTACCACATGGTACAGCCCGAAGAACTCGCCGAGGACGACCGCGCATTGGTTGAAGAAGCCAAGGAGGCCACCTACAGCAGTTTCTCCCCATATTCCCATTTTCGCGTCGGCGCCGCCCTCCGCATGGAGAACGGAGAGGTCTTTCGGGGCAGCAATCAGGAGAATGCGTCCTTCACGACAGGCCTCTGTGCAGAACGTACGGCCATCTTCTATGCCACGGCGAAATGCCCGGACACAGCTGTGACGACCATTGCCATCGCTGCGCGCGGCCAGGACGGAGCCTTCACGCAGGATCCCATAAGCCCCTGCGGTGCCTGCCGTCAGGTACTGGCCGAGATAGAACACCGCGCGGGACGCCCCATGCGCGTGCTTCTCTACAGCCTCAGCGGCATCATCGTCATGGACTCCGTCGGAACGCTTCTTCCCCTGCAATTCAATGGCGATTCCCTTTGACGGGGAGAAGAAAATGCGTATCTTCGCGCCGCGAAAGAGAACATACACACCAAATATCATATCATCAACCAAGAAAAATGGAAATTACAGGTAAAATCATTCACGCATCCGAACCTCGTGGCGGCGTGTCGCAGCGCACAGGAAACACATGGAAAAGCCAGGACTTCGTCATCGAATGGTACGAAAACAACTTCCCGCGCCACTGCATCTTCACCGTCTTCGGCGAAGACCGCCTCAACCAGTTCAACATACAGCTGAACCAGGAGTACACCGTGTCCTTCGACATTGACGCACACGAGTACAACGGACGCTGGTTCAACGACATCCGCGCATGGCGCGTAGCACCTCCCCAGGCCGCCGCACCCGCCGCCGTAGCAGCTCCCGCGCCGCAGGCCGTCGGTACGCCCGCACAGCCCGTTGCTCCCGAGGTGCCCGCTCCCACGGCTCCCGCACCCTCCTTCGAACAAGCTCCCGAAGACAACCTGCCCTTCTGACACCGTAAGACATGAGGTACGTCGTTCGCTTTCTGAAGTGGGCAGTCATCCTCTTCTTCTCATCCTCAATACTGGGTGTCCTGTACTACAAATGGATGCCCGTTGAGTACACACCGCTCATGCTCATCCGCTATGCGCAGCAGTCGCAAGCAGGTGAGCATGCGCACATTAAGCACCGTTGGGTGCCGCTTGACAGCATCCCCGAGGCCATGCAGTGGGCCGTCATCGCCAGCGAAGACCAGAACTTTCGCAGCCACTACGGCTTTGACGTCAACGCCATTGAGCAGGCCA
>JAFUXE010000023.1 GCA_017477205.1 Alloprevotella sp.
ATCTATCGCGACGAGGCTATCTATGCCTATATGCAGGAAACGCTGCCGGGGGAGTTCCCCGGGGCAGAAGGATACAGGGCATTCGTGGAAGAGGGAAAGACATGGCGCGTGGCATGGGTGGCATGGACGGCACCCACAAACACCATATACTACGACTATGCCATGCGTGGCGACAGCGTCATCGACGGCATGACGTGGAAGAAAATTCTGCGGTTGCCGGAAGGGGAGGTCGTCAGCCTCGTGCGGGAGGCAGCAGGGCGGATATACACGCTGTACCCGGGATATCCCGAGGGGACGCTGATGGTTGACTTCCTGCTCACGGAGGGAAGCGACGCACCCGTATGGAGCTGCAACCCGGACGGAGAATGGGGCTATTTTGACGGAATACGCGTAGCCGAAAGGGGCATCATGGAAAACCAGGGCAGGAAGCATGCCTACATAAAGATGGAGATGACGAACGGTGAGATGCAGGTCAGCCAGGAACCGAGCCTTTGGATTCAAGGGGTGGGAAATGCCTCCACCCTGTTCTATAACCAGTGGAACGGGCAGAACAGCAGCGGACGCTTCTGGCAGGTCACGGAATGCTGGGCAGGTGATGAGTGCATCTATCTGGATGTTCCACAGGAACTCTCGGAACGGAACCTCTACCTGCCGCTCCGCGACGGCATCAGCTCCCCGCTCGTCACTCGTCACCCATCAACCACCTTCGACCTCCAGGGCCGCAGGCTCAAACAGGAGCCGCAGCGGGGCGTCTTCATCCGGGACGGGAAGAAAGTGATAAGGAGTAAATAATACTCCACGCATATATAACTTTAACCACGAATGACACAAAGATACACGAAACAAGAAACCGCTGCACATCCAAGGTTCGCGTTCCTTTGTGCCCTTCGTGGTTGGAAGTATCCAGTTGGAAACCTGAAAAAAACATTACCATCATACCCGGGCAACACCGCACGAAACGGCACAAAAAAATATACAGTAATGGGAACAAAGGACATAGAATGCTCAAATGATGAAACTTAAACAGGATATTATTATGCGCTCTGTTTCAGATATTCTATACATATCACGATATGGAATTATTCTTCTCCTGTCTTATCCGTCAAGAATGATACACAAACAAGTTGATTGGCTTTTTTCCTGGCTTCCCTGGACTGAAGAGAAAAACAAGGAGCGAGATTCTGCCGCTGCCTTTGTATCTGATGCAATTGACAGCTATGCCGCGGAATTAATCATTCTTTTTGCCGAAGGAAGCTATTTGCTTTCTATAATAAATATTGCGTGTATTTTTATGGGAAAGAGTATTCCTGGTTGGGGTTGGTTGATAGCGGGTATATTCCCCATCTATTTATCTATTAGGTTCTTTACTGAAGAAAAAATTAGAATCAAAGAATCCGAAATAAGATCATTTATAAAGACTCATCATCACGGTTCTGCCACGGTGATAATTATTACATTGTTGTTTGTCCTGTGTTCACTGTTCGCCTTTGTACTTAGTTTTCATCTTTCTTCTATATATGGAAACTCCTAACTACAGTATCTAAACAAAAAGGGAGACAGGAATAAGAAACATCACAATCCACCCAAACCGAACAAGTATGGAAAAGTCAGCAAATAAAGCCAAGAAGATGATTGCTTTTATGATCGCATTTATCTGTGCCTGGTGTACAATGGTTGCGCAGAGGTATGAAGAGTCATCTATTGTTCGGGCAATAGCCAAAAGCCAGAATAAACCGGATATGTCTATTATGAACAGTCTTTCTGAGGGGTAACCAGCCATTCGCAAGGGGCGGAAGTACTCCCTGCATTTGATGTAGATTCACTCGTATCGCATGCAATCCTTAGATGGGATAAGCCTGCTTTTTATGAGACAGACGGAATGAAGCCGAAATACATTCGCCAACGAAGAGGAGAGCTGCCTGTGGTAGTAACAGCGTACCGCTTTATTCGCCACAACGGCAGATGGACAATGGAATATATGCACGCGACTCGTGACATGAGGAGTCCTTGGAAAATAATGTGATGCTTGTCCCATCAGTTTTTTCTAGGACGCGATAGGTAACATCACCCATACGATGCGACAGGCACCGAATTTAAAACACAACTATATTGAATACGACACAAACGAAAACAGCACACTATGAAAGCCGTTATTAAAATACTGTTTATTTCGCGATATGAGATTATGCTATATTTAGAACGAAGCACTCATAGGATTAAAACACGCGGTACTAGCATGGAAGATACAATGGCCGCGGAAAGTGTGTGCAATTCTATTAATTCATACTATACGGACATATACGCTGGTTTAACTCTTGCTGCATATTTAATCTCATTTATCAATCTTTGTGGTACCCTCATGAGGCTTAACTTTAATATCATATCTACTCTATGGTTTTTGATGCTTATTCCCTACACGGTATATTTGTTTTTTTTCCTTTTTACTGATCATAATATTAAGATATGGAATGCAAGGATAGAAGAACACATAAAAGAAAAAGGTAATACAGTATTACGTACTATAATCTGGATATATATTCTGTGTGCCATTCCTGTTTTCTGCTTGAGTTTACATATTTTATCCGTATTTGGTAATCCTGCTGGATGAAAGGAGATGTGAGTAAAAGATATTGAATCCACGCAATCTCTCGCAGAATATGACTTCGGAAGGGAACATTGACATGTGGAAATGTTAAAATTACCCCCCCCGTTTTTCATTCAAATAATATGCGTATATTTGCAGGCGTAAACAACACAACTTACAAATCATACACCACTATGAAAAAGAACGCTATGAGACTATTTGCCGCTGCCGCCCTGCTGTGCGCGGCACTGCCCGCGGCGGCACAGACGAACCCCAAGGCGGGATACGTCATCACGAACGAGGGCGACACCATACACGGAACCATAGACTACCTCTCCAGCGCGAAGAACGCGCAGGCTTGCAGCTTCCAACGGCAGGGAGAGGAGCAATTTCGGAGATACAGGCCGGGGGAGATACGCGGATACCGCCTCGCGGACAACGGCATATTCTACGTCACGCGGACGCTGCCCGTGGATAGCACGCAGAAGACCGTGTTCGCGGAATACATGCTGCAGGGCGGCATGAGCCTCTACCGGTACGAGGAGGACTTCCACGAATACTTCTACCTCGTGGACGGAGACGGTAAGGTAGCGCAGGTAAGGACGTTCACCACGGACGGCCTCAGCAAGGAGGAGGCGAAGGAGAGGAAGCAGCGGGAGCTGGCGCAGGCGTTCGACGCCCTGAAGCTCAGCGAGAGTGCTACCAACGACCTGTGGAACAGAAAGGTGAGCGCGCGGAACATGTTGCGCATAGCCCGCAACTACAACGACGAATACTGCGAGGACGAGGAGTGCATCACGTTCCAGTATGACGAGAAGGCGGCAAGGACGTTCTCGGCAAGGCTGTATGCAGGGCTGGGGTTCTCGCACGTATGGATAGGGGATGACACGCAGGCAAGAAAGGCGAAGCGACAGTTCGCACCGAAGCTGCTCGTGGGGGCGGAATACGAGATGCCGCGCCTGAGCCGGAACTTCACGTACCACTCCATCTTCTCAATTCTGGCGGGAACGGTGCAGGGCGACTTCTCGGAACCGGCCACCGTATATGACAATATATACCACACGCCGTTCAATGCCACGGCAACGGCGCACGAGAAGACAAGCTTCCTGAACTTCGGGGTACAGCTGGGCGTGACGTACAGCATGCTGCCTGAAAAGAAGGTGAGCCCCATCGTGCAGGCGGGGCTGGACCTGGGGTATGCCACGGCGAAGTACACCACGAGCAACTGGAAGTACGGCGTCATGGGACGGACGATAGAGATGCCCGACAAGCGGGAGTCCATACGCGACAAGGGTATGCAGACAGGATTCTGCATCGGACTTGGAGCGGACATCGCTATCGGCAGGAGCAAGCTGCGCGCGGACGTGAACTACCGCCACTCCTTCAGTATAATAGACATGAACCTGCTGCCCGACGAAATCGGCCTGCGGGTGGGCTGGATTTTCTGAGAAGAAGATTATATGCGAAGATAGGCTGCGGCTCTGGAAAGAAAAATGAACGAGTTCCTTTTCTTTACGCTCGCCTTGCACTATATTTGTGCCCGAAATCAAGCATATAGATATGAAACGCTCTCTCATTTTGTCTGTACTCTGTGCACTGGCGCTGACGATGTCGGCACAGCAGGTGACGATACAGAAACGCTCCAAAACGATTTTTCAGTATGACGAGTTTCAGGTGGGCCGCGTCTTGCAGCCTTTCGGGCGCTCCGTCACGGACACGCTGAATATCCTGCTGAAGGATGCCTCGCTTTGCTTCCGCCGTGGCGGGAAGATATATACTGCGGACGTGAACCACGTGCTGGGCGTGCGCTTCGACAGCATCGAATACCGTCAGGTGAACGGACAGATGGGGCGCCTGGTGGAACAACGCGGCTACAACAGCCTTGTCTGCGTGACGACCATCAACATGAAGCGCTATCGGGACGAGAACAGCGGCGGTACGAACCCCGCCTACTTTGAGCTTTTCACGGGTTCCGGTGTGGGCTTCTTCCTCGACCTTGACCGCGAGCCGCTGCGGGAATACGAAAAGGGCATACCCTTGCAGGACACCTATTACTTCGTGGCGCGCGGGGAGGTGATTCCCGCCGTGGAGTCGAAGTTCAAGAAACATGTGCGTCCGGAGATGAAGCGGGCGTTCAAGACGCTGATGGGCGACCGCTTCTGGAGCTGGAAGGACGAGAAGTCGCTCCGCCAGCTCTTGAACTACCTCCCGGAGTGACAAAACGAACCTCCGAGGCAGCAAAATCCCATATTTTTCCGTCACATTGCTAAACTTTTGGCCAAATAATTGGTCAAATGTTTAGTTGTATCGGCATTTTGCTTACATTTGCCGCGCTCTTTGGGTGCCAGAACGTCAGGTTTTGGGCTACACAATAAATAGAACAACATAATATAAATAACTACACACTCTGTTTTACGGCTATGATTAAGAAACTACTTCTGACGTGCCTGCTTGCCCTGCCCTTTGGCGTGGCGATGGCTGACGACCTTCCCTACATGACGTTCGAGACTTCGGACGGCGGAAGCAAGACCATCAGCGTAGAAGGCCTGAAAATCACCTTCTCCGACGGCACCATGACGGCACAGAACACGGACACGGAATACTCCGTGCCGGTGGCCAGCCTGACGAAAATGTACTTCGCCTCCACCAACACGGGTATTGCCGAGGTGGGCGACGCTCCCGTCATGGGCGAAGTCTATAACCTGCAAGGCATTCGCGTGGGTACCGCAGCTCCCACGGGTGACATCCAGGGTGTGCCCACGGGTGTCTATGTCATCAAGCGCGGCGGCGTGACTCGTAAGGTCGTCGTGAAATGAAACGCTCGCTATACCTCCTTGCCCTCGCCCTGCTCGCAACGAGCATGGCCGTGGCACAGACGCTCAACGTGAAGGTGGGCAGCGTCGTCTATCAGGTTCCCGCAACCGATGCGGGCGAAATGACCTATACTGACGGGACCTCCCTTGAGGTTCTCGGCAAGACCTTCTCCCTCAGCGACATTACGGAAATCTACGTGGATCAGGCAGAGGTGACGCAGAACGCCGTCAGCGTGAACTACGAAGGCACGACGGCCACCGTGACCGTCCCCTCCGGCCTCATGTCCGCCCTGACGGTCAGCGTCACGGGTGCCGACGTCAGCATCACGCAGGACGAGAGCTATGCCGAGGAAGTGACCTATACGCTCAGCGGCAGCAGTACGAACGGCTCGTTCACGCAGAGCGGAAAGCTGAAGTCCACTTTCGTCCTGAACGGGCTCTCCCTGACGAGCCTGACGGGCGGTGCCATCACCATCGACAACGGCAAGCGCATCAACGTGGAGGTGACCGACGGTACGACGAACACGCTCGTGGATGCTGCCAGCGGCTCGCAGAAGGCATGCTTCTTCATCAAGGGGCATGCTGAGTTCTCCGGTGCCGGTACGCTGAACATCACGGGTAATGCGAAGCACGCCTACCGCAGCAACGAATATACGCAGCTGAAGAAGAAGTTCACGGGTAAGCTGAACATCCTTTCCGCAGCCTCCGACGGCATCCACGTGGAGGAATACTTCCAGCAGAATGCTGGCGACGTTGTCATCAAGGCTGTCGAAAGCGACGGCATACAGGTGGACTATGCGACGGACGACGACGGGGCTGTCGAAGTGAGCGACGACAACACGGGACAGATTGTCATCAAGGGCGGAACCCTCGACATCACGACGACCGCTGCGGCCTGCAAGGGCCTGAAGGCGGAAGGCAACGTGGAGATACAGGGCGGCACGCTGACCGTCACGCAGAGCGGCGACCTTGAGGCCACCAGCGACCTGAGCTACAGCACGGCCGTGAAGTCCGACAAGGACATCAACATCACGGGTGGCACCGTTACCATCAACAACACGGCGGCGGGCGGCAAGGGTCTCTCCGCTGACGGAAACGTGAACATTGACGAGACGAACGCCACAACCGTCATTGACATCATGGCCAACGGAAAGGGCGGCACGGCAGAGACCACGTCCTCTGGCGAAACCACGGAGCCTGCAAAGTCCTACAAGGTATATGTCAGCGTTCCCACCTCTGGCGGTGGCGGCGGCCCTGGCGGCGGCGGTAACAGCGCCTGGAAGACAGTATATCTCTACAAGAGCGACGGCACCCTCGTGCAGCAGCTCACCAGCAGCGTCACGAAGTCCAGCGGCTACAGCACCATCACGTTCTATTACTACGACTTCAAGACGGCTGGCGACGGCACGACGACCTACTACTTCAAGTCCGACAACTACACCAGCGGCGGCGGCTGGGGCGGCGGCACGACATACGCCATCCAGTCCGACTCCTTCCTCGCTCCGAGCGACGGACAGGACATCTACTACTCCATCACCAGCAGCTACACCACCAGCGGCACGACACGCACCTACCGCATCTCCGACGTGACGACCTCCTATGGCGGCACGAGCGACCTGAGCGAGGACAGCGGCACGGCCTACAATGCAGCCGGCATCAAGGCTGACGGCGACATCACCATCGCCGCAGGTACCGTGACGGTGAAGAACAGCGGCGCGATGAGCAAGAGCCTGAAGTCCAAAGCCACGGCCACCATCAGCGGCGGCAGCGTGACGCTCACGCCAAGTGGTGCCATGCAGGTCATCAACTCTGACGCTTCCTACAGCAGCGGCGTGAAAGCTGCTGACTTCCTCATGAGCGGCGGTACGCTCAACATCACCGCCAGCGGAGCGGCCGGCAAGGGTATCTCCGTGACGGGCATGAAGCAGACGGGCGGCACCATCACGATGAATGTGACGGGAGCCGGACAGACGTCCAGCAACAACCGCTACACCTCCAAGGGCATCAAGGCCGACGGCAACCTCGCCCTCGATGCCGGCAGCCTCAGCATCACGACGACGCAGGCCGGTGCCAAGGGCATCAAGGTGAACGGCGCCTATACGCAGGGCACGAGCGACGGCAACGGCCCGACCCTCTACGTCAGCACCAGCGGCGGCCGCTACGGGAGCAGTTCGTCCTCTGGCGGTGGCTGGGGCGGCGGCATGGGCGGCAAGACCACCGGACAGGGTGGTGCCGCAAAGGGCGTCAAGGTGATGGGTACGCTCGTCATCTATGGCGGTGAAACCGAAATCCACACCGCTGCCGATGGCGGCGAAGGCCTTGAGTCCCGCACCAGCATTGATATCCGTGGTGGCCAGCACTACGTTGCCACCTACGACGACGGCATCAGTTGCAGCGGTCCCATCAGCTTCAACGGCGGTGTCACCGTGGCTTACTCCAACGGCAACGATGCCGTGGATAGCAACTACGGCCGCACGGGTGCCATCAGCATAGGCAACGGTACCGTCCTCGCCTATTCCACGAAGGGCGGCGCAGAGGAAGGCCTTGACTGCGACAATAACTCCTACATCCAAATTACCGGCACAGGTATCGCCATCAGCGCAGGCGGCAGCCAGGGCGGTGGCGGCGGATGGGGCGGCTCCAGCGGCAGCACCATCTCGAATGCAGCACAGGGCTATTACTTCTACACCAGCAGCATCTCCTACACGGCCAACCGCTACTACACGCTTGCTGACAACTCGGGCAAGAACCTCGTGACCTACAGCTTCCCGGCCAGCGTCAGCAGCAACCTTGCCCTCTTCACCGCCACCGGCATGACGAAAGGCAGCAGCTACAACGTAAAGTACAGCACCACGGCACCGACGGACGCCACGACCTCCTTCCACGGTCTCTACCTCGGCTCCTCCGCCACGGGCTCCACGAGCGTCGTAAGCTTCACGGCACAGTAGGGCAAATACACGAAGCAGGGAACTCAGGCTTCCCATACAGATTCCGCCACGCCAGGCTCCATAAGGAGCAAGGGTGTGGCGGTTTTCCGTGTTTTCGGGCAACAAAATGCCGTTGACAAAGGCTTTTTCCTAAAAAAGTGCTACTTTTGCCCAATATTATAAGGATAAAAAGCTGAACAAAGATGAAGAAAACGGTTCTATATCTCCTGACAGCCTGCATGGGTGTGCTGACATCGTGCATACGCGAGGAGGCACAAAATGCCGAGTGCGACATCACGGGCGTGGACTCTCTGTGGCTACGCGAGTTGCCGGAGGGACTGGTGACGGGAAACCCGGTCATCAAGAACAACAGCGTGACCTTCTTCGTGGCCGAAGGTGCCGACGTGACAGCCCTGAGCCCGCGTTTCTACGTGACGGACGGTGCCCGCCTGCTGATGAAGAACGCCTCGGGGCAATACACGGACTTCGACCCTGAGTACAAGCGCGACTTCACAACACCGAAGGTCTATACGGTAGTCAGCGAGGACGGCCGTTGGTACAAGGACTATACGGTGAGCTTTGAAACCCCCATTCCCCTGAACATCTGCGACTTTGAAAACTTCCAGCTGGACGACCGAGGACAATATGAATGCCTGCTGCAAGAGCAGACGGACGGCTCGCTGAACGCACACGTCTGGGACTGCGGAAACGGCGGCTATGCGCTGTCGGGTATGGCAAAGACGCCGGAAGAATACCCCACCACGTTCGTGGAGGGCGGCGTCACGGGAAAATGCGCACGCCTGGAAACGAAGTCCACAGGTGACTTCGGGCGTCGGACAAACATGCCGCTGGCTGCCGGCAACCTCTTCATCGGTGAGTTCCGCGTGGCGCAGGCCATGTTGTTGCCCCTGCAAGCCACGCGCTTCGGTCTGCAAATTGCCAAGGGTGAGCCGGAATGTGTCACGGGCTGGTATAAATATACGCCAGGTGAGGTCTATACCGACCGTTCCCTGACCGTACATCCCGAACTGCGTGACTCCTGCGACATCTATGCCGTTCTCTTCGAGGTGGATCCCGCAAAGGTGGTTCCCCTGCAAGGTGACAACGTGATGACGAGCGACCGCATCGTGATGCTGGCTCGTTTGGAGAATCCTGGAGAACCGCAGGAGTGGACGCGCTTTGAGGCTCCCTTCCGTCTCGTGGAGGGAAAGACGTTCTCCGAAGAGCGCCTGCGCGAAAAGGGATATGCCTTCACGATGGTGGCGTCCTCCAGCCGCGGCGGTGCCTTCTTCCAGGGTGCCGTCGGTAGCGTCCTCTACCTGGACGACTACGAGGTGAAGTGGAAAAACCAAGAATGAACAAACACGAATTGAAACGATGAATACAAAGAGAATCTCCACGATACTGCTGTTTTCCGCCGCCTTCTGCTGGGCCGGTGCACAAACAGAGCGCCATTCCCTGGCCGAGCGTCAGGCGAACCCCGTGGAACAGGAACAGACAGCGTTTGAACGCAACGTCCTGCACGGTTGGGACTGGAGTGTCGGTGCCGGCATGGAGCTGGGGGGAATGGCTCCGCTCCCCCTGCCGCGTGAAATCCGCAAGATAGAAAGCTACAATCCGCTACTGAACTTCTATGTGGAAGGTGTGGCGGAAAAGCGCATTGAAGGTGCATGGCATCTGCGAACGGGGCTTCGCCTGGAGCAGAAAGGCATGAAGACGAAGGCACGCGTGAAGAACTACCACATGGAAATGACGGCGGACGACGGCGGCTACATGGAAGGTGCCTGGACGGGCATGGTGGAGACGAAAGCCCACAATATCTACCTGACGCTGCCCGTGACGGCGAGCTACCACTTTGAGGACGACCGCTGGGAAGCCCATGCGGGTCCCTACTTCAGCTTTCTCCTGAACGGTGGCTTCAACGGTGCAGCCTATGACGGTTACATCCGCCACCACGACCCGACTGGCGAGAAGGCATACGTCACCCATGCCACCTACGACTTCGGTGACGAAGAGCGCTTCTTCGTGTGGGGCCTGCAACTGGGAGGCTCCTACCACTGGAACCGCCATTGGGGCGTCGTTGCCGATTTGGCCTGGAACGCCAACGGCATTTTCCCCGGGGACTTTGAAAGCATCACTTTCGCCCTCTATCCCGTCTATGCAAAGTTCGGCATAAGCTATCGCCTTAACAGATAACAAGAAACTATCAACCTCTAAACAAAGCTATAAAATGAAAAAACTTCTACTTCTTACATCCCTTTTCCTTGCTACCGCCGCCATGCGTGCCGGTGTGGCGCAGGATGCTGCCGGTGAATATGGCGGCAAGCTCTACATCTCCATCATGTCTCCCATTGACGACAGCACAGAAGCCCTGGACAACCAGAGTATTTCCATTGAGGCTCAAAGTGAGAATACGGTGCGCTTCTCGCTCGTAAACTTCAACCTTGGCGAAGGCATGCAGCTGGGTGACATCATTTTGGAGAACGTCCCCGTGAGCAAGGCTTCCAACGGCATCCTTTTCGGCAAGAACGACCCCGTGGAGCTGTCCTTCCTGGACGGTGCCCTGCTGGCAAAAGCAAGCATTAATTCCTCCACCAGCCTCATTGACGGCAAGAGTGCATCTATCGACGTGGATGTAGTCTGGGTGCAGGAAGAAGGTTCGGACATCCCCATCTATGTTCGCTTTGTAGGTGAAAAGAAGACCTTCCAAGTTCCCAACTCGGACTTTGAAAGCTGGGCGCACAACAACGAACCGGGCAACGGATGGTATTCCTTCCACAGCGCAGGCGGTTCGCAGGCCAGCACGGGAAAGAGCCTTTCCGAAGGTCTCACCACGAAGGTGACAGGCAGCGACGCCTACCAAGGCGGCACGAGCGTGCAGATTGAAAGCAAATGGGTTGGCGTCCTCTTCTTTGGTGCCAACGCCAACGGAAACCTTACGACGGGTCGCGTGAACATGGGCAGCATGACGCCTGCCGACGCAGCCAACCACAACTACACGGAACGCTCGAGCGCAAACAGCTGCCGCTTCGAGGGACGCCCGGACAGCGTCGCCTACTATGCTACCTATAAGCGTGGCGGCAGCGGCAGCTATCGCGGCCGCCTGCATGCCGTGCTCCACGGAGACCTTGACTACAAAGACCCCAGCGAGACAGACGCCAACAAGGCAAAGTTCTTCATGGCCGAAGCTACGGTGTATGCCGACGTGACCGACAAGTGGACACGCTTCTGCGGAGCCTTCAACTATACCGACGTGGAATCCGACAAGGCCTACATGCTTGCCTCCTTCACAACGAACGAAACGCCGGGCGGCTCGACGGGCGACGTCTTCCGCATTGACAATGTGGAGTTCATCTACAATTCCGAACTGGCATCCTGCGTCTATGACGGCAAGAAGATAACCGTCCAGAATGGTAAGGCAGACTTGGGTACGCAGGAGTACGACGCTGAAAAGCTTCAGCTCACCGCCAACGGACGTGCTGCCACCATCCAGACGGCTTACGACGAAGAAACGGGCGTTCTCACGGTAACCGTACGCGGGCAGAATGCGGCCGAGAACCCCGCCAACGTACACGTTTATGCTTTGCAGTTCAAGAAGATAGAAACGGGCATTGAGGAAATCCAGCACAACAATGTGCGCCCCGCCACAGGTTCCTACGACCTGCAAGGCCGCCGCACGCTGCCCACTTCCCGTGGTCTTTATATCATCGGTGGAAAGAAGATTCTGTTCTAAGGAAGAATGAAGCAGGACACGACGCCCATGATGCGGCAGTTCTATGACCTGAAGGAGAAACATCCCGACGCCATACTGCTGTTTCGCTGCGGCGATTTCTACGAGACTTATGCGGACGATGCCGTGGTGGCATCCCGCATTCTCGGCATCACCCTCACCCATCGCTCCAACAAAGGGAAGGTGGGGCAAATAGAGATGGCCGGTTTCCCCTACCATGCCTTGGACACCTATCTGCCCAGGCTGGTACGGGCAGGGCATCGCGTTGCTATTTGCGACCAGCTCGAAGACCCGAAACTTGCCAAGAAGTTGGTGAAACGCGGCATCACAGAGCTGGTCACACCGGGCGTCGTCCTGGGCGACAGCGCACTTTCCAGTCGCGAAAACAACTTCCTGGCGGCTCTGCACTACGGCAAGGCGGCCATCGGCCTGAGCTTCCTGGACATCTCCACGGGAGAATATCTCGTGGCAGAAGGGACGCCGGAGTATGCTGACAAGTTGCTGACGGGATTCCAGCCCAAGGAGGTGCTCATCCTGCGGGGCGGACGACAGCGTACGGAGGAACTCTTCGGGACGAAGCACTTCATCTACGAAATGGAGGACTGGGCGTTCTCCGACCTCACCGCCAAGGAAAAGCTCCACAAGCACTTCGGTGTGAAGACGCTGAAAGGCTTCGGCATCGAGCACCTGAAAGCGGGCATCGTGGCCGCGGGAGCCATCCTCTGCTATCTCGAACTTACGCAGCACACGCAGACGGCGCACATCACGACCATCTCCCGCATTGAGGAGGAACGCTACGTGCGCCTGGACCGCTTCACGGTGCGCAATCTGGAGCTGGTACACCCCATGGCGGAGGACGGCAGTTCCCTGCTCCAAGTCCTCGACCACACGCTGACGCCGATGGGTGCCCGCATGCTCCACCGCTGGATGCTCTTCCCCCTGCGAAACGTGAAGGAAATCCAGCGGCGCCAGGACGGCGTGGAGCAGTTCTTCCGCCTCCCCGACCTGCGCGAGGTGTGCGAGGAAGAGCTGAAGCGCATTGGCGACTTGGAGCGCATCGTCTCAAAGGTGGCGGTGGGACGTGTGTCGCCGCGCGAGATGGTGCAGTTGCGTGTGGCCCTGGAATGTATCGCCACTTTGAAGCAGGCCTGCCACGAAGCCGGCGACGAGAGTATTCGTGCCCTCGCGCGGCAACTGGAACCCTGCGAAGACCTTCGTGAGCGCATTCTCCACGATATCCTGCCCGACCCGCCTGCCATGATAGGCAAGGGCGGCGTCATTGCGGTGGGCGTAAGTCCCGAGTTGGACGAACTGCGCCGCATTTCCTCCTCCGGCAAGAGCTATTTGCAGCACATCCAGCAGCGCGAGATAGAAGCTACGGGCATCCAAAGCCTCAAGATAGGCTACAACAACGTATTCGGCTACTACATCGAAGTGCGCAATACGTACAAAGAGCTTGTGCCGGCAGAATGGATCCGAAAGCAAACGCTCACGCAGGCCGAACGCTACATCACGCCTGAGCTGAAGGAATACGAGGAGAAAATCCTTGGTGCGGAAGACCGCATCCTTCAGCTGGAAAGCGCCCTTTTCTCCCAGCTTCTGGCCTATGCTTTGCAGTTCATCACGCCTTTGCAGCAGTCCGCGGCGGCACTGTCCTCGCTGGACTGCCTGCTATCCCTGGCCATTGCCGCACGCATGGGTCGCTATGTGCGGCCCGTCGTGGACGAAAGTCTCATGCTGGACATCCGGCAGGGACGCCATCCCGTCATCGAGACGCTGATGCCGCCAGGCGAGGAGTATGTGCCCAACGACGTGGAACTGGACGACGAGAAGCAGCAGATAGTCATCGTCACGGGTCCCAACATGGCGGGTAAGAGTGCCCTGCTCCGCCAGACGGCACTCATCACGCTGATGGCGCAGATGGGAAGCTACGTGCCTGCCGAGAGCGCACGCGTCGGTATCGTGGACAAGATATTCACGCGCGTAGGAGCCAGCGACAACATCTCCATGGGCGAAAGCACCTTTATGGTGGAGATGAGCGAGGCCGCCAACATCATGAACAACCTCTCGCCGCGCTCGCTTGTCCTCTTCGACGAGCTGGGACGAGGTACGAGCACCTACGACGGCATTTCCATCGCCTGGGCGATTGTGGAGTATCTCCATGAGAATCCACGCGCTCATGCCCGCACGCTTTTCGCCACCCACTACCACGAACTCAACGAGATGGAACGCCTCTTTCCCCGCATCAAGAACTGGAACGTCTCCGTGCGCGAGGTGGACCATCGCATCGTCTTCCTGCGCAAGTTGCAACGCGGTGGCTCGGAACACTCTTTTGGTATTCACGTGGCCCGTCTTGCGGGCATGCCCGGCAGCATTGTCAAGCGTGCCGAGGACATTCTCCGCGAACTGGAATCCAGCGGTGCACAGAGCGGCGAGAAGTTGAAGATGGGAAACCTCGTGGACAAGGCGCAGCAGAAGGAAGGCGTGCAGCTCAGCTTCTTCCAGCTGGACGATCCCGTGCTGACGCAGATACGTGACGAAATCCTCCTTCTCGACGTGGACAACCTCACCCCCATTGAAGCCCTGAACAAACTGAACGCCATAAAAAGAATACTGGACGGCGGGAAATGAAAGTTTTCGTTAAGCCAGAAGGGTAGAAAACTTGCTTTTTGCCTTGGCGAAAAAACACAAGCATGAAAATGAACGAAGAGCTCGCGCGCGCTCGACGCATCGTAGAGAATACCGGAAGCAACCTGTTCCTTACGGGGAAGGCCGGTACGGGAAAGACCACTTTCCTGCGACAGCTGGCGAACACCTCGCTGAAGCGTCTCGTTGTGCTCGCTCCCACCGGCATCGCCGCCATTAACGCAGGGGGTGTCACGATTCATTCCTTCTTCCAGTTCCCTTTCAGCCCCTTCCTGCCCGGCGCGCAATATAAAGGCGAAATGTTTCGCCTCAACCGAAACAAGATTCGCCTCATCCGTAACCTTGACCTCATCGTCATTGACGAGATTTCCATGGTGCGGGCAGACCTCCTTGACCGCATTGACGCCACCCTGCGCCGCTACCGCAATCCACATCGCCCTTTCGGAGGTGTGCAGTTGCTTCTCATCGGCGACTTGCAGCAGCTGGCTCCCGTGGCGAAGGAAGAGGAATGGGCCTTGCTCGGGAAGTACTATGCCACGCCCTACTTCTTCAGCAGCCATGCCTTGCAGGATGCGGGCTACCTGACACTGGAACTCCACCACGTCTTCCGCCAGCAGGATGAGCGCTTCCTCCACCTGCTGAACAAAATACGCGAGGGGAATACGACGGAGGAAATACTCAGTGCCCTCAACCAACGCTATATCCCGAACTTTTCGGCTCCTGCCAATGCGGGCTACATCCGCCTGATGACCCACAACGCCCAGGCCCGTGCCACCAACACGCGCGAGCTGGCGGCACTCCCCACGCCCGAACATACGTTCAAGGCAGAGATAAAGGGCGACTTTCCTCCGACTTCCTTCCCCACCGACGAGGAACTTCACCTGAAGGTTGGCGCACAGGTCATGTTTGTCAAGAATGACAGCCAGCACCGCTATTTCAACGGTTCGCTGGGAGAGGTTTGCGCCCTCAGCGACACGGCTCTGCACGTGCGCCTCCACGCAGGCGGCGAGGAGGTAGAAGTGGAGAGGGAACGCTGGGAGAATACCCGCTATACGCTGAACACCACGTCGATGGAGGTGGAAGAAGACGTGGAGGGAGTTTTCCGTCAATACCCGCTGAAGCTTGCCTGGGCCATAACTATCCACAAGAGTCAGGGTCTCACCTTCGACCGTGCCATCATCGATGCCCACGCCGCCTTCTCCCACGGCCAGACCTACGTGGCGCTCAGCCGGTGCCGCACGCTGGAGGGGCTGGTGCTCAGCACGCCCATTCCCGCCTCTGCCGTCATCACGGATGCCGAAGTGTACTCGTTTTCCGAAAAACTCGTGGCCTCCACGCCCGACGACATGCAGATTGCACAGCGGGAGAAGGCTTTCTACCTCAGTCTGGTGGAGGAACTCTTCACCTTCCGTGAGGAGGCTGCCGCCTTCGACCACATCCTCCGCCTCATGGAGGAATTCTTCTACCGCCAGTTTCCAAGCATGCTGCAAGCCATGCAAAACCACCGCGCCCGGTTCCGGGGGCAGGCGGAGGATGTGGCCGTGCGATTCCATGCGCAATATGCGCCGCTCATCGCCCAGGCCGCTCAGCCCGAGGCCGACGACTTCCTGCAACAGCGCATCCGCAGCGGTGCCGACTATTTCGGGAAAGAGCTTGAGGCGTTGCGCCTGCTGGTGCGCGAAAACCGGCCTGCCAGTGGAAATAAGCAGGTGGAGGAACGCGTGAAGCGGGCCTATGAAAGCATTTCCGAACTACTGAAAAAACACATTGCCCTGCTACGCTTCGCCGCACGGCACGGCGTGGAGCCACGCGCCTACCAGCGTGCCCGTTCCCTGGCCGTAGCCGGTGAAAGCCTCAACCGGAAGAAAAAGAAGGTTCCCGACGACCTTCCCTTTTGAAAGAACACACAGAATGATAGAACTCATGGAGAAGAAAGAAACCCAAAAGACAAGACGCAACGGCCTGCTGGCCCTAAGCCCCCTGTTCGTGATGATACTCACCTTCGTGGGACTCAGCTTTTGCTGCGGAGGCTTCAGCAAGGTCCCCATCATCATCGTTTTCCTCATCACCTCGGCCTATTCCCTGCTGACGCTGCGCGGCCTTCGCACGGACGAGCGCATCGCCGTCTTTTCCCGTGGTGCTGCGGAAGAGAACCTGCTCCTCATGGTGTGGATTTTCATCCTTGCCGGAGGTTTTGCCTCTGCAGCTGAAAGCATGGGAGCCATCAAGGCCGTCGTCAATCTATGCCTCCACCTGCTGCCCTCCGGCTTCCTGCTCCCCGGCATGTTCCTCGCCGCCTGCTTCATCTCCCTATCCGTAGGCACCAGTGTAGGCACCATTGTCGCCCTTGTCCCCATTGCTGCCGCCATCGCCGCCCCCACAGGCCTGCGGCAGGAAGTCTTTGTAGGTGCCGTCGTGAGTGGGGCCTTTTTTGGCGACAACCTCTCCTTCATCTCTGACACCACCGTTGTTGCCACGCGCTCGCAGGGCTGTCGCATGACGGACAAGTTCCGCATGAATCTCCGCATAGCCCTTCCTGCCGCGCTGCTTGCGCTCTGCGTGTTCTATGGTTTGGGACGCGACGCCATGCCTGCGACTGTGCCCGACAGCGACTACAGCCTGTTTCACGTTGCACCCTATCTTGCCGTCCTTCTCTCCGCCCTCATGGGACTCAACGTGATTCTTGCCCTCGCCCTTGGCCTTTGCCTCACGGGCCTTTGCAGCTTGGCCCTCGGCACCTTCGACGTGAACGAATGGTTTGCTGCCATCTGCGGAGGTGTCGGCGGCATGAGCGAGCTTGTGATGGTGTCCATGATGGCGGGTGGCCTTTTTGCCGTTATACGTCGTGGCGGCGGCATCACGTGGATGCTGCGCCTGCTCACCCGTCGCGTCTCCACACCACGCGGGGCAAACCTCAGCATTGCTGCCCTCGTGGGACTTACAAACCTCTACACAGCAAACAACACGGTGGCGATACTCTCCGTGGGAGGTCTCGCCCGCGACATCACGGAGCGCTTCGGCCTTGATCCGCGCCGTACGGCAAGCCTTTTAGACACCTTCTCCTGCGTCGTGCAGGGGCTTATTCCCTATGGTGCACAGATGCTCATCGCAGGCGGCCTCTCCGGTCTGGAACCTCTCAGCCTTATTCCCTTCGTCTGCTATCCTGTCCTCCTCGGCATCGTCACCCTCCTCTCCATCTTCCTTCCCCGTATAAGATGCTGTGTCCCGAAAAAGGAATCCGTTTAACTTGTCTCATATAATCACTTTTAATATCTTCAAGCCATGAGAAAACACAGTCTATTAGCATGCCTCACCTCCGCTTTGCTGGGGCTTTGCGGCTGCGCAGTAAACAAGATGCCGGAGGGCGAACTCGTAAGTATTTCTTTTTCCCATCACACCACGCAGGCAAACGCCGAGTTTGAAGGCAGCGTGGAAAAAGGCGACGACGGTGTCTTCATCCTGAAGGCTACGAAGGAGGACTACGGCCCGCTGTTCGAGAAGAAGATAGATGCCAAGGCTATGCAGCAGTTCCGCAATATCATCAAGGAGGAAAAGATGTACAGCTACAAGGAAATCTACGTCAATCCCAACGTCCTCGACGGCTGGATGTGGTCATTCGGGGCTAAATTCTCCGACGGCACCAAAATCTACTCCCACGGGTCGAATGCACGCCCCAAGGGCGAGGGGCTTCACCGCATACGTACCTTGATGAAGGAGCTGATACAGGACGGCGTACCCGTTGAGTAAAAAAAGGTAGGGGCGTCACCTGACGCCCCTACCTAAGAATCAAATTTTAGGAGTATTTGTTCATCCCATGAGTACGACCCTGATTCGGGGCAGTGCTACTTCAGCACTCGGGAACGGCGGCATAGACCTGAGCCTCCATTTGTGTGCGCTCTTCCTTGGCGGCGAAGATGCGGTTCTGGAGGTTCTTGTCCTTCTTGAGCTTTGACAGCGCCATGCGTGCGGCGCGCTGATGGCTTTCCTTCTTCGAGAGACCCTTGCCCACGCCGATTTCTATGCCCTCCACGAAGATGGCATAGTGGAACAGGTTGGTGGCGCCGCCGCTCTGCGGTTCGGTCTTCAGCAGGCGGAACTCCAGCTGGAGCTTGTTCTTCTGTCCCCATTCCAGGAGCTTGGACTTGAAGTTCTCTTCCTTCTTGGCCAGTTTTTCCAGGTCCAGGTATTTCCCCAGCATCTCGCGCTCCACGAAGCGGTAGCAATATCGGTAGCCGCGATCCAGATAGATGGCTCCCATGAGGGCCTCGAAAGCATTGCCGCCGATATTGTTGTGCTCGGTGGGCCGCATGGAGAGCTTCACGAACTGCGTGATGCCCATCTTGTCGGCCAGCTGGTTGAGCGTGGAACGCTGCACAATTTTGCTGCGCGTGGACGTGAGGAAGCCCTCGCGCTTGCGGGGATAGTGGCGGAAGAGGATGTCGGAGACGATCATTTCGAGTACGGCATCGCCGAGGTATTCAAGGCGTTCGTTGTTCAGGGGCCTTCCGTTCTTTCCTTTCACCTCCGAGGAGCGATGGGCGAAGGCCGTCGTGTAAAGCTCGGCATTGTGGGGATAGAAGCCCATCACGCGGTGGAGGGAAGAAGAAAGCTCCTTGTCCTTGCGGAAAAGGAGCTTCATCCTGTCTAAAAAGTTCGTGTTAACCAACATACTTCTTCATGATGCAGCAGGCGTTGTGACCGCCAAAGCCGAACGTGTTGCTCAGGGCGGCACGAACCTCGCGCTGCTGTGCAGTGTTGAAGGTGAAGTTCAGGTTGTAGTCAATCTCCGGATCCACGTCGTCCGCCTCGTGGTTGATGGTGGGCGGCACGATGTTGTCGCGTACGCTGAGCACGCAGACCATTGCTTCCACGGCACCTGCGGCACCGAGGAGGTGTCCCGTCATGGACTTCGTGGAGGAGATGTTGAGCTTGTAGGCGTGCTCGCCGAAGAGGTCCTTGATGGCCTTTACCTCGGAGATGTCGCCAACGGGCGTGCTCGTACCGTGAACGTTCACGTAGTCAATGTCTTCGGGCTTCATCTCGGCATCCTTCAGGGCGCGTTCCATCACCAGGCGTGCGCCAAGGCCTTCGGGGTGGCTGGCCGTGATGTGGTGAGCGTCAGCGGACATGCCCACACCGGCTACTTCGCAGTAGATGCGTGCGCCGCGCGCGAGGGCGTGGTCGAGCGTCTCCAGAACGAGGCATCCGGCACCTTCGCCCATTACGAAGCCGTCACGGCTGGCCGAGAAGGGACGGCTGGCGTGCTGCGGGTCGTCATTGCGCGTGGAGAGGGCGTGCATGGCATTGAAGCCGCCTACGCCACTGGGCCAGATGCCAGCTTCGGCACCCCCCGTGACGATGGCGTTCGCCTTGCCCAGGCGCAGCAGGTTGAAGGCATCCGCAAGGGCGTTCGTGGAGCTTGCGCAGGCAGAGGTAGTGATGTAGTTGGGGCCGTGGAAGCCATAGTTGATGGCAATCTGTCCGGCGGCGATGTCACCAATCATCTTGGGGATGAAGAAGGGATTGAACTTCGGGCCGTCCTCGGGATGTGTGGCGTAGTAGCTCACTTCGCTCTCGAAGGTGTTGATGCCACCGATGCCCACGCCAAGGATGACACCGATTTCGTCCTTATCGACGGTGTCGAGGTCCATGCCGCTGTCCGTGATGGCCTGTCCCGCAGCTGCGATAGCGTACTGTGCGTACAGGTCCATTTTGCGTGCGAGCTTGCGGTCCATGTAGTCGGCTGCGTTGAAGTTTTTAACTTCGCAAGCAAAATGAGTCTTGAACTTCTCACTATCGAAGTGCGTGATCGGGCCGGCACCGCTGACACCGTTCTTCAGGTTCTCCCATGTCTCCTCGACATTGTTTCCTACCGGCGTGAGTGCTCCGAGGCCTGTTACAACAACTCGTTTTAATTCCATAGATTTTTTCTTACGGTGTTAGAAAGCAAGCATACGAGTTACGGGCTACAAGAACAAACGACCGCTCCAGAGAACGGGGCTCGTGTCTCGCATCTCGTAACTCGTAGGTAAGTTTGTATGCGAAAAGCGTTTACTTCGTATGCTCTTCAATGTAAGCGATGGCGTCGCCTACCGTGCTAATTTTTTCAGCTTCGTCGTCGGGAATGTTGATCTTGAACACCTTCTCGAACTCCATGATGAGTTCCACGGTGTCGAGAGAGTCTGCACCCAGATCGTTAGCGAAGCTTGCTTCGGGTTTTACGTCAGCAGCTTCTACACTCAGTTTTTCTACGATGATTTCTTGTACTTTCTCAGCAGTTTGAGACATAGTTTTACGTTTTTTAAGTTATGTGATTATTGTTAGTTTCTGTGCTGAAACCCTCAGCGAGAGGGCTGTTTGCGTTCAGACGGCTGCAAAAATAGAGTTTATAATCCAGATACCCAAATGTTTTTGTTGAAAAAGATGCTTTTCTGCACACATTCAGGGGTGAGTGAGCAGTTTCTGGCCGCCAGAAGTGACGATTACGCCGGGGTGTTGCATCGGGCAAGCCGTTGTTCCGGCTGCAAGAGGTCGTCCTTGCAGGTCGTAGGCAACCTCCGCCTGCGATGCGAGGGTGTTTCCCCTGACGGCGGACAGGGCAGCCTCCGTAAAGGCTTCCATGATAGCCGTCGGGCGGCATACCTTCTTCGCGTCTGCCGTGAAGGCTCCCATGTCGTAGCCACCGTTATAGCCGCTGGGGGCTTCGGGTTCCCAGTACATGACACCCAGGCAGTGGCCCTCCGTCTTCGCGCGCGCGCTATTTAATAATAATGTGAGGAGCTGTTTGCCCTCGTCGGGCTTGGCTACCTTCATGCCGGTTTCCACTATCATGCTGGGCACACCGTAGGTGCTCCATACCCAGTTGATGTTGTCGATGCACTGCTGTACGGCGGTCTCCGTGTCCTTCAGGTTGTTCCACTCTACGGCAGAGTAGGGGTAGAGGCTCATGCCCACCACGTCGAAGCGGGCGCCGTTGTCCTTCAGGATGCCGAGGTTCCACTTGTAGAGGCCGTTGTTGAAACCGTTGTCCAGATGGACAATGACGAGGGCTTCGGGACAGACCTCCTTCACGGCTCCGTAGCCAGCATCGATGAAGCCCGCATACTGCGCGGGGTTCTTGTCCGCCTGGCCGACCGTCCACAGCAGGCCGTTGGAGGTTTCGTTGCCCACCTGCACCCAGCGCACGCTGATGCCGTTCTCCTTCAGGAAGCTGAGGACGTCCTTCGTGTGCGAGGCAACGTCATCGAGCATCTGCTGGTAAGTGTGCGATGCCCAGGCGGCGGGAATGTTCTGTTTCCCGGGGTCTGCCCAGGAGTCGCTGTAGTGGAAGTCTATCATGACGTCCATGCCGGCTTCCTGTGCGCGCTTGGCTTTCGCAAGGACATCCGCCTTGCCGCAATGGCCGTCCGCAGGGTTCACCCATACGCGCAGGCGCACGGCATTGAGGCCGAGCTCCTTCATCAGCGCCGTACATTCGCGTGCCTCGCCCTGTGCGTTGGCAAAGCTGTAGCCCTTCGCCTCCATCTCCGTTTCCCAGGAGATGTCGGCACCCAGCGTGAAGTCCTGGGCGTGAAGGAAGCTCGTCGCCACAACCGTAGCGACGAGCAGAGAGAGTTTTCGCATAATCATTTGATACGGAGTTCTATACGTTTAATTTATCTTGCATGATACTGCTTGCCCGGATCCTGTATCTGCGGCGTTTCGCTGCCGGCAGCGGGCGTGGCTATGCGCGCCGTGTCCTTCTTGGCAGCAGCGTTCTGCTTATATACGACGGGCTTTGCCTCGTCCTTCCGGGCCTTGTCCATGAAGGGCAGGTGGCCTTCGCCCTCCGCCTGGATGGTGACGGGCATACCCACGAAGGCGAAGGTTTCCTTCAGGTGGATGATGTCCTTGTCCAGGAGGCGTATGCAGCCTTCGCTGGCGCGTCCCGGCACGCTGCTCTCGTTGTTCGTGCTGCCGTGGATGCCGATGCCCGTATGTCCGGGCGTGAGCAGGCGGAGGAACCAGTGGCCGTAGGCCAGGATGTTGCCGCGCCCGTCGTGGAAGTCGTGGCGCCACGTGCTGGCATCCTGTATCTGCTGAATCTTGAACGGCTTTCCTGCCGGCGACTCCGGCGTCTTGTTGTCGCCGCGCCGCTGCTTCTGTCCCTTGTTGCGGCTGAGGCAGCAGGGATAGTCCGCCAGGAGGCGGGGCGCACCGTCCACGTCGGCATAGACGTAGAGGCGGAGGTCGCGTTTGGAGATGACGATGTAGGATTTCTGCTTGTCGTACTTGCCGGTGTAGTAGAGGTGGGCATCGCCCGTGGCGGGTGCTGCCTGCGCCCCGGCTTCTGTCGCGGGAGCCGTCGTGGCGGCGTTGTCCTGCACGGGTGCCACGCCTGCATCCGGTGCGCTGGCAACGGACAGCGTGTCGTCACCGCCCGCTGCGGGCGTGGTGGTGCCTTCCTTGTTGCTGCATGCTGCGAAGGCCAGCCCTAACAATAGTATATATGCGTATCTCATGGTGTGCAGGGGGATCACATCGGTTGGGAAAAGTCCTTGGAGATATAGACGACGTAGCCGCTGTACTGCGTCTGGTAGAAGTCGCCGCTCTCTCCGTTGTAGGGAAGGATTTCTCCCTTTCGGGGGTGTACGTTCGAGCCGTTTGTATATTTCAGGCAGTTGGAGTATTTGTCAGCTCCGCCGGGTATCGTCGGGCTGAGGCGCAGGCAGACGTTCGTGCCCGTCACCTTCAGCTGTGTGGGGCTTGCGGGCACCACGCGCGTGTTCGTCGTGGTGGTTGTTCCCGGCACCTGACGCTCGATGACGGTTTCCTTCTCGCGCACGATGACCGTGTCGTGGCGGGGCTCTGCGGGCTTTGCTTCGTTGCTGCTGCCGCCGCGTCCGAAGAAGAACCATGCCAGTCCGGCAAGGATGAGAGTTACGAGGACGCAGATGATGGCGACGAGGACGGTGTTGCCGCCCTTCTTGGGATGCTGGGTGTAGGGATAGCCGCTGTAGCCGGGCGGCTGTCCGGGGTACTGTTGTGGGTTCATGGTGGGTGTGGTGTTAAAGTTTTGTTCAAAGTTCGGGCCTGCGGGTGCCATCGGCTGCGGCTGCGTGGGGACAGGGGCAGGCTCCGGCATCGGTGCGGGCATGGGGGTCGGCACGACGGCGGGGGCCACGGGCGCGGGGGCAGGTGAAGGTTCGGGAGCAGGCAGCGGCTCGGGCAGCGGTTCCGGTGCCACGGTGGGTGGCACGGTGGGTGGCACGTAGCTGGCCAGGGCGTCCGCCACGTCGGGCAGGGTGCTTGCGGGCACCCAGTCGCCCATGCCTTCCTTCCACACCAGCGTCTCGCCGGTCACGCCGCGAGCGGCCAGTTGCGTCACGTCAATGGGGCCTTGTGCACTGAAGGCCTCGTCCATGTAATAGTATAGGTTCATGCGATTTGCGCTTTTTGACTGCGGCAAAATTACGAATGCTTGCCCGCTCATCCAAAATTTCGCGAGACTTTTTGGGCGTTGTACCCAAAATCTTTATTTTTGCGGCGAATGAGAAGTTTATGGAAGGACATACGCCGCTTTTTCAGCCGACGTTCTACGGGAAGGACGCTGGTGCTGCTGGTGTGCCTGAAGCTCTTCGTCATGTTCGCGATACTTCGCGTCTTCTTCTTCCAGCCCGCCATGCGGGGCATGGACGACAGGGAGAAGGCTGAGGCCGTGAGCAAGACGCTGAATGCCCGTCCGTAAACGCCCTCATGAGACGAACAACCATAAAGACAACAGAATATGCTACCTCTTGAAGCACTTATCGACTGGTCGCGCGCGCAGTTTGCGCTGACCGCATGCTACCACTGGCTTTTCGTGCCCCTCACGCTGGGGCTTGCCGTCATCATGGGCATCATGGAGACCCTCTATGTCGTCAGGAAGGACGAGTTCTGGAAGACGACGGCCAAGTTTTGGATGAAGCTCTTCGGCATCAACTTCGCCATCGGCGTTGCCACGGGCCTCATCCTGGAGTTTGAGTTCGGCACGAACTGGTCCAACTATTCCTGGTTCGTGGGCGACATCTTTGGTGCTCCGCTGGCCATTGAGGGCATCGTGGCCTTCTTCCTTGAGGCCACGTTCCTGCCGCTGATGTTCTTCGGCTGGAAGAAGCTCTCGAAGAAGATGCACCTTGCCGCCACGTGGCTTGGCGGCCTGGGAGCCACCATCAGCGCGTGGTGGATTCTCGTGGCAAACGCCTGGATGCAGCACCCCGTGGGCATGGAGTTCAATCCTGTCACGGTGCGCAACGAGATGGTGAGCTTCGCCGACGTGGCCACGCAGGGCATGGCCGTCACGAAGTTTCTCCACACCGTCAGCAGTGCATGGATGACGGGCGGCGTCTTCGTCATAGGCGTCTGCTGCTGGTACCTGCTTCGCGGCCGCAACGTGGAGATGGCCAGGCGCAGCCTGCGCATCGGCGCCGTCGTGGGCCTCGTGGCCACGGGTATCGTCATGCTGACGGGCGACCGCTCCGGCGTGGAGATTGCCAAGCACCAGCCCATGAAGCTCGCCGCCGCCGAAGGCCTGATGGACGGCGGACAGCGCGCGCCCTTCAGCATCGTGCCGGGCGTGGAGGTGCCGGGCGTGCTTTCCATCCTCGCCACGCACGACATTGACGGCTACGTGCCGGGCATCAACGACATCAAGCGCGACGGGGAGGAGAAGATTCTGCGCGGTCGCCAGGCGCTGGAGGACTTCCGCCTCTTCCGCGAGACGATGGACAAGGACTCCGCCGCCGCTGCCGTGCATGCGCAGAACCTGGCGAAGAACGTGCAGTATTTCGGCTACGGCCACATCGAAAACACCGAACAGCTCGTACCGCCCGTACCCGTTGTCTATTGGGCCTTCCGCGTCATGGTGGGCCTGGGCAGTGCGCTGCTGCTCGTCATGCTGCTTTTCCTCTGGTTTGAATGGAAGAAAAAGGGCGAATATCCCCGCTGGCTGCTGCACGCCGGCCTCTGGAGCATCCCCGCCGTTTACCTGGCCGGACAGGCTGGATGGGCGGTGGCCGAAGTGGGCCGCCAGCCCTGGATTATCCAGGACCTCATGCCCGTCAGTGCCGCCATATCCGAACTGCCTTCCAGCAACGTCATGCTGACCTTCTTCATCTTCCTGGCCATCTTCACGGCGTTGCTCATCGCGGAGATAAAGATTATGTGCAACGTCATCAAGAGAACGGAGATTTAGGGAGAAAACGAAACTCTTTCGGAGGTGTGCGCACAGCTCGTTTTGAGATGTGCGCACACCTTGCTTTGAGGTAAGCGCAAAGCTCAAGTCAAGGTAAGCGCAAAGCTCGAGTCAAGGTAAGCGCAAAGCTCAAGTCAAGGTAAGCGCAAAGCTCAAGTCAAGGTAAGCGCACACCTCAAAAAGGGAAATGCGAACGTCTGTAAATGCTTAATTATTAGACCACAGCATAAACTTCGCGCCAAAGCGGCTGACGAGCTGGGTCTCTACGCCACGCGGCATGCGCGGTGCGGGAACGCCGCTGCCCAGGAGGACGTCGGAAAGTTCGGCTTGTGCGGCGTCCCACAGTCCCGTGTCGATGAACGTCTGCAACGTGCGCAGTCCTCCTTCCACCAGCAGCGACTGCACGCCTTGGCGCCAGAGGCTTTCCAGGAGCGTCTCCGTATCGGCGAAGGCCTGCCACCCGGCAGGGAGCTCGCCTTCCGCCACGCGTCCCAGCACCACCTTCACGAGTTCCCGTTCCGCCCATGCGCGGACGGTCAGCTGCGGACGGTCCAGGGTGAGCGTGCCGTGTCCCACGAGGATGGCCTGGTGACGGGCGCGCAGGTGGTGGACGGCGATTTGCGAATGCGGCGTTGACAGGCGTGCGGGTGCCTCGCCGTCGCCCGGCGTGCGCCAGTGGTCGATGTAGCCGTCGCGGCTCTGCGCCCATTTCAGGGTAACGAAGGGGCGGTGCTTCTCGTGGAAGGTGATGAAGCGGCGGTTCAGGCGGCGGCATTCTGCTTCCAGCACGCCCGTGACGACTGCCACGCCTGCGTCGCGCAGCATCCGTATGCCGCGACCCTGCACGCGGGCGAAGGGGTCTTCGCATCCCACGACGACGCGCGGGATGCCCGTGCGGATGATGAGTTCTGCGCAGGGCGGCGTCTTCCCGTAGTGGGCGCACGGCTCCAGGCTCACGTACAGCGTACTCTCCCGCAGCAGCGGGCGGTCGGCCTCGCGCACGCTTTGCACGGCGTTCACCTCCGCATGCGGGCCGCCGCAGCGTGCATGGTAGCCTTCGCCGATGATGCGGTCGCCCGCCACGATGACGGCGCCCACCATCGGGTTCGGGGCCGCGCCACTTTCGCCGTGCTTCGCCAGCTCAATGCAGCGGCGCATGTATGCTTCCTTGTAGTCGAAAGGTTCGTTCTCCTGCATAAAAAACACTATTTCCAGAGCAAATTCTTGCTTCTGCCCTCGGTTTGCACTATCTTTGCTTTGCGAAAATAGGCTGCACCTCGGCATAATCAAGAACAAATTCTTGCTTCTGCCCTCGGTTTGCACTATCTTTGCTTTGCGTAAATTATCTTTGTACCCCCATGGAAATGCTTCGCAAACTGACGGACTCCCTGCGCGACATCTACGATGCCGGCGAGGCGCGTGCCCTGTCGCTCCTCGTCCTGGAGGACGCCTTTGGCGTAAGCCGCACGGAGGTTTACGCAGACAAAGTTAGGAATTTTTCTCCGCAGGAGCATGCCCGGCTGCAAAATATCTTCCGCCGCCTCCGCGACGGAGAGCCCATACAATATATATTAGGGCGCGCGCGATTCTGCGATGCCAGCTTCCGCGTGACGCCCGCCACGCTCATCCCCCGTCCCGAGACGGAGGAACTCGTGGAACTTGTCACGCGTCACCTGTCACTTGTCACTTGTCACCCGTCACTTGTCACTGAACGTCCCGGCATCCTCGACGTCGGCACCGGCAGTGGCTGCATCGCCGTCACCCTGAAGCGTCGCTTCCCCCGGGCGGCAGTGGAGGCCTGGGACGTCTCGCCGGAAGCCCTCGCCGTGGCCCGGGAAAACGCCCGTGCGCTGGGGGCGGAGGTACGCTTCCGTCAGGTTGACGTGCTGGCGGAGCCGCCTGCCTGCGACATGCTGCCCTCGCCCGGGCTCCTCGTTTCCAATCCGCCCTACGTGCTCCGGCGCGAGGCGGCGGACATGGAGCCCCATGTCCTGGAGCACGAGCCCCACCGCGCCCTCTTCGTCCCGGACGACGACCCGCTGCTCTTCTATCGCGCCCTTGCGCGCCTTGCCGTCCGGGGACGCTTCCGCGGCGTGTTCCTCGAGGCCAACCGCGCCTTTGCCGATGACGTCGCCGCACTGTTCCGCGCAGCCGGGTACCCCCGTGCAGAGGTGCTTCGCGACCAGTTCGGCAACAAGCGGTTCGTCGTTTGCTAATTTTTCTTTTTTCGTTTTTAATTTTAAATCATAATTCATATCTTTGCCCCACACCAACCATTAAATCATCAGAACCAAGTATGAAACCAACTCTTTTCCTGCTTGCAGCAGGCATGGGCAGCCGCTACGGCGGACTGAAACAGCTCGACGGCCTCGGCCCCCACGGCGAGACCATCATGGACTACTCCATCTACGACGCCATCAACGCCGGTTTCGGTAAGCTCGTCTTCGTCATCCGCAAGGACTTCGAGGAGGACTTCCGCCGCATCGTACTCTCCAAGTACGAAGGCCACATCCCCTGCGAAGTGGTATTTCAGAGCCTCGACGCCCTGCCCGAAGGCTTCACCGTCCCCGAAGGGCGCCAGAAGCCCTGGGGCACGAACCACGCCGTGATGATGGGTGAAACGGCTATTAACGAACCCTTCGCCGTCCTGAACTGCGACGACTTCTACGACCGCGACTCCTTCCGCGTGATGGGCAAGTTCCTCAGCGAACTCCCCGAAGGCAGCACCGGCCGCTACGCCATGGTGGGCTTCCGCGTGGGCAACACGCTCTCCGAGAGCGGCACCGTGAGCCGCGGCGTCTGCGAGACGAACGACCAGAAGCTCCTCACCAGCGTTGTCGAGCGCACGAAGATACAGCGCTTCGATGGCGTCGTGAAGTACCTCGACGATGACGGCGAGACCTGGGTCAGCATCCCTGACACCACGCCCGTCAGTATGAACTTCTGGGGCTTCACGCCCGACTACTTCGCCCACAGCCGCGAATACTTCAAGACCTTCCTCAGCGACCCGAAGAACCAGGAGAACCTGAAGAGCGAGTTCTTCATCCCCCTCATGGTCGATACGCTCATCCGCCGCGGCGAGGCCACCTGCGAGGTGCTCGATACCACAAGCCGCTGGTTCGGCGTCACCTATCCCGAGGACCGTCCCGAGGTGGTGGAGAAGTTTAAGAAGCTCCATGCCGACGGCATCTATCCTGACAAGATGTTCTGACTCCCCGCATCTATATAGCAACGTGCAGAGGGACGCCGCATTCGCGCGTCCCTCTGTCAATTTCCTAACCACGAAGGGACGCGAAGGAATCTGTCTTTTCACCACGAAACGCACGAAAAAAGACGCACGAAAGATTACATACCCGCAAAGCTTCGTGAAATTCGCGTAAGTTCGTGGTTCCTTTTCTCGCCGCAGGCGACTACTAATCTTCTGTGCAAATCCGTACCAATCTTGTGCAATCTGTGGTTCCATAATCTTGTGAAATCCGTGGTTCCAAGAGCTGTGTCTGTAGTGCTTCCCTGCACAAAAAGGCAGCGCTGTCTCGCGACTGCGCTGCCTCACGTGTCTAACTAGATCATAAACCGGGCGGGGAACACACCTCACGGCGAATCCGCCGCCCGAAGTTGGTTCTTCATAACCAAAAAAATCCAACTATTTATTTAAAACATTATACTGAATGTCGCTTCACAGCGAGAGGTTTTCTGTTATTGCATGTTTCGGAAGCTAACGGCGCCTTGAAGAGGCAGCCAGCTTCCAGCCCAGGGCATCGCCCTGGGTGATATGAGAAGCCATGTCCGCGCCCTGTAAGGGCAAAAGCATCTGGGCAAGAGCTGTCATATCTTTTGTGTCGGTAAGGCTTCTGCCCTTTCAGGGCGCCGTTTGACGGCTACCTTAGACCCAGGGCGATGCCCTGGGCTAAAGGCGTTTTGCCCCTTCAGGGCGTTAGCATTCCTTACTTCATGTCTTCCCAGAGGCCACCGCCTACGCCGCGGCTCTGGCGGGTGTCAAACGCATCAGCATTTGTTCGACCAGTTTTGTTAATGTCAACATTGGGAGATTGTGCCAACATCTGCTGAACGTTCAATGCCACTACTTCTGTGGCTGGAACAAAATATATCTTTTTCATAATTGTTTAATGATTCTTTTAATTGTCCCCCAAGCCTCCCCGGAGGGGGAAGGTTGGAGGGGACTGTTGTTTTTATTTTACCAATACTTTTTTACCGTTGATGATGTTTACGCCCTTCTGCGGCTGGCTGATGCGCTGGCCTGCGAGGTTGAAGATGGCGCCGAACTCTTCTGCGCTCACGTTCTGCGTCTCCGTTATACCTGTTGTCGGGTCAACAAACACGAAGGTGAAGGCGCGGGTTGCGTCACTTCCTGCGTCATCGATGACGCTTGCAGGGATATATGCCTTGTTCGCCTTGAACGTACCAGCGTTATTGTGCATAAAGGTGTTGCCTGCAAGGCCATAAATCGCGTCTGTATCGAAGTACGTGGGTGCAAGTGTGCCGACCAGTTTGTTTCCGGACAATGTGGTTTCACTGTTTGCGGAGTTTATTGTAACCGTAGAGTTTGCTTTACCCTTCAACAGTACGCCTGTGCCGCCTTTGACAGCACTTGTAATCTGCTCAAATGTGATAACCTCACCTTCAATGCTGGTTATCTGCCAAGCACTGAAGTCTGCCGTTTCGTAATCAGAAAAATCCAGAGGCCCCTCGGAACAGAACGTTGCATAGCCAGAGGCATTGAGGGTTACATCCTCTGTTCGTGCATCAGCGAAGTGAAGAACAATCTTTGTGAATTGTGTGTTATTGCCATTTGTCACTTTGAGAGTATAAATGTTCCCTGGAGCCTGATAATCGGAGGCTATTATATAACTATTTGTTCCCGTTGCGCCAGTAGTTCCAGTGCTTACTGGAACATCTCCCACGAATATATTTTGAGTTACTTTTCCAGAAGCCCCATCTCGTCCAGTGATATCAATTTGTGTTAAGAACTTTTCAAAAGCCTGAAATGTAAAGGTTGCGTCTTTCTTACCTAAAATTAGAGAGGTCTCCTCATTATAAACCCCGAACTTATACCCGTCACCAGACGTTCCACCTTCGAGTGTAATGGAATATGTCCCATTGCTATAAGTTTTTTTGGATTTTTCATAATCTGTAGGTAAATTCCATACCGTATTGTCCGTGAAATCCAACGTAGCGGTTGAAGTCGTAGTGCCTTTTTGTACAGTTGTCTTGCCTTCAGGCGCACTAACCGTAACAGTTACTTCCTTATCTTCGCCTGCGGTATAGAGGTTGGCAGCATCAGCAGGAGCAGAGATTGTTATGGTTGCAGTTCCTACAGCCACAGGAGTGATATAGCCATTGGCGTTGACTGTGACAACATCCGTATTGCTGCTTTCGTATGCTAAAGATCCAGCATATCCGGTTGACGTGCTGGCTTCTATGGCTGTCGCGGAAGCACCATAAGCTATATTGACATCGCCAGCCGTAATCACAACAGGTGCAGTAACGCTAATGTTGCGCTCAGCGGTAACAGCACGATAGTTTGTTGCGTCGCTGGGGGTAACAGTATATGTAATCTTTGCAGTACCACGTCCAGTGGTCGTGTATGCGCCTGTTGCGGCATTCGTGATTTCAATCACGCTTGCATCAGATGAAGTCCATGACTTTGTGCATTCTGCGGCATCGGTAGATGAGCCAGAGAATGTGCCCGTGGCACCCTTGGCCAACGTACCGGGATCTGTGATGGAAACGTCTGTCGCGATGGGGTCCTTCAGAGCCGTAAGAGTAAGCTTTGTTAGTTTTGGCGTTCCACTATTCTGTTGGAGTGTTATCTGACAGGGGAATGACGTTGGCACAATAGCCTGATTTGTCGTGGCTGGTATGGCATTGGTGGAAGTTCCATCTGCGTATGTAATCTTGTATGTTAAACCATTTGTAAAAGTGGGCGTAATCGATAATGCCTTAGAGCCGTTCTGAATCCATTGGGTTGTCATGACACCACCAGAATTCTGGAACTGAATTCCACTGTTCTTCATAATCCATGCGCCTGTAACATTTAGCGTCTTGGTTCCATCTGAATTAGATATTGTTCCTTTTCGAGCAACACCATTATTATAGCCAGTAACTTCATCCTCAAACTCTATCTTTGTCGCATCAAATTCGATATCGCTGCCATTAATATCAAAGACTGTTTCCTTAGTATAAGTTACGGAGGCAACAGGGCTTACGAGACCATCTGCATCAATAGCAATAGCCTTTACAGTTTTGGTCTCAGATACTTCTATTGCCGACGTATATTTGGAAGAAGTCTTTGTAGGCGTTGTACCATCAAGGGTATAGAAAATATCTGCTCCGTCAATCGCTGGAATCGAGATGCTCTTAGTTGTAAAGAAAGCAGAGGCTGTTGGTAGCGTCGGTGCGGCATATTTATATTCCACACTTACAGGGAATGTCGCTGTAACGGGTTTATATGTGGCCGCATCTGTTGGAGTCGCCGTTATAGAGACGTTCACGTTGCCAGAGCTCAAACCTTCAAACATTTCATCAGCCAATTCCAAATAAGCATCTTCTCCGCTACCCAAAGACCATGTTTTGCTGGAAACAGCCTCAGTATAACTTTCCGTCAAAGTGAACTCTCCCGTTTGTCCAACGTAAACGGTTGTAGGACTGATAGCCGTGATAGAACCAATCTCTGTGCGGTTGTCGGTACAAATGGCTGTGAATTTCTTCGTCACCTCTTCATAGTTTGTTGCATCTGCGGCAGCGGGTGTTGCTGTGATTGTAAACTCTTGCGAGCCAGCGGCTGTGGCGCAAAGATATCCATCTTTGTAGTAAATATCTCCAGATGTTGGCGTAACTGAGAATGATACATCTCCTGTGGCTCCAGTTGCCTTGGTGAAGTAATCGGAAGGATCAAACTCTACCCCATCATTAAATGGGATAGACACATCACTTATGTTAGAGAATGTTCCAATGGGTGATTTAGTGACAATGGGAGTATAGGTAAACTCAACCTTAATGGATTTAAGACGAATAACCCTGCCTGCAGTAGCAACCTCAATCGCTAAATCATGCGAAAATAATGCTGTCGCATTGGCTTGTGTAACTGTATATATCGTATTTACATATGTACTGCTTGAGGGTAAAGTTCCGCTTTGAGCGGCTGTGACTTGGGTAGAACAGGCTGCAGATGTATAAACACTAAATTTGGTCGATGTGGGGTTCGTCCCAGATCCATATGTGGCAACATTTAATGTTATCTTAACGTCTCCTGTAATTGTTTTTCCTGTAAAAATGCCCGAGATAGCCGCAACACATGCTTTGTTGCTACTGGATTTATAATAGTCCGACTCGGTACTAAAATTGGTTCTTGACCATGTGTCTTGCCCAAAAGAATAGGTTTGCGAGAAGTTTTCTCCCCACGCACTCATGCTTAGGGTACACAACAAGGCTACGAGCATACATGATCGTAGTCTCAAAGAATTAAGTAATTGTTTGTACATAATGTTTTGAAGTTATTGGTTTGAATTTTGGTCTATGAAAAAGAGACGAGGCTATGTATTGTCACAGCAGAGAGTGGAGAGTGAGGGACGGCATCCAGGAGGCACCTCCGGGATGCCGTCGGGGAATACCATGTGCCAGTACTGCGACTTCAGCAAAGCCACGGTGGTATTCAGAGATGCTATTTCAGTAGCGAGATCCATATCCTCTTGCGCGCGTGTGTATATATAATAATGTGTATGGGGCATACACACAAAGGAAGCGTGGTACGATAGCCACTCTTCTAACGGAGGTCGTGAGATTACCTTAGCATGCAGATGTGGATACAGTCCACGCTTACGCGCGAACCATTACACCTTCCTTGCATGCTACTGAAATTTCTCACGTTTCCGTTAGCAAGTAAAGCATAACGCTTCTTTGTTGATATGTCCGAAAAGCTCACGGGGAGCCTTTCGTGGGCAAAAGTACAACAAAAACTCTATACGCCAAACGGCGGGGAGGATATTTCTTGGAAACTTCCGGAATGCTCCCGTCCCCCCGCCGGATTTGGAAAGTAGAGATACCTAAATGTGCTGGATAAAGCTATATAGTAGAGCTTCCTAAAGGCGCGAGCTCAATGACTTCGAGGTCGCGGAAGTTGCGCCCATCGACGGTGAAGCGGATGAGGGTGCGGACGTGCTGGCAGCCGTAGAGTCCTGCGGCACCGGGGTTGATGTGGAGGAGGCGGAGGCGCTCGTCGTACATGACCTTCAGGATGTGGGAGTGGCCGCAGACGAAGAGGTCGGGGGGATTCATGCGGAGGCGCAGGGCGACGCTGCGGTCGTAGCGGCCGGGATAGCCCCCGATGTGCTTCAGCAGGACGTCGGCATCCTCGCAGCGGAAGCGGAGCAGTTCGGGGAAGAGGCGGCGCAGGTCCGCGCCGTCGATGTTTCCGTGGACGGCACGGAACACCTTCCCGAGCCCCTGGAAACGCTCGGCCACCTCCAGGGAGCCGATGTCCCCGGCATGCCATATCTCGTCCACCTCGGAGAAGTAGGTGGCAAAGCGGTCGTCCCAATGGGCATGGGTGTCGCTGATGATGCCGACGCGTGTCATAGGGCCTTGGCGATGATGTCCACGGCACCGTCCAGGCCGGTGCGCGTGACGTTGATGCAAAGGTCGTAGCTGGCGGCGGCTCCCCAGACCTTGTTGCTGTAGAAGTTGTAGAATGCGGCACGCTTGGCATCCACGCGCTCCATCATGCGGCGGGCTTCTTCCGGTGTGCTGCACGGGGCGGGCTCCCCTTGGCTGCCAGCCAGAAGATTGCTGACCCTCTCCTCTTCGTCGGCACAGATGAAGACGGTGAGGAGGCGCGGGTGTTCGCGCAGGATGTAGTCGGCAGCGCGGCCTATGAAGATGCAGTCCTCGCGTCCGGCTGCGGCGCGGATGGCGTCGGCTTGGAGCTCGAAGATGCGGAGGTCGCGGCTGTCGTGCGTGTAGAGGCCGTTCATGCCCACGAAGCTGCCCATCGAGCGCACGGCGGTGCTGAAGAAGCCGCGACGCTCGTCGCTGCGTTCAAAGACCTCGCGGCTCATGCCGCTCTCGCGGGCGGCGAGGTCAAGAACCTCGCGGTCGTAGTAGGTGGCGCCGAGGCTCCGGGCGAGGCGCTGACCCACGGCGCGGCCGCCGCTGGCCAGCTGACGGCCGATGCAGATGCTGAAGGGAGGCATGGGGTAAATGAGAAATTAGAGATTGGAGATTATTGCCGGGTGCGTTCGAGGATGGCGTCGAGGCTTTCGGGCAGGGCCTTGGCGAAGGCGTCGCCGGGCGTGCCCTTTTCAACGTAGAGGGTGCCGATGCCCGCATAGGAGGAGGCGGAGAAGAAGGGCTTCTCGTCGCCGTTCAGGTAAAGGGCCAGGGCATCCGTCGTGCCGCCTGTGGGCATGGGCTTGTTCTCGGGATCTCCGAGGCTGACGACCTGTGCGGCCAGGGCCTGCTTCATCTCATTGAAGCGCTCCTGCGTGAAGGGCCAGGACTGGTGGAGGAGCGGCTCGCCGTAGCTGGTCACGTCGATGGAGATGCTGTCCTTGCAGGCGCGGATGGTATAGCTGCGGTGGTATTCCGGCGGCAGGGAGGCGTCCGTGAAGCTATACACGGCGAGCGTCGTGGCTTCCCACTGGCTCTTGCCGACGAGGAGGCGCGCCTTCGGGCGCTGCTGCTCCTCCCTCTCCCGCATTTCCTTCTGCTTCTGCTGCCTGAATTCCTGCACGATGAGCTCTATGGGCATCAGCTCGCTAAAGGCGGATGCGGGGTCGCCCTCGATGGTCATCGTGCCCACGCCGCCCGTGAGGTAGGTGTGGTAGAAGGGATCCTCCTTGCCGTCGGCGAAGCAGGAAAGGCGCTCGAAGTCGCCGCCCGTGGGCATGATGCCCACCTTGCTTTCAGGTATGGAGCCCAGCTTTTGCGCTTCCAGCTGTGCCTTCAGCTGCGCGAACATTTCCGGCGAGGAGTCGCCGGTGACGCTTCCGGCATATTGGCGTCCGAGATAGACATGCAGGGAGATGCTGTCCTTGTCGGCCGTGACGGTGAAGGCTTCCTTGTAGGGGTCGAGGACGGAGCCGTTTTCGCGGGAATAGACGATGCGCGTCGTCTTCTTCCATTGTTTCTTGGAAATAGTCTTCTGTGCGCAGGCGGGTGCGACGGTGAGCAGCAGGGCTGCGCTGAGTGCGAGGAAATGGACTTTCATGTTGGGGAAAAGTGGTTTTGATGGTTATTGTTTAACGGTTAATGTAGCCTTGAATTTCCTCACCTGTCGTGTCAGCATGACGGCGGCCACGAGGAAGGCGACGGCGTCCGAGATGGGCAGGGAGAACCATACGCCGTCCACGGGGTTGGGGAACAGCCGCGGCAGCACCAGCAGCAGGGGCAGGAGGAAGAGCAGCTGCCGCGAGAGGGAGAGGAAGATGCTCTTGCCGGCATAGCCGATGCTCTGGAAGAAGGCGGTGGAGATGATCTGTATGCCCACGAGGGGGAACGTGGAAATGTTGATGCGCAGGCCGCGGGCGGCTTCGGCAATGAGTTCGGGGGAGTCCTTGGCAAACACCGTGACGAGGGGTGTGGCGAAGACGATGCATACGGCCCAGCCCACGGTGGTGAAGACGGTGGCGAAGACGAGAGCTTTCTTCAGCACCTCGATGAGGCGGTCGTACTTCTGTGCGCCGTAGTTGTAGCCCGCGATGGGCTGCATGCCCTGGTTCAGGCCTATGACGGCCATGACGACGAAGAGGATGAGGCGGTTCTGGATGCCGTAGGCGCCTACGGCCACGTCGCCGCCGATGGCGGTCTGGCTGCCGTAGAGCGTGAGCGAGCGCGTGATGACGATGGCCACGAGGCAGGCGCAGAGGTTGATGAGGAACTGCGGCAGGCCGATGCTCACGGAGCCCTTGACGATGCGCCAGCGCACGTGGGGCTTGCCGCGCCGCAGGTGGACGATGTTGCTCTTGTCCGAGAAGAGGTAGAGCTGCCAGCATATCATGAGCAGCTGCGAGGTCACCGTGGCCAGCGCCGCGCCGCGAATGCCCCAGTGGAACACGAAGATGAAAAGCGGCGCCAGCAGGCAGTTGCAAAGCACGCTGCCGAAGGTGGCGTACATGGCCATCTTCGGGCGGTTCGTGGCGCGTAGCAGGCCGTTGAGGCCGAAGTAAAGGTGCGTGAAGATGTTGGCCAGCAGGATGACGGTCATGAAGTCGTGCGCGGGGCCTATCGTCACGTCGCTGGCGCCGAAGAAGCGCAGCACGGGGTCGAGGAACGCCAGCAGCAGGGCGCCCAGCGCGGCACCCATCACAACGTTCATCACGAGCACGTTGTCCAGGATGTCCTGCGCCTCGGCATAGTCCTTCTGCCCCAGGCGCACGCTCATCAGCGTGCTGCCGCCCACGCCCACCATGGCGCCGAAGGCCGCCGTCAGCGACATGACGGGATTGCACAGCGCAAGGCCCATGATGGCCTCCGGGCCTACGCCCTGCCCCACGAACACGCCGTCGATGATGTTATAGACCGACGATGCTGCCATCGCCACGATGGCGGGGAAGGCATATTGCAGCAGCAGGCGTCCTACCGGCTTTTCTCCCAGCGCATTATACTGCGCTTTGCTCTTGTCTTCAGTGGTCAAAATCTCTTCTCTTTTAACTTGGTCAACTCCTGTTGTGTCCGGATGCGGTTGCGAAGATACGGAAAACTCCTGACACCACCAAGCCGCATGTCCCCAAGTCCTTTGCCTTGAAAATGCAGGTGTTTCTGTTCTTGCCTGTTACAGAGGTGTTTACGTGATATGCGACAACCTCTTTTTGAGGTGTGCGCACACCTTGCTCTGAGGTAAGCGCAAAGCTCATGTTGAGGTAAGCGCAAAGCTTGAGTCAAGGTAAGCGCAAAGCTTGAGTCAAGGTAAGCGCACACCTCGGAAGGAGGTAAGCGCACACCTTTTTGGGGGCTCTGCGGAAAGGCCGGAAAAAGGCAAAAAGACAAAAAATCAGGGGAAAAGCTTTGCCGTATCGGCGACTTGCACTAAATTTGCGCCCGCTTAGAGTCCGACGGGGCTCGGTCAAGTGGCCTGCGAGGCAGGTCCGCCTCCCGGAAAAATCCGTTTAAAACATCAATTAAAAATGTACGCAATCGTAGAGATTAACGGTCAGCAGTTCAAGGCCGAAGCAGGCAAGCGCCTCTTCGTGAACCATCTGCAGAAGGCAGAGGAAGGCCAGACTGTTGAATTTGAGAAAGTGTTGTTGGTTGACAACGACGGCACAGTAACCATCGGTGCTCCCACCGTGGACGGCGCAAAGGTAGTTTGCGAGGTAGTGAAAGAACTCGTAAAGGGTGACAAGGTCCTCGTGTTCCACAAGAAGCGCCGCAAGGGTTACCGCAAGCTGAACGGTTATCGCCACCAGTACACTCAGCTGGAAATCAAACAAGTCGTTGCTTAACATTCAAACTTTAAAAACGTATTAGATTATGGCACACAAGAAAGGTGTAGGTAGTTCTAAGAACGGCCGCGAATCGGCTTCGCAGAGACTGGGTGTTAAGATTTGGGGTGGTCAGGTTTGCACCGCCGGCAACATCATCGTTCGCCAGCGCGGAACGCAGCACTATCCCGGTAAGAACGTAGGTATGGGTAAGGACCACACGCTCTTCGCCCTCACCGACGGTATCGTAAACTTCAAGCGCGGCAGCCGCGACCGCAGCGTCGTTTCCGTGCTTCCCCAGGCTGAGGCGTAACACGCTGTCTCAAGGACAGAGCAACCAAGGTAGAGGAGAGAATTTGCTTCCGTAAGGATGCAGGTTCTCTCTTTCTTTTCTACCGAGCCGGCTTGCTTCCCGGCATTATTGAAAGAAATTTTTGCTTCTGTTCTCGGTTTGCATTATCTTTGCTCCCACAAACACAATCATTTTTCCTTCATGGCACTGAACTTAAACAAAGACCTGAAGCGCTTCTTCTCCATCGCCGAGGTGGCGGAGATGTTCGGCATCAACGCCACGACGCTACGCTTCTGGGAAAAGCAGTTTCCGCAAATCACGCCGAAGAAGTCCGGGCGCAACGTGCGCCAATATACCAAGGACGACATTGAACGCGTGCGCGTAGTCCACAACCTTGTCAAGGTGCGTGGCATGAAGCTCGACGCTGCCGCCGCCCTCATCCGCCGCAACAAGGATGGCGTGGAAAAGACAACGGACATCCTTGAGAACCTGCGCGAGATTCGCGCCGAGCTCATGGGCATCAAGCACAGCCTCGCAGGGCTGGAATAAAAGGAACGCATGGCCAAGCAAAAGACCGTCTATGTCTGCTCCGAATGCGGACAAGAGGCCCAGAAGTGGGTAGGGCGCTGTCCCTCCTGCGGCGCGTGGAACACGATGAAGGAGTTCAAGGTGGGCTCTGCCGGGGGGCAGGCCTTCGGCCGCAATGCGGAGACGCCCCGCCGCACGGACGCCAGGGGCGCCGTCCTTCTGCGCGACGTTTCCACCGAGGCCCTTCCGCGCATCGACATGTTTGACGCCGAGTTCAACCGCGTCCTTGGCGGCGGTCTCGTGCCGGGAAGCCTCGTGCTCCTTGGCGGCGAACCCGGTATCGGCAAGTCCACGCTGCTGCTCCAGACCATGCTGAAGCTCAGTCGCCGCATCCTCTACGTCAGCGGTGAGGAAAGCGAGCAGCAGATAAAGCTGCGGGCAGACAGGCTGTCCTCCTCTTCCGGAGACGGCGAAGCGGGAGGCGGAAACCTTCTGCTCCTCTGCTCCACCTCCCTGGAACAGATTTTTGAGGAAGTGGATAAAGTGCAGCCCGAGCTTCTCGTCGTGGATTCCATCCAGACGCTCAGCACGGAGAGCGTGGAGTCCTCTGCCGGCAGCGTCACGCAGGTTCGTGAATGTGCCGCCGCCCTGCTGAAATATGCCAAGGAAAGCGGTACGCCCGTCGTCCTCGTGGGACACATCACGAAGGACGGCACCATTGCCGGCCCGAAAGTCCTGGAACACATCGTCGATACCGTGCTCCAGTTCGAGGGCGACCGACACTACCTCTACCGCATCCTCCGCAGCCAGAAGAACCGTTTCGGTTCCACCGCCGAGCTGGGCATCTACGAGATGCGTTCCGAAGGCTTGCGCCCGGTGGACAATCCCTCTGAACTCCTCCTCACGCAGGGCAACGAAGACCTCAGTGGCGTGGCCATCTGTGCCGCCATCGAGGGTGTGCGTCCCCTGCTCATCGAAGTGCAGGCCCTCGTCTCCTCCGCAGCCTATGGCACGCCGCAGCGTTCCGCCACGGGCTTTGACCTGCGGCGCATGAACATGCTCCTGGCCGTGCTGGAGAAGCGCGTCGGCTTCAAGATAGGGGCGAAGGACGTGTTTCTCAACATCGCGGGAGGCCTTCGCGTCACGGACACCGCCATTGACCTTGGCGTCATTGCCGCCGTCCTCTCCAGCAATGTCGATACCCCCATCGAACGCACCGCTGCGATGGCGGGCGAGGTGGGACTCAGCGGCGAGATACGCCCTGTCACGCGCATACAGCAGCGCATCAGCGAGGCCGAGAAACTGGGTTTTCAGCGCTTCCTCCTGCCCGAAGCCAACATGAAGGGCATCAATCCTCACAGCGCACACATGGAACTGGTTCCCGTGCGCACCGTCACGGAAGCCCTCCGCGCACTGTTCGGGTAACCGTTCCCGACGGTTCAGGCTAAAAAAGAAACCGCTTGTGCGACGATTCGCACAAGCGGTTTCTTTGGATATCAACAGGCTTTATAAGCCAAGGGCTTAGCTTTATCGCAGTACCTTGCGGCCGTTGACAATGGAGACGCCGCGCGGGATGCGCTGGAGGCGGCGTCCCTGGAGGTCGTAGATAGTTGACGAGTGAGGAGTGACGAGCGGGGAGCTGATGCCGACGATGTCCTTGACGTGGGCTTCCTCACAGTTGATAACCTCGCCCGTCTCCGTGTTGAAGAGGAGCACGACGACGCTGAGCTGGTCCCAGTCCTGCACGAGGGTGTTGTCCGAAAGGTCGAAGATGTGAACGTACTCCTGCGGCTGGTCGTAGCGGATGGGCGCCGTGATGCTCTGGCTGAGGCCACGCTCGACGCCTGCTCCCGCAATGGGTACGTGGTTGAAGGAATCGCGGAGGTATTCACCCTGCTGGATGATGGTCTGCAGGTCGGCATCGTTCTGGTAGGCGGTGGTGCCCTGGTAGCCGGCGTAGTAGTTGTGCTGGAACCAGTCGCTGGAGGTGCCTTTCAGTCCGTCGGCACGGAGCAGGAAGCCGAGGGCGTAGGGAGCCTCGTCGGCGTTGAAGCAGAAGTCGGCGTAAGCGGTAACGGCTACGGAGAGGCTGCTCTTGTCGTAGGTGGGCACCTCAAGGCGCACGCGGGCTTCCGTGAGCTTGGCGTGTTCTTCCTCAATGACCTCGCCGAGGCCGAAGCCGCTGGAGCGGTTACCCATGTAGGGGTCTATCATGAAGGAGCGGTTGATGGTGCTGCTGGGATAGCCGGAGACGTTGGCGGAGAGATAGGGCGAGAACGCCTGTATCTCCATGGGGTCGTTGCGGTGGACGGCGGCGCAGACGAACTTGCCGGGATGGCGTTCCTCGGCGAGGCGCAGGCCGAGCGTGCCGCGCGGGCAGAAACCGCACCACGTGCCGGTGTATTCCTCGACATACACTTTGTGGAAGGGAGCCTCGGAGAGCGTGCGCAGGGAGCCGCTGGCTGTGTTGTGGGCAAGAACCTCGTTGTCCGAACCGTTCACCTGCGTAAGGGTGAGCGCGGCGGCGAAGTCGTTCACGACGGAGGGCAGCTGTATGGGGATGTTGAACGTGCGCTTGCTGCCGAAGGGCAGTGCGGGCGACACGCTGATGGCGGGAGTGGCATAGTCGGCGCCGTCAAGCTGGAGGCGGAAGCTGAGGCTCGTGATGTCCTGCTTTCCGTAGTTCTCGACAACGACGGGAATTTCCGCCTGCTGCCCGGCTACACCGAGGACTTTCCCGAAGTCCGCAACGGTGGCGGAGGTGCCGACGAACTCGTCGGAGACGTTGACGGGGCGGCGTGCGGCGTTGACAATCTCACCCGTCTCCGTGTTGAAGAGCAGGGCTACTACGCTGAGCTGGTAGAGATTCTGCGCCAGCGTGTTGAAGCCGAGTTCCATATCGTAGGGGTGGTTCTGGGCTTCACCCATGCGGATGGGAGCCGTGATGCTCCCGGCGATACCCTTGTCCACGCCTACGGCGGCGACGGCCACGTTGTCATAGACCATGTCCGTGATGGAGGCAGGCTGCGTAGTCCAGTAGAGGAGGTTCTGGTCGTTCTGGTCAAAGAATGTGGTGCCTTTCCAGGAGGGGTAGGAGTTGGCCTGATACCACTCCGACGTGCTGCCCTTCAGACCGTCGCAGAGCAGGACGTAGCCGAGGGCGTAAGGGGCGTCGTCGCGGTCGTAGTTGAACTTCACCTCCGTGGCGAAGCGGATGTGTCCGCTCTTGTCCATCTGGGGTTCGGAGAGTTCTACGGAGGCTTCGGCGACGGCCTTCTGGTCGGCGGCGATGTCCTTGTCGAGGGCAAAGCCGTTGCGCGGCATCTGCGAGCCGTAGTAGGGGTCGGCACGCAGCGAGCGGTTCACGAGGCCGGAGGGCGTGAGGCCGATGCGGTTGAACACTTTCTGGTATTCCTGGATAGCCATGACTTCCGTGCCGCTGTGGACGGAAATCCAGATGGCGTCGTCGGGGTGATGCTCCTGAAGGAGCTTGCGCCCTGTGATGCCGCGCGGGCAACCGCCGCTCCACGTGGCGGTGAACTCCTCATAGACGGTGCGGTGGGGTGCGGAGGACTCCAGCGTGATGAGCGTGCCATTGGCAACGGCAGCACTGCCGCCAATGGCGTTGGGCTGGCCGTTAACCTTCGTGACGGTGATGGTCTTGGGTTGGCGGCCATAGTTCGGGTCGGCAATGAGCTGCACGGGTGTCACCGTGCTGCAACCGTAGCCCATGAAGGGTTCGGAGAGCGTTACGTGGCGCGTGAATTCAATGGCGCCGTCAGTGGAGATGGTGTATTCGAAGTCGCGAATACCGTGTGTGCCGTAGTTCGTGAGCGTGAAGGGCACGCTCACGGAGTCGTTGGCCAGCGTGATGGCGTCGCCGAAGTTGACGGCGGAGACGGCATCAGTCTGGAAGTCACCGTCGATGAGCACCTGTATGGCCATGCGGCCGTAGCCGAGGCCCTGGAAACTCGTCCAGTTGGGGAAGTTGCGCGACGACTTCATATAAATGGCGCCTTCGAGGTCGTCCTCGTGCGTGGTGGTGAGCACGGGAAAGGCTTGCGGCGTCGTACCGATGTAGGTCTGCGTCATGCTGTAGCCGACATAGACGCCCGTGGTGCCCACCGTGAAAGGCTCGGGAAGGAGAATCTCCGTAGGCGTGGCCTCTTTCAAGGCTTCCTTCGGCACGTCAACGACGATGTCAGCCTCGTCCGTGTTGTCGGGAAGTCCCAGGCTGAGCCATACCTTGACGTCCTGTAGGGAGCTGACGCCCTGTACGGTGAAGCGCACGGCGCGAATCCTGTGGCCGGAGAGCAGGGCATTGCTGCGTCCCGTGTGGATGGCGCAGTCGTAGCGCTCTACCTCGCCGGAGCCGAGGCCCAGCAGTTCGTCTGTGTCAAGATAGTGTCCCCACCAGATTTCGTTGTCGGCGGGCGTCACTTGTGCGAACATGTCTCCCGGCACCAGCCACGTGGCGCACAGCAGGGAGGCGGCAAAGAATAGTTTTTTCAGTGTCATAATACTTGATGTTTAATGCGGCAAAAATAATGCAAAAGAGCGGAAAGTGAATCAACTTGCTGAAATAAATATAGAATAATGTGTCATTTTTTGCTTCTGAAAGCTTATTTTTGCCGCGAAATACATCATTATTCTCCATGAAAAAGACATTACTTGCCCTCCTTGCAGGGTTCATTTCCGTAACAGGTGCATATTCACAGCAGTGGATAGACGTGACCGGCACCTACCTGACCAACCCCGACTTCAATGCCGGCAATTGGAACGGTTGGACAATAGACCACTATACCACCCTCTCCGGTCAGGGCGGCCCGCGCTGCGACCATGGCGCAATAGAGCTCTGGTACTGCTCGTTCCGCATGAGCCAGACGCTCTCCGTTCCCAATGGCCGCTACCGCCTCAGCGTGAACGGTTTCTACCGTACGCAGGAACTGGAGGACGCCTACAGCAGCTACGAGGCAGACATGGAGACGATTCCCGCCATGCTGTTTGCCAATAGCCAGCAGACGACCCTGAAGAGCATCTTCAGCGAAAGCCGCTCTGACCAGAACGGCGAAGGCTCGTGGTCCGCAGCCGACCCCTGGGGCGGCTGGGGCGGCGGCTGGGGCGGCTGGGGTGGTGGAAACACCGACACCCAGTACTATCCCGCCAGCATGGAAGCTGCCGAATATGCATTCAATCAGGGCATGTACACGAACAATGTGGTTGAAGTGCAGGTGACGAACGGCCAGTTGGAAATCGGCGTGGTGAACGAAACGTTTGTTGCCAACAACTGGTGCATGCTGGACAACTTCAAACTGGAGTACTACGGCACGCCTGTCGCCGTGACTTCCGTTGACGTAAGCCCTAAGGAAATGGAAATCGCTACGGGGGAACTGCGCCAGCTTACGGCCACGGTTCTTCCGGAGAACGCCACGGACAAAAGCCTTAAGTGGGAGTCCAGTGCACCGACGATTGCTTCCGTGGACCAGCAGGGTAATGTGCGCGGCATACGCCAGGGTGACGCTGTCATCACGGCCACGTCCGCAAGCCAGCCCGGCCTGAGTGCGTCGGTGAAGGTGAGCGTCATCAGAAATGATGCCGTCGAGGGGTCGCTCATCATCAATGAAATCATGGCCGCCAACGTGGACGTGTTCTTGGACCCGTCCTTCAACTACGGCGGATGGATAGAACTCTACAACCCGACGGACCGCAGCGTGAGCCTGACGGACTGCTGGATTACGAACGACCCTGCCGACATGCAGCAGCACCCCTTGGACTGGGCCGTACAGAGCGTGCCCGCGAAGGGCTTTGCCACCGTATGGTTTGACCACTACAGCAAGTATTGTACGACGCAGATAGACGACGACCTTGACGCCAAGGGCGGCTTCATCTGCATCACCGACGGCTACAACATACTGTGCAGCGAGGAATATCCCGAGGCCACGGCTCGCACCTCTTGGGCGCGGACGACGGACGGCGGTGATACGTGGGGCATCTCCACAACGCCCACGCCCGGCGCATCCAACGCGGGATGCACCTTTGCTACGCAGCGCCTGCCGGAGCCTAAGCCGAACATTGACGGACAGATTTTCACGGGACAGCTCATATTTGACATTGAGATACCCAGCGGCGCCACGCTGCGCTATACGACGGACGGCAGCGCGCCCACACTGAAGAACGGTGTGGAATCACGCACGGGACACTTCACCGTCACGCGCACCTCGGTCTATCGCTTCGGGTTCTTCCAGGACGGAAAGATTCCCAGCAAAATCGCGACGCGAAGCTTCATCTACCGGGACAAGGAGTATCCGCTCCCCGTCCTCTCCGTTGTCAGTGCGCCGGACAACTTCTACTCCGACGAATACGGCGTCATGGTGAAGGGCGTGAACGGCAAGAACGGCTACGGCTCAAGCGAAAAGCGCAACTGGAACATGGACTGGGACCGTCCCGTCAACTTCGAGCTCATCATGCCCGGGGACGGCCTGTCCGTATTCAACCAGGAGTCCAACCTCTCCATCTGCGGAGGATGGAGCCGTGAGAACTCTCCCCACTCCTTCAAGCTGAAGGGCAACAAGAAGTACGAAGGCGAGTCCACGCTGGACTATCCCTTCTTTGCACACACCAAGCCGTTTATCAAGAACAAGACGCTGCAAATGCGTACGGGCGGCAACGATAACCGTGCCCGCCTGAAGGATCCTGCGTTGCAGACCATCATACAGAGTTCCGGCCTCTACGTGGACGGACAGTCGTACATCCCCGTGATGTCCTTCCTGAACGGTACCTACAACGGCATCATGAACATGCGCGAGCCCAACAACAAGCACTACGCATACGCCAACTATGGTATCGACACCGACGAGATGGACCAGTTCGAGATAAGTCCCGACTCGCAGTACGTGCAGATGGTGGGAACCGTGGATAGCTTCAACGAGTGGCGCCGCCTCTCCGAACGTGCCTCCGAACCCGAAGTGTACGAAGAGATTTGCCGCATGGTGGACATTGACGAATATGCCAACTTCTGGGCATGCTGCCTTTACCTTGCTCCCAGCGACTGGGGCCGCAACAACATCAAAGGCTTCCGCTACAGCGGCGAAGGCGGAAAGTGGCACCACGTCATGTTCGACATGGACAGCTCCTTCGGCAACAGCTTCAGCGGAAACCTCGACCGCACGACGGACGGCGGTGACTACATCTATGAGACGAACAGCAGGCTTGGCGGAGAACTGCCTCCGACCATCGTGTTCCGCAACATGCTCCAGAACGCCACGTTCCGCAAGCACTTCATCGATGCCTACTGCCTCGTGACGGGCAGCGTCTTCGAGCCTATACGGTGCCAGCAGATTGTGGACTCCCTCGTGAGCAACATCATTGATGTGGCTGCGTATGAGAATAATGAGAACTACGTCAACAGCACGGCAAGTTCCCTCATAAGCAACCTCTCGTCGAGCCGTCAGAGCACGATGATCAGTCAGATGAAGAGCCACTCCCTCATGGGCCTCTCTTCCACAAACGGCATCACGGCAAAGCTTGCCTCCGACCTCTCCACAGCCCGCCTGCTCGTGAACGGCCAGCCCGTACCCACGGGCAAGTTCTCCGGCACCCTCTTCCCGCCCATCACGGTGAAGGCAGAGGCTCCCGCCGGCTATAAGTTCACGGGATGGCGCTCCGCATATACCACCAACACGCAGACGCTCTTCAACATGGGTTCCAAGTGGAGCTACTACGACCAGGGCTCCCTTGACGACGAGGAGTGGAATACGCCCGACTACAAGGACCTGAACTGGCAGGATGGCGAAACGCCTATGGGCTTTGCCAACAAGGATCTGGGCTTCAAGACGAATTTCGATTCCAACGACAAGAAGGTAACCTATTACTTCCGCAAGAAGTTCAACCTCTCCAAGAAGCCTGCATCGACGGACGAATTCACTCTGGACTGCCGCGTGGACGACGGTGCCATTGTATATGTGAACGGAACGGAAGTGGGTCGCTACCGCATGCCCAGCGGCGACGTCAGCTATGAGACGCTGGCTTCCAGCTACGCCGGCGACTACGACAACACGAGCTTCCCAATCAGCCCCAGCCTTCTCCAGGAAGGACAAAACACCCTCGCCGTGGAAGTCCACAACGTGGGCACGTATTCCTCCGACATCTACTGGGACGCCTCCCTTACGACTACGATGGCCGAGGGTGGAACCAACATCGTGTCGCCCGATGCCGAATACGAGCTTCCGAGCTATGGCTCTGCCGACCTTACCGCCACGTTTGAGCCCCTTGACGCTGAGGAGAAGACCGTCAACCAGTGCCACCCCATAAAGATAAATGAGGTGAGTGCTTCCAACAGCGTATTCGTGAATGAACTGGCCAAGAAGGACGACTGGATAGAACTCTACAACACGACCGACCAGCCCTACGACGTGAAGGGCATGTATCTCTCCGACAACATGAAGACGCCGCTGAAGTACCAGATAGAGGGCAGCGAGGATATCAACACTGTGATACCGCCGTATGGTCACCTCATCATCTGGGCCTCTAAGCGCAACCAGCAGTCGCAACTGCATGCAAACTTCAAGCTGGCTGCTGCGGACAGCGCATACGTCATCCTGACGAGTGCCGACGAGACGTGGAGCGACACCCTCGTCTATTGCCTGCATAACGGCGACGAAAGCGTGGGACTCTATCCCGACGGCAGCAACAACCTCTACGTATTCAACAAGCCTACGCCCGGCAAGACGAACCTGATGACGTCGCAGACGCTGGCATACGAAGAGCCTGTTATCGAGAATCCCTTTACGGGTGTCCGCGAACAGTTCGTAAGCCGTTCCGGCGGCATGAGCATCGGCTACTACCGCACCTTCCTGCGCGTGAAGAGCGAGTACTCGGCTTCGGCTGTGCTGTTCATCTATGCGGCTGACGGTCGCCTTGTGCGCCGCCTCAGCCTTGACACCTCGGCAGGGTATGCCGACGTGCCGACCACAGACCTCCCCGTCGGCCACTATGTAGCAAAGGCTCAGGACGAAGAGGGCGAAGTCTGCGCCGTCAAGTTTGTCAGAAACCAGTTTGAATAGACCATTCGACAAGTAACACAGGAAAACCAAAGAAGCAGAAAAGTGTTTGAACGCGTCCTCGGACAGGAACAGATAAAGCAGCAACTCCGCCAGCAGATAGCGGCAGGGCGTCTTCCCCACGCCCTGCTTTTCTGTGGCACGCCCGGAAGCGGGCAGTTCCCGATGGCACTTGCCGTTGCCAGTGCCCTGCTTGGCGGCGGCGTGATGGTGGAACGCTTTGTCCATCCGGACCTTCATTTCGTGTTTCCCGTTGTCAGGCAGAAGTCGCAGAGCGGAGAGCCCTCCAGCGACCAGTACATACAGCCGTGGCGCGAGATGTTGTCAGAGGACATTTACTTCGACCTTCCCGAATGGCTTGAACGCATGGGCGTGGAGAACCAGCAAGCCATCATCGGTGTGGGAGAAAGCGCGCAGATACTGCGAAAGCTCTCCCTGCGCTCCAGCCAGGGCGGCTACAAGGTGATGATTATTTGGCTGCCGGAGCTGATGAACCAGGAAGCTGCGAACAAACTCCTCAAGATACTTGAGGAACCGCCGCAGCAGACGGTATTCATCCTCGTCAGCGAACGTCCCGAGCGATTGCTTTCCACGATACTCAGCCGCACGCAGCAGGTGGAGTTCCCGCCCCTGCCGGAAAGTGTGATGGCGGAGGCGCTACAGCGTGAGCGCGGCGTGGGCGAGGAGGACGCCCGCCGCATTGCACGCCTCAGCGAGGGCAGCTATGTGCGTGCACTCCGCACCTTGCAGGCCGACGCACAGTCCTCGCTCTACTTCGATATGTTCGTGAGCCTCATGCGGCTCACCTACCAGCGGAAGGTGCGCGAACTCGGCGCGTGGGCAGAGCAACTGGCGGGCTGGGGACGAGAACGGCAGAAGAACTTCCTGGCCTATAGTCAGCACCTCGTCAGGGAAAACTTCATCTATAATTTCCGCCAACAGAAGCTCAGCTATGAGACGCAGGAAGAGGCACAGTTCTCGCAGAACTTCGCACGCTTCATCAACGAGCGCAATGTCTATGGCATTATGGGGCAGTTCTCCGATGCCGAGCGCGACATTGAAGGAAATGTGAACGCCCGCATGGTGTTTTTTGACCTTGCGCTTCAGATGGCGGTACTCATCCGACAATAGTATATATATAATAATGTGTCATCCCGGCACAACATAAGTGAACGAAAAGAAATGTCTGAGATAAAATATAAGACCACTGATGCCCTGCGCGGACTTTGCGCACAGGGATGCGGAAGACAGGACAAACAACTGAACACCTACGACTACCTGGCCGACCTCGAGGGAGACAGCCGTCTGGGTGACCTCGTGGAAGTGCAGTTCAAGAATACACGCAAGGGCTATTATCGCAACGACAACCACCTGGAGCTTCACAAGGGCGACATCGTGGCTGTTGAGGCCAGCCCGGGACACGATATCGGCGTCGTCACGCTGACGGGACGCCTCGTCCCCTTCCAGATGAAGAAGGCCAACCTGAAACCCAACACGGAGATACGGCGCGTTTATCGCCGTGCACGCCCCGTGGATATTGAGAAATGGGAGGAAGCCAAGGCGCGCGAACATGCCACCATGATACGCTCCCGACAGATAGCAAAGGAGCTGGGTCTGGAAATGAAAATCGGCGACGTGGAGTATCAGGGTGATGGCGGCAAGGCCATTTTCTACTATATCGCCGACGGCCGCGTGGACTTCCGCCAGCTCATCAAGGTGCTTGCTGAGGCATTCCGCGTACGAATAGAGATGCGGCAGATTGGCGCGCGTCAGGAAGCCGGGCGCATTGGTGGCATCGGCCCCTGCGGGCGGGAACTTTGCTGCGCCACGTGGATGAAGAACTTCTCCAGTGTGAGCACTGCCGCCGTGCGTTTTCAGGACATATCCCCCAACCCGCAGAAGCTTGCCGGGCAGTGTGCCAAGCTGAAGTGCTGCCTCAACTACGAGGTGGATGTGTACATGGAAGCCTACCGCGAGTTTCCCGACCGCAACATCCCGCTCGAAACGGCTGACGGCACATACTATTTCTTTAAGGCCGACCTTCTTTCGCGGCAAGCCACGTACAGCACGGATCGCCGCATGGCCGCCAACCTCACCACCATCTCTGCCCAGCGTGCGAGGGACATCATTCAAATGAACCGGAATGGCGAGAAGCCCCTCCGCCTGGACGAATCGGACAAGGGAGGACCCACCCGTCCTGTTGACCTGGTGGAACAGGAAAGCCTGACGCGCTTTGACAAGAACCGCCGTCGCAACAAAGGCCGTGGCGGACGCCGCAATACGCAGCCCTCCGCGAACTGAAATTCCCTCCCGTTGTAGGTAACGTGCAAATAATGTAGGTAAGAATGGCTTTTGTCATATTTATTTCTTACTTTCGCAGCCGAATTAACAAACTTTAAATATATAAACTATGCAAATTCATCCCCTATTCTGGCTTGTGCCCGTGGCATCTGTTGTTGCCTTGAGCATGGCCTGGGTGTTCTTCAAGAGCATGATGAAAGCTGACGAGGGAACGCCCCGAATGAAAGAAATTGCCGAGTACGTCCGCAAGGGCGCAATGGCTTACCTGAAGCAGCAGTACAAGGTGGTACTCATCGTCTTCATTGTTCTGGCTGCTCTCTTTGCGTTTATGGCTTACGGCCTTGGCGTACAGAATCCCTGGGTTCCGTTTGCCTTCCTGACGGGTGGTTTCTTCTCCGGTCTGGCAGGCTTCTTCGGCATGAAGACAGCCACTTATGCCAGCGCACGTACCGCCAATGCTGCCCGTAAGAGCCTTGACGGTGGTCTGAAGATAGCCTTCCGCTCGGGTGCCGTGATGGGCCTGACGGTAGTAGGCCTCGGTCTGCTCGACATCGCCATTTGGTTCCTCATCCTGAGCCAGCTCACCGGCAACAACCTCATCGCCATTACAACGACGATGCTGACCTTCGGCATGGGTGCTTCGACGCAGGCCCTGTTTGCCCGCGTGGGCGGCGGTATCTACACGAAGGCTGCTGACGTGGGTGCCGACATCGTGGGTAAGGTGGAAGCCGACATCCCCGAGGACGACCCCCGCAACCCCGCAACTATCGCAGATAATGTTGGCGACAACGTAGGCGACGTGGCCGGTATGGGTGCTGACCTCTACGAGAGCTATTGCGGCTCCATCCTCTCCACGGCAGCTCTCGGCGCTGTGGCATTTGCCGCTACGGACTTGCAGATGAACGCTGTCATCGCCCCGATGGCCATTGCCGCCGTGGGCATATTCCTGAGCCTCATCGGCATCTTCCTCGTCCGCACGAAGGAAGGCGCCACGATGAAGGACCTGCTGGGCAGCCTCTCGCTCGGCACGAACGTGAGCGCCGTGCTCATCGCCGTGGCCACCTTCGGCATTCTCTACGCCCTTGGCCTCGAGAACTGGCTCGGCCTCTCCTTCAGCGTCATTAGCGGCCTTGCCGCCGGCGTCATCATCGGACAGGCTACCGAGTACTACACATCCCATAGTTATAAGCCGACGCAGGCCATCTCCGCCGCAGGCCAGACGGGCTCCGCAACGGTCATCATCAAGGGTATCGGCACGGGAATGATTTCCACGTGCATCCCCGTGCTGACTATCGGTGTGGCTATCATGCTCTCCTACCTTTGCGCCAATGGTTTCCAGGTGGATATGAATCCTGAAAGCATCCAGCACGGCCTCTACGGTATCGGTATCGCTGCCGTCGGTATGCTCTCCACGCTGGGTATCACGCTGGCTACGGACGCTTACGGCCCCATTGCCGACAATGCCGGTGGTAATGCCGAAATGTCGGAACTTGGCGAAGAAGTGCGCCACCGCACCGACGCCCTCGACGCCCTCGGCAATACGACCGCTGCCACGGGTAAGGGCTTCGCTATTGGCTCCGCCGCTCTTACGGCTCTCGCCCTGCTGGCTTCCTATATTGAGGAAATCAAGGAAGCCGTTGCCCGCATGGCAGACGCAGGCGATGTGGCTATGCAGGAGATGCTCACGAAGATTCAGGACATCCCCGCCTTCATGGACTACTTCCAGGTGAACCTGATGAATCCCCGCGTGCTTGTCGGTGCTTTCATCGGTGCTATGGCCGCCTTCCTGTTCTGCGGTCTCACGATGGAGGCTGTGGGACGCGCCGCCCAGAAGATGGTTGTTGAGGTGCGCCGCCAGTTCAAGGAGATTGCCGGCATCCTCGAAGGTACGGGCACGCCCGACTATGGCCGTTGCGTGGAAATCTCCACGCGTGCCGCCCAGCACGAGATGATTGTGCCCTCCGTCCTCGCCATCATTATCCCCATCGCCGTAGGTCTGCTGCTCGGCGTGGCCGGTGTGCTCGGCCTCCTCGTCGGCGGTCTCTGCGCAGGCTTCACGCTTGCCGTCTTTATGGCAAATGCAGGTGGTGCTTGGGATAACGCCAAGAAGAACGTTGAGGAAGGCAACTTCGGCGGCAAGGGCTCCTTTGCCCACAAGGCCACTATCGTGGGTGACACCGTCGGCGACCCCTTCAAGGACACCAGCGGTCCCTCGCTGAACCTCCTCATCAAGCTCATGTCTATGGTCAGCATCGTGATGGCCGGCCTCACCGTAGCTTGGAGCATTTTCTAAACGCATACATTCTGAACTGCGGGATGCGTCCCAAATCAAAAGGGAGCGCATCCCGCAGTTTTTATAGCACATGGATTCAATGAAAAAGCACCTCTTCGTCCTCTTTGTTTTAATATGTGTATATGTCGCGCCACTGCTGGCACAACCGGGAGGCGAAGGGGCTGCGCCACCGCAGTTCATGCCTCCTACTTACATCCAGAAACCCGTATGGATGCAGTATGAGGAGGCTGCCAATGAACCGCTGGAAGCCGTGCGTGAGCGTCTGGCCCGCAGTGGGAAGCAGACGTTCGCCGTTGACACGCTGCTCTTCAGCGGCGAGGGTGCGATAGGCCTTGTCGTGATGGGCGACGGCTATACGGCTGCGGAGCAAGAGAAATTTGTGAAAGATGCTTCCGCTTGCATAGACTATCTTTTCAATACCGTCCCGTTCGACTGCTACAGAAGCTTTTTCAACGTCTTTGCCCTTCATGTTGAATCTCAGGAATCGGGCATTTCCCATCCTGGCCAGTGGCGACAGGATGGAGATACGGGGCGCATGGCGTGTCCTGAAAACAAGCCCCTTCCGCTGGTGACGAAGCAGACGTTTTTCAGCACTCATCTGGACGGTTGGGGTATGCACCGCCTCATCGGTGCGTGGAACGAGCAGGCGGCAAAGGACTTGGCACGCCTCTTCTTCCCTCAGTGCAAGCTGATTTGCATCCTTTGCAATACCGACGAATATGGTGGCGCGGGCGGCACGGTGCTCATCGCCACGTGCAATGCCTCTTCACGTGAGATTTTCGTGCATGAGCTGTCCCATGTCTTTGGCGACTTGGCCGACGAATACTTTAGTGGGGATATCTATATGCAGGAAAAGCCCAATCTCTCTGCTACGAAGGACAGTGCCCGGGTGCGCTGGGCGCGCTGGATAGGCGAACCCGAGGTCGGCGTGTTCCCTCATAGCGGCGGACGCATGGGAAAATACTTTGTGAAGCCCGTGCAGGCCTCCGACAGTTCCCGCTACTGCAAGATGGAGCGTTTGGGCAAGGACTTTTGCCCCGTGTGCCGCGAGCGTCTTGTGGAAGCCATCCACGAACAGGCGCAGCTCATCGTGGACGTAACGCCTGCGGACAGCGTGCTTGCCCCGCTTTCCCGCCGCGAGCAGCTGACGTTCAGCCTGCTGCGTTCGCGTGCGGGCGAGGGGAACACCCTTGAGGTGCGCTGGCTTTTGGATGGGCGCGTCGTGGCTGAAAATGTCGCCACGCTGACTCTTTCCGCTCGCGAACTTCCCCCGACCAGTCCCCACGCCGTGCGCCTCGAAGTCTATGAGGAAAGTCCTTATGTGCGCAATCCCGCCTGCCGCCGCTTCCATACGCAATCGCGCAGCTGGTTCGTGGCAGCAAAAAGGTAGCTTAACTTATCGTATCCAATGGATTTCCTCAAACAGTTTCCCTATTTCAAAGGAAAGACGGTGCTTTACGTACACGGCTTCGGCAGCAGCGGACAGAGCAACACGCCGCGCCTGCTCGGGCAGATGATGCCCGAGGCTCAGGTTGTCGCCCCCGACCTCCCCGTGCACCCGGCGGAAGCCCTCGCGATGCTGAGGGACTGCTGCCGCGAGGTGCAGCCCGCCGTCATCGTGGGCACGTCGATGGGCGGCATGTATGCCGAGATGCTTTACGGCTACGACCGCGTCCTCGTGAACCCCGCCTTCAACCTCCACGAAACCTTGCGCACCAACGTGGGACTCGGCAAGGTGACTTTCTTCAATCCCCGTCGCGACGGCGTGCAGGAGTTCATGCTCACGAAGAGCCTCTTGGAGGAGTACAGGACCGTCACGCAGCAGAATTTTTCCGGTGCAGAGTTGGAGGAGGAGCAGCGTCACGTATTCGGAATGTTCGGTACGCGCGACGAACTTGTCCATACGCTCCCTCTCTTCCGTCAGCACTACCGCCAGGCCTTATCTTTCGAGGGCGAACACCGCCTGAACGACAGCGTTCTGCTCCACAGCCTCATGCCCCTCCTCGGACGTATCGACCAACGACAAACGGGACGCGAACGCCCCGTTCTGTTCATTCATGAGTCTGCCTTGCGTCCGGCCCACGAAGCCCTGCATGCCGCTGAGCTTCTGGCGCAACGCTATGATGTATTCCTCGTCACGGCTCCGCAGGCACCTTCTCCCACGGCGGCCGTTCCCTTTTGGCGGCGCGTCGTCGGTACGGACAACCTGCGCCTTCTTCTCGGCGACTACCTCGTGGCCGCTCCCTTCCCCGACAGCGATGCGGAGCAGTTCCTCGGCACCTTCCTCGAGCTTGGTGCGCCCGAGTTTCGCACGTGGGAGAACGTTCTCGAATACTTCGATCTTCTCGGCGGTCAGTAGTAGGGTAGGGCTACTTCACGATTTTTTTGTTCCCGACAATATAAACGCCCTTGACCTGTCTGGAGTTCCGGAAACGCCGTCCTTGCAGGTCGAAGGACAACGAAGAGTTCGCCGCAGCCAGTGACGAGGTATTCCCGTATTGGCTTATGCCTTCCGTCACGACCTCTTCGAAGCGCCACGCGGCACCCTGCGGGCGTGCGGGCTGGTCGGCACCGCTGATGGTGGTGCCGCTGCTGACGATGCCGGGAAGCACCGTGCCGTCCTGCATGACAGGATAGAAGTTGCGGCTTGACAGGCTGAGGGCAAAGTCATTGGTGGCCTCGTTGTATGTCACCGTTATGGTGTTGCGCGTCTTCGCCATGCGTACGGGCCAACCAATCTGCCCGCTTCCCTTTGTGCCGTTGCTGTAGATGAAGCGCTCCGACTTCACGTTTTGCAGACGCACGACCTGCGTGCCGTCGTTCTTGAGCTCCGTCGTGACAACCTTCCACAGTGCCAGTTCGCTGTCCTCGTCGTACGTCCAGCGCAGGTAAGTGTCCTCCTGGGTGTCGGCCAGGAAGAGGTTTTCGTAGCCCGCAACGCTGTTGCGGATGCGATAGGTCTTTCCTTCCTCAAGGATGAGCGAGGGCTTCACGACTACAGGCTCCGTGGTTCCTGCTGCTACCGTGCCCACAAAGGTCCACAGGCCGCCGTTTCCGGAGAGCGGTTCCGTCCAGAGGTTTGCGGCAAGCCCCTGTCCGGGCATGGAGGCGTTGACGTACCATCCGCTGAGCTTGTCGCTGCGCAGCGTGTAGTAATAGTAGTCGCCGTCCTGTCCGTAGCCGGCTTCGCCCAGCAGGAAGTTGTAGTTTTTCTTCGCGGCGTCATACTTCCAGCGTCCCGTGTTGCTCTGCGCCGTCGGCGTGGGGTTCAGCGAGCCCTCGGGCGCGGCTTTGCAGACCAGGGCGTAGTGGCCCGGTGCAGTGGGACTCTCCTCGAAAGTCCAGAACTGATAGTCGTAGTTGGAGTCGCCCTCCTGCGCCTGCGTGTTTGTCCAGATGACGTTCGCCGCAGCGCCTTTTCCGGAGTACGTGCTGACGAGGGGCGAGGATGCTGTGAGCAGTTCGATGCAGCGCCCCTGTCGGTCGGCGTCCGTGGCACGCGTCACGATGCGGTAGTACTCGCCGGCCTTCGGCATGACTTTCGGCGTTTCCGGCTCCGTGACGTTCAGGTCGTGGCGGCAATAGTTGAAGCCCAGGCGGTCCAGCAGGAGCGTGTCCGCCGTCACGCGGTTCACGAAGTCGTCGTAGTTCTTCGCGCTCTGCTGTGACCATCCGGCCTCGGCAATGGCGAAGAGGCGCGGCAGGGCGAGGTATTCCAGGTATGCCGTGTCCGCCACGTGTTCGCACCAGAAGGTGCCCTGCACGCCCGTGTAGTATTTCGTCAGCGACGTGTTTATGTCCGTCGGCACAGGCACGGTGTTGTAGGTCTTGCGCAGGTTGTCCGTACCGTCGCCCGCCGCGCTCGGCTCTCCCGGCAGCGTGCTCTGCTTGCGGTTGATGTAGTACGGTCCCCAGGGCGTATATATATTATTGAGTCCCAGCTGCGCAGCCTTCTTCGCGGCTGCGTCGGGTCCCGTCCAGCAATATACCGTCACGCCGCACTCCTTCATGATGTCCGTGTCGGCGCCGCTGGCCGTGATGGCCTCGTTCCATACGCTCGTCTTCTTGCCCTTTGTCTTCAGGAAGTCGGACATCTCCTGGATGAAGTGGCTCTGCAGCTGGCGGTAGCTTGTCAGGCCCAGCGCCTTGTAGCTTGCCTGGCACTGGGCGTTGCTTTCCCACGCGCTCGTGGGGCATTCGTCGCCGCCGATGTGTATCTGCTCATAGGGGAAGAGGTCGGAAAGTTCGTCCAGCACGTCCTTGCAGAACTGCACGGCCTGCGGGTTGCCCACGTTGAGCACGTCCGAGCTGATGCCGCCGCTGGTCCACACGCTGCGCGAGGCGTTCGGCGTGCAGCTGTACTCAGGGTACGCGCACAGCGCCGCAACGAAGTGCCCCGGCATGTCTATCTCCGGAATTATCTCCACGTGGCGTTCCTTCGCGTAAGCCACCACGTCGCGTATCTCGTCCTGCGTGTAGAAGTAGGGGCCGTACTGGCGGTTTGTCCAGTAGGGGCCGTACTTCATGTCCGTCACGTAGCAGTTGGGAGCTGTAGCGCCGATGGTCGTCAGCTTGGGGTATTTCTTTATCTCCACGCGCCATCCCTGGTCGTCCGTGAGGTGCCAGTGGAAGCGGTTGAGCTTGTAGCGCGCCATGAGGTCGATGAACTTCTTCACCTCCGTGGTGGAGAAGAAGTGGCGCGACACGTCGAGCATGAAGCCGCGATAGGTGAAGCGCGGCAGGTCGCGCAGCGTCACGTAGGGCAGTGTACCGTCGGGATTCAGTATCTTGCAGATGGTTTGGAATCCATAGAAGAAGCCTGTCGCTGTGGAGGCTTTCAGGACGATGCCGTCAGCTTTCACTTCGAGGCGGTATTCCTCAGCACCGCATTCTGCCATGGGTTCCACCTTCAGCAAGGCGTCCTCGGCATCCGGGGTGACGGAGATGTTGCACGCAGCTTCTTCGCCGAAGTGCTGTGCGAAGCGTTCGGCTTCCACGCGGATGCTGTCCACCATGCCGCCCAGTGAGATGCTGAAGCTTGCGGGAAGTGTCAGCGTACCCTTTGTCGGGCGCGTCATGGAATAGGGTTTCGGGGTGAGGTTCACAACGTCCTGTGCCGTCAGGAACAGCGGCAGCAGAGCGAGCAGGAGGAGACAGGTTTTCTTCATGATGTTGAGTCGTTAGAAGGGATTTGTTTGTTTGTAATCGTGGAGCAAAGATAGGATTTATTTTCCCAATGTTGGCATTTTTTTTCAATTATACTATCTTCGCGGCCTAAAAACATAGATTCAGATGTCTATCGAAATCAAGAAAGTGACGACGAAGCGCGAGTTGAAAACCTTCATCCGCTTCAACTATGAGTTTTACAAGGACAACCCTTACAGCGTCCCCGACCTTTATGAGGATATGCTCGGCACCTTCTCGCAGGAGAAGAATCCGGCGTTCGAGTTTTGCGAGGCAGACTACTTCCTGGCCTACAAGGAAGGCCGCCTTGTGGGGCGCGTGGCTGCCATCATCAACCGTCGTGCAAACGAGACGTGGGACAAGCATGCGGTGCGCTTTGGCTGGATAGACTTCGAGGACGACCTTGAAATCTCCCGTGCACTCATTGACACCGTGAAGGCTTGGGGAAAGGAGCGCGGCATGACGCAGCTGGAAGGGCCGCTGGGCTTCACGGACATGGATGCCGAGGGAATGCTCATCGAGGGCTTCGAGGAACTTTCCACGATGGCCACCATCTACAACCACCCCTACTATCCCCGCCACATGGAGCAGCTGGGGCTGGAGAAAGCCGCCGACTGGGTGGAGCGCAAGATATACATCCCGGAGGAGATTCCCGAGAAGCACCAGCGCATCTCCCGCATCGTGGCAGAGAAGTACGGTTTGCACGTACGCAAGCTCCGCTCGCGCAAGGAGGCGTTCCAGAACAATACCGCCCACCGCATCTTTGAACTCATCAACGAGGCTTACGCGCCGCTCTTCGGCTATTCCCGCATGACGGAGCACCAGATTGACGACTACGTGAAGCAGTACATCCCCATCCTTGACCTCCGCATGGTGACGCTCGTGGAGGATGCCGAGGACAATATCGTGGCTGTCGGCATCTCCATGCCCTCCATGAGCCGCGCCCTCCAGAAGGCACACGGGCGGATATTTCCCTTCGGGTGGTGGCACCTGCTGAAAGCCCTGAAGTGGAAGCGCGACGAGATGCTCGACCTCCTGCTCATCGGCGTACACCCCGACTATCAGAGCAAAGGCGTCAATGCCCTCATCTTTGCCGACCTCATTCCCGTCTATAACCAGATGGGCTTCAAGTATGCCGAATCGAATCCCGAACTTGAAATCAACGAGAATGTGCAAAAGCAGTGGCAGTATTTCGAGGTAAAGCAGCACAAGCGCCGCCGTTGCTTCAAGGCTGACATCTGAGATAAATAATAAATAAAGGCCCGATACTCGCAGTTCAGAGTATCGGGCCTTTACGTTTTCTAGGAGGGGAACCCTCGCCTTTGAAAGGAGCTTAGTTCTCGGTCCTTCCCTCCTGCGTGATGAGAATCTGGTTGGAGAAGCCTCCGCTGGTGAGCGTCAGCGTAGCCTTGCGCGGCTGCGTGGAGGCATTTTCCTTTATAGCGGGCTTGTAGGTGTGGGCTCCGGGCGCAAAGAGCGTGTCGGGAATCGTGATCCAGTCGGCATCGGACGTCAGCGTGGCTCCCGGCTCGTAGGTGACGAAGTTGAGGGGAACGCCCGTAGAGGTGGCAAGCAGAGTCAGGGAGAAGCGCACAGCCTCGGCATCGCTCATGCCCTCTGCGTCTTGTTTGCGTTCGGGCGCGGGGTACTGGATGTTGAGCCAGGGATACTGTGTCACCTTCATCGTGAGCGTGCTTTCGTAGGCACTCACCTCAATGACGCCTTGACGGATGTTGCCCGTCGTGTTGGGCGTTGCCGTGACGACGATGGGTTTGCCGATTTGCAGGTAGCCGGAGGGAATCTCGAAGCTGGTGGGCGATACGGAGAACCAGTCGGCCGTGGAGCGTGCCGTCCAGGGGTCGGTGGAGACGAAGGTGATGGTGTCCGTTGCCTGGTCGGCAAAGAATGCCATGCCGCCCACCATCTGGGGGTAGAAGTACTGCTGGTGGAATTCGTCTTTGGATTCGTTGCAGGCCGTGAGCACCAGGGCCAGGGCCGCAAGGGGAAGAAACTTTTTCATTATATGGTTGTTTGGTTTTTAGGTTTTTAGGTTTTTAGGTTCTTCTTTAGTACCACTCTATGTTTGAGGAGTAGGAGCTGCGCTTGTCCCACTTGAGGGCATCCATGAGCTCGTTCGCGCGGGCGCGGAAAGAGAAGTTGAAGGAGCTGTAGGGCTTCAGGACGACATTACACGACATTTCGAAGCAGTGCAGGTCGCGGGAGAGCGAGGCCGTCGTCATGGAAAGCTTGTGCATCTTGAAGTCGTAGCCCGTGTTGAAGGTGATGTTCCATCCTTCCGCGAGGCGTACGTATCCGTTGGCGTTCAGCGTCTGCGTGAAGCCGTAGGGGTAGCGCATGGACTTGACGTTAATGGGCTTCGAGCGGTCTTCAAACATCGTGATGCCATAGCTGACGGTCAGCGACCAGGGGATGGCGAAGCTGAGGTAGCCGTCGGCATCGGTCTTGGCCTTGATGGTCTTCGTGGCGCCGCGCTTTCGCGAAGCCCGCATGTCGGGGTCGATGTTGGCGTCCTCCACGTCGGTATCGTCGTCCTCCTCGTCCGTCTCGGTGTCCGCCTTGCTGCGTCCGCTGAATTTCTCGCGCAGCTTGTTGAGCGTGTTGTTGTCGAAGGTGTAGGAGATGTTGTGGCTCATGCCGTTGAAGCGTCCGAAGCGTCCGTAGCTCCATTCCGTGCGGTCGCCCACAACGACGTTGCCGCGCTGGTCGAACATGTAGGCATACGTAGCGAACACCGCCGCCAGCGAGAACGTGTAGCTTTTGGAGAGCTTCAGGCGCAGGCGTGTGGAGAGGTCGCTCCAGGGTCGCGTCTTTGCGGCGAGGTTGTAGGACAGCGAACCTGAGAGCTCGTCGATGAGGCTTATCTTCTTTTCGCCGGTGGAGTCCGCGTCGCTCTTCACCTTCATCTCCACGTTGTTGGAGAGGCTCATGGTCAGCAGTCCCTGCTTCGTCCCCGACGGGAAGCCGTAGAGGGCTCCCTGATAGGGGGAGTAGCGCACCTGTTCCACGTTGCCGTAGGCGTCGGTCTTGTCGTAGGTGCGGTAGTAGCCGTAGAAGCTGGTCGTGAAGTCCGGGGCGTAGCTGAGGCTGACGTTGGGCTTCATGACATGGCGCACGGCGATAATCTTGTCGCCGAAGACTTTCTTCCAGGGCTTGTAGAAGCCGTAGAGGGTCGTGTTTGCGGAAACGCCCATGCTCCAGTCGTAGAGGTTGTAGAAGCCGTAGGTCGTGTCCGCCACCTCGTGTTGCTCGCGCTCGTCCCAGCTGCGCATGATGCGATTGGTGTACATCATGTCGCGCAGCGAGAAGTTGGGCGATATGTTGATGTACTTGAAGAGCTGGAACGTGGCGTCGATGGGGATGCGGTGCTGTATGCCGTTGCGCCAGTCGCGGATGAGGCTCGAGTGGAGCAGCTGGTCCTCCTTCGTCGTGATGCTGTTCGACATGGAGCCCGTGTAGGACATGGAAATCTTCTCGTACCAGCGTTCCTTGCCCACCTGGCGCTTGCGGCGGAAGGGGTAGAAGCGGTTCAGGGACCACGTCATGTCCGGCAGGGTCATCGCGATGGTGGAGTCGCGCATGTTCTGCGTCAGGTTGACGCTGGCGCTGAGGTTCAGGCCGATGCCGGGGAAGGTGTGGGAGTAGGATACGGAGCTGGCGCGCGTGCTCTGCGTGTAGGAGAGCGGGTTGTACATGGACGTGAGGTTCTTGCGCTCGTAGTTCTCGGAGGCGAAGTTCACGCGTGCCGAGAACGTCGTGTTGCCGCCTGCGGAGGCGTCCTTCGTGTGCGTCCACTGCACCTTCAGGCTCTTCGTCACCATGTAGTCCGGCATGTTCTTTTCCCCCTCCACGGTGTTCAGGTAGCTGACGAAGAAGTTGCCCGTGTATTTGTAGCGTCGCTTGTAGTTCGTTTCCGCGCTGACGCCCCAGGAGCCTTTCGTGTAGAGCTCGCCCAGCACCTTGAGGTCCATCCTGTCGTTCATGGCGAAGTAGTAGCCGCCGTTGCGCAGGTAGAAGCCGCGCGCCGTCTCGTCGCCGTAGGTGGGCATGATGAATCCGCTGGAGTATTTCTTGTTGAAGGGGAAGAAGCCGTAGGGGATGGCCAGCGGCAGGGGCACGTCGAGCACGTAGAGCTGTGCGGGGCCGAAGACGGTCTCCTTTCCCGGGTTCACCTTGGCCCGCGAGAGCTTCAGGTAGAAGTGCGGATGCTCCGCGTCGCAGGTCGTGTAGGTGGAGGTGCCCAGGTAGAGCGTGCCGTCGTCCGTGCGCTTCGCGCGCTGGCTTTGGATGAAGCCGTTGCCCTGCGTCGTGGAGACGTTGGAGATGAAGCCCTTCTTCGTCTTGAAGTTGAAGCTGATTTCCTCGCTGGTGTATTCGTCGCTGCCCTGCTTGAACAGGGGCACGTTCTCGGATGCCGCAGCGGTGGAGTCCGCCGCCAGGCTGTCCGCCGTCAGCGTGTCTATGGGCATGGCCGGCCGGGCGTGGACGATGCTTGAGTCGAGGTTCATCGTGATGTACCCCGCGTCCAGCGTCATGTTCTGGTACTTCACGCCCGCCTTGCCGTAGAGGTATGCCCGCTTGTTCTCCGCGTCATAGACCATGGAGTCCGTCGCCGTGTAGGTCACGGGGTCCTCCAGGCCGTCGCGCTTCTTGCGCAGCGTGTCCTCGTGCAGGGCTATCGTGTCCGGCACGATGGGCGTCACGTCGCTCATGAAGAGGCTGTCCATCATGGCGCGCTGCGCGGAGTCCAGCGCCGCCGTCGGCAGGCTGTCCGTTCCCGTGCTGTCCGTCGGCAGCGTGTCCGCACTCGCCGCCCGCCCCCTTTCCCGCGGGGAAGGCACGCGGGCATCGTAGGCAGACAGCAGCGTCTGCACCACCAGGCCCAGGGTAAGTATGACGAACAGAGTTTTACGCATACGCATACGCGCACAGTAAGGCATCTATACTATGCGGCGCGCAAAAATACAATCTTTTCCGGGAAATAGCCAAGTCCCCGCTACGCTTTAAGCATTTATAACGTTACTCATACCGTTCCGCCCATTCGAGGAACAGCCTCACCCCCTCCATGCCGAAGCCCTCCAGGCTGCGGGCCGTCTGCTCCACCGTGCGCGTGCGTTCGGGATGGCTCTTGGAGAAGAATTTGTCTGCGTAGCACACCACGCGCTCCTCCTCCGTTTCCGGGCAGAGCGCGCGCGGGTCGCCCTCCAGCAGGGCCGGTGCCGGTATGCCGCGCAGGCGGAAGTTCTCCGCCACGAGGCCCGTTCCCGTGTGGCGCTCGCAGAAGCGCGCCAGCACCTCCGGCGCAAACGCCTCCTGCCAGTCGCCCCGTGCCGCCGCCTCGCGCACCATCTCGCCGCCCGCAATGCCGTGCAGCAGGTAGGGCAATGTCCCCTCGCAGCCGATGCCCGGCGCGTGGCAGCGCACGATGCCGATGTCGTGTACCATAGCCCCCGCCCGCACAAGGTCCTCGTCGAGGGCGAGTTCCGGGTGGCGGCGGCACACGTCAAGTGCCTTCTCGCACACCTGCCCGCTGTGTAGCAGCAGCAGGCGGCGCAGCGGCGTATCCGCAGGGTAGTATGTATCAATCAGTCTCACGGTGCTAAATGTTGTTGCCGGCCGCTTCCACGTTGCGAGGTCTTGCCGGTTGCGGATGCAAAGTTGCGAATATATTTTGAATCAACGGTTCAGGAAGCCGCATTATTTCCCGCAGTCCCCCGTATCTCGCGAAAATCTTCTGCGCATCTCGCGAAAATCTTCTGCGCATCTCGCAAGATTCTTCTGCGCATCTCGCAAGATTCTTCTGCGCATCTCGCCAAAACGAAAAGGCATCTTGTCGGAAGATAAAGGCACTTCGCCGAATCCTTAAGGCATCTCGTTTCCCTCATCGCAGCAGCGGTTATTGCTTCGTGAAATTCGTGACGTTCGTGGTTCAACAAATAGGAATCCATGAAATCTGTGGTTCCAAATGTAGTGTATGTAGTGGTTCCATAATCCATGAAATCTGTGGTTCCCAAATGTAGTGTCTGTAGTGGTTCCAAAATTCATGAAATCTGTGGTTCTCAAAGCTGTGTCTGTAGTGGTTCCATAATCTTGTGAAATCTGTGGTTCTCAAAGCTGTGTCTGTAGTGGTTCCATAATCCCTGAAATCTGTGGTTCCAAGAGCTGTGTCTGTAGTGGATCCTTTGCCACCACGGGTTTCCGTTTTCGCCCTTTCCGTGCCCGGCACAACCAAGGACGAAGAAAATCCGCGCACAACGTTTGCGCGTATTATTATAATATTGTACTTTTGCCCCCGATGCTGAGGTCGAGGGCCCGTCCCGAGGCCAAGGCTCCGCTACCCAAAGCGAGGGTAGTGACGACATAGAAGAGAAGTGTTTACTTCTTACGCGCAATCTTGAAAATCGCCAAAATTCCAAGCCAGCGCAGTAAGCGAGTGAATACTTGCACGTATGGTGTAAGTACTTTCCTTGTTGCTGGCTGGGTGTTTGGCGATACCTCAAGATTAACGTAGGATTCGGCTTGCACCTTTTTTTTGTGTCCCAACGCCAAACATTCCAAACCGCTAACATGAAACTGACAGAAGAACAGAAGCTTGCCGTCGAGGGCGAAATCCGTACCGCCCTTGACGCTTTGCCCTACCCGCTGGCGTACACGCTCACCAGCTACTACAAAGCAGTAGATTTCGAGGGCAAGGAGGTCAACACCATTTTCGACGTCGCGTTCGACATCGCACGTCTCGACGCCGCTCCCGACAACTGGACTGCCGACGTCGAAGATGTGATTGCCCCCATCGCCCTCAACTATGGCGGGCAGTACTTCTGGGAGGACGACACCCTCACCCTTTCCATCTGAAAATAACTACAAACCAATAAATTCAAAACTTTATGTACAAACAATTACTTAATTCTTTGCGGCTGCGACTATGTATGCTCGTAGCCTTGTTGTGTACCCTAAGCGTGAGTGCGTGGGGAAGGGATGTGACAATTGAAATAGGCACAAATCCTTCGAATGCCAGTGGAACTTCTTATCTCACTAGTGTGCAGGAATTCACATTAGGAGGAGTCACGTTCAAAATGTGTAACTACAATCCATCATCAGGACAAATTAGAGGAAACCAAAGTACCTCCTCTTCAAACTTTTATCTATATAATACTACAGCTTTACCAGGGGCATTAAAAACCGTGGCTATAACTATCTCTACTGCGAATAATACATTTGTGAACAGTAATACATATATCAATACGGACGGTAGCAGTATATCCACTCACTCCACTTCTGGAACAAATCCAACGGGAAGTGGTGAAACCCGTACATGGTCAAATCTTTCTGGGACTTTTTTTGAAATAAGCTTGGCTAGTGGCGGTACATCTGGTACTTGTAAAATATCAAAAATTGAAATAACCTATACTATACCTGATTCAAATGCGTCTGAACCAAGTTTTACTCCAGAAGCTGGCCGTTACTTCACACCTCAAAGCGTAAGTCTTTCCTCTGAGGGAGCAAGACATATCTACTACACAAAGGACGGAACAACCCCGACGAGCAGTTCTTCGGAGTACACAGAAGCCATTTCAATTACCTCAACTACCACGATAAAGGCTATTGCGTATGATAGTAGCAACAATGCAACAAGTGTTTCAGAGGCTAAGTACGAAATCGTTCCTACTATCACGTCCTATCCTTATTCCGAGACCTTTAATGGCGGAATGGGGGATTTTTATACGGAAGGCACGTTGTGGACATATGAATCTAGTTATGGACCTATTGCTCGTGGTCAAGAGGATACAGGAGAGGTACTAATCTCACCCATTTTCGTCCTTCCCAATAATGATGTAAGTGTCGCGTTCCATCATGCTGGAACAAGTATATCATCAACAGACAGCAAGCCAACGGTAAAGCTGTTGATTAAGGAATTTGGGGAAAGCAATTGGATGGAAATACCTATAAACACCTACGCCAACTCCGGCTTATCAAATACATTACTGAATATCACAGATATTTCAGAATATAAAGGTAAAAAAGTTCAAATTGGCTTTGATTATATTAATACAAGGACATCTGGTACTCGGGCTTGGTATATTGGCGATTTCCAGATTGTCGAACTTGAAGACGCAGACCTTGCCTACTCCACATCAGAAGTTACAAAGACGTATGGTGATGCTTTATTCACGAATACCATCACAAATCCGAACAATCTTTCTGTTACGTACAGCTCTAGCAATACGGACGTAGCTACCGTGAACGCTTCAACAGGAGCGGTGACGCTGAAGAAATCTGGAGAGACAACGATTACCGCAACCTATGATGGCAGTACACTTGGCTACAAGGCGGGCTCCGCTTCCTACACCCTCATCGTAAACAAGGGTACAGCAGGAATTGCATACGGAACAGCAACTTACAATATCCAATGCGGCGACGCATTCTCAGCACAAACGCTGACGAATCCGAATAGCGTAACTGTTACCTACAGTTCATCCAACGAGGACGAGAATTTCATTTACCTTGACGAAAGTACGGGCGAAGTGCTTCTCGGCGATGTGGTCGGCACAACAACCATCACGGCTACCTTTGCAGGCAACGACCAATACAACCCCGCAACAGCAAGCTATACTATCAACGTGGCACAAGGGCCTGCTCGCCTATCTTATGCCACATCTTCTTATACGGTAAGATACGATGATAGGGCTTCCTTCACAGCCCAGACATTGACTAATCCCAATAAACTTCCTGTTAACTATAGCTCATCAAATGATGATGAAGAGTTTATCCTCCTTGATGAAAACGACGGAAGTTTGGTGTTGGGAGACAAATTGGGTTCAACGACTATTACCGCATCTTTTGCTGGTAATGCAAACTTTGCAGCAGGTAACGCATCTTATACCATTGAGGTCGTAAAATCTGAAGCTGGGTTGGCTTACGCAACGAACAGTCTTGCAGGCGATGCTCTTGAAACCATTGACGGGTTGACTTTGACTAATCCCAATAGTTTGTCCATTACATATAGTTCAAGTGACACGGATGTGGCAGAAGTAGATGAAACAGGACTGCTGACTCTCAAGAAAGGCGGTACAACAACCATTACGGCTTCTACCGCAGGAGATGATTTCCATAATGCTGGAACGGCTTCGTACACTCTCACCGTAAATCGTTTAGATGCAAACCTTGCATTTGATGCAACTGAATTTGAAACAGACGTCAACGCGGCCTTTACCGCTCCGACTCTCACAAAGCCGGAAGGCCTGGCTGTTGAATACGCATCTTCCAACAGCAGCGTGGCATCAGTAAACGCAGAAACAGGTGCCGTGACGATTGGCTCTGTAGCGGGAACAGCAACGATTACGGTTTCCTCTGCCCAGACAGACGTTTATAATGCCGATGAAGCTTCATATACAGTCTCTGTTTACGACCCCAACGTAAAGGGAACGAAGCGCTATCCGTTCACGGTGGCTGAGGCATTGGCTTTTATTGATGGATTGCCTGATGCTGGCAGTGATATTGTAACTACAGCGTCTACAAGTGATGATTATGTTACCCAAAAAGAGTATTACACAAGAGGCTTTGTTTCGCAAGTTGGTGATATAAGTAGTGGTTCAACATTATATGATGGCTCCTTATATTATTATATTTCCGATGACGGCACAGCATCAAATCATTTTGAGGTATGGGAAGGAAAATTCTTGAATAGTGCTGACTTTACAAATAGTAATATTCTTAAAGAAGGCGATGAAGTAATAGTTTGCGGTAAACTGGAGAAATATGGTTCAACACCATATTATTATGACAATAGTTATCTCACCTATTTCAAGCGTAGATTGGCTGCCGACCTTGCTTTTGGCGGTGAAGCGAACAAGAGCGTAACCTTGACAAAGGATGACAAACTGACGGGTGTTGACTTTACAAAGGCTGAAGGCATAGACCTTGCTGACATCACGTTCACGGCTTCATACAGCGACGTTGCTTCTGTTTCCGGCACAGGCGTTATCACATTGGGCGGCAGCACTGGCACATCTGTCATCACGGCTACGTTTGAGAAGAATGACGACTACAATGCCGGTAAAGCTGTTTGTACGATTACCGTTAATCCTGCTGGCGGCGTTGTTGTAGAGCCGAGCGTGGGTGGATACTATGAGAAGGTGACATCTACAAGTAACTTAGTTGACGGTGCTAAATATTTGATTGTGAATAAAACTGCCTCTAAGGCTCTTGGGGGACAAAGTGGTTCATACAGAGAATCTGTTTCTGTAAGTATTTTATCAAATACTATTTCTGATAAAGGTGATGCAACAATCATAACATTAGTGCAATCTGGAGATAATTGGAAATTGAAGTTTGATAATGGAAAATTCTATACAACTTCTGCATATAAATCTATGTCTGAAGGTGAGACAGGTACAGATGTTTCCATATCTTTCAACAATGATAATGTAAGAATTGTCTGTGGTTCCTACGGATATCTATGTTACAATAGTTCAGCTCCGCGTTTCTTAAATTATGAGAAAATACAAAGTGAAGTTCAGCTCTACAAATTTGTTCCAGCGGAATCTCCTGAGAACATAACCATTCAGGTTAGCGAGGCAGGTCTTGCTACGTACGCCAGCAACTTTGACTTGGATTATTCCGATGTTGAAGGGCTGGAGGCATACAAGGCTTCTGTCACGGATGATGCTATTTCCTTCACAAAGGTTAGCCAGGTTCCTGCTGGTGCTGGCGTGTTGCTCCGCTCCACCAACAACGGCACAAGTTTCAGCGTACCTGTGGCAACGGGCGATGTTGCCGCTTTGGAGAATAACGCCTTTATTCGCGGAACAGGTGCTGCGGTTGCTTCTGAAGATAACGGTCAGTATAACTACATCCTGAATATCGTTAACAACAAACTCGGTTTCTATGCCGCAAACGGACAGACTGTTGCCACGAATCGCGCTTACCTGCAAACAACAACACAGTCTGTTCGTGGTTTCTCCATCTTCTTTGACGAGAACACGGGCATAGCAGCACTCGAAGATAATAAGCTTAACGATAATGCTTACGACCTGCAAGGCCGCCGCGTTAGCGAGCCGAAGCACGGTCTCTACATCATCAACGGCAAAAAAACATACATTAAATAAAAAAGAATAGAACAATGAAAAAGACATATTCATTTCCTCAGACAGATATCGTAAACATCGCGACTCAGGGCATCCTTGCACTTTCCAAAGATCTTAACTTTAAAAACGATGGAACAGGAACAGGAAGCACAAGTAACACGGGAGCCGTATCTGCGGGTATGACCCGCGGCCAGAACGGCGGCTTCGGCAGTGGCCTCTGGGAAGACATGAAATAACAGAAAACCTCTCGCTGTGAAGCGATATGATACATAATGTTTTAAAGAAATAGTTGGATTTTTTTGGTTATGAAGAACCAACTTCGGGCGGCGGATTCGCCGTGAGGTGTGCTCCCCGCCCGGTTTATGAAAAAGTTAGACACGAGGGTGGCGCAGCCGTGAGGCAGCGCCGCCTTTTTTATGCAGGGAACCACAGATTTCATGGATTATGGAACCACTACAGACACAGCTCTTGGAACCACAGATTTCATGGATTATGGAACCACTACAGACACAGCTCTTGGGAACCACAGATTTCATGGATTCCTATTTGTTGAACCACGAAGGACGCAAAAGTGCACGAAGGAATAAATCGTCCATAAAATAGGGAAAGATTCGATATAAATCTCTACCTTTGCGGCGAAATATAATCAGACAGGGAATGGACGAACTGAAAGAAATCTTCAAGGCGATACAGGCAGAGGGCTTCAGTGAGTCAACACTTTTGCTGATAGAAGAACTGGAAAACGATATACAGAATGGGACAAGAGACTTTCATCGCTACAATTCTCCAGAGCATGCAGGACTCTGCACGGCAGGTAAGGTCCTCATTGGGGCGGCCATCGTCGCATGCTACGCGACGGCAAGCCTTGCAGCAAGTCCAGATGCTACAGGCAGCCAAGGAGGCCCAGCAAATTGGCAAATAGACGAACGGCAGGAGCAGCTTATTGAACAATGGGCGAAGGCTGCCGGCCTATGGGTTGAGAACTCGGAAGAGATATTGAACGCCACATTTGGCCCCATGATAGCTCAGGGAGCTGAGGCAAAAGTCTATTACCGGGAAGGCGACACGTCCGTTGTCAAAGAACGCACCTCCATTTACTCTACCACACAAAAGGCTCTCGACGCCATCGTTCTGCACAATTATCTCTTTCCAGAGACGGCAATGCATGTAATAGGATTCACGCGCGATGCAGACAACCTGATGCGCATCATCCTTACTCAACCGTACGTCCGTTGTCTGCGATTAGCCACAAAAGAAGAGATTGACGGGCTTGCTGCCTCAAAGGGATTTCGTGACAATTGGTCGGGGCAGGGAGTGAACTATATCTCAGAGCGTATCGCCTTAGAAGACATGCATCCAGCCAATGTCTTTATTGATGAGACAAGTGCGATGCCTATATGTATAGATTGTATCGTTAAGTTTATATAGCAACTTTTGAACCACGAAGGACGCAAAAGTGAACCGTTTGTTGACCACGGATTGCATGAATTTGCTGGTAAGAAGGCAAATTTTAGCGGGAGAGGGTGAAGGCAAGAACTTGTCAATAGAGGAAGCCTAACATCCAGAGAGGCAGTTTGGCTCCGTCGGGCATATCCAAATCGTCGGCAAATATGTAGGAGTTTTCAATGCCGGCAATCTGAGAAAAGTTCTTACTGCGACCTCCTATTTCAAAAGTGTATTTCGAGTCCACCACGAAATCGCCTTGAGCCTTTCCGTATTCTACGCTATGTGATTCAGACAAACAACAGATGGCGAAAGTTTCGCGCAAAGTACCAACTTCCACTTCATCAGGAGTCAAGGCATATAGGATATTAGGGTTTTCCAAATACACCTTGTCGGGCTTGCTGAGCTTGCCTATTTTCTTCTTGTCAGAATAGAGTAGGTTCAGCACTTTTGCATTGCCTAAGAACTTAAGATATTCTACCACAGTATCACGTCCAAGTTCAAGAGCGGCAGCTACTTTGTTGGCATTCAACTCGAAGGGTACTTCGCGACATATCAGGGCAATGAGCGCTTGTAGTTTCCTGACATTGGAAACATCTACCTTGCAAATCCGAGGCAATTCGGTCTCGACGATATAGTTCACAACCTGCTCTATTTTCGTGTAGTACTCGCCTTCGCCTTCCAGCAGGAAAGGATAGTATCCCTTCTCCAGATATTCATGGAACAGGGCAACAGGCTTACATTTCGAGGAAACAACCTGCCACAGGTCGTAGGGATGAGCCAACATGTCCTCCAACGACCATCGGGGGAAGGTGAGTCCATGATAGAAGCGCAGAGCTTCACGGAAGGAAAGGCCAGGCATCGTGTATTTGATGGCACGGCGGGATAAATCGGCATCTCCTTCTCTTAGGCGAAGCAACGACGACCCACTCACAATCATCTTCAAATGAGGGAACAATTCATAGATTTCCTTAATTTCACGACTCCAATCCGAACTCCCTGACTTGTATTTGTGAATCTCGTCAATCGCCAGCAGCTCGCCTCCGCGAATCACAAATTCTTCTGCCAATCCAACCAGCGTGCGCATGGAAAAGTCCACCGTATCAGCCGAGCAATACAAAACACGACGATCCCCTAAGCGGTAGCTCTGTTTCAAGTGCTGCTTGATGAGAGTGGATTTGCCTACGCCCTTTGCCCCCATGATGCTGACGAGCTGAGCATTCCAGTGAATTTCGTTCATCTTGTCACGGATAATCTCCGTAGAAGTATTGGCCAATAGCCTGTCACTTTTTCTGAATAAAGCGTCCATGTGAAGTTGTTAAAGCATTCCTAATGTTGTGTTTGATGGTGCAAAGATAGAAAAAGTGTTGCGCGCAAGCAACACTTTTGCGGGAATTTTGTTGTTTGTGCGCAACACTTTCCGTGTTGCATCCCTTCGGCACAAGGGGAGGAGAGCGCGAAAGTTGGGGGAACATGAGGCGTTAGTGTTTACTTTTTATTACCTTCGCCGCGAAAAATTTGCGCGACATGAACAAAGCCGGGATGATTCCCACCGTCAGATACCGCCTGCCCGGACATACGCACTACGTCCATATCGAGGGACGGCTTTGCCCGTTGGCAGGATTTCACGAACTTGCGGGCCGCGAGGGCTTCGTCATGGCTCCCTTCGCGGGAGCTCCGCTGCTGTTGCTGCCGGACGATGTGCGCGAAGTACCCCTGCCGGACGCCTGCCCCGCGGGGCAGGACGTCTGTCGCACGCCACGCAGCGAGGACCGCGCGGCCTATTCGCGGGAGTTCCGCATCTTGCAGGAAGCCCTGCAGAGCGGGCGGCTGGAGAAGGTGGTGCTGTCGCGACGGGCAAGGATGGCGACGGGCGATGCCGATGCGGAAACGCTTTTTCTTCGCGCCTGCCACGTATATCCTGACTGCTACGTCTGCCTTTTCGACACGCCGCAAACGGGCTGTTGGCTCACGGCATCGCCGGAGCTGCTCCTGGCAGGCCGGGGTGCAGAATGGGAGACGATGGCCCTGGCGGGAACGCTGCCCGTGCGGGGCGGGGACATGCCGAGGGCGGAGGACTTCGGGGCGAAGAACCTGCGCGAGCAGGCTCTCGTCACGCGCCACATCCTGCGCGCCGTGCGTCCCTTTGCCCGGGAGCTGACGGAAGGTGCCCGCGAGGTGCGCCGCATGGGTGGCATCGCCCACCTGTCAACCCCCGTGCGCTTCCGCACGGAAGCCCCCTTCACGGAGGTGGGACTCCTGTTGCAGCAACTCCATCCCACGCCCGCCGTATGCGGCGAGCCGCAGGCGGAAGCCCTGGAGGCTCTGCTGCGCCTCCCCTCGGGACGCGAACGCGGCTTCTATGCCGGCTTCACGGGCTGCATATCCCCAGAAAGCGCCTCGCTCTACGTCACGCTGCGCGCCATGCAGCTGCGGGACGGCTATGCCTACCTCTATGCGGGCGGCGGACTGCTGCCGGAGAGCGACGAGGAGGCAGAGTGGGAAGAGACGTGCCGAAAAATGGATACAATACAATTCTTATGTACTCCGACCATAAAAGCGTGAACCTGTTGACGGCCATGCTCCTTGCCTACGGCGTGGAGGATGCCGTCGTGTGCCCGGGTGCACGCAATGCCCCCATATCCCATAACCTCCACGCGCTGGGTGCGCGCCTTCGCCTGCACCCCGTCACGGACGAGCGCAGTGCGGCCTTCGTGGCACTGGGCATAGCGTTGCGTACGGGACGGCCGACGGCGCTGTGCGTCACGTCGGGAAGTGCGCTGCTCGGCACGTTGCCGGCGGTGGCGGAGGCCCGCATGCGCCATATCCCCTTGCTCGTCATCTCTGCCGACCGCCCCGCACGCCTCGTGGGGCAGCTGGAGGGACAGACCCTGCCACAGGTGGGGGCGCTGCAACCCTACGCGCAGACGTTCCAGCTGCCGGAGCGGGCCGAGGAGGAAGAGGACACATGGCATTTGCAGCACCTCCTCCACCGGGCTTTCCGCGAACTGCTGCGCCCGGGCGGCGGTCCCTGCCACGTGAACGTGCCTATCCCCGAACCGCTCTTTGGCTTTTCGCAAACGGAACTGCCGGCGGTGGCGGCGATGCACTTTGCCCACAAGCGGGCGGAGCGTCCCCTTACGGAGGACGTCATGAAACTCATCGCGGGAGCGGAAACGCCCATCCTGCTGATGGGACAGCGCGACGCCATCCCCACCGATGCCGTGCGTGACATAGAGGCACGCGGGCAGATGCTCGTGCTGCCGGAGGTGATTGCCGGTGCCGCAGGGTCGTGGCGCACGCTGCTGCTGGAGGAAGCGCCGCTGCCCGCAGGTGACTACGTCGTTGTACACGTGGGTGGCAACCTCGTGGGCAAGAAGCTGAAGCAGAACCTGCAAGGACGGGACGACGTGCGCGTGGTGCGCATAGAGGAGGGCGACGACATGCCCGACACCTTCCGCCACCTGCACGCCGTCGTACATGGTGACGCCGATGCCGCCCTGCGCCAGTTGGCGGAGACCCTGCCCGAAAATGCCCGCGTGCGCAGCTTGCAGCATACCCTTGCCGAGCAATGGCGCGAGAGCCGGGAGCTGGAGGCGGGGCTCTCCCTGCGGGAAAAGGCCTTCGCCCTGCTTGCACAAACCATCAGCGAGACGCACGGCGTCGCCGCACTCCACCTGGCCAACAGCACGCCCGTACGCCTGGCGCGCCGCTATTTCGACGGCGGCGGGGAACTGCGCATCCTGTGCAACCGGGGTACAAACGGCATCGAAGGCTCCGCCTCCACGGCTGTGGGCTACACCATTGCCGACGCCGCGCTGTGCCGCGCACGTGAAGAAAAGCCTAAGGTGACGCTCCTCGTCACGGGTGACCTGAGCTTCTTCTACGACGTGAACGCCTTGTGGAACACGCAGCTGGGCGGAAACATCCGCATCCTCCTGCTCAACGACGGCGGCGGCAGCATCTTCCGCACCCTGCCGGGACTGGGCGAAAGCTCCGCATGCCGGCAGGTGGTGGCAGCCGCACACAACGCCACGGCGGAAGGCGTATGCCGAAGCTTCGGCGCAGCATATCTCCGCGCAGAAACGGAAGCAGAGCTCGCCGCCCACATCACCACCCTGCTCACGGCAGAGTGCGGGCAGCCGATGGTGGTGGACGCCGTCCTTCAAGACCAATGACCTTACAACACATACAGCCGCACTGAAAGACTCCTATCTATGAGAACCTGGACAACTATCAAGCAGTACGAAGAAATACTCTTCGACATCTACAACGGCATTGCCCGCATCACCATCAACCGCCCGCAGGTGCGCAATGCCTTCACGCCGCTTACCGTGGCGGAAATTGACGATGCGCTCAGCCTGTGCCGCGAGCGAAGCGACATCCGCGTCGTCGTGCTGACCGGCGCGGGCGACAAAGCCTTCTGCTCGGGCGGCGACATGCACGTGAAGGGCCGCGGCGGCTACGTGGGCGGCGACGGCGTGCCCCGCCTGAACGTCCTCGACGTGCAAAAGCACATCCGCAGCCTGCCGAAGCCCGTCATCGCCATGGTGAACGGCTATGCCATCGGCGGCGGCCACGTCCTGCACCTCGTGTGCGACCTCACCATTGCCAGCCGCACGGCGCGCTTCGGGCAGACGGGGCCGCGCGTGGGCAGTTTCGACGCAGGCTTCGGAGCCTCCTACCTGGCACGCATCGTGGGGCAGAAGAAGGCGCGCGAGATATGGTTCCTTTGTCGGCAGTATTCGGCAGAAGAGGCTGAGAGGATGGGCATGGTGAACAAAGTGGTGGAGCCCGAGGCGCTGGAGGACGAAGTCGTGGCGTGGGCGGAGGAGATGATGAAGCTCTCGCCGCTGGCACTCCGCATGATAAAGGCCGGGCTGAACGCCGAACTGGACGGCCAGGCAGGCATACAGGAACTCGCGGGCGATGCCACCATGCTTTATTATATGCTCGACGAAGCCCAGGAGGGCGGCCGCGCCTTTCTGGAAAAGCGTGCTCCGGACTTCAGCCACTTTGAGGGGCTGAACCCATGACGGTAACCGTTGAACAATAAACGTTATGCACTTGTTCCAAACCCGCATAATTCCCCGAACGCTGCGTTTCCTCCAACCCGCAGGAACGTCGCGCGGAGTCTATCGTGAGCGCAGGGTGTGGTATGTTGCCGTGCGCTATGAGGAAGGAGGGCGTGCCGCTTTTGGGGTAGGGGAGTGTGCCCCGTTGCACGACCTCAGTGCGGACTACGTGTCCGATGCCGACTACGCAAATCTTCTAAGAAGCGCTTGTGTCCAGTTGGAACAGAACGAAGGACGCCTTGACACGGAAGCCCTGCGTCCCTATCCCTCCATCCTCTTCGGTCTTGAGACGGCGCTGCTCTCCGCCCGCGCCAGCCTTGAGGGCGACATGTTTCGCCTCTACGACACTCCCTTCATGCGCAGCGAGGAGGGCATACGCATCAACGGCCTTGTGTGGATGGGGACGCAGCAGGAGATGCTGGCGCGCATGGAGGAGAAGCTCGCGTCGGGCTTCACGTGCGTGAAACTGAAAATAGGCGCGATAGACTTCGAGGCGGAGATGGAGCTTATCCGCATGCTGCGGAAACGCTTTTCCCCGGAGTACGTGGAGCTCCGCGTGGATGCCAACGGTGCCTTCCGCCCCGACGAGGCTCTGCCGAAGCTGGAACGCCTTGCCCGCTATGGCATCCACAGCATCGAGCAGCCCATACGCCAAGGGCAATGGGCGGACATGCGTCGCATCTGCGAACAGTCGCCGCTTCCCGTCGCCCTTGACGAAGAGCTCATCGGGCTCCACACCCTGGAGCAGAAGCGCGAAATGCTCCGCGAGGTGAAGCCTGCCTACGTCGTCCTCAAGCCCTCCCTGCATGGCGGCTTGGCGGGCTGCGGGGAATGGGTACGCGAGGCGCGCGCGCGCGATATAGATTATTGGGTGACCAGCGCGCTGGAGAGCAACGTCGGCCTCAACGCCATTGCCGCGTGGACTTCCACGCTGCCGGAGGCGCATCGCCGCGCACAGGGCCTGGGTACGGGTATGCTGTTCGAGCGCAACGTGGAGGCTGCGGGCCTGCGCATCGAGGGCGAATGCCTGTGGCGCGGGACGGCGGAAGATGCCTCCTTCCGCGAGGAGGCGCGGCGCTTCCGGGAAGCCTGGAGCGACGAAACGCCGACGTGGAGCCTGCAAACATCCGGCAGCACGGGACGCCCGAAGCGCATCGTGGTGGAGAAAGCACGCATGCGGCTCAGCGCGGAAACGACATGCCGCACGCTGGGGCTGCGCAAGGGGGAGGACACGGCCCTGCTATGCCTTCCCCTGGCATACGTGGCGGGACAGATGCAGTGTGTGCGCGCCATGCTGTGGGACATGAGGCTTGTTGCGGTGAAACCCTCGTCGCATCCCCTGCGGGACCTGCGGCGTGCCCCCGACTTTGCCGCCATGACGCCGATGCAGGTATATGAGACCCTGCACGGCACACGTCGCGAACGCCGCCTGCTGCGGGGCATCCGCGAGCTCATCATCGGCGGCGGAGCCATCTCCCCGGAACTGGAGAAGGAACTGCGCAACCTGCCCGGCAGGGTGTGGAGCACCTACGGCATGACGGAGACGCTCTCCCACGTCGCCCTGCGCCGCCTGAACGGCGACGGGGCTTCCGCATACTACACGCCGCTGGAGGGAGTGGAGGTGGCACTCACGGAAGACGGTTGCCTGAAGCTGCGGGCGGCAGTGGCAGGCGAAGGGTGGCTGCGGACGAACGACTTGGCAGAGTTCCGCGAGGACGGACGCTTCCGCATCCTTGGCCGCCGCGACAACACGGTGGTGTCGGGAGGCGTGAAACTGCAGATAGAGAGCCTGGAGGAACGCCTCAGCGACTTCCCCCTTCCCTTTGCGCTCACGTCGGCTCCCGACGAACGGTTGGGCGAAATGCTCGTGATGGTATATGCCGGGGGACAAGGCGCGGGAGGCGAGACCCGGGCGATGACTGCCGGGCAGGCGGAGGCTTTCTGCCGCCAGAGGCTTTCGCGGTTTGAGGTGCCGCGACGCTTTGTGTGCGTCGGCACACTGCCCATGACGGAAACAGGGAAAACAGACCGTGCAGAAATACGTCGCCTCGTTAGACAATAAACAATAGCCCATAGCCGTTAACTAATAAACGTTATACGTTAAACAATAACCTAAAAACCAACCAACCTAAAAACCAAATCACCGCTCCCAGAAGGCTGGGAGGGTGTTTATAAGCAAAAAAAAGAAAACATGGCAAAGAACTATTTTGACTTGAAAGGCCAGGTGGCCATCGTGACAGGTTGCTCCGGTGGCCTTGGCGTACAGATGGCCCGTGCACTGGCAAACCAGGGCTGCAACATCGTCCCCATTGCCCGCCGCATGGAGAAACTGGAAGAGGTGGCCGAGGAGCTGCGCCGCGACTTTGGCGTGGAGGTGCTCCCCATCCGCTGCGACATCACGAAGACGGAGATGGTGGAAGAAGTCGTCCGCACTACGATGGAGCGCTTCGGCCGCATCGACATCCTCATCAACAATGCCGGCACGGGTGCCGTGGCTCCCGCCGAGGACATCACGGACGAGCAGTTCGACAACGAAATGCAGATAGACCTTTTCGGCACGTTCAAGATGGCGCGTGCCGTGGCCAAGCACGCCATGATTCCCGCCGGCTACGGGCGCATCATCAACATCGCCTCCATGTACGGCCTCGTAGGCAACAAGATTGCCCCCTGCTCGCCCTACCACGCAGCGAAGGGCGGCGTCGTGAACCTTTCCCGCGGCCTCGCTGCCGAGTGGGGTAAGTACGGCATCACGGTGAACACCATCTGCCCGGGCTATTTCTGGACACCGCTGACGAAAGCCACGCTGGAGACGGACTGGTTCTCCGAGTATGCCAAGGGAGCCATCCCGCAGGAGCGCTATGGCAAGGAAGGCGAACTGGACTCCGCCACGATTTTCCTCGCCTCTCCCGCCTCCAGCTACGTCACGGGCGTTGCACTTCCCGTGGATGGCGGTTACACCTGCGTATAAAGCGGTGTGAACGTTTCAGTCTTCATGCTTTAAAAAACGAATGCCCTGCAAACGCAGGGCATTTATGATACAGAGGAGCATCACTCCGACGTCGGCGAACACGGCCATCCACATGGCGGCAACGCCGAAGGCGGCAAGCAGGAGTACGGCGAGCTTCACACCGATGGCCAGGACGATGTTCTGCCGCGCTATGCGCAGCGTGCGGCGGCTGATGCTGACGGCGGCGGGGAGCTTCATGGGGTTGTCGTCCATGAGGACAACGTCGGCGGCCTCGATGGCGGCATCGCTGCCCAGTCCTCCCATGGCGATGCCCACGTCGGCACGGGCCAGTACGGGAGCATCGTTGATGCCGTCGCCGACGAAGGCCAGGTGCCCGGCCTCGCCGTCCCGCATGAGCTGCTCCACGTGCTGCACCTTGTCGGCGGGCAGCAGTTGGGAGAAGTATTCCGTGATGCCGAGGCGCCCGGCCACCTCATCGGCCACTTCGCGGCGGTCGCCCGTGAGCATGACGATGCGGCGGATGCCCTCGGCGCGGAGTGCTGCCACGGCTCCCTCGCTGCCCTCGCGCGGCGTGTCGCCGCAGACGATGTGCCCGGCGTAGGTGCCGTCGATGGCTACGTGGACGATGGTGCCGACGTGCGAGCAGTCGCGCCACTCGGCACCGATGGCCTCCATCATCTTGGCATTTCCCACGCACACCACTTTATCCCCCACACGCGCACGAACGCCCTGGCCCGCAATCTCCTCCACGTCGGTGATGCTGCAACCGTCGGTGGCCTCCTCGGGGAAGGCCTCGCGCAGGGCGGCACCGATGGGGTGCGTGGAGAAGTGCTCTACGTGGGCTGCCAGATGCAGCAGGCCTTCAGCGTCGATGTCCTTGGGATGTACCGCCGTCACGGAGAAGCGTCCGCGGGTGAGCGTGCCAGTCTTGTCAAAGACGATGGTGTTGAGGCGTGCAAGCAGGTCGATATAGGCGGAGCCCTTTATGAGGATGCCGCGCCGCGAGGCTGCACCGATGCCGCCGAAGAACGTCAGGGGAACGCTGATGACGAGGGCGCAGGGGCAGGAGACGATGAGGAACATCAGGGCGCGGTATATCCACGTGGGCAGTGCCTCGGCATAGGAAGTAGCGAAGAAGGGCGACAGGAAGGCGAGCAGCAGGGCGGCGCCCACGACGATGGGCGTATAGATACGGGCAAAGCGCGTGATGAAGGCTTCGCTGCGCGACTTCCGCTCTGCGGCGTTCTCGACGAGTTCGATGATTTTCGTGGCCGTGCTCTCTCCGTACCCCTTCGTCGTGCGTATGCGCAGCACGCCGTTCAGGTTCACGCATCCCGACGCCACGCTCTCGCCCTCCTCGACGTCGCGGGGCAGGCTTTCGCCCGTCAGGGCTACGGTGTCGAGCGAGGAACGTCCCTGGACGACGATGCCGTCAAGGGGAATGCGCTCCCCGGGGCGCACGACGACGATGCTGCCGACGGCCACCTCCGAAGGTGCGGCGTCGGTTTCCGTCCCTGAGCTCTCAACGTGCGCCACGTCGGGGCGTATCTCCATGAGGCAGGAGATGCTGCGGCGACTGCGTCCCTCGGCATAGCCCTCCAGCATCTCGCCCACCCGGAAGAAGAGCATGACGAAGACGGCTTCGGGAAATTCCGTCTCGGCACCGGGCAGGAAGCCGATGGCGAGGGCTCCGACCGTGGCGACGGTCATGAGGAAATGCTCGTTGAAGACGTCGCCGTGAAGGATGCCCTCTGCGGCTTCGCGGAGGGTGCCGCCGCCGGCGATGAGGTAGGGGACGAGATATACGAGCAGCAGCTGCCACGTGGGCAGTTGCAGGGTGCGCTGGACGGCATAGGCGGCTGCCAGCAGCAGGGCGGCCGCGCAGACTTGCAGCAGCCCTCTGCGCAGGGAACCGTGTTCGTCGTGATGGTGTTCGTGATGATGGCAGCTACAGCCGCAGGAGTTTCCGCAAGAACATGAATGATGATGTGACATGATGTGTGTGTTTATGTGCTGCAAAAGTACGGCGGGCGGGCTGCAACTCGGTTGCAAAGATATTTTTTATCCTGAAAGGAGCTGCGGCTACGTATTTTTCCTTATTTTTGCAACGCAAAAGAATTCATCATGAAAACGAAAACCTTTCTTCTTATGTCAGGACTTCTGATGTCCGCAGTCATGAATGCGCAGCCGCTGGCCGGTTATTTCTATGGTAACGACGCCGCCCCGACGGGCTGGGAGTGGCAAAGCCCCGATTCCCTCGGCTACAACAAGCTGCAGCCCCACGCCTACTTCTTCAACTTTGCCGACGCAGAGACGGCGCAGCGCGTGCTGCCCGAGCACTCCGCGTACGTAAAGAGCCTGACGGACAAGCGCTGGCGCTTCCACTGGGTGAAGCAGCCCTCGGAGCGCCCGCAGGACTTCTTCCGCACGGACTTCGACGACTCCTCGTGGGCGGAGGAATGGCTCCCGATGTGCTGGAACACGGCCGGGCGCCAGAGCGACGGCACGTGGAAGTACGGCCGCCCCATCTACTCGAACCAGCGCGTCATCTTCCAGCACACATGGCCAAGGAAGGACGACTGGCGCGGCGGTGTCATGCGCCCTGCTCCGAAGGACTGGCTCGTCAGCGAGTTTCCCAACGAGGTGGGCTCCTACCGCCGCACGTTCAGCGTGCCCAAGGAATGGGATGGTCGCGAGGTGTACATCAACTTCGACGGCGTGGACAGCTTCTTCTACCTCTGGGTGAACGGCAAGTATGTAGGCTTCGCCAAGAACTCCCGCAACCTTGCCGAGTTCGACATCACGGCCTTCCTGAACAAGAAAGGTGACAACGTCGTGGCCGTGGAGGTATATCGCAACTCCGACGGCAGCTTCCTGGAGAGCCAGGACATGTTCCGCCTGCCGGGCATCTTCCGCCAGGTGTATCTCACGGCGAAGCCCAAGGTGCAGGTGAGCGACGTCGTGGCCATCCCCTCCTACGAGGACGAGGCTTGCACGCACGCCCTGCTGAACATCACGGCAACGGTGCAGAATCTCACGAAGAAGACCGCCGCCGTCAGCGTGGATTACGCGCTCTACGAGGTGGCCCTCTACGGTGACAAGACCACGCCCACGGAGCTTGCCGTGAAAGGCAGCGAGGCACGTGTGGATGCCAGCGGTACGCTCGTCCTGAAAGCCGAGCTCCACGCGGGCGACGCCGTGAAGCCCTGGAGCGCCGAGCGTCCGCAGCGCTACGTCCTCGTGGGCCAGCTGAAGGACAAGAAGGGCAACGTCCTTGAAACCTTCTCCACTTATACCGGCTTCCGCCAGGCAGAGCTGCGCAACGTCGCCGCCAAGGACGACGAGTTCGGCAAGGCCGGACGCTACTACCTCCTCAACGGCAAGCCCATCAAAATGAAGGGCGTCAACCGCCACGAGACGAACCGTAGCAAGGGACACGCCATTGACCACTACCAGATGGAGCGCGAGGTGATGCTGATGAAGCGCGGAAACATCAACCACGTCCGCAACAGCCACTATCCCAACGACCCCTACTGGTACTACCTCTGCGACAAGTACGGCATCATGCTGGAGGACGAAGCCAACATCGAGAGCCACGAGTACTACTACTGGGCCGAGAGCCTCAGCCACGTCAAGGAATTCCGCAACATGCACGTTGCCCGCAACATGGAAATGGTACATGCCCACGTGAACCATCCCAGCATCCTCATCTGGAGCCTCGGCAACGAGGCCGGCCCGGGCAAGAACTTCCAGTATGCCTACGACGCCATCAAGGCTTTCGACACCTCCAGGCCCGTGCAGTACGAGCGCGACGAGACGACGGAAATCGTGGACTTCTATTCAAACCAGTATCCCGCCGTTGACTGGGTGCGCCAGGCCTGCCAGGGGAACGTGAAAATAAAGTACCCCATGCACATCTCCGAGTACGCCCACTCCATGGGCAACGCGCTGGGCAACCTTGTGGATTACTGGGATGCCATCGAAAGCTCCAACTACTGCATGGGCGGTGCCATCTGGGACTGGGTGGACCAGGCTATCCTCGCCTACGATCCCGCCACGAAAAAGGGCTACAATGGCTACGGCGGCGACTTCCGCGACAAGCCCAACGACGGCATGTTCTGCATGAACGGCATCATGCGCCCCGACCACTCCGCGAAGCCGCAGTACTACGAAGTGAAGAAGGTGTATCAGAACGTGGGCGTCACGATGGCCGACGCCGCCACGGCAACCATCGAGATATTCAACAAGAACTACTTCACCGACCTTTCCGCCTACGACATCTACTGGAACCTCTGGAAGAACGGCGAGGTCGTCAAGGGCGGCCGTGCCTGCATGGACATTGACGAAGACCTCGGCGGCTACACCCGGGGCAAGTTCTTCCGCCCCATGCTCGGCGTGTCCTCCGGCGGCCGCATGATGCTCATGCAGGAGCTGCTGCGCGTGGAAGGTGCCGAGAAGGTGGGTCCGCGTGAGCGCCGCCAGTTCCGCCTGGACATTGACCCCGCCAGCCTCGACCCCACGGCAGAATACTTCGTCGAAGTGCAGTTCTGCCAGAAGGACGCCACGGCGTGGGCCCCCGAGGGCTACGTGCAGATGGAGGAACAGCTCCTCCTGCAAGCTCCCAAGGCCCTGCCCGCCAAGGCCCCGGAGAAGGGCGAGCTCGCAAAACTCTCAACGGCCGACGGACAGCTCATCTTCACGGGCAAGGACTACGAGGTGGCCTTCGACCAGCAGACGGGCGAGCTCGTCAGCATGCAGCGCGGCGAGGAATTCTACGTTGCCGAGGACGGCGGCCTGCACCTCGATGCCTTCCGCGCCCCCACGGACAACGACAACTGGGCCTGCAACGCCTGGGTGCAGAACGGCCTGGACCGCCTGCAGCACCGGGTCACGGACTACGAGAGCACGGGCCTTGCCGACGGCCGCACCTTCGTGCGCTTCACCGTCAAGAGCCAGGCCGCGCACCCCGCACGCCTCGTCTATAGCAACCGCGACCGCAACCCCGGGGACGTCTATACCGTCGTCGAGGACAAGAACCACGCGTGCGACTTCAAGTTCACCTCCCACCTCGTCTATACCATCTACCCCGACGGAGCCGTCGAACTGCAGTCCGCCATCACTTCCAACAATCCCTCCCTCGACCTGCCGCGCATCGGCTACTCCATGAAGATGCCCAAGGACTACAACCGTTACGTCTATTATGGTCGCGGTCCCGAAAACAACTACAACGACCGCCGCACGGGGCAGTTCGTGGAGACCCACTACCGCCGCATCACGCAGGATCTCCCGCTTCCGAAGCCGCAGGCCATGGGCAATCGCGAGGAAGTGCGCTGGTGCCAGCTGACGGACATGCGCGGCAACGGCCTGCTCTTCCAGCCCACCGTGAACAGCGCCTCCGCTGCCGACGGCGTCACCGTCATGAGCAGCTCCGCGCTCCCCTATACGCAGCAGGAACTCATGGGCGCCGCCCACCCCTACCAGCTGCCTGCCAGCAGCGGCACCGTCCTGCACTTTGACGCCAAGGTGACGGGCCTCGGCGGCAACAGCTGCGGACAGGGAGGCCCCTTCCAGAAGGACCGCGTGAAGGCCGACGGCTACCTGCTCGGCATCCTCATCACGCCCGTCAAGGGTGCCGCCACCGAGCGCGACTACGAGCGCGCCATGACGCCCGAGGGCGGACGCAGCCTTGCGCCGTCCCGTCAGGGTGCCGCCCACCCCATCCTCGCCACGCAGGACCGCATCGGCAACGTGACGCTGACGACCGCCGTGAAGGGAACCATCATGTACTCTGTCAACGACGGCACGCCGCAGGCCTACACGGCCCCCATACCCTTCCGCCAGGGCGGCACGCTGAAGACGTGGATACAGGCCGGGGAGGACGAATACCCCGCTGCCGACCAGCTCTTCGAGTTTACCTACGAATTTGAGAAGATTCTGAAGACCGTGCCCCTCGAAGTCATCTACACCAGCAGCTTCGAGCCCGGCGAGGGCGAGGGCAAGCACCTCGTGGACGGCAACCCGCGCACCATCTGGCACACGCAGTACGGCGTGACGCTCGCCAAGTACCCCCACTGGGTGGACTTCGACGCCGCACAGCAGCAGCAGATAAAGGGCTTCATCTACACGCCGCGCACGGACGGTTCCAACGGCTATGTGAAGGACTACGAGATATACGTCTCGCAGGACAACCGGGAGTGGACGAAGATACACAGCGGCACGTTCCAAAACGACGGACGTCCGCAGCGGGTACTCTTCTCAAAGCCCGTCAGCGCACGCTACATCCGCTTCTACGCCCTCAACGAACAGAGCGGAGCCGCCTATGCCAGCGGTGCCGAATTCGGGCTCATCGTGGAATAGGCTGAAAAACAGCCCTAAAACGGCCGGCAACCTTTTGCCTCGTAAAAGCATCAACCTTTTGCCTCGTAAAAGCTATCACCTTTTACCTCGTAAAAGCTTCAGGCCGGTTTTTTGGGGAACAACAAATACAGGTGTCCGCCAGAAGTTGTACAGCTTCTGGCGGACACTCCTAAAAATTAAGGGACAGGCTATAGCGGCCTGAAAGGCCAGCGACCATCCAGCTCAGGGCAACGCCCTGGGGTATGTTGGGATGCCCGAATCAACGCCCTGAAAGGGCAAAAGCAACTTCACGCTATGGCTTTTGCCCTTTCAGGGCGAGTTCCTTGTTGCACATGTACCCAGGGCGTTGCCCTGGGTACATGTGCTTGTAGGCCTTTCAGGCCGTTTCTACGCAGGATTTTCGCAACTCCCGAAGATTAAGGGACAGACTTCTGCGGACTACTACAGCTCAATCACGGTGTACGTGACAGGCTTCTCAAGACGGGTAGATAGAACGTCATTAACAGAGAACGACTCAGCGTTAAGAAATTTGTAGGGATAAGGATGAGAATTAAGGTTAAACGTTCCCTCCGTGGGATTGCTTGTGTTAGGGATGATGCTGTAAGCTCCGAACTTCCAAGCTATGACCTGTCCTCTATATGGAATCAAATCGCTGCTTGTCGCGTTAGACTTGACTTTGCCAAATTGGTACAAGTAGCCGTCGTCGTCGTCATCGTCGCCGCCGCAGGCGGTGAGGGTGAAGGCGCTTGCGGCCAGCATCAGTGCGTAGGCCGCGAAGGAAATGAACTTTTTCATTGGGTTGTTGGTTTTTAGGTTTGTTGGTTTTTAGGTTAAGAGCCCCCTCCCAGCCTCCCCCCTCCGAGGGAGGGGCTTGGGGTGGAGCTTTGGTTTTTAGGTTTTTTAGGTTTTTGGGTTTTTAGGTTTTTGGGTTAAGAGCTCCCTCCCAGCCTGGGCTGGGAGCGGAGCTTTGGTTTTTAGGTTTTTGGGTTTATCGGTTGCTGGCGATGAACTCCTTCATCTCCTGCTCATGGCGATCGGCCTCGCAGAAGAGCTTCCACTGGGCGCGGCTGCGCACGAGGTTGTGCTCGGGATACTGCGTCTTGTAGTAGAGGTCGCCGTCGATGTAGTCGGCCAGGAAGCGCACCGTCTGCATGTAGGGGAAGAGCTTGGCGGCGTAGGGGAGGTTCTCAATCTCCACGGGCGTGAGGAAGGAGGCGGCTCCCTTCAGGTAGCCCTTGGCGAAGCTCTTGAAGATTTCCATGTTGAAGGTGACGTTCTCCAGGTTGGGGTCGTCCTCCTTGCCCGTGTTGGCGGCGGAGCGGAGGTAGTCGCCGAAGTCGGAGAAGACGAAATTGGGCATCACGGTGTCGAGGTCGATGACGCAGAGCACGTCGCCGTTCTTCTCGAAGAGGATGTTGTCAACCTTCGTGTCGCAGTGGCAGATGCGCTTGGGCAGCAGGCCCTCGCGATAGAGGCGCTCGCCCTTCGTCATCTCCTCGGCACGGGCCTCGATGGCGTCCACGAGGTCCTGCACTTCGCTGAGGCGGCCGCTCTTGTTGGCCTTCACGGCCTCGCGGAGCTGCCAGAGGCGGAACTCCATGTTGTGGAAGTCCTTGATGGTTTCGCCGAGCTCCACGGGGATGTCGGCCAGCCAGCTCTGGAACTGTCCGAACGTCTCGCCCACGATGTAGCTCGTCTCAGGCGTCACCTCCGTCATGGACATCGTGTCCGGGATGAACACCATCACGCGCCAGTATTTCTCGCCGTCGAAGTGGTAGTACTTGCCGTCCTTGGCGGGGATGAAGCGCAGGCAGCGGCGCTCGATGTCCTTCTCGCCGGCGAGCTTCTTGCGGATGTGGTCCGTGACGGCCACGATGTTGCCCATGAGCATATCGACGTCGGGGAAGATGGCGTTGTTGATGTGCTGGAGGACGTAGTCCGGGGCGTCCTGCTCGGCGGTGGTTACCTTGTAGGTCGTGTTGATGAGGCCGTTTCCGAGCGGCTTCACTTCTTTGACAGTCCCTTGGATGTCAAACTGCGCAACGATTTGTTGCAGGTCTTTTTGTTCCATGGTGATTATTGTTTAGTGGTTTAATATCTTTTTTCCGCCCATGATGTACACGCCTTTCTGCATGTCCTTGATGCGGCGGCCCTGGAGGTCGTAGATGAGTGACGCGTGACGGGTGACGGGTGACGAGTTGCCGGATTGTTCAATCTCGTGGATGCCGTTAGGCTCGACGGTGACGGGCGTGAAGCGGAGCTTGTAGCTGTGGGTCCCGTAGGAGGGCACCATGTACTGCGACAGCGTGCCGGGGCCGCAGGAGCCGTTGCCGACGCCTTTCTGCAGGTAGTCGAAGTGGGCGAACACCTCGCCTGAGTTGCTGAGGTTGTAGTTGTGCTTGGCGTTCTTCAGCGCCACGTCGTCATAGTGGAGCATGGAGAAGGCCACCTGCCCCTCGGTCTCCACCTTGAGGCCGTTGCCCGTGTCGTTCGAGAGGACGAGCCAGCGCAGGTCCTGGTGGTTGCCCGTGCTCTGCGGGCGGGCGAAGGGCTCGTAGAGGTCCGTGACGGTGGTGTTGTAGATGCCGAGATAGGCACCGTCCTTGCGGTCAATGTAGTTGCAGAGCGGCCCTCGGGCGTAGTACTGCACGTTCTCCCAGCCCCTCGGGAAGCGGAACATCAGGCCGAGGCGGCGCAGTCCGCTCTGCTGCGGCATGAAGGAGGCGTCCAGCTCGACGACACCGTCGGGGAAGAGCGTATATACCAGCTTGTAGGCGGCCTTGGTGCCCTCGGCCTCGATGGTGCAGACGAAGTTCTTCCCGTCCTCGGAGAAGCCCACGTCCAGCGTCTTGTCGCCCACGCCGTTGCCGGTATTGTAGGACTCGGCGTTTCCGTAGGGTTCCTCGTTCTCGATGTAGCGGTAGTCGTAGTATTCTGCCGGCTGCCCGGTGCGTACGAGTTCTACGCCGTCCACCTTGTAGCTGTAGAGGCCGTTGCGGGTGAAGACGGCCTGCACGCGGTCGTTCGTGACCTCATGGCGCACGGTGCCGTAGCTGGTGACTTCCAGCTGCTGTCCCGTGTGCTCCAGCGTGGGCAGCGTGGCCGTGCGCAGCTGGATGGTGTCCTGGAAGGTGGCTACGGGATAGCCTGCCTCCGCCCAGGGCTGTGCCTCGCGCAGGCGGACTTCATAGTTGAGGAAGTACTCGCGGCCGGCTTGTATCGTGGCCGTATAGGGGATGGTGACGCTGGCGTATTTCGTGGGCAGGCAGTCGGGCAGGGCGGCCGTGCCGCTTTCCACCTCCTTGCCGTCCTCCAGGACGCTCCACGTCAGGTCGTAGGCGCCCAGGTTCGTGAAGGCGAAGTTGTTTTGCAGCGTCAGCGTGCGCTTGCTGCGGAAGTTGCGGCGCGAGACGTACTGGTAGATCTTCTTCACGGTCGTGAGCTCCGCGCTCCACGTGCGGTCAGCATTGACGAGGCCGTTGTTCACGAAGTTGCCTTGGTGCGGGCCGGGCTTGTCGTAGCCCGTGATGTACTTGGGGAATCCCGCCTGCGTCAGGGTGCCGGCCTTGATGTCCGCCGCGTCGTAGATGGACTGGTCCACGAAGTCCCAGATGCAGCCGCCGATGCCGTAGGAGGAGCCGATGATGGCGTTCCAGTATTCCGCCAGGTTGCCGACGGAGTTGCCCATGGCATGGGCGTACTCGCACATGAAGTAGGGCTGCTCGCGCCAGTTGTAGTTGCAGCGGCTCTGCACTTCGGAGACGTTGGGGTACATGGTGCTCCAGATGTCCGTGCCTATCTGGTTGTCGCGCGTGGAGCCCTCGTAGTGGATGGGGCGCTCGTCCAGTTCGCGCACGGCGTCATAGGCGGCATAGATGTTCTGCCCCGTGCCGCTCTCGTTGCCGAGGCTCCAGAAGACGACGCAGGGATGGTTGCGGTCGCGCAGGACGTTGCGCACGTTGCGGTCCACGATGGCGGCGCGCCAGTCCTCGCTGCGCACGATGCCGGCACCGTCGCTCCAGTTCTTGTGGCACTCCATGTCCGCCTCATCGACGCAGTAGAGGCCGTAGTAGTCGAACATCGCCATCATCTTGGCCTGTCGCGGATAGTGGCTGGTGCGCACGCAGTTCATGTTGGCCTGCTTCATCAGCGTGATGTCCTGGAGCATCGTCGCCACGTCCATCGTGCGGCCGTGCATTGGGTGCGTGTCCTGCGTGTTCGCGCCCTTCAGATAGACGCGCTGCCCGTTGATCTTCAGGTTGCCTGCCGATATGTCCACCAGGCAGAAGCCGTACTTCGTGGCGAAGGCCTGTTCCTCCTGCCCCGTGTCGGCATCCGTCTGCGAGAACTCGAAGGTGTAGAGCACGGGCGTCTCGCTGCTCCAGAGGCGCACGTCCTGATGGCAGCCCATGCGGAGTTCCACGTCCTGCAAGCTGTCGGCGGGCGTCATCTCTATCTCCGTGCTCTGCGTCGTCATCTCCTTCCCCTCGGGATCGCGCAGCGTGATGCGCACAATCTTGTGGGCGTTCGTGCGGTCGCGGTTGCAGAGGGTGAAGTGGACGACGGGGCACGCCTGGTTGCTGGCAGGGGTGACGTCGCCCGTGATGTGGTGGTCGCTGATGAAGGTGCGCGGCGTGGCGAAGAGATATACGTCGCGGTGGATGCCGCTCATGTGCCAGATGTCCTGCCCTTCGAGATAGGAACCGTCCGACCAGCGTATCACCCGCACGCTGACATTGTTTTCCCCCTTGCGCACGACGTCCGTCACGTCGAACTCGCTGACGTTGTTCGCACCCTGCGTATAGCCCACGTACCGGCCGTTCACCCACACGTAGGCGGCGGAGTAGATGCCGTCGAAGTGCAGGAACACGCGCTTGCCGTCCCACGCCTCGGGCAGCGTGAAGTCGCGGCGGTAGGAGGCGGCGCTGTTCGTCAGGCCGCTGTTCATGTTGATATAAGGCGGATTGTCGGAGAAGGGATAGTTCACGTTGATGTAGAGCGGGTCGCCGTAGCCCTTCATCTCCAGGCAGGAGGGGACGGTTATGGTGTCCCAGGCTGCGACGTCTGCCGCGTCGCCATAGAAGTCGGCCTCGGAGGGAAGATTGTCGAGGTCCGTCGTCCAGTTGAGCTGCCAGATGCCGTTCAGCGAAAGCCAGTTGGCACCTTCGGGGTCGAGCCAGGGTTTCTCGTAGCGCTTTGCGTCGGCACGCAGGGCGGCCGTCGTGGGATAGGGCATGTAGGTGGCGTGGCCGGGCTCCTTGTTCTCCTCGAAGAAGGTGGCGTCCTCCCAGTGCTTGCGCTGCTCCACGGGCTTCGTCGTCTCCGAGAGGGTGAACACGCACCAGGCTGACGTGCCGTCCTGCGTCAGGGTGAGCAGGCCGGAGCTGCTGCCGCAGAGGAAGCGCGTGCCGTCGTAGGACTCCAGCCGGTACGTGCCCGCCGCCTCGTCCAGCACCACGAACTTCACCACCTGGTTGTTGAACGTATTTCCGGAGCCCTCGGAGCTTGGCGTCCACTGCAGCGGCCCGCGCCCCGTGTTCAGCGAGAGGTCGATGGCGCAGCCGTACGTTTCGTTCACCAGCTGGAATCCGTTTGTCCCCTCCAGGCTTCCGTGCTGCACGAGGTGCCACGTCTGCGCCGCGCTGCCCTCCACGCGCTCTTCCACGTAGAGCTTCGCGTCGTTCGCGCCGTTGCCGCGGTTGGAGATGACGCCGCCTTGCGCGCACGCGATATAATAATAATGTCCGGCTACGGGTACGTCTGCCTGGAGCCCCTGCGGGGCGGCAAGTGTCAACAGGGCTATGGCAGCCCGGAAAAAGAGTTTCATCCTCATCGGTCCCTTTGAGTTGTTTTGCGGAGCAAAGGTAAGGAAAAAGGGATAACCCTCCAAATGCGCGTGCGAATTTCCTCCATTCCCGGCGCTTCCCCTTTTGTCTTTTAACAAGACAAAATCCATGAAAGCCTCAAATTTCATACCTCGTTTTGAGGTGTGCGCACACCTCGGGTTGAGCTTTGCGCTTACCTTGCGTTGAGGTGTGCGCTTACCTTGAGTCGAGCTTTGCGCTTACCTCAAATGGAGGTGTGCGCACACCTCAAAAAGGGCTGTGCGGATACCCTGTTCCTGGCCGTATGCTCCGCCCCTCACGTGTGGTGCGAGACAAGAAACGGGCGTTTTTCTTTTTGTTATGGATTTGTTTTACTACTTTCGCCCGCAGTATAAACAAAAACAAGGTATTCACACAAAAACTTATTCACATCAAAACAAATGGAACTCATGGGAACTTATAAGAGATTGACCCTTGCCCTCGGGCTCGCGCTGGCGGCGGGAATGGCCGCAGCACAGCAGAGGGTGGTAGAAGTGACAACGCCCGGTTCGCTGCCGACACTGATAACGGAAAGCGAGAAGTACACCATCACCGACCTGAAGGTGACGGGCGAGATTAACGGTACGGACGTGACGCTGCTCCGCGATATGGGCGGCGCGAAGAACATCAACACGAAGACGGACGGCCAGCTGCAGCGGCTGGACCTCTCGGAAGCGCGCATCGTGGCCGGTGGCGACGCCTATTTCAACTGGGCGGGCATGGCCTTCCGCACGGCGGACGACGTGATGGGAAGCTACATGTTCCTCTATGCCTCGAAAATCAAGAGCCTGAAGCTGCCGCCTGCCATCACGGCCATCGGCGACCAGGTATTCGGCTCGCTGGTAGATCTGGAGGAGATTGAGATTCCCGCAGGCGTGAAGTCCATCGGCGTGGGATGCTTCATCAACTGCAACACCATCAAGAGCATCACGCTGCCCGACGCGGTGGAGACGCTGGGCACAGGCTGCTTCCAGCGCATGGAGTCCTTGCGGGAGGTATATTTCGGCGACGGACTTCGCGAGCTGGACAACTCCGTATTCCTGAATGACAATGCGCTGGAGAAGGTGCACCTGGGACGCAACTTGCAGACGTTCCATCCCGTCGTGTTCTACACGCTGCCCGCCTTCCACGACTTCAGCTGCTCGGAGGAGAGCCCGTACTACAAGGCCGTGGACGGTGTACTGATGAGCCGCGACGGCGGGACGCTCGTAAGCTATCCCTGCGCCCGCGAAGAAACCACTTACGAAATACCGGCAGGCGTCCACGCGCTGGGCTCACATGCCTTCTGCAACGCCACGTCGCTGGAGCGCATGACGGTGCCTGCAGGCGTGGAGGCCGTGTCCGAGGCTTGCTTCGACGGCTGCCAGTCCCTGACGGAAGTGACGCTGGGGGACGGCGTGAAGACGATCTGCGAGGGCGCCTTCTCGGGGTGCATCGCCCTGGAACGCCTCTCGCTGCCCCGGACGGTGGAAACGGTGGAAGGCGGTGCCTTCCTGGAGTGCATCTCCCTGACGGACATCACGGTGGACGCTTCCTCCCAGAACCTGAAGGTGGAGGACGGCGCACTGCTGAGCCGCGACGGCGGACGGCTGATATGCCTGCCTGCGGGCCTGTCGGGCGCGGACTACGTGCTGCCCACGAGCGTGCACACCCTTGAGCCCTACAGTATGGCCACGCACTCCACGTTGCGGGAAGTCTATATCCCGGAACACGTGACGACCATTGGGGAATATAACCAAGAAATCAAGGGTGAGACGAATGTGGAGATTATTCCCGTAAGTGCCTGAAAGACTGCTGATTTTATGTGTTCCATGTTTCGATGGGCAGGAATGCATATTGTGAAATATGACCATCGTTCCGTTACCAAATCGTTACCTGTCTCGTTACCGAAAATTGTATTGGTAACGAAAGAGACCCCGAATTAGTCGGAGACTCGGAAAAACATACATATTCGGACACATTCTTCCATACGGAGGACGCTTGTAATTGAAGTAATTTTGCGACCAAATTATAAGCG
>JAFUXE010000024.1 GCA_017477205.1 Alloprevotella sp.
GCTCTTTGGGGGCTTCGCGCCCCCAGCCGCTGGGCAAACCTCCGCGGTGTTTTTCATAGTTTTAAACTGTTACCACCACCCAAAATGACCAATAGGCATTAAAACGCAACTTTTTACCACCCATTTTGACCTATAGACCAGGATTTGTAATCATGGGCAGTATGTCTCTGACGAGATGTACTTCCACAACAGAGGGGATGGAAAGGGGTACCTCTACAACTTCCGCACAGGTGAGAAATACATAACGGATGTTGCGTGGATAGCAAAGCCTACGACAGAAGACTCGCACGTCTGCTTCAGCGACGGCAAGAAGCGGGGCTATTTCAGCAAGTACAGCGGAAAGGTAGTCATCGAGCCACGATACGACCATGCCTGGATATTCTCCGACGGACTGGCCGGTGTGGAAGAAGGGGGCTACATCAAGTTCATTGACCCGACAGGAAAGGTTGTCATCGACAGACAGATGGCCCGCACGCTGAACAAAGAGGACTACGCGTTCCATGCCGGCTATTGTGTGGTTTACACAAATGATGGGAAACACTGTGGTCTGATGGACAAGAACGGCAACATCGTCGTGCCTTTGGAGTATGATGACATTGCTCCCTCCAATGACTTCACGGCATGGAAATTCCAGAAAGGTAACGAGAGGGGGGTCCTCGACAGCAACATGAAACAGCTCATCCCCATGCAGGAATGCTCTATCTACATAGATGAAGGGACCATTGACGTGACGCTTCCGGACCATACGATCCGCAAATATGACATGCAAGGCTCGCTTATTAACGATTTCTGCATCGGAAGAGTGCGCATGCTGGAGTATGAAAAGGACGAAATCGTCTATCGGGAAAATACTACCGTGGATAATGGCGATGGCCTCGTGGAGACACTTGACGAGTATTACCACCCGAAGACAACGGCACGGTTGAGGGCATACGTGGCAAGCGGGGGCTATGAAGGCCTGATGACTGCTGACGGTCGCATCGTGACGATGCCGCTCTATAAGGACATTGAGGCTATCGGCTACGACCTCTACCTCTGTACCTCCACCAACTGCGACAAAGTGATTGTGAACGGCAAGGGAGAAATCGTGAACAATAAACGTTGAGAAGCCTCACCCCCTACCCCTCTCCAAAGGGCGGGGGGGAGGGATTTGATGAAAAGATGAAGGGATGATATGAGATTAAGGCAAGAAGATTTGCTGGATTGAGAATAACGAAGTATTTTTGTAACGAAGAAAACGATAAACCTATCAAATACGTAGATTATGAGAGAACTTCTGGAGAAAATGATTCAGGGCCTGCTGAGGCAGGTGGAGGAGAAGGTGCAGGAAAAGGGTGCTTTCCCCGTAGTGTATGAGCGGGAAGATGTGTCGGCCATGAAAATCGGGCTGTCACATCTGATTCTCAAGGTGACAACCGCCGGTGAGGATGAACGCTATCTGGAACTGGCTGCCGTAAACTATCCCAGCCCGTATGGTGCTCAGAGTGTGGTGGGATATGGTAGTACGCAGGACATCCTGAACCGTCTGCGGGAGGACGAACTGCTGGAGGTTCTGCTGAAGAAAGTTCCGAAACTCGCTGACGACATTGATGACCAGAAAATGCATGTGTGGTAAGGACTCCATAGACCATAGATATTTGGTTACTTTCCGCTCTCTTACAACATAAATGTTAAATGGAGTTGAATATGAATGAACAAAAGTATAGTAACATTATACGTCGCGGCAAGCGTTTGGCGTTCTTGCTTCGTCATGACAAGAATTACACGTTTGATGAACAAGGGGGCGAGAATATACCATAAAACTTTCATATAACCCATAGGAGGCATCCTCTATGACCCAGAATTTCAACTGCGATTGGGCTCTTGTATTAAGAGACTACGCATTAAACTACCATATTGATGGTGAGAAAAACTATAAGGTGTGCCTGAATCTTATTTTAGAAGCAGGTGAAGGAGCCTTTCGTGTCACAGGCAATGCAACCTGTCGACACAGTAGATCAATGGCAATTGTTCAGCAGAAAGACTTACCTTGGGAGTATCTGTTTCAATGCATGAAACTCTCAAATAAAGATTTCTTAGTCAAATTGCCAAATCATCTGCATGACAATAAATTTAAGGCTAATAGTGAAGGAGAAGTTTTTGTATATGCATGGTATGACGCTGAGATTGACGCGATACAGGTCTTTGATAACACCGGCAACATCCGTGAAGAACAAGATACATCCCCTGGATATGATGGTTATGGTCGTTTCGATTGTGACTACGAAAGAGTCAGAGGCGTGATTGATGCTAACTGCCAATGGAAAGTTAAACCATATCTGAGTTGGGGATCTTTATACTGTCTGTAACATAGAACGATTCATACATATAATAGATTTACATAACAGTGAACGGCTATGGGAAGATTATACGACACTGAGAAAAGATGTGATTAACTTGAAGGCCATAAACTCTTACGACTCCAGTGTGGAGATTGATGTGAACGAAGAACAAGATTAAGTAACGGAGGCTCGCCCCGTTCCAAGCAATGGGGCGAGTTTTTAGAAAATAGGACAATGTACAACAGAGTAATCGTATCTTCAGCACGCTTGCATAGCGAAGCGGAGCAAGAATATACCCCCGAAAGAATAACGGAGCTGAAGCCAAATGAAGTATTCGTCTTTGGCAGCAACCTTGCAGGAGCACATGGAGGTGGTGCTGCACGACTGGCCTATGATCGCTTTGGAGCGATTTGGGGTCAGGGCGTTGGACTGCAAGGCCAGAGTTATGCCATCCCTACGATGCAAGGTGGTGTTGAAACTATCAAGCCTTACGTGGATGAGTTCGTCCGCTTTGCACAGACACGGCCAGACCTCAAATTCTATGTGACTCAGATTGGTTGTGGCATTGCAGGATTCAAGGTTGAGGAAATTGCTCCGTTGTTCCAAGCGGCTATCGATGTCGAGAATGTCATTCTGCCAAAAGAATTTGTCAGCTATCTGAACTATTGGCTGAATGATGATATGGCAAATATGAAGTTTAAGGCTGTTAAGATAAAGTTCTTCGACGAGGATTTGAAAAAGATGGAAGGAATGACACTGGATGAAAAGGTTGAGTTTAAGGCATGTCTTAAAAGAGAGCATCGATATACAGTTGTAAATGACGCCCCTGGTTGTTTATAGAATGCCGAGAAAGACTTCCTTGAAAAGTATCGGGCCTTGACGGAACGAGTGAAGAGAGGTGACTCGACGGCATACTATCAAGTGAAGGAATTACGAGCCAAGGAATTCCGCAATACGGTGGAGATGGTGAATCAAGGGCATTATGTGTCAGAAAGTGGAGTTGAGTATGTCTTTCCCGATGACTCAAACATGATGCATAATACCATGTTCTATGACCATGAGATCCGCATGGGTGATATACCGCAATGTGATGAACCGACAATCGTTGAAGTACAAAACATCGATTGCTTGCATGCTGGAGTGCAGTTAAAGGAGCAAGGCTATAATCCTGCTGTGCTGAACATAGCAAGCAGACGCAATCCTGGTGGTGGCGTGACTACTCCGGAAGGGAACTTCAAACCGTTCGTAAAAGAATTTACAGTTTATCGATGAATAGGGACTATGGAAACGAAAGAATGTTTAAGAAGAATTGTCGAAGCACTTAGTGAACAGGGGTATGTGTTCTCAAAGGGGGTACAGCTCTATTACCACAATCCCGACAATCTGAAACAGATTGAAGATAAATTTGTAGAGCCACTAAGCCTAAGTCGATTTCAAGGAGATATGTGCGCTATTGCACAATACCTGCCTGAAGTTATGCTTTTCCCTTGGAGATACATAGCTCCCAAGCCTATATTTCATTCCATATTAGGTGAAACTCAGGGCTTATTGTCTGTTGTAGGCATAGTGCTGATACCAGATTTAAGCCAGTTTGACATCGAATCCGTTCTTAAACATCTTGATGACGTCGTGTTGAATGAGCTGAGAAAATATCCTTGGAGAAATGAAAACAAAGCTACATTTGGAACATTAATGTGTCTTTTCTGTCACACCGAAGATGCGCAACGTTTTAATCAGGAAATGCGTAAGTATTACTGTTCCCATGCGTTCAAAAACACATTTGTTTCGACTATCAGTATTGATTGCGAGGCTGAGACTTTGACTCAGGGCAGAGCTGGCATCTTTAGTCATAAATGGCACGGGGGAATGGAAGTGTCAAAACTAAGGGAATACATCTCTTGTAAAGAAATCAAAGCAGGTGTATTTGTTGACAAAGTACTCAATAATATTGATGAAAGAGTAGATGAGGAAGAGTTCGTGGCTGTGTTTAAAGATGCACTAAGCGAAAACTTAATGATAAGTGAGATGGAAGAGACGATAAACCAAATCATTCCCAACGCTGGTTTCAAATATCCAAAGGAGTATATAGAGTACGACTCTACGGTCCCCTTGCATGGATGGTGGTTCCCTAAAGGAAAGTCTTATATCCAAGACGTTCTGGACTTCTTACATAAAGCACATGGGGTTAATGACTTAATCCCTTTTGCTGAGAATGGCTGGGATGGAAATGAAGAGGTCTATGAATACGCTTGCTTTTTAGTTGATGGGGTGAGTGATAATAAAGTCGTAACAGTTTGGCCATTTGGTTCCACTGAGACTTTCCTGCAAAAAGAATACAAAGATATTAGTGACTGGTTTGATTCTGAATTTGGTACGGAGAAGCAAGAGGAACCAAAGAAAGAAGTCAAATTCCTTGGGATGGGACTAATCAAAGAAGCGTATGGCCCAGTTGTAGCCATTCCTACTGAGCGGTTAAAAGGAAAGCGACTGGTTATGACAACAGATGCGGCAGAATGGTATATTGATAATGATAGAATCAGAGATGTTGTTGAAAAGTACGGGCTTGGACTGAAGGTACTTTCTGTTCAGAAGACAGACAAGAATGAATTTGAAGTAATTATAGACGTCATAAAGGATGGCGCTGATAGGATTGTATATGTCGGTGGAACAGAACAGATACCACCTCCTGATACTCATATCCTTGCCACACCTTTTGCTGGAGAGTTTTTTGTAAAACTGGAAGCGGAAGATGCTGATGGAGATAGAGAGCTTCTGTGGGCGGACGATTTTATTTATAAATAACGGCTTTATAAATTACGTCCATACGAAGTTGAAAACCGAACAATAATGAATGAAGAAAACATGTATTATCCAAGATTTATAGACAGCTATCTCTCCGAGTGGGCTTCACGTCCGAGCCACAAACCGCTGCTGCTCCTGAGTTTGACCATGCTGCTGGCTTGCAGTCCAAAGGAGCAGGATAAGGGGCCGGGGAATGCAGCAAGAGAAGACGCCAGGGAAAACGCGTTGGCGGTGCCTACAACGATAAGCATATATCGCTATGGAGATTTCCCAAGAAGCACTGCACAGGAACTGGAAAGGCGGCTAAAAGAATATTTTCCGGATGTCAAGCTGAAGGAACAGGCGCTCGCACTACCGTCACAGCACTATAACAAGGAACGCAACCGGTATCGCGGAACAGGCTTGTATGAAGATCTGGCCAGACATCGCAATGGTGATGCTGTAATCGGGTTGACCGACTATGTGATTTTCTGGTCAAATGAATTGTCGCCCACCTATGGCATCATGGGTGTTAGCCCCGTGGGAACATACAAGTGCGTGGTGTCGTCAAAGATTCCACGCAGCGGACAGGAGCAGAACGATGACAACTTCGCGAAATTGGCTCTCCATGAGCTTGGACATGCCTTCGGCTTGAACCATTGTCCTGACCAGCATTGCTTCATGGTGGATGCGGAGCATAAGATGAAGTTCCCGCAAACAACAGGCTTTTGCGAATCATGCAGGCACAAGCTGAACGCCAAAGGCTGGATGGTCAAATAAAACACACCTGCCAATCTCTACCGGGTAAAGACCGTCGTCTGAAAAGCGAGAATTCAGATTGGGATTTGAAATATCCTTAACCGCATCATTCATCCGCATACCGGGTCATAAGTCGGCAAGGGTCACACACAGAACTTGTTGTTATTCAACTTTAAAGATGCGAAACAATACGCACTCCTACAATTCTTTAGGCATTTTTCTTATACTTCCTTTGATTGCATCATTGCCAGTGCCATTAAGATAGTTGCACATTTCTTCTGCCAATTTATTCAAGGCCATGCAGTCGACACGACTGATATGCCGTTTCCCACCATCGTAAGGCCAGGGACTCAGTATGAGCAGACGACCAGCTGCACACGCATCGAAAAGGGTGTCGGCCGGCTTATAGTAGCTGCGGAAGCCGTTGTCGGTCAGGAGGATGAAGGTATGTTGTTCCCGCATCAGCACCTGCATCACCTGTTTCTCATCGGGAGAGATGAAGGGCGACACCATCACCACCGCTTTGCGCGCTTTCAGCACACAAGCGTTCTTGTAGTCGCGCAGCTCATTATTGTCGCCGTGCTGAGCTTTTTCCACCCATATATGCCGCACGTGCACAGGAGCATAGGCCGCCTCCATCAGCAGCGCCACATTCCCCACACCGTCATACTTTCGCCCGCCAATTTCAATATTCTTCTGCACTCGGAAATAGCCAGGCTTCAGTCGCTTGGTGGCTAGGCGTTGCGGGTTCATGTCGATATAGCGGATGGTAGTTTGAAGTTGCGAGAAGCGAGCCATCGGGCGGATGAAGGGCATCTCCCTGAAAACTGGCTCTATCTGGTAATAGGCCTCCTCGCCCATCTGCCCGCACAAAATAGCAGCCGTGTCTTCCAGCCGTCGGCTCTCTTCTTTGAGTTCCCCCCGAATATCATTCGGGACAACAAAAGAAGACCCCGCCTGCGAACAAGCCCTCCCCAGCTTCTTTGCTGCCTGCCAGAATCCCCTCACAACAGTCCTAATGCCCTTGAGCATGGTACGGCGTACATACAGCACCGCATGCAGATGGTCTGGCATCAGACAGAAATGCAACACCTGCACCTCCGCATGATGACTGGGGATGCTCATTAGGCAGTCAACCAAGGCATCGCCCAAGGCGGTACGTACCACTCTGGCTCTCACCGGATCGTCTCCTGGCATGACGAGCCTGCCTAGCACTGGCTGACGGTCTGTCACCGTCAGTGTGACATGATACAGTCCAGCACCCTTCCATGCTCCGCCTGGCTCCTGCCATTGCCAATGCTCAGTCTCGGCCATAGTGTTTGCTATTTGGCAAGTTCCTGATACAACTTAAACAACTCTGCTACGCACTGGCTTTCGGTCATGGTTTTGACGGAGAAGCCATAGGCGCGCATGACGGCGCGGTCGTTCTCCTGATGGGCGCGGCGCAGTTCTACGGGCATGGTCAGTTCGTCGTAGAGGTCTGCGAGGCTGGAGTCGGGATACTTGGCGCGTGCATCGAGGATGGCCTGTGCCGTCTGCCCTATCCTCTCCCGCTGCTCTTCTGTGGGAGTAGGCCATGGGAAGTTGTTGTAGACGTTGGAGGCTGAATACTGATAGTCGCTCTTCATCCTGCCAGCTACAGCACGCATCCAAGCCATGTGGACGTTGGAGATTATAATACCAAAATCGTACAGGGTGGCATCTGGCACAATGAGGGCACTTCCATTAATAATGGTATCTGGTGTCATAATCGACACAGGGATATACCTACGTCGCTCCGATGAAACTTTAGGGATGACCAGCATATTTGTGTCGGGCTGACGTATTTCGCCAAACAGCCAAGGTGTATCGGCAAGCTTTAGTGTCTGAGGACGATTGCTTGCTGCGCGGAATTCGCGTGTCATTTGCAATCTGTTCGAAATGAAACCAGATTTCCTGAGGTCTGCGGGGGATGCGTCTTTCAACCACAGACACCAACGTTCGCGCTTATTGATTATTTCTGCCCCGCCAGCATACTTGCGAATGAAACGTTCGTTGCTTGCAGACTCCCGCAGAAGTTCTTCAACATCTTCGCAATCGAGAATCAGATGGCCATCATCAATTGGCATGCTACCATAAAGCATTTCTGGCACATTACAAATTGGTCTTTCTCGCTTGTCAATGAACAATGGACTCCCTGCGACAAGATATGGGTTGATTTCGCTGGCCTCTTTTGTTGATTCTCCATCGAAAATATATTTCGTATCGCTATTTTTACCACAGACGAAACCAATGATTACACAATGTACATGGGCTTTTTCTGAAGCCTCGCTGTCCCAACGGAAAGTTCGACGGGCAAAAATGATATTGATTTCCTGTTTGTATAAATCACGCCAAAGAATGGGAACTTGTTCTCCTTGTGTTATTGAATTTGTTGATACAAATGCTACTTTGGTCTTTGTGCCGCAAATGGTAGATAGTGCTTTCTTATACCATCCAGCGACATAGTCTATGTTGCCAACACCCCGCATCTTCTTGTCGAACAGATGCATAAGATCATCTTTTTGCTCCTTCGTCTGCTCCTTCTTCCCCACAAACGGAGGATTGCCCATGATGTAGTCGTAGTGAACCTGATAGCGCATCGTTTCGGGCTTAGAATGTCCATCAAAATGCTGCGTTACGATGTTGACTTCGTTATATCCGACTACGGGCTCGCTGGCCATCATCGCTTCGGGTTCGACAATCAGGTGAACGTTCTTGGCTTTGATCGTAGGAATGTCCGTAGGCACTTCTATCACGTCCCACTCCATGCGGAGGGCGTTGCCTTCGCGGATGTTGGTGTAGGTTTTGAGGGGCAGAAAGTCGATGTCCTGCTGGATTATCTTCTCCGTTTCTGCCAGTATCTGGGCTTCGCTAATCCAGAGAGCCGTAGTGGCGACGGTGACGGCGAAGTCGTTGATTTCGATGCCGTAGAACTGCCGGATGTTTACCTTGATGGGGTTCACGAAGGCACCCATGAGGGTCTGTCCGCGATAGCGTTCACGGATGACTTCGTTCTCCAGACGACGCAGGGAGAGGTAGGTCTCCGTCAGGAAGTTGCCGCTTCCGCAGGCGGGGTCGAGGAACGTCAGTGAAGCGAGCTTGTCCTGATACTCGTCGAGCTTTCGCACGCGCACGCGTTCCACTTTCTCTTCAAGGATGCCGTCGAGCTCGCGGCGCAGGTCGCTGAGAAAGAGCGGGTCGATGACCTTGTGGATGTTTTCTATCGAGGTGTAGTGCATGCCGCCCGAGCGGCGCGTCTCGGGATTCAGCGTCGATTCGAAGACGGCGCCGAAGATGGTGGGGGATATCTCGCTCCAGTCGAAGTCAAGGGCGGCATTCTGCAAGAGCGTCTGCTTCAGTTCCTCCGTGAACTGCGGGATTTCTATCTCCTCCCGGAACAGTCCGCCGTTGGTATAGGGGAATGCCTTGAGGTCATCCTTCAGGTACTTGCTGCGACGCTCCTGCGGAGTGTCAAGCACCTCGAACAGGCGCAACAGTGCATTGCGCAGGTCGTCGGCATCGTAGCGGTTCAGGTAGTCGTGGAACTGGTCGTGGGCAAAGACGCCGGCATCCTCGGCATAGAGGCAGAAGACGATGCGCACGCACAGGATGTTGAGCCATCGCAGGGCCTCGGCCGAATCGTCGTCGTACTGTCCGAGGAGGGCATCGTAGATGCGCCCGACGATTTCGCCTGCCTGCATAGAGACTTCCATCTCCTTCCTGAGATGTTCGCTCTTTACGTCCACGAGGAACTGCAGGCGGTAGTATTCCTTGCCCAGATTCTCCAGCAGAATGCTCTCCGGCTCGCCGTTGGGCTGCTCCATGTCATAGACGAGGAACTCCTGAAAGTTGCAGGCTACAATCCAGCGGGGACGCTCAGAATAAGGCAGTTCGGCAGAATAGCGCTTGGCCTGCTGGAAGGGCGTGAGGCGCTGGCCGTCGCTCTGCGTGATAGGCGCACGCAAGTCCTTGTTTATAGATTTCTGTTCGATGAGTACGCGTGTGGCTCGGATGTGTCCGTCAATGAAGTTGGTGGCATCCACCTTCACCTGCTCCTCGTAGCGTATGAAGTCCGCGATGTTCTCCACGCCATAGACGTTTTGCAGGAGGTCGGCCCAGAATATCTGCGAGTCGCCCTTTTCGTATCCGCGTCCTTTCCATCGCTGGGCGAATTCTGCTGCCGCAGCTGCTATCTGTTTCTCTGTCTTCATGATGAATCTCATGCTTCCCGCTGGGCGCGCATGGGCACAGGGGGGGGCTGGCTGTTAAGGAATTAAGGTATGCAATATATTTTGGCCTGGTAGGTCCAAGTGCTTTGACATCGATTGTCGCGACAAAGATAGTGAAAAATCGGAAACCGACGACAATTATTCAGCCATTATCACTCCGAGGGCGACTATAGCCCGGGACAGAGAGAGGGGCTGGAGAGACTGGGCACGACGAGGTCGGCGAGGGGAGCCACCTCGGAAGCGGGACACGTCGTGGTGAGGGCCACGACGAGGGCGCCGCTTGCGCGGGCAGCGCGCAGGCCGTTGGGACTGTCCTCAATGGCGAGGCAGGCTTCGGGGGCGACGCCCAGACGGCGGGCGGCAAGGAGGAAACAGTCCGGCGCAGGCTTTGACCGGGGAACGTCCTCAGAGGTGACGATGCAGTCGAAACGGGCGTCGAACTCGGGATGGCTGGCACGGACGTGCCGCATCTTGGCAGCATCGCTGCTGGTGACGAGCGCCAGGGGGATGCCACGACGGCGCAGGGCCTCCAGGAACTGCCGGGCTCCCTCCACATAGGGATAGTCCATCTGGTCCTCGAAGGCCGACAGCCGACGGTCTATCCACGCGACGTCCTCGGGCGCAGGAAAATAGTCGGCTTTTATCTGCACCAGCGTCTGCCCCTTGATGCGGCGGGCAAAGTCGGGGACATTGGGGAAGCGCTCGCGCCCCACGTGCCCCCAGAAACGGCTGTACTGCCCCTCGGTGTCGAGCACGACGCCGTCGCAGTCCAGCAAGGCGGCGCGAATCTCGCGGCCGCAGATGCGCAGCGGGTCTTTCTGTATCATGGCTTTTGCGTTTTTGTGTGCAAAGATAACAAATACATCTTTCACATTTCTATTTTTTAATCTTTCATTTCTAATTTATCTCACCTTTCTTTTCGCTTCCCTGCCACCACGGAGCTTCGCCCCTCGGGGTTGACGGACGCTGAAAGGTTCAATGAAATTCCTGTTTTTTTATTTTTCATTTCTAATTTTCAATTTAAATTCCTATTTTTGTAGCCCAATCACAGCATACGAGAGAAGATGGAACAACTTAAGCACGAATGTGGCGTGGCGATGGTGAGGCTGCGCAAACCGCTCAGCTTCTATGAGGAGAGGTACGGCACGTGGCAGTATGGCTTGCAGAAGCTGTACCTGCTGATGGAGAAGCAGCACAACCGCGGACAGGAGGGCGCAGGCCTTGCCTGCGTGAAGATGCACGCCGAGCCTGGCGAGGAGATGATATACCGCGAGCGTGCCGAGGGCAGCCACGCCATAGAGGAGATATTCGCCTCGGCGCAGGGAAAACTGGTGGACGAGGAGGCTGCGGCGGACTCCTACCACCAACTTCCGTATGCGGGAGAGATTTACATGGGCCACCTCCGGTACTCGACAACCGGCAAGCGTGGCCTTTCTTATGTCCATCCCTTCATGCGCCGCTCGAACTGGAAGGCGAAGAACCTCTGCGTCTGCGCAAACTTCAACATGACGAACGTGCCGGAGATTTTCGAGAGCATCGCCTCAAAGGGGCAGCATCCGCGCATGATGTCGGACACGTTCATCCTGCTGGAGCAACTGGGGCACCGCCTTGACCGCGAGAGCGAGCGATGCTTTCAGGAAGCCGTGACCCGCGGCCTGAGAGACCTGGAAATCACGCACTACATTGAAGAGAATATAGAGATTGCGAACATCCTGCGCCAGGCGGCACCCGTCTGGGACGGCGGCTACGTCGTCATGGGAGCCACGGGCTCGGGAGAGACCTTCACCCTTCGCGACCCCTGGGGCATACGCCCTGCCTACTGGTATGCCGACGAGGAGGTGATGGTCGTGGCCTCGGAGCGTCCCGTCATACAGACGGCCTTCGGCCTCGAAAGCTCGCAGATACACGAGTTGAAGCCCGGCGAGGCGCTCCTGATGCGCCGCGACGGCAGTTTCCGCACGGAGCAGATACTGCCCGCACGGAACTTCAGTGCATGCAGCTTCGAGCGCATATACTTCAGCCGCGGCAACGACCGCGACATCTACCTTGAGCGCAAGCGTCTGGGAAGGCAACTCGTCCCGGCCGTCGTGAACGCCGTCAAGGGGGAGCTGCAGGACACGGTATTCTCCTACATCCCGAACACGGCAGAGGTGGCATACTACGGCATGGTGGAGGGACTGCGCGAGATAGCCCCGGGACACGAGGTGCGCACGGAGAAGGTCGTCTGGAAGGACATCAAGATGCGCACCTTCATTGCCGAAGGCAACAGCCGCAACGACCTGGCAGCACACGTTTATGACATCAGCTACGACAGCGTGCGCCCATACCGCGACAACCTCGTCGTCATCGACGACAGCATCGTGCGCGGCACGACGCTGCGCGAAAGCATCATCCGCATCCTTGACCGCCTGCACCCCAAGCGCATCGTCATCGTATCGTCATCGCCACAGGTGCGCTACCCCGACTTTTACGGCATCGACATGTCGGGCATGGACGAGTTCATCGCCTTCCGTGCCGCCGTGGAGATGCGGCGCGAACGCGGCGAGGAGGAACTCCTCTACGACATCTACCGCAGGTGCTGCGAACAGCTGGCATCCGAGGGCGGAGAACTGCACAACTGCGTTCGCGACCTCTACCGCGACTTCTCGCAGGAGGACATCTCCCGCAAGATGGCAGAGATGCTGCGTCCCGATGACATCAAGGCTGAGATAAAAATCGTGTTCCAAAGCCTCAAGGGCCTGCACGAAGCCTGCCCCCAGACGCCCGGAGACTGGTACTTCTCGGGCCACTACCCCACCCCCGGCGGCACAAGGCGCGCCTGCGAAGCCTACGTGCGATTCTACGAAGCCAACCGGGAACTCCTCAGACAAAAAACACTGACAATATGAAATACAACGCAACACTCGTACTTAGCAACGGCGCACGTTTCCACGGCGTCAGCTTCGGCTACGAAAAGTCCGTGGCAGGAGAAGTGGTCTTCAACACGGCCATGACGGGTTATCCCGAAAGCCTCACCGACCCCAGCTATGCGGGACAGCTGATGACGCTCACCTTCCCCCTGGTCGGCAACTACGGCGTACCGGACTCCGGCGCCACGGAGGGAAACGCCCTCTCCGGCTTCATGGAGAGCGAACGCATCCATGCGAAAGCGCTCATCGTAGCGGACTACAGCGAGGAGTTCTCCCACTGGAACGCATGCGAGAGCCTCGCCGAATGGCTGAAGCGCGAGAAGGTGCCGGGCATCACGGGCATTGACACGCGCGAACTCACGAAAGTGCTGCGCGAACATGGCGTCATGATGGGAAAAATAATCATAGATAGCCCGGAAAACGCAGATTCCCCGGAAATCCCGGAAACTCCAGACTATGGCTCAATAAACTGGGTGGAGAAGGTGAGCTGCAAGGAGGTCGTCACGTACAACGAAGGCGCAGAAAAGCGCGTCGTGCTCGTAGATTGCGGCGTGAAGCACAACATCATCCGCAACCTCGTGCGCCGTGGCGTGGAGGTGATACGCGTGCCCTGGGACTACGATTTCAATCAGCTGGAGTTTGACGGCCTTTTCCTTGCCAACGGCCCCGGCGACCCGGACATGTGCGAGAAGACGGTGGAGAACATCCGCCGCTTCCTGCAAAACCCCAGCGTGCGCCCCTGCATGGGCATCTGCATGGGCAACCAGCTGCTCTCGAAAGCAGCCGGTGCTACCATTTACAAGTTGAAATACGGCCACCGCAGCCACAACCAACCCGTCCGCATGGTGGGCACAAACCGCTGCTTCATCACGAGCCAGAACCACGGCTACGCTGTTGACACCTCCACGCTGTCGGCAGATTGGGAGCCGCTTTTCGTGAACATGAACGACGGCTCGAACGAGGGCATACGCCACAAGACAAACCCCTGGTTCAGCGCACAGTTCCATCCCGAGGCCGCCAGCGGCCCGCTGGACACGGAATTCCTCTTCGATGTATTCGTAAAAAGCCTCACCCCCGACCCCTTTCCCAAGGAGAGGGGGATAGATAGTTCTATCATTGAAAACATCAACGATAAAAGTAACTACTCCCCTCTCCTTGGGAAAGGGGTCGGAGGTAAGGCTAAAGTCCTCCTCCTCGGTTCCGGCGCGTTGAAGATTGGCGAGGCAGGAGAGTTTGACTACTCAGGTTCGCAAGCCTTGAAAGCCCTTCACGAGGAGGGCATTGAGACGGTGCTCATCAACCCCAACATCGCCACCGTGCAGACCTCGGAAGGCGTGGCCGACAAGATATACTTCCTCCCCGTGACACCCTTCTTCGTGGAGCGCGTCATCGAGAAGGAGCGTCCGGACGGCATCCTGCTGGCATTCGGCGGACAGACGGCGCTGAACTGCGGCGTGGAACTCCACCGAAGCGGTGTGCTGGAACGCTACGGCGTCCAAGTTCTCGGCACTCCCGTACAAGCCATTATGGACACGGAGGACCGCGAGCTCTTCGTGGAGAAGCTCAACGAAATAGACGTCAAGACTATCAAGAGCGAAGCCTGCGAAAGCATGGAAGACGCGCGCCGTGCCGCACGCGAACTGGGCTACCCCGTCATCGTCAGGGCGGCATACGCCCTCGGCGGCCTGGGCAGCGGCTTCTGCGACAACGAGGAGGAACTGGACCGCACCTGCGAAAAAGCGTTCTCATTCTCGCCGCAGGTGCTGGTGGAAAAGAGCCTAAAGGGATGGAAAGAGATAGAATACGAGGTGGTGCGCGATTGCTACGACAACTGCATCACGGTCTGCAACATGGAGAACTTCGACCCACTGGGCATACACACAGGAGAGAGCATCGTCATCGCCCCCTCGCAGACGTTGACAAATGCGGAGTACCACAAGTTGCGCGCCCTGGCCATAAAGATTGTGCGCCACATCGGCATCGTAGGCGAGTGCAACGTGCAGTATGCCCTTGACCCCAACTCCGAGGACTATCGTGTCATCGAAGTCAACGCCCGCCTCTCGCGCTCCTCGGCCCTTGCCAGCAAGGCAACGGGCTACCCGCTGGCCTTCGTGGCCGCCAAACTGGGCTTGGGCTATGGCCTCTTTGAACTGAAAAACTCCGTAACGAAGGACACGTCAGCCTTCTTCGAGCCTGCCCTGGACTACGTAGTCTGTAAGATTCCGCGCTGGGACCTCGGCAAGTTCCGTGGCGTGAACCGCGAACTGGGCTCATCAATGAAGAGCGTGGGCGAAGTGATGGCCATCGGCCGCACCTTCGAGGAAGCCATCCAGAAGGGCATCCGCATGGTAGGCCAAGGCCTGCACGGCTTCGTGGGAAACAAGGAGCTGAAGATTGCGGACATCCGCGCAAGCCTCGCCGCACCTACGGACAAGCGCATCCTGGTCATCGAAAAAGCCTTCTTCGACGGCATGACGGTAGATGAAATCCACGAACTCACGAAGATTGACAAGTGGTTCCTCCACAAGCTGGAACACATATATAATATAAACAAGGCTCTGAAGGCGGCCACGCTGCCCCTGTCCCACGACCTCCTCCGCAAAGCCAAGACATACGGATTCACGGACTTCCAGGTTGCCCGCGCCCTGCACATGGAGAAGGAAATGGAGATGGAGCAGGCACAACTGCTCGTACGCCAATGGCGCAAGGAGGCAGGCATCCTGCCCTACATCAAGCAGATAGACACGCTTGCCGCCGAATACCCCGCACGCACGAACTACCTCTACATGACCTACGGCGCCGTGGCACACGACATCACCCCGTCGGAGGCAGGCGCAAAGTCCGTCGTCGTGCTTGGCTCCGGTGCCTACCGCATCGGCTCCAGCGTGGAGTTCGACTGGTGCGGTGTGCAAGCTCTGGGCACCATCCGCAAGGAAGGCTACCAGAGCGTGATGATAAACTACAACCCGGAGACGGTGAGCACGGACTACGACATGTGCGACCGCCTCTACTTTGACGAGCTCACGTTCGAGCGTGTCATGGACATCCTCGACCTTGAGAATCCGCATGGCGTCATTGTTTCCACGGGAGGACAAATCCCCAACAACCTCGCCATGCGCCTCGATGCGCAGCGGGTTCCCATCCTTGGCACGGCGGCCAAATACATCGACAATGCCGAGGACCGCGAGAAGTTTTCCGCCATGCTGGGACGCATCGGCGTGGACCAGCCCGAGTGGAGCGCGCTCACGACGATGGAGGACATCAAGGAATTCATCGCAAAGGTGGGCTTCCCCGTGCTTGTCCGTCCCAGTTACGTGCTGTCGGGCGCCGCCATGAACGTCTGCTCCAACGAGGAGGAGCTGGAGCGCTTCCTGACGCTGGCCGCCAACGTATCGAAGAAGCATCCCGTCGTAGTGAGCAAGTTCCTGCAACATGCAAAGGAGGTGGAGATGGACGCCGTGGCAAAGGACGGCGAAATCATCGCCTACGCCATCAGCGAACACATTGAATATGCCGGCGTACACTCAGGCGACGCCACCATACAGTTCCCGCCGCAGAAGCTCTACATCGAAACGGCGCGCCGCATCAAGAAGATTACCCGCGAGATAGCACGCGAGCTACACATCAGCGGCCCCTTCAACATCCAGTTCCTTGCAAAGGAGAACGACATCAAGGTCATCGAGTGCAACCTGCGCGCCAGCCGCAGCTTCCCCTTCGTCTCGAAGGTGCTGAAGATAAACCTCATCGAGCTTGCCACGCGCATCATGCTGGGCCTGCCCGTAGAGAAGCCCAAGAAGAACCTCTTCGACCTCGACTATGTGGGTGTGAAAGCCTCGCAGTTCTCCTTCAACCGCTTGCAGAATGCCGACCCCGTGCTGGGTGTTGACATGGCCAGCACGGGCGAAGTGGGATGCTTGGGTGAAGACCCACGCTCAGCCCTCATCAAGAGCCTGCTTTCCGTAGGTCTGCGCGTACCGGAGCACAGCATCCTGCTCAGTTCCGGCGACGCGAAACAGAAGGCGGAGATGCTGGAAGCCTCGAAGATGCTGGCAGAACGCGGCTACAGGCTCTACGCCACGGAACACACGAGCCGCTATCTCACGGAGAACGGCATCGAGAACACACGCGTCTATTGGCCCGACCAGCAGGGCGAGCCGCAGGTGCTGACGCTACTGCACGACAAGGAAATCGACATGGTAGTAAACATGCCGCGCGACCTCTCGAACCGCGAAATCACCAACGGCTACCGCATACGCCGCGCCGCCATCGACCTGAACATACCGCTGCTGACCAACGCACGTCTGGCCTCAGCCTTCATCAACGCGTTCTGTACACTACCGCTGACGGAAGTAGATATAAAGAGCTGGGACGAGTTCTAAGAAAGAGAACAAGCGGACGGGTAAACGAGTAAACCTGTAAACAAGCTACAACTTGTCACTTGTCACTCGTCACTTGTCACTCGTCTAGTAAAGTTCTAACGCCGATTGTCCTGTGCCTGTCCTTGCAGGCGCTGGAGTTCGGCTGACAGGCGTTGGCACATGGCGCCATTGCCCATTTCCTGATAACGTTTGAGGGAATATCTGAGGTTCTCTATCTGTTTCTGCGTATCCATAATGTAGTAAGTTTTGCCCTCGCAGGGAGGGACTGTGTTCAACAAGTTATCTGTTCTTTCTGGGGGCAAAGGTAGTGCCACAAGTGATTCCAGCCCCCAAAAACCGCGCGAGTTGTTTACTTTGTCGCGGTTTTTTAAGATTTCAAGCCCACTTCTGGCACGCCGAGATAACGTTTTTGCGCCTTTGAAGCCACTTTTCGGGCCAAACGCTTTCCCGTTTCGTACTTTTGTGCTACGTTTGTCCGCTTAAACTTTCACGCTAAGAGCCATGAAACACGAACATTTACGGCTTGACTACCACATGGTACAGCCCGAAGAACTCGCCGAGGACGACCGCGCATTGGTTGAAGAAGCCAAGGAGGCCACCTACAGCAGTTTCTCCCCATATTCCCATTTTCGCGTCGGCGCCGCCCTCCGCATGGAGAACGGAGAGGTCTTTCGGGGCAGCAATCAGGAGAATGCGTCCTTCACGACAGGCCTCTGTGCAGAACGTACGGCCATCTTCTATGCCACGGCGAAATGCCCGGACACAGCTGTGACGACCATTGCCATCGCTGCGCGCGGCCAGGACGGAGCCTTCACGCAGGATCCCATAAGCCCCTGCGGTGCCTGCCGTCAGGTACTGGCCGAGATAGAACACCGCGCGGGACGCCCCATGCGCGTGCTTCTCTACAGCCTCAGCGGCATCATCGTCATGGACTCCGTCGGAACGCTTCTTCCCCTGCAATTCAATGGCGATTCCCTTTGACGGGGAGAAGAAAATGCGTATCTTCGCGCCGCGAAAGAGAACATACACACCAAATATCATATCATCAACCAAGAAAAATGGAAATTACAGGTAAAATCATTCACGCATCCGAACCTCGTGGCGGCGTGTCGCAGCGCACAGGAAACACATGGAAAAGCCAGGACTTCGTCATCGAATGGTACGAAAACAACTTCCCGCGCCACTGCATCTTCACCGTCTTCGGCGAAGACCGCCTCAACCAGTTCAACATACAGCTGAACCAGGAGTACACCGTGTCCTTCGACATTGACGCACACGAGTACAACGGACGCTGGTTCAACGACATCCGCGCATGGCGCGTAGCACCTCCCCAGGCCGCCGCACCCGCCGCCGTAGCAGCTCCCGCGCCGCAGGCCGTCGGTACGCCCGCACAGCCCGTTGCTCCCGAGGTGCCCGCTCCCACGGCTCCCGCACCCTCCTTCGAACAAGCTCCCGAAGACAACCTGCCCTTCTGACACCGTAAGACATGAGGTACGTCGTTCGCTTTCTGAAGTGGGCAGTCATCCTCTTCTTCTCATCCTCAATACTGGGTGTCCTGTACTACAAATGGATGCCCGTTGAGTACACACCGCTCATGCTCATCCGCTATGCGCAGCAGTCGCAAGCAGGTGAGCATGCGCACATTAAGCACCGTTGGGTGCCGCTTGACAGCATCCCCGAGGCCATGCAGTGGGCCGTCATCGCCAGCGAAGACCAGAACTTTCGCAGCCACTACGGCTTTGACGTCAACGCCATTGAGCAGGCCATAGAGGAACGCGAGCGCACCGGACGCCGGCGGGGAGCCAGCACCATCACGCAGCAAACAGCCAAGAACGTGTTCCTATGGCCGCATTCGGACTGGGTGCGCAAAGGCTTTGAAGCCTACTTCACGGTACTGATTGAGCTGTTCTGGTCGAAGGACCGCATCCTGGAGGTGTATCTCAACAGCATCGAGATGGGAAATGGCATCTACGGCGTACAAGCCGCGGCGGAAGAGCACTTCGGCACCAGTGCCGCAAAGTTGCGGCGAAACGAGTGTGCCCTCATCGCCGCCTGCCTTCCCAACCCCCTGAAGTACAACGCCGGAGCACCTTCCGGCTATATCCGCAACCGCCAGCGCTGGATACTCCGGCAAATGAAGAACCTGGGAGGATAAGAGGGGCACAGGACCATATTTACGATATTTACAGAACACACCTTATATAATCCAAATGAACACTCTTCGCAACAAAGTCATTCGCGCCGTCTGCCTGCTTGCCATTGGCGGCCTCTTGGTCTGCGTCTCCGAGCAAGCCCCCCTCTGGATTACCCAGGGCATCGGCACCCTGTTCGGCCTTTCCGGTATCTTCTCCCTGCTCAGCCTCTTCCGCAAGGACGTTGGGCGCCGTGAGACAGTCCTTTACCCCGTACTGGGCCTTGCCTCCCTCGCGCTCGGCGTATATCTGATCGGCTGGCCGGCGAGCGTCGTCAGCCTTCTGCTCTACCTGCTTGCAGGCCTTCTCGTGCTGGCGGGATGCGTACAGGCCGTTTCGCGCCTGCGCATGCAGCGCATGGGGATAAAGCTCAACGCCGCCACGTATTTCATTCCCCTGCTCACCGTCGGTGCCGGTGTATTCGTGGCTCTCTACCCATTGGGGACGGCCGCCGTTCCTTTCATCATCCTCGGTGCGGCCTACATCCTCTACGCACTCCTCGAGCTCTGGTCTGCGCTGGAACTCCATCGCTGGCAGAAGCAGCAGGAGAAAGTCCTTGAGGAAGGAAAAGCCACGGAAGACGCCGTTGCCGAGGAGGTGACGGACAGCGAAGCCACTGCCGAAGCCGAAAGCTCTGAGCCCAAAGCCATCACCGCCGATGTGGAAACCGAAGACTGACCGGACGCGGGCAGCACTGCTGTTGCTCTGCCTGGGGCTCCTGATGTTCGTACCCTTCCTGGGGCTTACGGACTTCAACTCCAAGGGCGAGCCGCGCGAGGCACTTGTAGCCCAGCAGATGCTGCAAAGCGGCAACTGGATTCTGCCCGAGACACAGGACGGAGAGTTTGCCTACAAGCCGCCAATGCTACACTGGCTCGTCGCTACCGCTTCGCTCCCGATGGGCGAAGTGACGGAATGGACGTCCCGCCTGCCCTCCGCCCTCGCCGCCATCCTGACGGCTCTGTACACATTTCTCTTTTTTACGCGACGCACGCGCACGCGAGGAAGCGAGGGGGAAACCCTGCAGAGCGGGTTCCTCACCGCCGTCATCCTGCTGACATCCTTCGAGATGTTCCGTGCCGCAGGCAACTGCCGGGTGGACATGGTGCTGACGTTCTTCATGGCAGCAGCATTCTTCCACCTCTACGGCTGGGTGGAACGCGGCATGCGCGGCTTCCCGCTGTGGGCTGTTGCCATGATGGGGCTTGGCACCTTGACGAAGGGTCCCGTTGCCATCCTGCTTCCCTGCATGGTCTGCGGCCTGTTTGCCCTCGTCGTCACCCACGAGCGGGAGGAGAACAAGGTGCAGCGCGCCAAACGCTGGACGCTGACGTTCCTGCGCTTCTTCGGCGTTGGCTTGTGTGCCTTGCTGATTCCCGGCCTCTGGTACTATGCCGCATGGCATCAGGCCGGCGACAAGTTCCTCTACCTCGTCTATGAGGAAAACGTCCTGCGCTTCCTCGGCCGCATGCCCTACCACAGCCATGAGCACGGCCTTTTCTACTATTTCCCCGTCCTGCTGGCCGGACTCCTTCCCTGGGCACTGCTGCTGCTCGCCGTCCTGTTCCCCCTGCCGCGCAAGGAACAGTTTGTCAACCTGCGGCAACGACTCTCATCCCGTCAGTGGATGAGCGGGAAAGATGCGCCGGACATGCTGAGCCTCTTCTGCCGCATTGCCGTCGCACTCATCTTCTTTTTCTACCTCATCCCGAAGAGCAAGCGCGGCGTCTATCTGCTGCCCTTCTACCCTTTCCTGTCGTATTACATGGCATGCTACGTCCTGCGCCTCAGCCGCCAGCGCCCCAAGGTGCTCACGGTGTTTCAGTGGACAATCTCCGTGTTGCTGCTTGCAGGCGTTGCGGGCTATACGCTCATGCAATATGGCGTGTTTGAAATCAAGGGGCTACCCGTTGCAGACATTGAGAGCGAATATCCCATGCTGATGGCCTGCTGCGCGCTGATTGCGGCCTATTTCATCCTTCAACGCCAACTACCGCACGTAAGCCTTGCCGTTTACAATGTCGTGGCATGCTACGTCCTGTTGCAGGCCTTTGTCCTCCCCCCCATCCTCAATGCCAAGTCGGACAAGCCCTTTGCCTCCGTCCTCCTCGCAGAGTCGGCACGCACTCCTGCCTACAACTATGCCAACGACGGCACGGGCATGATTCACTATTTCACCTTGCAGTTCTACACCGCAGGGCGCGTTCAGAACTGGCCCGAAGCCGAGGAGTCCGCACGCTTCAACACGTCTCAGCGGCAGATGCCGGAGAGCGGCATCCTGCTCATCGGTGAGAAAGACGTGGAAAAGTTCGAGGCATCCTTCCCGCAATACCGCCTCCATGCTCCCGAGGACCTGCACCACCGCAGCTGTGACACCCGCCAGAACCTCCTCATCTACAGATTCCAGCGGCGCGAATAAGTCCCAGCACCCCATCTGCACCTCAATATCAAGCATTTAAAAGCTTACCCAAGAACACTTTCTGAGATGTGCGCATACCTCGCCTTGAGGTGTGCGCACATCTCATGTTGAGGTAAGCGCAAAGCTCACTTCAAGGTAAGCGCACACCTTGAGTCAAGGTAAGCGCAAAGCTCAGGAAGAGGTGTGCGCACACCTCGAAACGGGGTATGCGCACACCTTAAAATCCGGGATTAGGATACAAAAAACGGGGAAGTCAGACGCTCTCCTCGATGAAGTAGCGCGGACGACGCTTCACCTCGCTGTATATCTTGCCCACATACTCCCCGATGATGCCGACGGCAAGAAGGATGGCTCCACCGATGAACCACAGCGACACCAGTAGCGACGACCATCCCGGAACTACCTGTCCGCGGGCATAGGAGACGAGGGCATAGACAATGGCGGCGATGGAGATGAGAATAAAGAAGAGGCCGAGATACACGATGAAACGCAGCGGCTTCACGCTGAACGACGTGATGCCGTCAAGCGCAAAGGCGAGCATCTTCTTCAGAGGATATTTCGACTCTCCCGCGAGACGCTCGCGGCGGTCGTAATAGACCACGCTGTGAGGGAATCCCAAGGAATAGACCATGCCGCGCAGGAACATGTTGCGCTCCGGGAAGTCCACCAACGCGTGCAACGTACGGCGGCTCATCAGGCGGAAGTCCGCGTGGTTGTAGAGGATGTCGCCGCCCAGCCACTTCACGAAGCGGTAGAAGCCCTGTGCCGTGGCACGCTTGAACCACGTGTCCGTCTTGCGCTCGCGTCGCACACCATAGACGATGTCCTTACCCTCCCGGAACTCGCGCACCATGCTGACGATGGCTTCCACGTCGTCCTGCAAGTCGGCATCGATGGACACCGCTGCATCGGCATTTTCTGCCGCCCATTCCAGCCCGGCCCAAAGGGCCTGTTGGTGGCCGCGGTTGTGGGCAAGCTTCAAGCCATGTATCTCCGCATGCTCTGCCGCATGCGTCTGGATGAGCTCCCAGGTGCGGTCGCGACTGCCGTCGTCCACGTAGAGCAGAACCGTCTCCGTTTCCAGTTCCGAACGCAGTCGCCCGGCAATCTCCAACAGCTGCCGCGACGTTTCGGGCAGCATCTCCTGCTCGTTATAGCAAGGAACCACTATTGCTATCTTCATAGCGCAGCGTATTTTTTCAGCATTTCATCCATTTCCTTCTGCAGTGCGCGGGCAGCCTCGCCTGCGGCATCCGCATAGTCCGCGCCGCTGCCGGCGTAGATGATGCCGCGCGACGAGTTCACCAGCAGTCCGCAGTCCTCGGTCATGCCGTAGCGGCACACCTCCTCCAGAGACCCGCCCTGCGCCCCCACGCCCGGCACAAGCAGGAAGTGGCGGGGCACCAGCCGGCGCACGTCCTCGAAGAGGCGGCCCTGCGTAGCACCCACGACGAACATCATCCGTTCGTCCGAGGCCCATTCCCGGGCGCGGCGCAGCACCTTCTCGAAAAGCCTCTCGCCCGTAGCGTCCTCCGTGAGCTGGAAGTCCACGCTGCCGCGGTTGCTCGTCAGCGCCAAAAGGACCACCCACCTTTCCTCGTAGCTGAGGAAGGGCGTCACGGAGTCTTCACCCATGTAGGGCGCCACGGTCACGGCGTCGAAGTCCATGTCCTCGAAGACGGCGCGCGCATACTGGCGGCTGGTGTTGCCGATGTCGCCGCGCTTCGCGTCCGCAATGAGGAAATGGTCAGGATAGCGCTCACGCAGGTACTCCGCCGTGCGCGCCAGTGCTTCCCAGCCCTGCAAGCCGTAGCATTCGTAGAAGGCGAGGTTCGGCTTGTAGGCCACGCACCAGGGGGCCGTAGCATCAATGATGTTCTTGTTGAAAGTGAAAAGCGGTTCGTCGTCAGCATCGAGGACGCACGGGGGCATCTTCTCCAGGTCGCAGTCCAGGCCGACGCACAGGAACGAACGCCTGTCGCGAATCTGCTGTATCAGTTTTTGCTTGTCCATGAAGAGAAAACAACTTTAGTTACGGGTGACAAGTGACGAGTGACGAGTCTGCTGCGCCGCAAAGGCTGGTTTGCTGGTTTACTCGTTGGCTTGTTTACTATGATTTACACGGCAAAGGTGGGAATTTATCCTGAGACGGCAAAGGGGCGAAAAAGGTTTTTTGCCAGGCATTGCCACAAGTATCGGAAATAAATTCGTAGTTTTGCCACGAATTTCTAGCGAAGAGATGTCGCTTCCCAATAAAGAAAACCGGCGAACCTGCTGCTTTTACCCATGATTTGCATTATCTTCGCGGCCTAAAAACAACTTGCGATATGGCATTTTTCAACCTGTTTTCCAAGAAAGAAAAGAAGGAAACGCTCGACCAGGGTCTTCAGAAGACCAAGCAGAGCGTGTTCGAGAAGCTCACGCGTGCCGTGGCGGGCAAGTCCAAGGTGGACGACGAAGTGCTGGATAACCTGGAGGAAGTCCTCGTCACGAGCGACGTGGGCGTGGACACCACCGTGGAGATTATTCGCCGCATCGAAGAACGCGTAGCACGCGACAAATACATCAACACGGCAGAACTCAACAACATCCTGCGGGAGGAAATCGCCGACATGCTGACAGCTCCGGGCCAGTCCGCCCGGGACGAGGCACAGGACGGCACGGACACTGACGCGGGAGAAGGCACCACGCCATACGTCATCATGGTTGTCGGCGTCAACGGCGTGGGCAAGACGACCACCATCGGAAAGCTCGCGTGGAAGTTCAAGCAGGCAGGGAAGAAGGTCTATCTCGGCGCCGCTGACACGTTCCGCGCCGCCGCCGTGGAGCAGCTCTGCATCTGGGGCGAGCGCGTGGGCGTGCCCGTCGTGAAGCAGCAGATGGGTAGCGACCCCGCCAGCGTAGCCTACGACACGCTCTCCTCCGCCGTGGCCAACCAGGCGGACGTCGTCATCATCGACACCGCAGGACGCCTTCACAACAAGGTGGGCCTGATGAACGAGCTCACGAAGATTCGCAACGTGATGAAAAAGGTCGTGCCGGAAGCACCGCAGGAGATACTCCTCGTGCTGGACGGCAGCACTGGGCAGAATGCCTTCGAGCAGGCAAAGCAATTCACGAAAGCCACCGACGTGACCGCACTGGCCATCACGAAGCTGGACGGCACGGCAAAGGGCGGTGTCGTCATCGGCATCAGCCACCAGCTGGGCGTACCCGTCAGGTACATCGGCCTGGGCGAACAGATGGAAGACCTCCAGATGTTCAACGCCCGCGAGTTCGTGGACAGCCTTTTCAAATAAAAAGTAAACAAGCTAACGAGCAAACAAGAAAACAAGCAAACAAGCTGCAGCTTGTCAACTCGTCAACTAACAGCAGATGACCACAATAGCCATCTTCGTGTCCGGGAACGGCACGAACTGCGAGAACATCATTCGCCACTATCAGGGGCGCGGGGACGTAACGGTCGGCCTCGTGCTGAGCAACCGCGAGGACGCATACGCCCTCGTGCGGGCCAGGAATCACGGCATCCCCACGGCCGTTATCAACCGTGCGATGCTGAACGATGCGGACGCGATGGGACAGTTGCTTGACCAGTACGGCATCTCCTTCATCGTCCTGGCAGGCTTCCTCATGCTGGTGCCGGAGCATCTCGTCGCGCACTATCCCCGGCGCATCGTCAACCTCCACCCTGCCCTCCTGCCGAAGTACGGCGGCCGCGGCATGTACGGCCACCATGTACACGAGGCCGTGAAGGCTGCGGGCGAACGGGAAACCGGCATCACCGTACACTACGTGGACGCGGTGTTCGACCACGGGGAGGTGATTGCGCAATACCGCACGGCTCTCACTCCGGACGACACGGTGGAGGACATAGAACGCAAGATACACGCCTTGGAGCAGGCTCACTTCCCCGAGGCCATTGACAAAGCCATCAGCCTGTTATGACCGCAGACATCATCACGATGGGCTGTTCGAAGAACCTCGTGGATTCGCAGCAGCTCGGCAAGATGTTCCGGGAGCGGGGCGTCAGCGTGCGCTTCGACCCCGATGACGTCCGCGCCGACGTGGCTGTGGTGAACACCTGCGGCTTCATCGGCGACGCGAAGGAGGAAAGCATCGAAATGATCCTGGAACTCTGCCGCGCCAAGGACGAAGGGCGCGTGAAGGAGGTCTGCGTCATGGGATGCCTGTCCGAAAGATACAGGAAGGAACTTGCCGAGGAAATTCCCGAGGTGGACCGCTACTACGGAAAGTTCGACTGGAAGACGCTGGCGGCGGACATCGCCCCCACCCCCATGCCTTCCGTGCAGCCCGTGCAACCCGAGAAGCCGCAGGAGCCTCCCGTCGGCGGTGCCTACATCAAAATCTCCGAAGGCTGCGACCGCAAGTGCGCCTACTGCGCCATCCCCCTCATCACAGGGCGCCACAAAAGCCGCCCGATGGAGGACATCCTCGCGGAGGTGAAGGCGCTGGTCGGCGAAGGCGTGAGGGAATTCCAGGTCATCGCGCAGGAACTCACCTTCTACGGCGTTGACCTTTACGGCAAGCAGCGCATTGCAGAGCTCGTGGAACGCATGGCGAAGATAGAAGGCGTGGAATGGATTCGCCTCCACTATGCCTATCCCAACCAGTTTCCCCTTGACCTGCTTCGCGTCATCCGCGAGAACGCAAATGTATGCAACTACCTTGACATTGCCCTCCAGCACATCAGCGACAACGTGCTGCAACGCATGCGCCGCCACGTGACGCGTCAGGAGACGCTCGACCTCCTGGCCCTGATGCGGAAGGAAGTGCCGGGTCTCTGCCTGCGCACGACGCTCATGGTGGGATTCCCGGGCGAGACGGAAGAGGACTTCAACGAACTACTGGACTTCGTGCGCGAGGTGCGCTTCGACCGCATGGGGGCATTCGCCTACAGCGAGGAGGAAGGCACCTACGCCGCACAGCACTACGCGGACGACGTGCCGCCGGAAGTGAAGCAAGCGCGCCTGGACAAGCTGATGCGCGTGCAGCAACGCATCTCTGCCGAACTGGGACAGGAGAAGGTGGGACGCCGCCTGAAGACAGTCATCGACCGATGCGAAGGCGACTACTTCATCGGGCGCACGGAGTTCGACTCTCCGGAAGTGGACGGCGAGGTGCTCATCGCCGCAAGCGAAGGGCTCAGCATCGGCAGCTTCTACAACGTGCTCATCACGGATGCCGACGAGTTCGACCTCTACGGCACAACACTTTAGGCATGACCTGTGAATCCGGAAACAGGTTCCGGCCCGCATGCCTAAGAACCATGAAAGCTTATTTTCAGAACAAGCCTCAATAAACCAGAATAGACAAGAATGACCAACAAAGACTTCCTGAGCTCCATGACCGCACAAACCGGCATGAAGAAGGCAGAAGTGCAACGCCTCGTACAGCACTTCACGACGGCACTTGCCGAAAACATGGAGGACGGAGACACTACAGCAATAAAAGGCTTTGGCGTTTTCGAGATGAAAAAGAAACTCGAGCGCATCGTCGTGAACCCTGCCACGCACCGCCGCCAACTGGTGCCGCCACGCCAGACCATCACGTTCAAAGCCGGTGCCACACTTAAAGAGAAAGCCCTATGAGCCGACGCATACTTTTCCCCGAGCTTGCAGCATTGCTGGCAGAGCGCAGCGGCGTGAGCAAACAGCGCGCCGAGGCCTTCATGCAGGCCTTCTTCGACACCATCGAAACGGGACTGGCGGAGGACAAACTTGTCAAGGTGAAGGGCTTCGGCACGTTCAAGGTTGTCAGCGTAAGCGCACGCGAAAGCGTTGACGTCAACACGGGCGAGCGCATCACGCTGGAAGGACGGAACAAAATCACCTTCACGCCCGACAACGTACTGAAGGAGATTGCCAACAAGCCCTTCGCACAGTTCCAGACCATCACGCTCCCCGAAGAAATCAGCGAGGACGACCTCGCAAAAGTGGAACAGAGCGTGGAGGAAGAACTGGCCACCCTGCCCGTCACCAAGCCCGAAGCCACTGAGACAGCCCCCGAAGCTACCGAGCCAAAGCCTGAAATCCTTGACATAAAGCCCGAGGTCATTGAAGCAAAGCCCGAGGCGGAAGAGACGAAGGAGGAGGCTGTCGCAAGCACGCCTCCCGCGACACCGCTGATGGCCTCCGCCGGGACGCAGAGCGCAGCCGCAACAGAGACGGAAGACGTTTCTACCGAGACAGAAGACGTTCCTACCAGGACGGAAGACGTTCCTGCCAGAACGGAAGAGGAAACGGAAGAGACGTTCACCGAAGAAGAAGCGGGCGGAAAGAAGCGCCGGGGCATCTGGAAGTACCTTGCACTCCTCCTGTGGACTTGCGCCATGTTCCTCGCAGGCTATCTGTGCGGCAACCGTAATCTCCTTGGATGCCAAGCGCAAGAGGAACCCGCACAGCCCGCCGTCGTGGCTGCCGACAGCGCAAAGCAGGATTCGGCGCAGGCGGACACGACGGGCGTGGCAGAGGACAGCCTGACCGTAACGCCGCAACCCGGGGCACAGGAGGCAGCGCAGTCCGCACCGCAGCCCACGGCACCGGCCCTGCCCCTGCACCCGAAGGGCAACATTGACATCACGGGACAGATGGGCACGCATACGCTTACGCGCGGCGAGTCCATCGAGATGGTGGCAAAGAAGCACTACGGCAGCAAGGACTACGCATATTATATTATTAAGTACAACGAGCTGAAGAATCCCGACATCGTCCACGTAGGCACGCAACTCAAGCTGCCAGAGCTGCGTGTACGCCAATAAAGGCGGGACAAAATGTTAATCAAACGGCGTTTTATGTTAAAAAAACGCCGTTTTTTGACTTTTTAAGAGAGAAAGACGTACGCGGATAAAAGATATAAGCGAAATTCGCGTTCCAAAAACCAAACCAAAACACATACAAACACATGAAAAGACTTATGTTCATCATGACTGCATTCCTTGGCTTCTCCATAGGGGCTACGGCCATGCAGCCTACTCCAGACCTCACCTATGCAGCCGAGAGCGCTGTTAACTCCGTTGTCTATATCAAAGTGACGCAAGCCGGGAAGACACGCACCGTACAGTATGTTGACCCCTTTGAGGACTTCTTCGGCGACTTCTTCGGTCGCGGCAATGGCAGCCGTCCCCAGCAGCGCCAGTACAAAGAGCCCGACCGCAAGGGCGCAGGCTCTGGCGTCATCCTTTCTGCCGACGGCTACATCGTGACGAACAACCACGTCGTCGAAGAGGCTACGGAGCTCATCGTGAAACTCAACGACAACCGCGAGTTCAAGGCGCGCATCATCGGCACGGACAAGCAGACAGACCTCGCCGTCATCAAAATCGAGGCGGAGGGACTGCAAGCCATCCCCGTCGGCAACTCCGACAACCTGAAACTCGGCGAATGGGTGCTGGCTATCGGTAACCCCTTCTCCTTCACCTCCACTGTCACGGCAGGCATCGTCAGCGCAAAAGCACGTTCGCTCTACTCTGGGGGCATCCAAAGCTTCATCCAGACGGATGCCGCCATCAACCCCGGCAACTCCGGCGGCGCACTGGTGAACACGCGTGGCGAACTGGTAGGCATCAACTCCATGATATATTCCCAGACGGGCTCCTACAGCGGCTACGGCTTTGCCATCCCCGTAACCATCATGAACAAGGTCGTGGCCGACATCAAGCAGTTCGGGGTCGTGCAGCGCGCCCTGCTGGGCATCTCGGGTCAGGACGTCAGCGACTACATTGACGCCCAGCGCGAGAAGGAGAAGGAAGTGGACCTCGGCACGACGGAAGGCATCTACGTGGGTGAAGTACCCACGGAAGGCGCAGCCTACGAAGCCGGCATCGAGGAAGGCGATGTCATCACCCACATCGACGGCAAGAAAGTTTCCAAGTTCGGCGAGCTGATGGAGATTATTGCCCAGCACAAGCCCGGCGACAAGGTGGAAGTTTCCTACCTGCGTAACAAGAAAGCCAAGAAAGCCACTGTCACCCTGCGCAATGCCCAAGGCACCACACGCGTACTGGAAAGCCTCTCCGACGAAGAGCTTGGCGTGGGCCTGCGCGCACTCAACGATACCGAGAAGCGCGACTTCGCCGTGAAGTCCGGCGTCATCGTAACAGCCGTGCGCGACGGAAAGATGGAGGACGCAGGCGTCGTGAAGGGTCTCATCATCACAAAGGTGAACGATGCCGACATCACCTCGCCCGATGACTTCTACGAGCAGGTGAAGAAAGCCAACAACTCCTCCGACCGCGTCCTGTGGATACGTGCCCGCACACAAACGGGTCTGAACCGCAGCATCGTCGTTGACCTGGGCAGCGAGAAGGAGAAGTAAAAAAAGTAGGGAAAAGTTTGGTACGTTGGAAACTTTCCCTTACTTTTGCACCCGCAAAGGACGAAGGGACACCCTAAATCCGATGCGAGTCGGCGCGGTAGCTCAGCTGGTTAGAGCGCATGATTCATAATCATGAGGTCGAGGGATCATGCCCCCCCCGCGCTACTCTTTAAGGCAGAAGCGTTGCAGGAATTTCTCCCGCAACGCTTTTTTATGTACCCCTTCCTGCTTCATCTCCACGAAAAAGCACTATATTTGCAGGCGCAACAAGCCATATCACAACAGCAGACATGACCATGAAATACTCTTTTATTGTTCCCGTGTACAACCGTCCCGACGAAGTGGACGAGCTCCTTGAAAGCCTCTGCGAGCAGACGCTGCATGACTTCGAAGTCGTCATCGTGGAAGACGGCTCGAGCGTGCCCTGCGAGGACATTGTGGCAAAGTACGCCCAGCGCCTCCGCGTGTCCTACTTCCGCAAAGAGAACGGCGGCCCCGGCCCCGCGCGGAACTACGGGGTAGAGCGCGCGCAGGGTGAGTTTGTTCTCATCCTGGACAGCGACGTCGTCCTGCCCCCCACATACCTTGAAGAAGTGGAACGCGAGCTCCAGCGTCAGGACAGCGACGCTTTCGGCGGTCCCGACCGCGCGCACCCCAGTTTTACGCCTATGCAGAAGGCCATCAACTACGCCATGACCTCCTTCTTCACCACAGGCGGCATACGCGGCAGCAAGAAGGCCAAGCTTGACAAGTTCTATCCCCGCAGCTTCAACATGGGCGTGCGCCGCGACGTCTATCAGGCCCTGGGCGGCTTTGCGCCCATGCGCTTCGGCGAGGACATCGACTTCAGCACGCGCATCTTCAAGGGCGGCTACCGCTGCCGCCTGTTCCCCGAAGCCTGGGTGTGGCACAAGCGGCGCACGAATCTGCGCAAGTTCTTCAAGCAGGTGCACAACAGCGGCATCGCCCGCATCCACCTCACGCTGCGCCACCCCGGCACGCTGAAGCTCGTGCACATGCTGCCCGCCGTCTTCACCATAGGCTGCCTTGTGCTGCTACTGATGCTTGTCTGCGGCCTCATCCTCTACTTCTGCGGCCCCGACCACATGAACAAGAGCATAGGCTGCGCGCTCACGATGCTCTCGCTCCTTCCGCTACTGATATACTCGCTGACCCTGCTGGTGGATTCCAGCCTCAAGAACCGCAGTCGCCGCGTAGGCCTGCTCTCCGTACCCGCCGCCTTCGTGCAACTCACGGGCTACGGCACGGGCTTCCTGCGCGCAGCCTTCCGCCGCTACGTCCTGCACACGGGCGAGTTTGAAGCCTTCAAGGAAAACTTTTACGAGTAAGGAGGAGACGCTAAAAAAGAATGAAGATGGAACATCCCACAACCCAGCGCGTGCTGAGCATATTCCACGAGCTTAACCAAATCCCGCGACCCTCCCACCACGAAGAGCGCGTCGCCGACTACCTTTGCCAGTTTGCCCAGCGTTTGCACCTGGACTATGAGCGCGACGCGGAGAACTGCGTCGTCATCCGCAAACCCGCCACGCCCGGCTACGAGGCTTCCGAGCCCGTCGTGCTGCTGAACCACATGGACATGGTGTGCGTGGGAATGGCCGACCCCCTGACGCAACCCGTCGAGGCATACGTGGAGAACGGCTGGATGCGGGCACGCGGCACGTCGCTGGGTGCCGACAACGGCATAGGCCTTTCCATGGCACTCGCCGTGCTGGAGAGCGACAGCATCCAGCACCCCGCCCTGGAAGTCATCACCACCACCAACGAGGAGGACGGCATGACGGGAGCCGCGCAATTATCGAAAGACTTCCTGCACGGGCGGAAAGTCATCAACCTCGACTCCGAGGACTACGACACCATCACCACAGGAGCCGCGGGCGCATGCCTGCAACTCCACAGGCTGCCCATGAAGCCTCTGCCCGCACCGGGCGGCAAGCACCGCTGGTACCACATCCGCCTGGAAGGCGGACTGGGAGGCCACTCCGGCGTGGACATCAACAAAGGCCGTTGCAGCGCCGTCATCCCCGCATGGGCGCTACTGGCGGCCGTGTATAACGAATACGACTTTCTGCTGTCCAGCATCCAGGTGGGCGAGGCGAACGCCTCCATTGCCTCCACTGCCGACCTGATTGTCTGCGTGCCCTCCGGCGAAGCCTCCGAATACGTCAAGGCGCAGGAAGCCGGCATCAACGAGTGGCTGCGCGAAGAGTACGGCGCAAACGACCCGCACATGCATTGCACCATCACGAAATGCAGTCCCCGGCCCACCGTCATCCCCACGGAGACTTTCGAAGCCCTGATGCAATGCCTGGAACAGACGCCGCAGGGAGTGGTGGGGATGAGCACGGCGATGCAGGACACCGTGGAAACGTCGAACAACGTAGGGCGCATCCGCACGGAAAGCGACCACATCCTGGTCAGCACCCACACGCGCAGCTTCATCGACGCCGACATGCAGCGGCTCAGCCAGGACATTGCCGCCACGTTCGCCGCACACGGCGCCACCTCGGAGACCGTCATGTCCGCACCCGCATGGCAGGAGGACCAGCACTCGCCCTTCCTCCAGCTCACCAGCGACACCTTCCTCGACGTGCTGGGCTGGCGTCCCCGCATGGTAGCCATGCACTTCGTGCTCGAAGCCGGCTTCTTCGTCCGGCACTATCCCGGCATCCAGATAGCCAGCATCGGCCCCCGCATCGTAGAGCCCCACTCCGCCAGCGAACGCGTGGAGATGAAGACCATTGACGACATCTGGCAAGTGCTGCTGGAACTGCTCAAACGCCTGAAATGACTAAGAAATAAAGCCACGATACAAATGATTCATCAAGGAGACCCCGCACGGGTCCCCTTGTTTTTTATATAATGTGCATGCGCCCTGTCACTTCTTTCCCTCCCCGTTCCCGGAGATATTCCGCGGCTTGGAACTGTTCGTTCCACGGCTTGGAACCGTTCGTTCCGCGGCTTGGAACTGTTCGTTCCACGGCTTGGAACCGTTCGTTCCACGGCTTGGAACGGGCGGTTCCAAGCCGCGGACTAAATCCTGGAACGCGTATTTCGCTGTATATCAAACACTTTAAAAGAGTGCTCTAAAGCCTATTTATAGCCAGGGCAGACCTCGATTCTTAGGAGTCAAGTAAGCTGCCCCCCTGCGTCGCAGCCGGCTGCCGTTGCCATGTATCCCCTTCGCATGGCAGGCATTTTTGTTTACCCGCACCCTTGCTGTTTCGGTGCTTTTTTGCCAATTTTGCAACCCCATAGAATAACGAAAACTACATCATGATACACCCTAAACACGTAGGGCTGGTAGCGCTCCTGCTCTGTGCTACAGCATCGTTTGCACAACACGGGACGTTCACCCCAAAGGCTCCCGACTACCGCGACGACACGATGTGGGTGAAGGCGGACGGAGACGCTGCCGGAACCGGGGCCGACGTCTTCTACGTAGTGTCCACGTGGTAGGAGGACTGGACGGCGGCGGACGGGAGCCTCTGCCACTACGCCGACGTTTGGAACCCCCTACACCGCGAGCACATGGCCACGGAGATGCGCCGCGTGGCAGCCTACATGTCAGCCGGCAACCGCTTCTACGCTCCCTACTACCGTCACACCACCATCGACGCATGGGTCTCCCGGGACACGGACACCATCCGGCAGCGCACGCGCCTGTCCATGGCGGACGTCTGCGCGGCCTTCGACCTTTTCCAGGCACAGCGCGACAAGTCGCGTCCGCTCATCATCGCCGGTTTCAGCCAAGGCGGCATGGCCGTGGTGGAACTGCTGAAGCACATGGACGACGCCACCTACAGCCAGCTGGCGGCTGCCTACGTGCTGGGCTACAAGGTGACGCCACAGGACACGCTGCAAACCCGCCACATCAAGGCCGCCAAGGGCGAGACCGACACGGGTGTCACCATCTGCTACAACACCGTGAAGGACGTGCGCTACGCCATCCCCCTCATCGCCGCCTCCTGCATGGCCATCAACCCCGTGAACTGGCGCACGGACGCCACGCCCGCCACGCTCCACGACAGCATCACCGTCACGCTCTCGCCCGAGCACCACGTGCTCGTGGCCAGCGGCTACAGCGGAGCGGAATACAAGCCCTACCGCAACTTCATCAACGTGGGCGACATCCACAGTTGCGAGCCCTGGCTCTACAGCGAGTGCCTGCAAAAGAACATCGGCGTGCGGGCCAGGGAGTGGAGAAAGAAGAATTAAAATAAAAGAGAGATGAAAAAGAATCTAATATTATATGTCTATGAAACTGAATATATATGAAGAAGCCAGCCGCTGCCTGTTGTGCCAGGACGCTCCTTGCACCAGGGCCTGCGCGACGGGCGACCCGGCACGGGCCATCCGCGCCATCCGTTTTGACAACGGAAAGTTGGCGGGCAGGTGGGTCGCCGAGTGTACTGACGAGGATTTGGAGACAGCCGAAAGGGCGTGCATCCATTATGACAGGCCGATACGTATCAGGGAGATGCTAAGCCCCACCCACCAACCCCTCC
>JAFUXE010000025.1 GCA_017477205.1 Alloprevotella sp.
AACGGGCATAGCCTAAAACTTGCTGAAGTTCTCTGGCGTACCACACTTCGACGGCATTGCCTTCATCATCTTTTATATTTTTTGCCATCAAGTCGAATGCCGACTTGTACTGCCGTATTTTTTGAATGTCCATAACTCCTATTCTTTCTCGGTCCATAATAAGTCATCCACGCTGACACAAAGAATCTGGGCCAGTCGGATGAACATTTCAACATTGGGTTGGGCAGCGTTTGTCACCCACTTCGATATAACCGCAGGGTCTTTACCAAGGATTTCCGACAACTGCTTGTTGGTCATTCCCTTCTCTGCAAGCACTACCTTGAGACGATTTATTCGTTTACGTTCCATTCGTATTCTGCTAATTCGACTACAAATTTACATAAAACTTTTCAAAGTCAGTGCTGTTTGAGTAAAAATCTGGTATTAGTAAGTTAAAAAATTGATTTTATATTCGATTTCCCATATTGTTTGCACGTTCTATAGGTTCATTTGTCAACTCATCATCTGTACCATTCTTCATACAATGGCCATTGAGCTATGCTTTTTTCCTTCTCAGGCTCAGTCGCATCAAGGGTGTATCAAAAGGCTATGGTGAGGCTGAAGGCTTTTGGAAGGATATCTTAGGCTTTTTATGAACATAGGGTTCGTGGCCCCACGAACATAGGGTTCATTGGCCGACGAACATAGGGTTCGTGGCCCCATGAACATAGGGTTCGGGAAACGGGGCTCGAAACATGGGTTTGTAGTTTAACGATTTTGGTTGACTACTCTCAGTCTTATTTGTAATGTGGGTTGACCTTGGTTGATACTTAATTTTAGTTTCAGTTGACAGCTGTCGTTGCTTGTTTATATTTTCAGTTGACGGTGTTTTTTGTTATTCACAAACCAGGTTGACCACGGAAGTCGCCTGCAAAGCTAATTAATTGCTTACCCGTTGGATGAATTAAATATGTTTCTGAGGGGGCTTTGTGCATCAAGTCTTCATGTGAATAGTATTGAAGCGCATATTTGATTCAACCAACGAGGTTGTTTCTATTTAGCCAAGCCCTACCCAGCTCTTAGGCTCCTCTTAGCCTCCTTCTAGGCTCCTTCTAGGCTCCTTCTAAGCTTACTCATAAGGGAGGGTAGAGTATGGGTAGAGCGTGGGTGAAGGGAGGGTGAAGGGAAGGTACACCGATTCTGTTTCAACCACAAAGGAATACGAAGCAACACGAAAATTGATACGTAGCGGCTTGTTTTGCTTCGTGCAAATTCGCATTTCGTGGTTCAACTCTTCTATACACGATGTATCTTATTTAGACAACGTTCTTACTTTTCAAGAGTGCCCCTACGGGCAGCAACCGGGTTCGAAAGATAATTAAATGTTATTCTGCGCCGTGCAAGCGCAGGGCGGTTGCGGAAGATGACGCTATGATTGCAAGAGCCACTTCCAGACGGGGACAACCTCAATGGTGATACCATCCTCGACTATCTGCCGCTCCGTTTCCCAAGTAACGATAATGCCTTGATACTGTCTATATGCTTTCATGAACTTAACGAGTCCGCCCACTTCGCGCTCGTAAGTATCAAGGTCGTCGATACTGTACGACACCTGAATTGCCTTGTTTGCCTCCGGTATGCAGAAATCTATTTCCACGCCTTTATTATAATAGTATAGGCGCAGCTCATCTGCGGTGTTAGGATAGCTTTTATTCAGATGGACAGCAACGATATTCTCCAGCAATTTTGTCTCACCGCCCGTAAGAAAAAGGTTCAGTATGCCATTGTCGGCAAAATAACGTTTTACGATGGTCTGTTGTTCTGTCAGCGGTGAGACCAGATTGGGTATGGAGAATATGAGATACGCATCCTCCATATAGCTGAGATAATCTTTTAATACCGTTGGGCTTATACTCTCACCTGAGGACTTGATAATGTGCTCCAGCCGCTTAAGCGTTGTCGGCTGCATCACGCTGTCTGCCAATTTCCTTGCCAGCAGTCGGAATATACGTGGATTTCGAATCTTATTGCGTTCCACGATGTCACCCATCAGAATCTTCTGATAGAGTGATGTCAGCCATTCACGCTTATCCGTTTTGTCAAACGACTCGGCAAAACCGCCACGATAGAAGTATTCATTGAAGTGCCGCAACACCATGAGCCTCTTTTCCTCCAGGAATTCCCAGTTTCGGTCAAGCATAACACCATGATAGTGCAGAAACTCTCCGAAAGAGAACGGGTATATATTGCGGTGGACGTAGCTGCCGCCAAGTGTGGAGGTGATATCCCGGCTGAGCATTTTCGCATTGCTGCCCGTAATCATAACACGGTATTTTTCCTCGGACAGACGACGGGCAAATTTCTCCCATCCGGCAATATTCTGGATTTCATCGAGATATATGAGGGGACGCTTCTGGCCATACATTTCCCAATAGGCATTGAGCAACAATCCAAGCTCATCTGACTTCATCGAAGCAAGACGCTCGTCTTCAAAATTGATGTAAAGGAAGTCCTCTACAGTGTTTTCCCCACTGGCAACCCTTGCTTGCATATCCTGATACAGCGTGTACGACTTTCCCGCACGACGAATACCGACGAGCACATAGCATGTCTGTTTGTCGAAAAGCCCTGTTCTTTGCAACAGTTTAGTCATCCCTATTTGCCGTTGTTTCTCGCTGATAACGGTCTTGATGGTTTGCTTGTCCATAACAAGATTCTTAAGTTTACTTTGCAAAAGTACGGAATTATTTTAAACTAAACTTTATTATATTGGCATTTTCTGCTTCGTTTAAGTCTTTTTAACCGTTCAATCCTGTTCGGCCACTATAGATTTGGGGTTCATCGCGAAGGTTTTCAACCACGAAGGGACACGAAGGACAAAGGGACACGAAAAAAGGAGACGGTCGTACGACGCGTCTCCTGTGGGTTTCTGCGGCAGGCAAAGGGCCTGGGCGGGCAATGTGGGGACAGCTGCCCACTACCCCACTACCCTACTGCTGCTCGAAGGCTTGCAGGATGCGGGAGGCAATCTGCATCATCTCGTCGGGGGCGAGGGAGAGCTTTTTCTTCCCGAAGTCCATGTCCACCTCGCTTTGCAGCGGGGCAAGGTGCACGTGGGCATGGGGAACGTCGAGGCCCATTACGGCAACACCGACCTTCTTACAGGGGAACACGGCCTTGATGGCAGCGGCCACGCGCTTCGTGAAAGCCATCATGCGGCCAAGCTCTTCGTCGGAAAGGTCGAAGAAATAGTCCACTTCGCGCTTCGGGATGACGAGGGCGTGGCCCTGCGTCACGGGATTGATGTCAAGGAATGCGTAGAACTCCTCGTTCTCGGCACATTTGTAGGAGGGAATCTCTCCTGCTACGATTTTACTGAAGATGGTCATCGCGAAAAGATGTTTGCAGGTTTTCTGTGAATGGGGTTTCAGATGGTGATTTCGATGATTTCAAGGTGAATGGTGCCTTGCGGAATCTTCACCTCCACGACGTCGCCCACCTTGTGGCCGAGCAGTCCCTGTGCTATGGGCGTCTGCGAGGAGATCTTGCCTTCGCGCAGGTTGGCCTCGCTCTCGCTGACGATGGTGTACTTCATCTGCATCCCCGTCTTCGTATTCTTCATGGTGACGGTGGAGAGAATCTGCACGGTGTCGTTGGACAGGCGGCTGGGGTCTATGATCTTAGCGTCGGCAATGGAAGCCTTCAGCGTGTTGATGCGGAGTTCGAGCATCGCCTGCGCTTCCTTTGCGGCTTCGTACTCGCTGTTTTCGGAGAGGTCTCCCTTGTCGCGTGCTTCGGCAATGGCGGCCGATGCGGCACTGCGTTCCACCGTTTCCATGTGGCGGAGGCGGGCTACCATCTTGTCGTAGCCCTCTTGTGTCATGTATGCCATGTTTTCGTCTGGTAGTTTTTGTTTCTTTTCTTTTTAGTTTATTGCTCGCGCGGGTGCGTCCTTAGAGACTAAAAAATTTGAAAGAACTCCGCCCCCCTACGGGAAGGAATCCTCTCTTCACGCTTCCTGTCAACGTACCTGTTAAATCGCGGGGCAAAAGTAGGCGGATATTTTGAGACGCCCAAGGTTTCTGTGCTTTTTTTTCTCCGGACACAACTTTTTCCGGGGACAAACATTGGTATTACGAAAAAATGACTATATTTGCGGCGGAAAAGAATACAAAAAGAACCAAGACAATCAGTATTTACCCCATAAACACTTACATCATGAAAAGAATCTCACTCATCGTTCTGGGAGCAGCATTGCTGTTTTCGACGTCCCTGCGTGCACAGGAGGCGGACAACAACCTCTTCAACCACCTGGGCGTTGGCGTAGCCGTCGGTACGGACGGTATAGGCTTTGACGTGGCTGCCCCCATCGGCAACTACGTGCAGGTACGTGCCGGCTACAACTTCCTGCCGCAGATCAAGCCCACCATCACGGTTGACTACGAGTACGACAACCATCAAGACCTCAACACGCACTGGGAAAGCGACGGCCAGATCACAATCAAGAAGAACGACTTCAAGCTCCTCTTCGACGTGTACCCCTTCAAGAAGAGCTCCTTCCGCGTGACGGCTGGTGCCTACATCGGTGGTTCCGACATAGCTACCGTGAAGAACAAAGGCAAGCTGAACGGTGTGCTGGAAGCAGACTACGGCGACTCTCAAATCACGCTTGGCGAAGGTCCCACGGCAAAGGACTTCGGAACAGACCCTGACGGTAACGTGAAGGGACGCGTTCGCGTGAACGGCTTCAAGCCTTACCTGGGCATTGGCTTCGGACGCTCCGTTCCCGGCAAGCTGGTAAGCGTCAGCTGCGATCTGGGCGTACAGTTCTGGGGAACCCCGAAGCTTGAAATCTACGACTACGAGGTAAGAAAGGACACGCAGGGCAACATCCTGACCGACACCAGCGGATGGCGCACCATCGAGAAGTCCGACTTCACGGAGGACGAGGACATGTACGACGTGATGAAGATTGTGGACAAGGTGACCGTTTACCCCACCATCAACATCCGCGTCGGCTTCCGCGCCTTCTGATAAAACAGGCAACAGAAAAGCAATAACACAATAAACAACCCCTAAAAAATTTCAATCACAATGAAAAAGAACCTTTTGCTCCTTGCAGCAATGGCATTCGGAGCATTCGCCTTCACGGCATGTGGTGGCGACGACAGTGGCGGCAGCAGCGATACCGTTTGGACAGGTAAGACTTCCACCTACGGCAAAGCTTCCAACGCTGACAACACAAAGTCCTTCAAGTCCAACGACGGCAAGACCTTTGCACAGTTCGGTCCCGGCAGCGTTGCTGTCATCGGTTTCAATCCCAGTGACTTCCCCACCCTCGACAAGACGCGCGTAAAGGGCATCGTTGTCAAGGAAGCAGAAGAGCAGGCTTACTACGTAGGCGTTTACGCCTTCAAGGGTACAATCAACCTCAACGGCGAGCCTTGGCTTGAGTTCGAACTGCCCGGATGGGGTATCGTTCGCGTTCAGGGCGAAGGTGTTGACAAGACGATGATCATCGCCATGACCGATGTTGGTGAACTTGAGACGAAGGTGAAGGAAGAGGGCAAGCTCTATACAGACGTTACCTCCGAGGACATCTGCCGTACATGGGAAGTGCAGAACACCGAGTTCACATACGAAGAGTTCCAGGGCGAGAAGAGAACGCTTCGCGTGAAGCACAACTTCCCCGGCTGTAACCTCGAGCAAATGGCTGAATGGCTGAAAAAAGAGCACGGTATCGACATCGCAGCTGACCTCGCTGCCAAGAAGGAAATCGAGACCATCGACTTCAACCCCTACGGCACATTCTCCATCAAGCTCCTCACGGACAACTGCGTTGGTACTTGGAAGTGGGCAAACGAGCCCCTCGGCATCCTGAACTTCAGCTGGTTCTCCGACAACATGGATAACAGCTTCGAGAACGGTACGGCCGTTGTTCGCCCGATGGGTAAGAGCAACAACCTCCTTGAGCTGACGCTCGAAGGCAAGGCCATTGACCTTGACACTCCCGGCAAGTACTACAAGGTTACCCTCGTAGGCCTGATGTCGGAGAAGAAGTAAGTCAACACATTACTTTATTTATATAATTCGTGCGCCTGCGAACACATGTTCGCAGGCGCATTTTATTCGTGCTATCGTGCCCATTGGCCTTACAGGCCGTGCTTTGCAGAAGCAAAAAATCGGTTTATATGCCGGGAAGCTATTAAACAAAAAGGACAAAGGAGGAGGGAGGGGGCATCGGACCTTCAGGCAACGCGGCGGGTGGCGATGAGCAGGTGCGTGCCGTCGGCCTGCGTGGTGGCAAACCATTGCTCACTACCACCGTCGCTGATGCCGAGGCGTTTGCGGAGTTCGTGTACCGTTGCGGGGAAGCCGCGCACCGTGAGGCCAGCCGCCTTCAAGTCGGCACGGAAGGCGCGAAGCTGCGCACGGGAAAAGCCGCCTGTGCGCAACACCTCGTAGCAACGGCCGGGAAAGCCGGGCACGTGCGCGTCAGAGACGTAAAGGTGGGCATCGCGATGAAGCTTCTGGAGGCCGAAGCGCGCGGCAACGGTGCGGAAGGCACCTGCCTTCAGCAGGGCGGCACAAGGCTCGTAGAGGTACTGCCCGGCATGCACGTCCGCAGCATATTCCACGGGCGCGGCGGCCTCCTCCTCGCGTGTGAAGCGGAAGCGTATGTCGTCGTCCGCACAAAAGACGGGAACGGTATCGGGCGCAGGCGCAGGCGCGTCTTCTTCCCCGTCCCACGAAAGCCAGAGGAGGAGTTCCTTGCATTCGCCGCCAGCAGCGAAGACGTGGGCTTCACGCACGCAGCCCAGCTGCTGCATGGCCAGCGAGAGGTCGAAGAGCGGGGAGAGTTTCAGCAGGACGAAGCGCGCCTTCTCGCGCAGCAGCGGGAGCAGTTGCAGGACGTCTGGCGTGCAGTCCTTGAGGGACACCGTCTTGCGCCCGGCCGCATCGCGCCGCGCAGGGTCCAGGAAGACGAGGTCGGCCTGCGGCATACGTTCCAGGAAGGAAACGGCATCGTCCTCCACAACCTCCGCATGGGGTGCGCCCACAAGCGGCAGATTGTGGCGCGCGAGGCGCACCAGCTCCGCCTGACGTTCCACATAGACAGCCCTGCGGAAGTGCGGGGCGATGAAGGAAAAGTCCACACCGAAGCCCCCCGTAAGGTCCACGAACGACCCGCCGCCACCGGGCATCAGGCGGCGAACCACCTCCCGCTTGTAGCGCGCGGCAGGCTCACCGGAACACTGTTCGAGGGAGAGGCGCGGGGGATATTCCAATGCCTCCACCTCCGCCCATGCGGGCACCTTGTGGCGCAGGCGCTGCCAGCCCTCCACCTGCCGGAGCACGTAGGCGGCGTCCATGTCTTTCCGCTTGGAAAGAGAAAAAGCGAGCTTGTCAACAGGCTCGCTTTTGTGTGTTTGGATGAAAGACTGGAGGTCTGTTTCCATGCGATTCACTTTATCACCGTGAAGTTGGCCTTGGCCTCTGAACGCGTGCGGAAGTTGAAGTGCCACCACTGCGTGCGCAGGGGCTTGTAGCCACTGACGGCCATGACGCGGCGCAGGAGCTTGCGATTGTTGACAGCCTCCTCGGAGAGTGCACCCTCGCCTTCCGTCTTTTCCTCCGCAGCCAGGCCGGACGCGGCTTCAAAGACACCGTAGTCCGTCCCCATGTCAAGGGGCTTCCCCGTCTCGGCATCGCAGAGCGTGATGTCCACCGCGAGGCCGTAGTTGTGCTGGTCGCCGCCGCTGCGCGGGTCGCTGATGTAGATGTTCTTCGCCGTTCCCACGACCGTTGCATAGAGATGTCCCTGTACGCTCATCGGGCGCGCAGCGTCCAGGACGAGGAGGCTCAGCTCCGGATGGGAGCGCTTGAGCGCCGCCTGCGACTTTTTCAGCGCCAGGGCGGCCTGCGGGTGGAGGTATGCCGTCTGGAGGTCCGTATAGAGGCGCTTCCCGAGGAAGTTGTCCGCCTGTCCAAGGACGAGGTTCACCTGTACGTCGGGGCACACGTCCGCCAGGCACACCAGGCCGGCTTCTATCATCTGTTGTTCTGTGGCCGTGGCCGAGCTGCGATGCTGTGCCGCTGCGGTTGCAGCACCGAGGATGGCGAGAGCCAGAAGGAATGTTTTTCTCATGCGTTTGTCGTTATGTGGGGCGGCCGGAGGTCAGCGTCCCGTTTCCATTTCGTTGCGCGTATAGTCCACGATGTTCGCGAACTTGCTCCAGGACTTGTCCAGGCGGTATGCGTCGATGCTGTGGGGATAGACGTGGAGCACGCCGCTGCGCTGCGTATCTTTCGAAAAGGCGTTTTTCTTCAGTTTTGCGGGGAAGCTGCTTGCCACGTAGATGTCCCGCAGGTTGGAACATCCGAGGAAGGCACCGCCGCCAATGCTCTTGATGGAGGAGGGGAGGTTCAGCGCGTGCAGGGAGTTGCAGCCCTGGAAGGCTTCACCGCCAATACTCAGCACGGAGGAGGGAAGGTCCACGTCTCCGAGCGAGGAACAGTTCTTGAATGTGTTTGCGGGAATGAGCTTCAGACCCGAGGGCAGCTTCACGCGCTGCATGGCGCTGCAGTCCTCGAAGACGCTGCCGCCCAGCTGCACCACGCTGCCGGGCAGTTCCACGGCCTGCAGGCTGCTGCATCCCCGGAAGGCCTTGGCATCGATGCGTGCCAGCGAGGAGGGGAAGCGCACGTAGCGCAGGCTGCGGCAGTTCTCGAAGACGCTGTCCTCAATGCGCACGAGGCTCGTGGGCAGCTCTATCGCCGTCAGGCTCTGGCAGTCCCGGAACGCACCGTCCTCCAGCGTGCTCAGCATGGGGAGCGTAACGGCCGTCAGCGCCGTGCACCCGGCAAAGGCGTTGCGGCGTATGGCCGTCACCGTCGTGGGAAGTTCCACGTCCGTCAGGCTGCGGCAACGCTCGAAGGTGCCTGTCGGCACCTCGGCAATCATGGGGAAGGCGAGGCTCACGAGCGACGTGCAGTCGCGGAAGACGCCCGTTCCCATGCGGCGCAGGTGCCGCGGCAGCTCCACGTCCGTCAGGCTGATGCAGCCGTCGAAGAGGGCGTTGGGGATGTCCTGCAAGCCCGCAGGCAGCGTCACCGAGCGCAGGCTTGCGCAGCCCCGGAAGGCGGCGTTGCCGATGCGCTTCACGCTGCGCGGCAGTTCCACGGAGGTCAGCGCAGCACAGCCGTCAAAGGCTGCGGCAGCCACCTCCTCCACGCTGTAGTTCACGGAGTCGATGCAAAAGGTTTCCGGCACGACGATGTCGCCGCGATAAGCACCGCGCTCCTGCACGAGCGTAGCGGTCTGCGCCTTCGCGTTGAGCGTGTAGCTCAGGCCGTCGTGCGTCACCTTACGGGCGCAAAGGCTCGTGGCCGCCATCGCGGCCACGAGCAGTAGGAGTGTTCTTTTCACGAATGCGAAGGGATTATTCCTCAACGTCCTTCAGCGTACCGTCAGCAGGTACCGTGTAGGAGAACGTCACGGCTTTCAGCGTCTCATTGGGGTCATAGACGGAGGTATCGAGACCCGTGGAATCGATAGGCTTCAGGGTGAGCTTCTTGCTGCGGAGCTGCTTGCCGTCCTTGTTGAACACCTTCACGGTCACGTTGGGCTTGTAGCTCAGGTTGATCTTTGCGGGGAGTTCACCCTTTGCGGAGAAGTTGAACTTGTAGCCGAAGGTCACGGGCAGCTTGTCGCTGGAACCACGCTTGTTGCTCCAGGTCTTGCTGGTCACCTGCTCGGTCATGGCCTTTTCCTTCAGACCTACGTATTCCACGTCGATGTCGTAATACTTCACGATGTCGTCGGAGAGCACTACGCTGTACTCTACTTCTGCGTAAGCAGCCACCTTGGCTTCAGCATCGTCGTCGTCACCGCAGGCCGTGAGCGTTGCGGCAGTTGTCAGGCCGAGCAAAACGGCCACCATGAGGGAAAAATACTTTTTCATTGTTGTTTGGTTTGTTTATAGTTTGGTTTCTGTTTCGGCTGCGAAGTTAGTAAAACTTTTCCGTACGCCGCCCTACGCTATCCCACTTTTTTCATTTGCGCGCAGGAGAAAGGCCTGCGCCCGCCGCCGCCCGTCGCGCCGCGCACCTCGCAACGGCACGTTGCCCCGTGCAACGAGAATCTTGACAAGCTGGAAACGCGAAACAGGAGCTGTGGGAGGCGGAAATGCGGCTTTCGGGACGTCTGAAATGGAGGAAAAAGCACCTCTCGGGGCGAGGTATGCGCATCGCTCGGGGTGAGACGTCCCATGTCTGGAGGTGAGATGTGCGCACAGGTGGAGGTGAGGTGTGCGCATACCTTGACCCGAGATATGCGCACACCTCAAAACGAGACAGGCACAAGCGTAAGCCCCGAAAAGGCTATCCTCCTGAAACGCAACGGTTTACGCAAAACGTCTCTCCCTCGCATATTTTCACGGAGGAAACGCTGCCTTGGATTTCACGCCAGCCACAGCCCGCCAAGCGCACGCTTTTCTTTACGTTTCCGCATTCCCGCACACCCAACGGAGCGACAAGCCTACAGGCATTTTCCCGGGGGCGGAACGAAAAGAATCATGCCACGCTGAAAATAAAAAGCTGCGCAAGCGGAATGATTTTCGGCATTTTGCCTTATCTTTGCACCCATGAACGAGGACGCAACCCGCACGCACTTTCCGCTGACAGACGCACAGCTGGGCGTTTTCCTCTCCTGGAGCGCCGCCCCTGCCGCCACGGCCTATAACCTGCCGAGCTGCATCGCCCTGGGCGCAACGGACCCGAAGCGCCTGCGCGAGGCACTGCTCGCCGTTGTCGCGGCACGGCCCGTCCTCCACACGCGCTTCGTCAACGTCGGGGGTGAGCCCCGCCAGTATGCGGACATGCAGATGCCCATACCCGTGCGCATCCTCCGCATGTCCGACGCCAAGGCGCGCCGCTACATACGCCAAGGCTTCGTGCGGCCCTTCCAGCCCTACGGAAAGGCTCCGCTCTGCCGCTTTGAAATCCTCGTGACCCCCACCGCACGCTTTCTCCTCACGGACATATCCCATGCCATTGCCGACGGCCTCACGCTGTCGCGCTGGCTGCTGGGGCGCGACCTCCCCGACGCCTTTGCCGGACGCACGCTGGTGCCGGAGGCTGCGGACGCCTTCCGCCTTGCCGAGGCGGAGCAGGCCCTGCACGACACGCCCGCCATGCAGGAGCACGAGGCGTGGCTCATGCAGCGCTTCGGTGACGCCACGTTTACGTGCCTCAGCCACGAGGCGCCCAAGGCCGGACGCCTGCTGACTGCCGAGGTGTGCCTGCCGCGCCGCGCCACCGAGGCCGCCTGCCGCCGCCAGCGGCTTCGTCCCGAGGAGCTTTTCCTCGGTGCCTTCACGCTGGCCGTCGGGAAGCTGGCCCTGACGGAACGCCCCGCCTTCTGCCTGCTCCACCACGGGCGCACACTGCCCGGAGCCATGCGCAGCTACGGCATGTTCGTGCGCTCGCTGCCCTTCGCGGCGGACGTGAGCGGCACGCTGACGAAGCCACTGTTCTTCCAGCGTCTGCGCGATGCACAGAACGACACGCTCCTCCATGCCGACTATCCCGCAACACGCCTCTACGCACAACTGGGCACCTCGCCTGCGCTGACCTTCGGCTATCAGAGTGCCGCCATCCGCGAAAGCCTGTGCCTTGGCGGCGAGACGCTGCGTGCCGAACAGCTTTCTCGCAAGGGCGTGCGCGGCGACCTGAGCTGCACGGTCTATGTGGGGCGGCAGCATTTCCACGTGCGGATGGAAGGCGGCAGCGGCCTGCACACAAAGGAACACCTGCTGCGCCTGGCGCGCGCCGTGCGCCGCGCGGCGGAATGCCTTGTCGAGGAGGGCGGACGCCTGAAGGACATCACCCTCTGCGACGAGCGCGAACGTGCCGAGCTGCTCCGCATGGCCTGGGGGCGCATGCACCCCGTGCGGGGCAGCGGCAGCCTCCTTCCGGACATCCTTGCCATCTGCCGCACGCACGCGGCGAAGCCTGCCATCGTGGATGCCGCAGGCAGCATGAGCTACGGCGAACTGGCGGAGGCGGTGGAACGCCGCGCAGAGGCTTTTCGCGAAATGGGCGTCCGCGAGGGCGACCTCCTGAGCGTACCCATAGCGCGAACGCGCGCCTTCATCGTCGATGCGCTGGCCGCATGGCGCTGCGATGCCGCCTTCTGCCCGCAGGCCGAAGGCACCGCGCCGCAGGACGTCAGCATCCTGGCCCACGGCCTCCCCACGCAGGGCGGAGGCACGGCCTACGTCATGCACACCAGCGGCAGCACGGGACGCCCCAAAGGGGTCATCATCTCCCACGACGCCCTGCGCAACCTGACGGACTTCATCCGCCGCACGTGGCCCGTACGCACAACGAGCCGCACGGCATGCCATGCATCCTTTGCCTTCGATGCCGCGATGGAGGACATCTTCCCCACCCTCACGGCAGGCGCAACGCTCTACATCGTGCCGGAGCACCTGCGCCGCGACCCCGAGGGCATGCGTGCCTTCATCCGCCAGCATGCCGTCACGGGCGGCTGCTACACGACGTCCTTCGGCCTCGAGCTGGCCTCGCAGGACATCGTGCCGGACTACCTCTGCCTCGGTGGCGAACGCCTCACGCGGCTTCCCCTTACGCACGCGCGTACGCAAACATATAATACTTATGGCCCCACGGAATTCTGCGTGGACGCCACATACCACGTCATCGACCCCGCACGCCGCTACCGCGACATCCCCATCGGCCGCCCCGTGGACAACTGCGCGGCCTTCGTCACGGACCTCCACGGACAGCTCGTGCCGCGCGGCCTCCCGGGCGAACTCTGGCTCGCAGGGCCGCAAATGGCCACGGGCTACCTGGACGATGCGGACATGACGGCACAGAAGTTCGTGCGCTGTGCCTTCCGCCGTGGCAAGGCCTATCGCACGGGCGACGTCGTGCGCTGGAACTCGCAGGACGAGCTTTGCTTCCTGGGACGCAAAGACCGGCAGCTGAAGCTGCGCGGCTACCGCATAGAGCCCGCACAGGTGGAGGACGCCCTCCTCCGCGTGGAGGGCATCACGGCGGCCGTCGTGGAGGCACGCCGCATGGCGGGGCAAGGCGCCGCGACGGACGAGCGCACGGAACTCTGTGCTTTCTTCACCGCCAGCCGCCCGCTGCGCGCTGCCGACATCCGTGCACAGCTCCGCCCCCTCCTGCCAGCCTACATGCTGCCGACGCGCTTCATGCAGCTGGACCGACTGCCCACGACGCCCAGCGGAAAGGTGGACGTGCACCGACTGCCCACGCCCGCACTTGCCCTGACGCCCTCGAAGCCGCCCCGCAACGCCACGGAGCGCAGCCTGTGTGAAGCCTTCGGGCAGGTGCTGGGCACGTCCGAGGCGGGTCGCACGACGGACTTCTTCGAGGCCGGAGGCACCTCGCTCATGGCCCTGGAACTGGTGGCCATACTGAAACGCAGCGGCCTGGCCGTGGCCTACGGGGACGTATTCTCGCACCCCACGCCCGCACGCTTGGCCGACGTCATACGGAAAAAAGGCGCGACACCCGCAACGGCACGCGCCCAGGCAAAGCCGAAGGCGCAAAACGGCCGCCCGCAGCCCCTGCCGACAGCTGCCGTCGCCCCGGAGGCATCCTTTCTGCTCACGGGCGCTACGGGCTACCTCGGAGCGCACGTACTCCGAGGGCTTCTGGTGCGCGGTGCCAAGCGCATCGCCTGCCTCGTACGCACGCCGGAGACGGCGGCCGGTACCGCCCTGCGCGATGCACTCAGCTTCTACTTCGGCAACGCCTACGCGCAGGAGGCTATGGACGGCGGGCGCATCGTGACATTCCCGGGCGACATATCGGAAAGCGGCACGTGGGAACACGTTCCGGGCGAACACTACGACTGCGTCATCCACTGCGCGGCGGACGTACGACAGTTTGCACGCGGCACGGCCTTGCAGCAGACGAATGTCGTCGGCACGGAGCAGGCCGTAAACTACTGCCTGCGGACAGGGGCGACACTCGTCCACGTATCCACGACCAGCGTGGGCGGCATACTGCCACGCGGCATTGCGGCAAACACCATGCTCAGCGAAGACATGCTCGACATCGGGCAGCAACTGCCCACCGAGTACGTGCGCACAAAATACGAAGCCGAACGCCTCGTCCGCGAGGCCATACGCGACAAAGGGCTGCGAGCGCGCATCGTCCGCGTGGGAAACCTCGCCCCGCGCCACGAGGACGGCCGCTTCCAACGCGACGTGGCACGCTGCGGCCTGGTACAACTACTCCTCGCCATGCGCCAGGACGAAACCCTCGCCCGTGCACTCGGCACGCAGGCGGTGGACTTCTCGCCCGTGGACATGGTGGCGGAAAGGCTCCTGGGCAGCCTCTGCGCCTCTGCCGACGGCACGACGAGCCACATCTTCAACTGCAAAGCATACACGCTGGCGCAACTTGCACCGCTCATGCAACCCGTCCTGCAAGCGCCGGGACTCCACGCCCTCCCCGTGCCGCACGAGGCACTGGCGCTGCTGCGGGACTATGCACCCGTCAGCGTCGCACGGGGAAAGCACTGCTTTGAAATATGAACGTCCGAGGGAATAAAAACACGATGGGAACAACACAAATCTATATATAAACACCTGACAACATGACACAAGAGAACAAACTTTCCGATGAACGCCGTCGGGAAATGGCGTCCGCAATTGCCGCACGCCTCATGGAGGTCGGCGCCGTGAAACTGCGTCCGCAGGAACCTTTCACGTGGGCCAGCGGATGGCTCTCCCCCATGTATTGCGACAACCGCCAGACCCTCTCCTACCCCGACCTGCGGGGAATGGTGAAGGAGGGACTGACGGAACTTGCCCGCACGCTCTACCCCGAGGCCGAGGCCATCGCGGGCGTGGCGACGGGCGCCATCGCGCAAGGTGCCCTGGTGGCCGACGCGCTGGGACTTCCCTTCTGCTACGTGCGTCCGAAGCCGAAGGACCACGGCATGGGCAACCTCATTGAAGGTCGCATCGCAGAAGGTGCAAAGGTCGTGGTCGTGGAAGACCTCATCTCCACCGGAGGCAGCAGCCTGAAAGCCGTGCAGGCTCTGCGCGATGCAGGATGCACCGTCCTGGGCATGGTGGCCAGCTTCACATACGGCTTCCCGCAAGCGCGCGACGCCTTTGCCGAAGCCAGCGTACGCCTGGACACGCTGACGGACTACGAGGCCGTACTCAACGAGGCCGTGCGCACGGGATTCGTGCAGGCCGACATGCTGGACGTCCTGCGCAGCTGGCGCGAGGACCCCGCAGCCTGGGGAAAGTAAAAACGGGGAAAACGTCAGCTTTTTCGCCAGAACTCGGGTACGAAGACAAGGAGGACGGCGAAGATCTCCAAACGTCCGGCCAGCATAAGGAATGCGTTGATCCACAGCGCACCGTCAGGGTAAGCGGCATAGCTGTCCAGCGGACCTACCATGTAGCCGATGCCCGGGCCGACGTTGGAGAGCGCCGTGATGCAGCACGACACGCTGTCGAGCAGGCTGATGCCCATGCACATCATGAGGATTGTCCCCACGAAGGTGAGGGCGAAATAGCAGACAAAGAAGACGAAGATGCTGCGCACCAGGTTGTTGTCAATCAGGGTGCCATTGACGCGGATGGGGAACACCGCACGCGGGTGCAGCATACGTCGGAACTCGCGCGTCGTCACCTTCCAGATGGCCAGCAGGCGCACAATTTTAATACCACCGCTGGTGCTGCCCGCGCACGCACCGATGGCCGTGACGAACATAAGCGGCATCCATAGCCACACGGGCCAGGACATGAAGTTCTCCGTCGTGAAGCCGGTCGTCGTCATCAACGCCGTCACGTGGAAGAAGCCCACGCGCAAGGACTCGGGAAGCCCGCGGCCCTGCGACAGGAAGAGGGACAAGGCACAGAACAGCGCCACGCACGTGAGCAGTCCCACATAGACACGGAACTCGCCGTCGCGCCGCAGGGGACGCAGCCGCCGCTTGACAATGAGCAGGAACAGGAGTGTGAAGTTGACACCACCGAGGAACATGAAGACGACCACCACCCACTCCAAGGCTGGCGAATGGAACCACGCAATGCTGGCAGCATGCGTGGAGGAGCCGCCCGTGGACATGGTGCTCATGGCATGGTTCAGGGCATCGAAAGGTCCCATGCCCGCAAGGTAGTAGGCCACGGCACAGACCGCCGTCATGACGAAGTAGAGGCCGCCCAGCCAGTGGGCGGTCGTGGCAAAGCGGGGATGGAGTTTGGAAATCTTCAGGCCCGTGGTCTCTGCCGCAAACATCTTCTGACCGCCCATATCCATCTGCGGAAGCAGAGCTGCCATGAAGAAGATGATGCCGACGCCGCCCACCCAGTGCATCAGGCTGCGCCAGAAAAGGATGGAGTGCGGGAGGTCGTCGATGCGGCTCAGCGCCGTGGCACCCGTCGTGGTGAAGCCGGACATGGTTTCAAAGAAGGCGGCAGAAGGCCGCGGCTCGGCACCGCTGAGCAGGAAGGGCAAAGTGCCCACAAAGGAGAAGAGAACCCAGCAGAGCGTCACCACGATGTAACCGTCGCGACGGCCCATCGTCCCGTCGGAGCCGCGGCCTCCGGCACGCAGCAACAGGCCGAGAACCAAGGCCACAAGTGCACTGAGGCCAAAGGGAAGATAGTCCGACTCGTGGTAGACGATGCCCACGCCAAGGCAGGCGGTGAGCATGACGGCCTCTACGAAAAGAAGCTGCCCCAGAGCGTTCTGTATGGTTCTATGATTTAACATGCGGCGGCAAAGGTATAACATTTTTCCGAGCTTCTGACACAGGAAATCCGAAAAAGCACTATCTTTGCCCCGAGAAACAAATCCTGACACCTAAAAAAACACACATCTATATGCTATTCTCAAAAGAAACCTATGTGGAGCGCCGCCGCCGCCTGCGCGAGATGGTGGGCAATGGCCTCATCCTCATCTTCGGCAATAACGAGGCGCCAATGAACTATCCTGCCAACACGTATAAGTTCCGACAGGACAGCTCGTTCCTCTATTTCTTCGCACAGCACCGCGACGGCCTCGTGGGCACCATTGATGCCGATACGGGCACAGAGACGCTCTACGGCAACGAAATAGACATCGAGGACATCGTATGGTACGGCGAAGTGCAGAGCGTGGGCAACCTGGCTGCCGAGGCTGGCGTGGCCTGCCACGAACCGATGGCGCGCCTGGCGGAAGCCGTTGACCAGGCCGTCAAGCAGGGACGCCGCGTACACTTCCTGCCGCCCTACCGCCACGACACGATGATTCAAATCCTGGATTTGCTCCACATCCACCCCTCGCGCCAGCGTGCCGAAGCCAGCCTGCCCCTCATCCAGGCCGTCGTGAAGCTGCGCAGCGTGAAGACGGAGGAGGAAATCGCAGAGCTGGAACGCGCGGCGGAGATAGGATATAAGATGCACACGCGGGCGATGGAGCTCTGCCGCCCCGGCATCACGGAACAGCAGATCAGCGGAGAGATTGGCGGCATTGCCGCAGCCTACGGCTCCATCACGTCCTTCCAGAGCATCGTTTCGCAGCACGGGGAAATCATGCACGGCTACCCCAGCCCCACGCCCCTGGAGGCCGGACGCCTGCTGCTCTGCGACTGCGGTGCCGAGACAAACGAGCACTACTGCTCGGACAACACGCGCACGACGCCCGTCAGCGGACGCTTCACGCAGAAGCAGCGCGACATCTACGACATCGTCGTTGACTGCCACGACCTCGCACTGGACATGGCGAAGCCGGGCGTGCGTTACTGGGACGTACACTTTGGCGTCTGCCGCCTGATGACGGAACGCCTGAAGGACCTCGGCCTCATGAAGGGCGACACGGAAGCCGCCGTGCGCGCTGGCGCCCACGCCCTCTTCCTGCCCCACGGCCTCGGCCACATGATGGGCATGGACGTCCACGACATGGAAGGACTTGGGCAGATATACGTGGGCTTCGACGAGGAGACACGCCCCAACCTGGAGCAGTTCGGCACGAACGCCCTGCGCATGGGACGCCGCCTGGAAGAAGGCTTCGTCGTCACGGACGAACCCGGCATCTACTTCATCCCGCAGCTCATCGACCTCTGGCGCAAGGAAGGCACGAATGCCGACTTCCTCTGCTTCGACAAGATAGAAGAGTACAAGGACTTCGGAGGCATCCGCATCGAGGACGACGTCCTCGTCACGAAGGACGGTTGCCGCTTCCTCGGCAAGGAGCGCATCCCCTACCATGCCGACGACGTGGAGGCTTTCCTCGCAAACCGCAAACAATAAACAATAAACAATAAACGTTAAACAATAAACATTAGCGCCACCCGGAACTCCTCCCCCGGAGGGAGGCGGAAGGGGGCCACCCAACAACATGAGAAAAATCCTTTTCGCTGCCTTTGCAGCCCTCTCGCTCTCCACATTTGCACAGAGCGAAAGCCCCAAGTTCACACCCGTGAAGGAAAACCCCATCACGAGCATCAAGGACCAGCACCGTAGCGGCACCTGCTGGAGCTACAGCGGCCTCGGCTTCTTCGAGGCAGAGCTCCTCCGCCTTGGTAAGGGCGAGTTCGACCTCTGCGAAAGCTTCGTCGTAGAACACACCTACATGGACCGCGCTGACCGCGCCGTACGCACCCACGGCGACGTTTCCTTCGCCAACGGAGGCTCCTTCTACGACGTCCTCTACTGCCTCAAGAAGTACGGCATCGTTCCCGAAGGCACCATGCCCTTCCCCGGCAGCCTCTACGGCGACAGCCTCTTCAACTTCCAGGAGCTCGACCCCATCATGAACGGCTACGTCAAGAGCATCGCCAAGAGCGAAGCCAAGAAGATACCCCTCAGCTGGAAAAAGGAATTCGCCTTCATCCTGGAAAACTACTTCGGCCCCTACCCCACCTCCTTTGAGTACAAAGGCCAGACCTACACCCCCGAGAGCTTCCGCGACATGCTTGGCCTCAACCTCGACGACTACGTAAGCCTCACGAGCTACACCCACGAGCCTTTCTACGAGCCCTTCATCCTCGAAATCCAGGACAACTGGCGCTGGGGAAGCAGCTATAACCTCCCCCTCGACGAGTTCATGGAAGTTATGGAGAGCGCCGTGCGCAACGGCTACTGCTTCGCATGGGGTGCCGATGTCAGCGAAAAGGGCTTCAGCCGCAAGGGCATTGCCACCGTTCCCGCCAAAGAGTACAAGAACGACATGAGCGGCAGCGACGCTGCCCGCTGGACCGGCACCAACGGCAAGGAAGTGCAGGCTGCCGACTCCAAGGACGAAGCCGTCATCACGCAGGAAATGCGCCAGCGCGGCTACGACAACTGGGAAACCACCGACGACCACGGCATGGTCATCTACGGACTGGCCAAGGACGAAACGGGCAAGGAATACTTCATGGTAAAGAACAGCTGGGGTGAGTACGGCACCTACAAGGGCGTGTTCTACGCCTCCAAGCCCTACGTCGCCTACAAGACCATGAACATCCTCATCAACAAGAACGCCATTCCCAAGCCCATCCGCAAGAAGCTCGGCATCTAAGCCGAACGACCCGGAACGGGCCACATCAGAACATCGCGCTGGCGGGGCAGGATTCAAAAAAAATCCCAAAACCCGCCAGCGCATTTGGAAGTAACGAAAGAAATCGCTACTTTTGCACCGCACATCTCTTCATTGTCGTGCATTGGACTTGTAGCTCAGTTGGTTAGAGCAACAGACTCATAATCTGGAGGTCCTAGGTTCAAGCCCTAGCTGGTCCACACTGAAAAACTACTGATTAAAAGGCACTTACAGGAAGAATGTAGGTGTTTTTTTCTGTTTTTAGTACGCCGCCCAAGAGTTCCCGTTCATCATTTTCAGCGCATTTTTAACATCTGGTTGACCGCAGGTTGACCGCAAAATGAGAATGATATGCTGACAATTAAGGCAGAAGTTCAAGGAGACCGTAGGCGCAAAGACGGAACCTACAACGTGAAAATCAGGTTTACGAAGGGCAAGGTGGTAAAGCGCATATCCACCAACCTATTCGCAACGGAAGCAGACCTCACACAAAAGTTAAAGTTCAAAGAGAGTTCCAACATCAAGCAAGAGGCGGACAGACTTGTACTGCATTATCGTACACAGTTAGCCGCCTTGGGAATAGATGTTGAGGGGCTTGAACTTAATGAGATTGTATGCCGACTGCTGAACAAAGACGAGGCAGAGCGACCAATAGACTTCATTGCGTTTAGTCGGGAGTGGATAGGGCAAACAACGATAAAGGGCAAAGACAACTACTCCATTGCCTTAAACTCGTTCGTCCGCTTCATTGGTAGAGAGGAATTGAACATAAAGTTGATTACCGTTGAACTGTTGGAGCAGTACCGGGACTATCTAATAAAACGTGAGTTCGGCGTAAGATTAGGCAATAATCCTGCTTTTGTCAATAATCTCAATGTTCATCTGCGGCTTTTTGGGCATGAGATTGTATGCGATGAGCGCGGCGAAGAGGTTGACGGCAAAGTTGTCAATGGACCTGTGC
>JAFUXE010000026.1 GCA_017477205.1 Alloprevotella sp.
GTTTTTTGGTTGGATGTTTTGTTTGATTTCCGCGCAAAAGTAAGCATTCCCGCGTATAGTCCAAAACTTTATGCCGGAAAACTCCTCCGGCACCGTTTGTTTCCCGTCCTTTGTCCCGGCGTTTGCCCCAGTCTTTGCCCGGGTGCCGCCGTCCCTCCGATTTGTCGGCATCCCCCCTTGCCCGTTCCGATAATCCTTCATATCTTTGCCTTGCAAACCGCCCTGCAGGCGTTCTCGCTGCCGTACTTCGAGTTCGTGTACGACGAGCACTGGGACTTGGGGCACGGCTGGAACGGGGACATGCCGAGGTGAGTTGTGCGGGAAACAACTTTTTATTGCTCACGAAGAAAGTCCCGCCGCACGCTTGCACGTTCCACCGCGAATCCGTATATTTGCAACAACAAAAGACGCAAACCATGTCCACACTTATTCCAGTACTCATCATATTGTCCGTATTTTTCGGACTGGGCTACCTGATAGACCGATACTATAACTCCCTTCCGTGGGAGGAGCGTCGCAAGCTTAACCACTATTTCTCGGACAGGGAGAAGGAACGGCAGCTGCGCAAATACAAGAGGAGGTCCAACAGGCATTATTTCTGGAACGAATTTCTAAAAAACGCTAAAGGCCCTTGTGATATATAGGTGTCTTTTTCCCATAAGAGAGGAGTATTTTACTTTGCACATAGAAAGTAAAACACTCCTTTTTTTATGAACGCTACCGACATTAGGGAAATCGTCCTGAAGATGAACGACCAGGACGTCAAGCAAAAAGTAGAGAATCTGAGAAAGCGATTGGAGAACGCCCAGCGCCTGAAAGAGCGCTGGAGAAAATAGCAAACTCGAAGATTCTCACGAAACACTTGTGAATTGCTTACAAATTAGTAATGATTATTCGCAATCGTACCACCAAAATTTTCGCAAGAAATCTGTGATGGTACGTTTTTTATTTGTACCTTTGCATGTGTATTTATAAAGTTGTTTCAATATGGGAAAAACTGACGCTAAAATAGAAAACGAATCAAGGACATCAGAAAGTCAATCTTCATCTCAGCCAACAAGGCCACCGGTGAACTCAACAAAAATAGAGAAAAATAGATAATGGAAGATATTGTTAGCGCAATGATTACCTTGTTCAGTGCTTTTACATAACATTCCTGCATTCTGCCAGTCTCCTTGTCTATATCATTGCATGTTTCTTCTTTCCGTTCTAACATGTAATATAGGTGTAGGCATACTTTCTCGTTCTCGTTGCTTGCGGTTGTCAGGCTGTCAATAATATTTTGGGGGAGTAGGTATGTCAAGGTAGAACCGCCGTTGTAATTGGTTTTACTATAGACTATGTCCTTGAATATCCTATAGAGCCCATACCCAAACGTAAAGATAACAAAGATGAGGAAAGCCTGTGTTAGCAGCCCCAAGTCTCTAATAGAGTATAATGCAACAAACAAGGCAATGATAATGGTAGTAAAGAGGCCGACTGTCCCAAGAGCCTTCGTTCGGACCTCAGAATTGTACCTTTGGGAATTAGAGATGGCAAGATTGGACTCATCAACGTAATCTCGGAGAATAATTTCACCGGTACTTGTCAACATCTGTGGAGTGTATTCCCCTGCTACAAATCTTTCTTTTTCTGTTTCATAAGCAATAATTGTTCTATTCGGCTACAAATATACGAAAACTCCCGAAGACATCAAGGGCATTGTTTTAACAGAAAAGCCAGCCCGGAGGCTGGCGTGCATTTATAAAATAGTACGACGCATCACGCGCCCAATAGTGTGAACTCACTGAGTTCAGCTGCAAAGGTACGCAATTTTTCGTTAATACGTGCAATATTCTTCGGACTTATTTTCTTGATGCCCGCTTTATATTGCAGCATCTGGCTCTCGCTCATGCCGCAGATGCGGGCCAGTGCCCGGGCCGAAATGTATGGTGAGAGTGCTTCCAGCATCTCACCAACGGTACTAAATTCTCTGCACTGACTCATTATTCCAATAATTTACCAACATTATTTTCAGGAAATTGTTTGCGAAAGTGTTGCTCTATATCCCTGCTCTTCAATGTGGTCATCTGCTCCTCTGCTATTTTTAGGAGTGTCCTGAATCTCTCTGCTCGTGGAATATTACGCTTTATCAATTCAGCATTGATGGTTTCCAAATTGGCAAGGACAAGCAGTTGGGCTATAGAAGCAGTTTCCCTTATGTTCATTCTTTTCTTTGCTAATTGTGGATTCTGCTCTTCCCATTCTTTTGCTGTGCAGCCAAACACAACGACATTGAGCATGTCAGCTTCCTGAGCGTAAACCAAAACTTCTTTAGCCCGCTTATAACCAAGATGTTTTAGTTTCTCCTGGATTGCATCTGTATGGATAGTGTAGTTTGCCTTGGTTAGGAATCTTTTTGCCTGCCATTGTAATAACGCGGGATTGCTTTCTTCTTCTTTTAGACGCTGGTAGTCCTTTATGAGATAAAGTTTGAACATTGGGCTGATAGCCGCACCAAATTCAAATGCAATGTCCTTGTGCGCATAGGTCCCACCATATCTGCCAGCTTTTGAATAAATCCCGATAGCACTGGTGTCTTCAACCCAATTTGACACACTCATCGTAAAGGTTGGTAGTCCTGCGGATTTTCTAAAGTGGTCAAATTCGACCACTTTAAAATTTGGGTTATACATCATTTCCCATGCTCCGAGAAACTCTATGGTTGCACGGTTTCGTATCCAGTTCTTGATGATGTCCGCAGCACGGTTGTCATCATTGGAAGCCTTTACCATATCTTAAACAGATATAGTCATCATTGTTTATTCCTGCCACAACGGAAATCTCCGTTGAGAGAACTGTAAGTTTCCTTGTTTTTACCATTTCTTGTTTCTTTATGCAACATTCTTATTATATACCTTGTGTCCAAAATCCGTGCGGTACGATGCCGTTATCATCAGCAGCCGCTCAAATCTGCTATCCTTGTCTATCGACTTGGCGGCAACGGCATCTATCGTCTTTGCCTTCTCGTCGGGTATCACTATCATCTTTATATGCTTCACCGACTTGGGCTTTTGTCCTTTCTTCGGTTCCTTGTCAACAGGCAAACTCTCGGCAATCACCATCACTTTATACTTGCGCTGACATGCCACACCTTCCTTGTCTCTCATCTCCTTAAACTTGCGACGGCAGGCAGCTTCGTTGGGGAAATACTTGTTGAACTCGAAAATCTTCATATTACTGCTATTTTATAAATGCACCACAAAGGTAGTCATTTTGATTCAAATCGCCAAACTCTTAACTAACTATTTTCAGCCGATGGTAAAAAAATCGGCCTACCCGTCAGGATAGACCGAAATTTTGGTGGTACGATTGCGGATAATCATTATAATTACGTTAAATGTGTTGTGAATTGCTTACAAATTAGTATCTTTGCCTCGCAAGAAACAACGTTGCTGCATATAATCGTTATGCAGATATAGTTGTGAATTGCTTGCAAATTAGTATCTTAGCCTCGCAAGAAACATCGGTTCATATATGATGCACGAATCTCATATCAAAGACGAAGAATAATCTACGCATACTTAAATAATATGAAAAAGACATTATTCCTATTGACAGCCTGCATGTTTTTCCTTACATCATGCAGCAATGAGAAGCAATTTGATGGAGATCTACAAATGGCATGTCAGAAAACGAATAAGACATTTCAGGCAAGCACATTGGTTTGCAAACAGATCTCTGACACACGGAGAACGGCAATTTTTGATAATAAAACGCCGAGTGGAAAGTATTGCAGTGACTTCAATGAAGCACTGAAAGAACTTTTTGAAAGTTATAGTGAATCTGGTATTCTTGACTCAATTAACAGTTTTAGAAATTCCATGCAAGTAGCGACTTCAAAACTGAACAATCCACCATCAAGCAGAACAGATTGCTATAATGATTTCGTGGAAATAGTCAGTGATGTCAGTTCTATTTCCCGTATGGCTACAGACCCTACAGGGAGCCTGAGCACCTATTACAGCCAAGTGAATGAAACTGCGGAAAACATCTCTAAGAAAATAGACCGGTTCAAAATCAAATACGCTCAGTTCATTAAATTCGGAGAAGAATATTAGTACATTTGCCCACGCAGAAAATACATAATACAATTATTGGGAAGTATGGTAAGTGTTAATGACTACAACGTAGTCAAGGACTGTGTATACAAGGAAGAAAGTTACTCTGTGCGGGATAATGGAGCAGTAATGCGTCATGCACGAGAAGGAAAACGAAGGAGGAAGGATGATAACATATGGACTTTTGGGAAGCCCAACGAGAAAACTGGTTATATGGAAATCGCCGGACAAAGTGTTCACAGGATTGTTGCATTTGCCTTCCTTGGTAATCCTCCCACTACGCAACATGTAGTAGACCATATTGATACAAATCGAAGGAATAACCGTCCAGAGAATCTGCGATGGCTTACAAGGCTAGAGAATGTTCTAAACAATCCTATTACTCGTGCTAAAATAGAGTACATTTGTGGCAGCATTGAAGATTTTCTTGCAGACCCATCCGTGTTACGTGATTACGAGAAACAAGATCCTAATTTTAAGTGGATGCGAACAGTTACCCCAGAAGAAGCAAAAGCTTCTTTTGAACGATTAACCAATTGGGCAAAGGAGCATCCTAAATCCAAAGGAGGGCATCTTGGCGACTGGTTATTTGAGGAAAAAAATCCCAAATGGCAATCTTATTCAACACGCAACCCAAGACCCGCTCCTGTACCTATTCCCATAGAAGAATATATTACCAATAACACCACAAATCACCCACAAAATACATACACAGATTTGATAGAATCAGAAGCTCCTGTTGAACATTTAAACATCATTCAATCACTTACGCCCAACGCTGTACAATTGGACTGGTTCACTCCTTCTGAGTTTCCATGTTGTCCGAAAGAGATATCAAACCATCCACTTGTTGATTACCAGAATAATCTAAGTACTGATGCAGTATTCTGTAGAAACAATATATACTCGTCACTTGTTGTGGATTCTGCAATAATAAATAAAGATGAGGCGCTAATGGTTATGACACGAAGTGCTTACAATGCTGTCAAGCCATGGGCATTAGCACGAGTGTTCTTGAAAGACTCGGTTTATGTACACGAAAATATGGGATCCTTCTTTGAGGAGAACGGAGCAAGAAAGTACTTCACTATAGCCCAGGGCGAGGAATGGACGGGAGAAGATAGTATTGACGATTATTGTTAGGCTATCTTTTTTATGCTCTACAGAGAGAAAACAGGTGAGAATATCGCAATTCTTGTGCCCAAACTGATTATCAATATGTTATAGTGAAGAGCCTTGCTCCCGTCCTGCTCCCATCCTGCACCCATCTTGCACCTACGGGGCATGATTATGTGCTTACAATTCAAACATATAATACAGCAGGGCCGCGTGCAGGAGGAGGAGAAGGGGGACGCCGATGCGGAACTTCCAGTGGAGGGTTTTGTGGTGGAAAGTTTTCATGCCGAGCCAGGCGCCGAGGCTGCCGCCGATGGCGGCGAGGCTGAGGAGCGTGGCTTCGGGTATGCGCCATGCGTGGCGGCGCGCGCGGTGCTTGTCCGCGCCGTAGGCGATAAAGGCGACGAGGTTCGCGAGGAGGAGGTAGGCGTAAAGAATGTACTGCGGGACATCGGCGGACATGGGCGTCAGGGTCATTTTATCTCATTGATGGTATAGGAGTGGTCCATTGTTCAGAGAGGGAGTATAAAGTTTATTTGTGTGATGATAATCAGCTTCATGCAGTCGGCTTGGCCGAGAAACCGGACTAATCTGACCAAATCTGACGACCGTGGAGCACGGGGCGGCGCGTCAGGCGTCTGCGCGAAGCACGTAAACCTTGTGCGAACCGCTGCCCTCGCTCTTCAGGAAAGCGTCTTCGCGGGCGGCGAGGGCGCGGAGTTCCTTCGATGCGCTGGCGGCGGAGAGGCGGCACAGGGAGGCGTAGGCCGACACCTTCATCCAGCGGTGCGTGCTGAGATACTGGCGGGCGAGCTCCATGCGCTCCTCGAGGGTGTAGGCGGGCGCGGGCTTCGCACCTTTGCGCGGCATCTGGCGTTCAAGGGTCGCGTTCCTGTTGGCTTCGCTCACGATGACGCGTGAGGGGCGGAAGTTGAAGCCGTTGATTTCCACGCTCGTCGCATTGCGGTGCGTCTTGCCGTCGGCAAGCTCGTTCTCCACAAAGCGGCGGAGGCCCAGCGTGGCGCGGAAAGCGCCCAGCCCCTCAACCTTGACGGTGCGTCCGCGCGCAGCAGCCCAGGCTATTTCCCTCACCAGCGAAGCCACGACGCCCTTCACGTCGCCCGGCGTAAAACTGGAGGCCTCAGCGATGTTGCGCGCCATGTCGTCAAGCGTGGTTTCACCCGTAGAAAGCAGGTGCGGGTAGTACTTCTGTTCTTCTTCGGCGGAGGCCGTGTTCAGCGTACGCATGATAAATTTTGCCATAGTGCTTATATTGTTTTACGTTTGTGCTTGTCTGCGATCTACGCAGGTGCTTGTCTGCGTCTCCCGCATGCGCACAGAAAAGTTGAGAGATGCGCATGCAAAGATACGAAACATCGGACAAATTCTCCAAATTCAGCCTGAAATTGTACAAATTCAGCCTGAAAATATACAAATTCAACCTAAAATTATACAAATTCAGGCTGAATTTGAAGGATCCGGTGCTTCGCACAATAAAATATGTGGGACGTCTGAAACTTTTCCGTACGCACGTCTCAAAGTTTCGAAGCCATTATGAAAACCCTGGAAAGTGGAATATTTATGAATAAATAGTCTTAAATTCACAGGAAATCTGTAACTTCGCCCCGCAAATTACAATATCGCTTCATCTGCAACTATGTCATCTTTCGTACTACTGATTGGTTTCATAAGTTTATTCATTCTATTCCTACTACTTCACTTTAACTCTGCAAGCATTAAAGGACGTATTGGCGAATACAGAATAGCGAGGATACTTAATAAGCTTCCGGATAATTACTATCTCATTAACGACCTGTATATCCAACAAAACGGATATTCCACACAGATAGACCACGTGGTCATATCCGAATATGGCGTATTTGTGATAGAGACAAAGAATTATTCAGGCTGGATATACGGTTCTGACAATGCGGAATATTGGACAAAAAACCAATATGGCCATAAGTATAGATTCTATAATCCTATCAGACAAAATGAGGCACATATAAGAACGTTACAAAACATTTTTCCTTTGTACTATGACAAGTTTGTTCCCATAGTTGTATTCCTACAAAAGGCCACGCTAAAGTTTACTACATCAAGTATCGTTATCTACTCCAGCCAGCTCAGATGTGTTATAAAAAGTTTTAAGTCACAAATACTCCAGCCAAGTGAGGCGGAAGACATTTTCGACAAACTTTTATCTGCAAACATAACAGATCCGGAATTACGTAAACAGCATAAGTGGAATGTTTCAAACAATATAAACAAGAAGCGTACGCTGGTCAACAACGGAATCTGCCCGCGTTGTGGTGGAAGACTTGTTGTTAGAAGAGGAAGATACGGGAACTTCATCGGATGCTCTAATTATCCGAGATGTAGATATACGAGCTAGGTCTTCCTCTGCCCGGGGCGTTGGCAGAAAGCTATGCTTCTTCTTAAGACCCTCAATGCCTAACTCTTGATATCTCTGCCATAATACTTTTAGCTTTTTCTCATCAGAACCATAATGGCTGTAGACATAATGGAAACTATAACCGTCTTCTATCATGTGCATGTAACGGAGATAGTCTGACAAGCTGTGTTTCTTTTGTTTCTTCTTTAACATAATACACCCCAAAAGTTTTTGTTTAACTTTTGGGTGCACTTCAAGGCTCCCTTCTTCGGGGGCTTTTTTATGCTTTCCGCAGGGGACGAACTTCGTGCGTCCTTCCTGCGACTGACGCATAGCCCCCTCAGGCTCCCTTCTTCGGGGGCTTTTTTTATGCTTTCCGCAGGGGACGAACTTTGTGCGTCAGCCGGTATTTCATTTTTAAGGAATGTGTGGACATAGTATCATCCGTGGGAAACCATGAGCCGGGTCTCTGCTCCTGTCCATAACCCGGATGGCTGGAAAAAAGGCAATTCTTGGGCAACGTAGTAAGCCATTTTCCGAACATAGGGTTCGTGGGCCGATGAACATAGGGTTCATGGCGGGATGAACATAGGGTTCATGGGGCGATGAACATAGGGTTCGGGAAACGGGGCTCGAAACATGTCTCTGTAGTTTAAAGGTTTTGGTCTGTAGTTTAAAGGTTTTGGCCCAAGTACCTTGAGCCTTATTTGTAATGCAGGTTGACCTTGGTCGGTGCTTAATTTTAGTTTCAGTTGATAGCCGTTGCCAGGGCGCAATGCCACTGCCACCATCATAGGCGGGGGTGGCCGAAGCGTTACGCCGCGTGGCAGAGATGGCAGGGGCGGAGCCAAAGAAATGGAGCCGAAAGCCTTCAGCCTCACCGTAGCCCGCTTTACCTAAGCTTTACCTAAGCTTTACCTAAGCTTTCCCCAAGCCCTTCCCAAGCTCTACCCAAGCCCTACCCAGCCCTTCGGAGCAGCTTGATACTTGGGTAATACTTGGGTAAGGCTTGGGTAATACTTGGGTAAGGCTTGGGTAGAGCCTTACTGATGCTTTTTTTGTGCTCCTCTGACCGAAGGGCGGTTCAGTGAAAAAAGCCCCGCAAGGACGCGGGGAGCCTTGCGGGGGATAGCCGTTATGTGATTCAGGTAATGCGTTCTGGGGCGTTCAGGGGCATCCGCAGCCCCCGCCGGGGCAGGGGTGGGGCAGGCCGCGCAGGAACACGCGCTTCACGAGGGGCGTCGTGTAGGCATAGGGCAGGAAATCGGCGGAGGGGATGGGGGGCGTGAGGAAGAAGCTGGCTACCTTGCCGACGTCCAGCGTGCCGTAGTCCGCGGCGATGCCCATGGCGGCGGCGCTGTTCAGCGTGGCGGCGTTGAGGGCCTCGGCGGGGAGCAGGCGCATCTTGATGCAGGCCAGGGAGAGGGCAAACTTCATGTCGCCGCTGGGCGTGCTGCCGGGATTGTAGTCCGAGGCTACGGCCACGGCGAGGCCCCGCTCTATCATCCTGCGCGCGGGGGCATAGGGCATGTTCAGGAAGAAGGAGGTGCCGGGCAGGGCCGTGGGAATCGTGCCGGGCGCCTCTGCCAGCATGTCGATGTCAGCGTCCGTCATGCTTTCGAGGTGGTCCACGGAAAGGGCTTCGTTCCTGACGGCCACTTCCACGCCGCCGGAGTCCGCGAGCTCCTGGCCGTGGATCTTCGGCATCATGCCGTACTCCCGGCCAGCTTTCAGCAGGCGGTCGGTCTCCCCGGGCGTGAAGAAGCCTTCGTCGCAGAACACGTCGATGAAGTCCGCAAGCTGCTCGCGGCCCACGGCGGGAATCGTCTCGCGGATGAGGTAGTCGACGTACTCCGCCTGGCGTCCCTGGAAGGCGCGCCCCACGGCATGGGCACCGAGGAAGGTGCTGCGCACGCAGAGGCCGGGGTAGCTGGTGCGGATGCGGCGGATGACGCGCAGCATCTTCAGCTCGTCCTCCGTGTTCAGGCCGTAGCCGCTCTTTATCTCGATGGCTCCCGTGCCCTTGCTGATGACTTCCTCCACGCGTCCGGAGGCCTGCCGGAAGAGTTCGTCCTCGGAGAGCTTGTGGAGGCGGTCGGCGGAGTTGAGGATGCCGCCGCCGCGCCGCGCTATCTCGGCGTAGCTGAGGCCGCGGATTTTATCCACGAACTCGCCCTCGCGGCTGTCGGCATAGACGATGTGCGTGTGGCTGTCGCAGAAGGTGGGGAAGAGGGCTCCGCCCCCGGCATCGACGGTGCTGTCCGCCTCCCTCTCCGGGGGGCATTGCGCCATGCTGCCGAAGTCCCTGACGCGTCCGTCCGCGGCCAGCAGCCATGCGTCCCTGAGGACGGGGAGCTGCCGCATCTCCCCGCCCCGCAGGGCTTCGCGCCGGGGCGTTCGCCGGGCGCTGACGAGGAGTCCGATGTTCTTGACGAGGAGTTTCATTGGCGGAGGAGTTTCATTGGCGGAGGAATTCTACGGCCTTGGCGATGAGCGGGTACATCAGCACGTCGTCCCCGACGAAGGGCACCTCGCGGCGGAAGGCGGCATGGATGCGCTCCACCTCGGGCGAGGACTTCAGGGGGCGGCGGAACTCAAGGGCCTGGGCGGCGTTGAGCAGTTCGATGGCCAGCACGCGCTCCGTGTTCAGTACGACCTTGTAGAGCTTGACGGCTGCGTTGGCGCCCATGCTGACGTGATCCTCCTGGTCCTGGCAGGAGGGGATGCTGTCCAGCGAGGCGGGAATGGCGAGCGTCTTGTTCAGGCTCACGACGGAGGCCGCCGTATATTGCGTAATCATGAAGCCGCTGTTCACGCCGGGACGTGCCACGAGGAAGTCGGGCAGGCCGCGCGTGCCGGAGACGAGGCGGTAGATGCGGCGCTCGGAGATGTTCGCCAGCTCGCTCAGGGCCACGGACAGGAAGTCAATGGGCAGGGCGATGGGTTCGCCGTGGAAGTTCCCGGCGGAGATGATGAGGTCCTCGTCGGGGCATACGGTGGGGTTGTCCGTGGCGGAGTTCACCTCCGTGTCGATGATGCTGCGGACGTAGCGGATCGTGTCCTTCACGCTTCCGTGCACCTGCGGCACGCAGCGGAAGGAGTAGGGGTCCTGCACGTGCGTCTTGGGCTGTGCTATCAGCTCGCTGTCCTTCAGGAGCTCGCGCATGCGTGCCGCCGTCTCTATCTGGCCCTGGTGCGGGCGTACGGCATGCACGGCGTGCGTGAAGGGCTCGATGCGCCCGTCGTAGGCGTCGAGGGACATGGCGGCGATGGTGTCCGCCCAGCGGCTCAGGCGCTCTGCCTGGAGGAGAGCCCACACGGCGAAGGCGCTCATGTTCTGCGTGCCGTTGAGAAGCGCCAGGCCTTCCTTCGAAGCCAGCGTGATGGGCTGCCAGCCCTTCCGCCGGAGGATTTCTGCCCCGGGGAGCACTTCGCCGTCCAGCTCAGCCTCGCCAAGGCCCACGAGGGGCAGGCACAGGTGGGCCAGCGGCACGAGGTCGCCGCTGGCACCGAGCGACCCCTGGCGATAGACTACGGGATAGACGCCCTCGTTGAAGAAGTCCACGAGGCGCTCCACCGTCTCCAGCTGGCATCCGGAGTAGCCGTAGCTCAGCGACTGCACCTTCAGCAGGAGCATGATTTTCACGATTTCGTTCGGCACACGCTCGCCCGTTCCGCAGGCATGGCTCTTGATGAGGTTTATCTGCAGCTGTTGCAGCATGTCCTCCGAGATGGACACCTTGCAGAGCGAGCCGAAGCCCGTCGTGACGCCGTAGATGGGGGCGTCGCTGCTCTTGATTTTTTCGTCCAGGAACCTGCGGCACCGGAGGATGCGCTGGCGGGCGTCTTCGCTCAGTTCGATACGGATGTTATTGCTGATGATTTCGCCGATGCGTTCAATCGTGAGGTGCTCGGCAGAGATTTTATGGTTCACGGTCTTTCCCTAATTTTTAATTTATGATTTTTATTTAGTCAATTCTTGATTTATAATCGGTCAATTTTTGATTTACTCAATTTTCAATTCATCAAGAATGCTGTCCTCCACAAGGTTGGGAAGCGTCACGCAGAGTTCCGGCGTACGCTGCATCTCTCGCCGTATGGCCTCGAGGGAGCCGCTGTTTCGCGCCCATGCCCGCCGCGCGATGCCATTGTTAACGTCCCAGAAGAGCATTTCGCGGATGTGGCGCGCGGCATCTTCCGAACCGTCGATGACCATGCCGAAACCGCCGTTTATGACTTCGCCCCAGCCGACACCGCCGCCGTTGTGGATGCTGACCCACGTGGCGCCGCGGAAGGCGTCGCCGATGACGTTCTGGACGGCCATGTCGGCGCAGAAGCGGCTACCGTCATAGATGTTCGACGTCTCGCGGAAGGGGGAGTCCGTGCCCGAGACGTCGTGGTGGTCTCTTCCCAGCACGATGGGGCGCGAAATCTCGCCTCGGCGGATGGCGTCGTTGAAGGCGAGGGCTATCCTCGCGCGGCCCTCGGCGTCGGCATAGAGGATGCGCGCCTGCGAACCCACGACGAGGTTGTTCGGGCCTGCCTCGCGAATCCAGTGCAGGTTGTCCTCCAGCTGTCCCTTGATGGAGTCAGGGGCCGTGCGCAGCATGTCCTCGAGAACTTCTGCCGCGAGGCGGTCGGAAGCGGCGAGGTCCTTTGCGTCGCCGGATGAGCATACCCAGCGGAAGGGGCCGAAACCGTAGTCGAAGAACATGGGGCCCATGATGTCCTGGACATAGCTGGGATAGCGGAAATTCGTCTCGTCGCGCATGATGTCGGCACCTGCGCGGCTCGCCGTGAGCAGGAAGGCGTTGCCGTAGTCGAAGAAGTACATGCCGCGAGCCGCAAGCTTGTTGATGGCAGCCACCTGGCGGCGCAGGGATTCGTAAACCTTCTCCTTGAACTTTTCGGGCTCCTCGGCCATCATGCGGTTCGACTCCTCGAACGTCAGGCCTGCCGGATAATAGCCGCCCGCGAACGGATTGTGGAGGGATGTCTGGTCGCTGCCGAGGTCCACGCGGATGTCTTCCTCTGCCAGGCGCTCCCAGAGGTCCACGACGTTGCCCACGTAGGCCATCGAAACCGTCCGCCCTTCTTCCTGGGCCTTGCGAATGGCGGGAATGAGCTCGTCAAGCTGCGTGTGGAGCTCGTCCACCCATCCCTGGTCGTAGCGCTTGCGTGCTGCATGCGGGTTGATTTCTGCCGTCACGCTCACGACGCCCGCTATGTTCCCGGCTTTCGGCTGCGCGCCCGACATGCCGCCGAGTCCTGCGGTCACGAAGATCACCTTGTGGTCCGGCTTGGCCTTGCGGGCGGCATTCAGTACGGTAATCGTCGTACCGTGGACAATGCCCTGCGGGCCGATGTACATATAGGAGCCTGCCGTCATCTGTCCGTACTGCGAGACGCCGAGCGCATTGTCGCGCTCCCAGTCGTCGGGCTTCGAGTAGTTGGGGATGACCATGCCGTTCGTCACGACGACGCGCGGCGCGTCCTTGTGCGAGGGGAAGAGGCCGAGCGGATGGCCGCTGTACATGACGAGCGTCTGCTCGTCGGTCATCTCGCTCAGGTATTTCATCACGAGGCGGTACTGCGCCCAGTTCTGGAACACGGCTCCGTTGCCGCCGTAGGTGATGAGCTCATGCGGATGCTGCGCCACGCGCGGGTCGAGGTTGTTCTGTATCATCATCATGATGGCAGCCGCCTGCTGCGAGCGGTGCGGATACTCGTCGATGGGGCGTGCGTACATGGGATAGGCGGGGCGGTAGCGGTACATGTAGATGCGTCCGTACGAGCGAAGCTCCTCGGCAAATTCGGGAGCCAGCTGCGCGTGGAGGCTTTGGGGGAAATAGCGCAGGGCATTGCGCAGGGCGAGGCGCTTCTCCTCGGCCGTGAGGATGTCCTTGCGCTTCGGCGCGTGGCTCACGCTTTTGTCGTATTCAGGGTGCTGCGGCAGGACTTCAGGGATGCCCATGCGTATCTCGGCAGCAAATTGTTCTTTGGTCATAGATTTGTGTTTTGGCTGTTTCGGGTTTTCCGGGTTTTCCGGGGATTCCGGGCTTTCCGGGCCTTCCGGGTTTTCCGGAATCTCCGGAGACTCCGGATTTTCCGGGCCTTCCGGAATCTCCTTTATTCATTTATCCTATTGCGGCTTCCACGATGCTGACGATTTCGGCACGTTCGCGGTCGGCGGCAGCCATGATGCTGCGTACTTCGGCGACGTACTTTTCGGCTTCTGCGCGGTCCTTCAGCGAGGCGGCGTTTATCTTCACGTTCATGCCGGCTCCGAAGACGGCGGCGTGTGCGGCCAAGGCTCCGACGCCAGCGTCGGTGATGCTGTTCGGGTTGCCTTCGCGTGCCATCTGCCTGCAGATTTCAAACACGCGGAAGGAGGCCTTCATGGTTTGCAGCGGCACCTGCGTGGCATAGCGCGTGGCATCCTGTATGGCGGCCGAGCGCGCGGCCTTTTCCTCCTCCGTATTCTTGGGAAGTCCGAAGGCACTCATTATTTTGTTGAAAGCCCGCGTGTCCTCGTCCACGAGGAAGAGCAGTTCCTTCATGAGCGCCTGTCCCTTCTCCGCCCAGAGGCTGAACTCCGGACAACGCGCGTCCCATCCGGCCTTGTGGCTGGAGAGGTTGGCCACCATCGTTCCCAAAGCTGCGCCCAGCGCACCCATGTATGCGGAGATGGTGCCGCCGCCGGGAGCCGCACTCTCGCGGCTCGTCTCCTCGGCGAAGCCGTTCACCGTGAGGTCCACGAGCAGGTTGCCCTCCTTCTGCGCATCTTCCAGCATGTATTCGATGACTTTCTCGCGCGGGTTGAACGGCTTCAGGTCGTCGAGCCCCATGCTCTTGACGGCTATTTTCAGGATGTCCTGTTCAGGAATGCCCGTTGAGCGGTTCTGCTTTTCAAGGAAGTATTTGCCTGCGTCAATGAGCGCCTTCTTGGGGATGAGTCCCACGATTTCCGTTCCCGTCACGCGAATGCCGCGATTCTGTGCGCAGCGGCATACTTCGTCGAAGGCAACGTGCAGGGGCGTGACGTTCAGGTTCGTCATGTTCATCGACACCTGGGCGATGCCGTATTCGTCGATGTACCAGCCGATGGCCTTCGTGGCCTTCAGGGTGCCCGGCTGCATGATGGGGTTGCCGTCGGCATCCTTCAGGATTTTGCCGACGATGGAACCTCCTTCGCGCATGGGGCGTCCTTTCTCGCGGACGTCGAAGGCAATGGCGTTGGCGCGGCGCGTGGAGGTGGTGTTGAGGTTATAGTTCACGGCCACGAGGAAGTCGCGTGCCCCGACGGCCGTGATGCCCGTGCGCTGGACGTGTTCGCTGATTTCCTTCGGCATGAAGTCCGGTTGCTTGCCAGGCGTCGTGAGCTTCTCGCGGAGAGCTTCATATTCCCCCTCGCGGCATACGGCCAGGTTCTTGCGTTCGGGCGTAAAGGCTGCGGCCTCGTAGCAGTAGCAGGGGATGCCTGCCTCCTCGGCGATACGCTTCGCCAGGGCACGCGCCAGCTCTGCGCACTCCTCCAGCGTGATGCCGCTGACGGGAATGAGCGGGCACACGTCCGTGGCTCCCATGCGCGGATGCGCGCCGTGGTGCTGGCGCATGTCTATCAGCTGCCCGGCTTTCACGACGGCCTGGAAGGCAGCTTCCACGACGCATTCGGGGCTTCCCACGAAGGTCACGACCGTACGGTTGGTGGCCTCGCCGGGATCCACGTCAAGCAGCTTTACGCCCTTTACGGCTTCAATTTCGTTTGTAATCTGTTTGATGATGTCCATGTTGCGCCCTTCGCTGAAATTGGGGACGCACTCAACAATCTGCTGTTTGTTTTCCATGAGGGTGTCAAGGTTTTTATATGAATGTATTTGCCTGCAAATTTAGCGATACCGTCACAATCTCACCAAATTTTTGCAGGAAAAAGTAAGGGAACCCCCGCAAGGTTGCATGTGTGGGGACGTATGCCTTGCGGGGGATTTGGGGGAAAACTTATTGTAGGACCGGCCTCAAAAGTATGGTTTGAGGCTTTCGAAAGTCTTCTTTCCGCGCAGGTAGTAGAGGCGCAGGAGGCTCGCGGGGAGAATCTCGGGAATGGGGCCGGGGGCGGCCGCCTTCAGGTTCTCCTCACGCTGCGGGCGGAACTCCTCGCGGCGACGCTTGAACTCGCGGCGGGCACGGACAACGGCAGCTGCGTGGTTCCAGCCGTCCGTCAGCAGCATCTTTGCCGCAGCAACATAGTCCAGGAGACAGCGCACGCGCATGACGCCTCGCAAGTCCCGCTCGGGGAGGTTCTTGTAGAGCATGAAGAGGTTGTTGCGGAAGTTCAGGAACGTCTTCCTCGGGCTTCCGGCGTTCAGCGTGCCGCCGCCGACGTGATAGACGCGGCTCCGGGGTACACAATATATTTCTTTCGCGCGCGCGCGAAGCCGCCAGCAGAGGTCTATCTCCTCCATGTGGGCGAAGAAGCGGCCGTCAAGGCCTCCCGCCGCCTCCCAGTCCTTGCGGCGCACCATCAGGGCGGCACCTGTTGCCCAGAGTAGGGGACAGGGCTCGTCATATTGTCCGAGGTCTTTCTCCACGGTCGAGAAAACGCGACCGCGACAGAAGGGATATCCATAGCGGTCAAGGAAACCACCAGAGCCTCCGGCATATTCAAACCGGTCACGCTCGCCTTCGGCCAGCAGCTTGGGCTGGCAGGCGGCGGCTTCGGGATGGCCGTCCATGAAGTCAATGAGCGGGCGCAGCCAGCCGGGCGTCACCTCTACGTCGGAGTTCAGGAGCACGAGGTACTCGGCTTTTTCGACCGCAAGAGCGCGATTGTAGCCTTCCGCGAATCCGTAGTTTTTATCGAGGAGCGTGAGGCGAACCGTGGGAAACTCGCTGCGGAGGAGTTCTATGCTCCCGTCGGTGGAACCGTTGTCAGCCACGACGACTTCCGCGTCGTCGCCGCTATTTTCCACAACGGAGGGTAGAAAGCGGCGCAGCATGGCCTCGCCGTTCCAGTTGAGAATAACTATTGAGACTCTTGGCATATCAAAGCAGTGTTGTCGTCGTTGAATTTCTGGAGCGTAGCCATTTCCGTGCACCCTTCCTTCATGCTGAGGCATGCGGCGGGCGTTGAAGGCGAAAGCTCTACGCGTATGTAGTTGTCCGTGAATCCCTGCAGCGGATGTTCCGCACGGGCATGTTCCCATAGGACGGGGCGCGTCGTGCCGATGTGTTTTTCGTAGAAGGCTTTGCGCTTTTCCTCGGAGAGAGCGATGAGGCGCTGGCTTCGTTCGTGACGCACCTGCGGGCTTACGGCGTGGGGTATTTCGAGCGCCTTCGTACCCGGACGCTCGGAATAGCTGAACACGTGGAGCTGCGAGACGTCGAGGCTTTGAAGGAATTCGTAGCTCTGTTCAAAGAGCTCATCCGTCTCTCCGCGCATACCCACGATGACGTCCACGCCGATGAAGGCATCGCTCATGCGTGCATGCACGCGCTCAACCTTCTCTCTGAAAAGGCTTGTGTCGTAGCGACGGCGCATGAGGCGCAGCACCTCGTCGCTACCGCATTGCAGGGGGATGTGGAAATGGGGCATGAAGGCGCGGCTCCCGGCGCAGAAGTCTATTACCTCGTCCGTCAGGAGGTTGGGTTCGATGCTGGAGATGCGGTAGCGCTCAATGCCCTCTATGCCGTCCAAGGAGCGTATGAGGTCGAGGAAACTTTCACCCGTCGTGCGTCCGAAGTCGCCGATGTTTACACCCGTCAGGACAATCTCCCGTCCTCCCGCCTGTGCCACCTCGCGCGCCTGCGCTACGAGGCTTTCTATGCTTCCGTTGCGGCTGCGGCCGCGGGCAAAGGGAATGGTGCAATAGGTGCAGAAGTAGTTGCAGCCGTCCTGCACCTTCAGGAAATAACGCGTGCGCTCACCGCGCGAGCAAGAAGGCACGAAGGTTTTCTCGTCGTCCGCAGTCACGGGAATGTCCGCTGCCTCCTGTGTAAAGAGAGCTTCAATGAGCTCCAGGATATGGGCTTTCTCCTTGATTCCTACCACAAGGCGCACGCCCGGAATGTTGCTCAGCATCTCGGGTTGCAGTTGTGCGTAGCAACCCATGACGACAATCGGTGCGTCAGGGTGCCGACGGGCCAGGCGATGGATGGCCTGACGGCACTTCTGGTCGGCGACGTCCGTGACGCTGCACGTGTTCACGACGCAGAAGTCTGCGTGCTCGCCTTTTTCCGCTATGGTGACGCCGCGCTCGGCAAGCCGGTCGCTCAGCGTTGCCGTTTCGGCAAAGTTCAGCTTGCAACCCAGCGTCAGGAATTCCGCCTTGCGCCCATATAATATATTTGTGTTGCTCATTTGGCTTGTTTTGATGTCCTTAAGAAACATCCTTTACGGCGCGCGAAGGTACGAAAAACTACTTTTTTGAAGAAATAAATGCCGTACGAAAGCCCTAAAACCTCGGATTTTGTCATTTGGGGTTGTCAGAAAGATGAAATAAAGTTAAAAATCGCGTTTGTGGCAAAAAAAAAGAGGGTGGGGACTTGCATGGCTTCAAAAAGTCCGTACTTTTGCAGCGTTTTAACACAAAGCAATTGATTGTTTTACTTTAAAAAATTTAAAAGACAATGAAAAAGTTAGTTTTCATGTTCGTAGCATTCGCTGCTATCTCCTTCGCTTCCTGCGAGAACAAAACCACCGCAACTGATCAGGCTGCTGACAGCGCAAACGTTGAACAGGCCGACAGCACGGTTGCTGACAGCGCACAGGCCGACAGCGTACAGGCAGACAGCGTACAGGCAGACAGCGTAAAGGCTTAAGTCTTAGCTCGAGCATGTAAATCGCAAACCCGCTGGGCAATGCCCGGCGGGTGTTTTTTTGCGCCTTATGGAGGCATGAAGGGAGCCAATTTGAACGCTTTTGGTGCAAAAAACGGCCGGAAAGGTCAAATTTTTGCTTGCAGGCTTGTTTCTTTCATCCGAAGTCCCTACCTTTGCCACATAAAATATCCGCTTATGAAGAAATTCTTACGCTATAGTCTCTTTGCCGCCCTGCTTTCCGCAGCCCCCTTTACCACCTTTGCCGCTGATGCGGAGGCGTGGTTTGCGATGGGTGTGGTGGACATTGCGGCAAACGACGTGCAGATATTCATCACAGGTAGCTCTCTCCGCATCGTCGGCGGACAGGGGATGACCGTGGAGGTCTATAACGTCACGGGCGTACGCGTGTTCTCCCGCCACATAGACTCCAACGACCAGACCTTTCAAGCCGGACTCCAGCGCGGATGCTACATGGTGAAGGTGGGCAACACGGTGCGCAAAGTCAGCATCAAGTAAAGGAACGGCCCTAACTCCCTGGAAGTGAAAACTGACGTGGTATTAGGAATGTGCGTGCGTTCTGCAGCCATTCCTGATAGCGCGTCTTTTTTTTGTCCACATAGAGAGTGTACGGCTTCATCCCTAAAGCCACTCTTCCAAACATTCCCTAAAATTACCTCGTAGAACACACCAAACAAACCCCAGACACTTCGTGCAGGAACTCGCCCAACGTCTCATAAATCCCGAAACCCGACGCTCTGCTTTCGAGGAGATGGTGCGCACGTACACGCCCCAGCTCTATCAGCAGATACGTCGTATCGTGCTCTACCATGACGACGCGAACGACGTCATGCAGAACACGTTCATGAAGGCGTGGATGGGGCTTGACAACTTTCGCGGCGAGGCGGCGGTGTCCTCATGGCTCTACAGGATTGCCATGAACGAGTCCCTGACGTTCCTGAGCAAGCAGCGCGAGCAGGTCTCCTTGGATCAGGAAGATGCGGCTGCGGTAGCACGCAAGCTGGAGGGAGACACTTGGTTTGATGGCGACCGCGTGGAGGCAGAACTCCAGGCCGCTATCGCCCAGCTGCCTGAGAAGCAGCGCGTTGTCTTCAACCTGCGATACTACGATGAAATGAAATACGAGGACATGAGCCAGTTGCTTGACACGAGCGTCGGTGCCCTGAAGGCCTCCTACCATTTCGCCGTGCAAAAGCTCAAGGATAAACTTTCTGGCATTTTTGAGGAATGAGGACTAAACTTCTGCCCGTCCCAATAGTCAAAAGCATAAACACAAGATTATCATGAAAGATACAAACGACAAGCGTAGCCCCTTTGTGGTACCGGAAGGCTACTTCGAGAGTTTTCCCGCACAGATGATGGCTCGCATTGATGCCTACGAGGAGACCGCAAAGTCACATCCCGTTACGATGCGCATCCACTATGCCGACCGCATACGTCGCTTCACGCACTATGCCGTCGGCGTGGCTGCAACGGCGGCTTTCTTCCTCATCTTTACGCACAAGGCACCCGTCGCATCCGCCACGCCAGCACCGGCAGCTGACACGCACATGAACTTTGTCGCTTCGAACGGTGCCGACCAATTGTACGATTACATGCTTCTCACAACAAACGACGTTTACAACTATGCTTCATCCCTGGACTAATATAATTAAGAAGAATGCTCTGGGCGCACTCCTGCTGTGCCTGTCCCTGCTTCCCGCAGCCTCCCTTGCGCAGCATGGTCACGGCACGCCGACGCCACCGCATCACGGACAGCCAGGCCGTACCGGTCATCCCGGTAATGGTAGCCCTGGACAGCCCGATGAACGTCCGCCCTTCAATCCCCAGAAGTTCCGCCGTGACTTTGAAGACTTCGTGACGAAGCGCGCAGGCCTTACTGCGGCGGAGGCAAAGGCGTTCTATCCGCAGTTCCACAAGATGAAGTCGCAGGAGCGCGAGATACGCAGCAAGATAAAGCGCATCCTTGCGCGGGCTCGGACGGAAAAGCTGAAGCTTGCCGATAGCCAGCGCCTCCTGCGCGAGGTTCTGCGCCTGCGCCGACAGGCCAGCGACCTTGAACAGCGCAGTTACGACCAATTTTCCCGCATTCTACCTGCCGACAAACTCATGCGCGTCATGGAGGCTGAGCGTGCCTTCGGCAGAGAGATGTTCCGAAAGGGACCGCACGGTGGGGGCGGACGTAAGTAAGAAATACCCAGGAATCTTATCAATTGTTTTTGGGCGGCTTCTTTCTGGCAAAGGAGTCGCTTTTTGTTTGCTTTCACTCCTCATTCTTTGTCTTTATCCCTATTTCCTATCCCTCGTATTCTGCCGTCATGTAGGCATCGAGGAAGCGGTTGGGTATCCGTCTCAGGAGGTGGGGATGCAGGAAATGGGCGGTATCTACGGGCAGCCAAGTGCGGCCGGCACGTTGCGGCGCGTCGGCGGGCATGTCAAGGAGTTCGCTAAGCGTGTAGAAATGACGCAATGGATTGTTGACCTGTTCGCAGACGATGCGGAATTCCGGCACATAGACAAAGACGAGGCGCGGGAAGCGGTGTGCCAGCCAGCGAGCGATGTCGTACGTCAGCAGAAGGCAGCGGAGGCTGTCGCCTTGTAGCAGAAAGGGGAAGCGCGAAAGCCAGAAAAGGTTGGAATGCGGCGACGAAGCACGCATCTTGCCTGTGTGCGTGACATGGTAGAAGCGTCCGATGGCCATGCTCTCCTCTCTGCTGAGCTTTTTCGCACCGGCCTGCGCTATGAGATAGTCCGTCAGCAGGTGGTAGTTGCTGCCGTCGTAGCGCATGAGGTGGAGCGTGCGTCCCGACACCGGGCTGTAGAGCACGGCGCGCTTGCAGTCCCAGATGTGGAATTGCAGGGCTTCGCGCAGTGATTCCATGCGGTCCTCCTCTACGGGCATGCTTCTGTCCCCGATGTTCCACCCGAAGCCCTGCGCCTCTCTGCTCGCAGCATTGTCCTTTCCGGAAATTCGGTTGCCGAAGAGGGAAGGGGCGGCGTGGTTCATTTCCGTGGCCACCATGCCGGCCCAGGTTTCAAAGTCTGCGGCGATGCGTTGCAACTGAAGGTTGTTCCATGCCTGTGGCGAGCAGACCGCCTGCTTCATGTGATGGCGCAGGAGGCGCGTGAGGGGGATGTGGTGGAAGGAGACTTGTATGCCGCAGACGCTGAAGTAGGCAACGTCGGCATTGCGGTCCAGATAACAGCTGACGTCTGCTTGCGGGTGGGCGAGCAGGTGGGCCATGAGATGCGCAGCGTGGCCTTTGATGAAGGGGTAACCTACTACTCTCTTTCCCCAAGGCTGTTTCATGGCGGCGTTCAGCAGGTTCAGGGCTGCAAGCGTGCGCAACGTGTCGGATGCATTGCCCGGACGCGAATGCCCGGAGGCGGTGAGTACCGCTTCCTGCACCATGTGGACGTTGAGGGGAGTGGGCGAAAAGCGCTTCTGCCCGTAGTAAGCCCGGAGTTCTTCCGAGTAGTCCAGTATGTTTATGAATCAGTTAGACGTTTGCCTCTTGGGCTTAAGCCCCTTCTTTCAGCGGGGCATCAGAAAGGGGAACGCCTCGTGGGCATTCCCCTTCCTGTTCAGTTCATTTCATTTCCTTTTCCTCGCGCATATCAATCTCGTTGCCGTTGGCGTCAAAGAAGGAATACTGGAGGTAGGAGAGTGTTTGGCTTGGCACGACTTGCACGCTCATTTTGTAGCGTATCTGCCACTTCATGCGCAGCGAGGGGATGCCTTTCCCCAGATAGGCTGCGACGAAGGGGTGTACGTGAAGCCGGACACGTCGGTAGTTGAGTTTCTCGCCGAGAAGGCGCAGTTTGCTTTCCAGGACATCCGTGAAGAGCAGGCTGGACTTTATCTTTCCCGTGCCTCCGCATGTGGGGCAGGCCTCTTCCACGGTGACGTCCATCGCTGGACGTACGCGCTGACGCGTGATTTGCATCAGTCCGAATTTTGAAAGCGGAAGGATGTTGTGGCGCGCGCGGTCCTGTTTCATGTTCTCCACCATGCGCTCGTAGAGCGTCTGGCGGTTCTCGGCTTTTGCCATGTCGATGAAGTCAACGACGATGATACCTCCCATGTCTCGCAGGCGAAGCTGGCGCGCCAGTTCGTCGGCGGCACCGAGGTTCACTTCCAGGGCGTTCGTTTCCTGACCGTCGGGATTTTTGGAGCGGTTACCGCTGTTGACGTCTACGACGTGCAGGGCTTCCGTGTGCTCGATGATGAGGTATGCACCGTGCTTGTAGGTGACGGTGCGGCCGAAGGAAGATTTTATCTGCCGCGTTACGTTGAAATTGTCGAAGATGGGCAGTTTGCCGGTGTAGAGTTTGACAATTTCCGTGCGTTCAGGGGCGATGAGCGATACGTAGGACTGTACTTCGTTGAATACGTCGCTGTCGTTAACATAGATGTTCTCGTAGGACGGATTGAAGAGGTCGCGCAAAAGACTGACGGTGCGGCTGGTCTCTTCGTAAACGAGTTGGGGCAGGGGCAACTGCTGGGGCTGTTGGCGCGCTTTCTTGATGCGCTCAACGGTGTCGTTCCAACGTTTCAGGAGGGTCTTGAGTTCCAAGTCAAGTTCCGCCACGCGTTTTCCCTCTGCGCTGGTGCGTACGATGGCACCGAATCCTTTCGGCTTGATGCTTTGCAGAAGTTGTTTGAGGCGTGCGCGCTCCTGGTTGCTCTTGATTTTTGTGGATACGGAGATTTTCTCCGTGAAAGGTACGAGAACGATGTAGCGGCCGGGGAACGTGATGTCGCAGGTGAGGCGCGGTCCTTTCGTGGAGATTGGTTCCTTCACGATTTGGACCATGACTTCGTCGTCTTTTTTCAGTGTGTCCTGTATGCTCCCTTCCTTTTCCAGGTCGGGACTGCCGAGTGCCTTGTGGACGGGAACGCTCTTGCGTCCGTCGCCCAACATGGAGAGATACTTTTCCGAAGCGCGATAGTGCAGTCCGAGGTCCAGATAGTGGAGGAAAGCGTCGCGTTCGTGTCCGACATTCACGAAGCAAGCGTTCAGCCCGGGCATGATCTTCCTGACTTTTGCCAGGTAGATGTTGCCGACCGAGAAGTGCTCCTCGCGCGCCTCCTGTTGGAACTCGGCAAGCCGCTTGTCCTCCAGCAGGGCGATGGAGATGGTCTTCGGTTGGACGTCGATGATTACTTCGCTTGTCATTGTCTTGGTCGTTATACGATACAAGATACGAGCTTCGAACTGGTGCTCCGGGGAGCTCTGTTCCTTATCTCATATCTTGTACCGAGTGTCACAATGCTGTTTTACCAGCTTTGCGAACCGTTTTTACTTGTTCTTATGACGGTTCTTGCGCAGTCTTTTTTTACGCTTGTGCGTAGACATCTTGTGTCTTTTCTTCTTTTTTCCGTTAGGCATGGTTCGTATGTTGTTTTGTTTTGTTGAAATTACTTCTTCACTTCCTGCATGAAGGACTTGGCGGGCTTGAAGGCGGGTATGTTGTGCTCAGGAATGATGAGCGTCGTGTTCTTGCTGATGTTGCGAGCCGTCTTCTGTGCGCGACGCTTCAGGATGAAGCTACCGAAACCACGGAGGTAAACGTTTTGTTCATTCACAAGGGATTCTTTCACGGAGTCCATGAAAGCTTCAACAACCGTCAACACGGAGGTTTTGTCCAGACCGGTCTTTTTCGCGATGTCTGCAACGATGTCTGCTTTTGTCATTTTACTTTATGTGTTTTTGTAGTGTTAAACAATTCTCTTGCCGTATTGCTTAAGGCGGCGCAAAATTACGCATTTCGTCTTTATACTCCAAACAAAAAGCTGATTTTTCCTTACTTATGTGCTCTTTTCCGCCGCCGCATGGCTGCTCACTGGCAGCGTACGGGGATTTTCTCCACGCGCCGCTGGTGGCGTCCGCCCTCGAAAGGCGTGTCCAGAAAGGCGTCAAGGCAGTGTGCGGCTTCCCCGGTGCTGATGAAGCGTCCGGGAAGGCAGAGCACGTTGGCATCGTTGTGCTGGCGTGCGAGGCGTGCGATTTCCTCTGCCCAGACGAGGGCGGCGCGCACGCTCTGGTGCTTGTTCAGCGTGATGGCGATGCCTTCGCCGGAGCCGCAGACGGCGATGCCGCGTGCCACTTCTCCCCGTTCAAGGCCTTCCGCCAGGGCGTGGGCATAGTCGGGATAGTCGCAACTCTCCTCCGTAAGCGTTCCGTAGTCCTTGAAGTCCAGGCCGCGTGCGGCCAGGTGCTGCTTGACAAACTGTTTCATTGCGTAGCCGGCGTGGTCGCTGGCGAGTCCTATGGTTTTCTCCATGTTTGCTTATATAATATATATAATAATGTGTGTTTTTCTATGAACTGCATCCCGTCAAAAACTCATCCACATCCTGCGGCGAATAGCCCAGTTCCCGGGAAATCTTGTTCAGATAGATTTTTGCCGTGACGGAAATTTTGTCGGAAAGGCGTATGGTCTCCACCAGGAGGCGCATGAGGCGCGTGGAGTTCACGGGGTCTTCGCGGAAAGGCGCGAAGTCCACCTTGAACGTGCGCTGATGGTAGAAGGCTTCAAGGATGTCCGCCTTTTCCGCATCCTCCAGGGAGGTGTGCTCCAGCTGCTTGCGGAGGAAGTCATGCTTGCGGCGCGTTTCGCTGTCGTCCATCAGGGCCATGTTGACCAGTGCGCGCATGGCCAGCCGCTCCAGCTGCTCGTTCTCCGAGGCGGCCTGTTGGGCTTCGGCTGCGATGTCGGCATCGGAGAACTGCATTTCGAGCTGTCCTTGCAGGGCGCGCTGCAGGCGGCGTGCGCCGGGATAGAAGGTGGCATAGGTGACGCCGCCCGAGACGATGCCGCCCAGGAGTGGGATAAAGCGTCCGAAGGTCTTCGTGAAGCTCGACTTGGAAAGATCCACGCCGATGCGCTTCGCCACTTGCTTCACGATGGGGTAATAGACGGTGCGGGTGAGGGCTTGCTGCGGCATCTTCTTCGCCACTTGCAGGGCGAGGTCGCGGGAAATGTCGCGCACGGCATCGCGCGCCAGCTTCGCTCCCATCATGATGCCCACGAAGAGTGTCAGCATGTCCGTCGCGTCCTCCGTCAGGTGCCCTTTCTCGTCGCGCATGTCGGGGAAGCCGTAGAGGTAGGCCATCTTCTGCGCCAGCACGAACACGTGGAAATAGTATTGTGCAAGGTCGGCGGGAATGGAGGCCACGATGGCAGGTCCTCCCGGAAGGCCGGTGACGGTGGAAAGCGTGGTGACGGTGGCCGTGTGGTATGTGATTGCGCCGGAGGCAATCCTGTCAAGAGCCTCACGTTCCACGAATGCCGCCGGACTTCCCTCAACGATGAGCGAAAGCTTGTCCTCTTCTGCCACGTCGCGCAAAGCCCCCAGCAGGTAGGCCTCGCGATCTACGGCCACGCCGGGAATGGCGAGGGCTGCCTTCATGATGCGGTTCCAAAGGGTTACGTCTTTTGCCATAGCTGTTTGTTGCGTTATTGTATTGAAATGATGCGTTCCCGTTTTTGACGCGGGTCTTATGTGATGTTTCTTGTCTGTTGTTCGTGCAGGAAGTCGCGCCCCAGGCAGGTTGCTTCCTGCTCAAACCGCTTCTCTGCGTGGCGGCGGGGATTTCTCAGGAGGCTCCATACGCTGGGAATGGCAACGCAGAAGACGTAGCGCAGGTGGCCGATGCTTTTCTCCTGTAGGTAGTGGCCGTATTCGTGCGCATAGTCTGTGACGCAGAAGCCTTCTTTCTGCCAGCGCCGTCCGATGTGGATGTGGCCGAAAAGCTGGAAGGCGGCGTACGGGGGCATGTACCATCCGCCCACGTGCGTCCTCACGCCCCGGAAGAGGATTTCCTTTCCCGTTGCGCGGCTTCGGAAGAGCGTTCCCTCCCTGCCGTTTCGCAGTATGCCGTCTTCGATTTCGATGTTCATGGCGGATTCAGTGTTTGAACATGCCGTCAATCTCCTCCAGCGTGATCTGCTGGAAGACGGAATGTCCGTCCGGCGTGTAGGCCGGCGTCTGGCAAGCGTAGAGGCTGGCGATGAGATGCTGCATCTCCTCTGCCGAAAGTTCCACGCCGACGGGCATGGCGGCACGGCGGGCAAGGGAAAGTGCCATGCGGCGGCTTGTCTCCGTATCGCCCCCAGCATCCACTTCCGCCAGGGCGTCGCCGATGACGTTCTGGAGCAGCACGGCGGGGTCGAGCCCCTCCGTGCCGAAGGGTACGCCGCGCAGCAGGAAGGCGTCGGCCTCCGTCGGTGTGAGTTCGAAGCCCAGGGTCTTCAGCGTGGTGAGGTTGGCCTTGAGGAATGCCGCCTCGGCGGGCGACAGCGAGACCTCTTGCGGGAACAGCAGTCCCTGGGAAAGGCTGCGCTTGCTCTCCGCAGAGTTGGCGTATTGCTCGTACAGGATGCGCAGGTGTGCGCGGCGGATGTCGATGAGCGTCAGGTTGGAGGCTTCGGAAGCCACGGCGATGTATTTTCCGCCGAGCTGGAAGGCGGCTCCTGCGGTGCTCTTCTCCTGTGCGGGCGTTTGCATGCCGAAGTCAGGGAGCGTCTGCGGGGCTGGCGGTTCGCCCTGGGCGGTATCGCCTGTGGGCATGCCCTCAAATTCGTTGCGCGCCCGGGCGTATGCGGAGAGCAGGGCCGCGTTTGCCTCGCGGTGCGGACGCGCGGGCGGCGTTGCTGCCTGCGGACGTGCCATCCTGACGGGAGCAAGGGGAATGTCCGGCTTGTTCTGCGTGTCGAAGTCGATGGTCGGTATCGCGCTGTGGCGGCTTAGGGCATCGCGCACGGCGGCAAGCAGAATCTGCCAGACCATCTGCTCGTCCTGGAATTTTATCTCCGTCTTCGTGGGATGAATGTTCACGTCGATGCGTTCCGGTTGCATCTCGAAGTTGATGAAAAAGGGCACGGCGTCGCCTTCAGGGATGAGCCACTCATAGGCTGCGGCCACAGCCTTGGCAAAATAGGGATGGCGCATGTAGCGTCCGTTGGTGAAGAAGAACTGGCGCGCGCCTTTTTTCTTGGAACTCTCGGGACTGCCCACGAAGCCGCTGATGCGTGCCAGTTCCGTGTCCACGGACAGGGGAATGAGCTGCGCGGACTGTTTGCGCCCGAAGATGCCCGCGATGCGCTGGTGGAAGTTGGCAGCCGGCAGGTCGAGGACGAGGGCGTCCTGGTTGAAAAGCTTGAAGGCGACGCTGGGGTGGGCGAGGGCAATGCGCTCGAACTCCGTCATGATGTTCGCCATCTCTGTCTGGTTGCTTTTCAGGAACTTCCGCCTCACGGGGATGTTGAAGAACAGGTTGCGGACGCAGAAGTTGGCGCCGACGGGACAGCTGACGGGCGTTTGCTCCACCAGCCTGCTGCCTTCGATGCGCAGGCATACGCCGAGTTCCTGTGCCGCCGTGCGTGTGCGCAGCTCCACCTGCGCTACGGCAGCGATGGAGGCCAGGGCTTCTCCCCGGAATCCCATGGTGCGAAGCGCAAAGAGGTCTGTGGCCTGGCTGATTTTCGACGTGGCGTGGCGTTCAAAAGCCAGGCGCGCATCGGTTTCGCTCATGCCGCAGCCGTTGTCAATGACCTGGATGGAGGACTTTCCCGCGTCCGTCACGACAACCTGCACAAGGCTCGCTCCCGCGTCGATGGCGTTTTCGACGAGTTCCTTGATGACGGAGGACGGCCGCTGAATGACCTCTCCGGCAGCAATCTGGTTGGCTACGGAATCGGGTAGGAGATGGATGATGTCGCTCATTGGTCAGAAAGTCTGTAGGGGAGCCTGTCGGCGCTTCACGTTTCGCAGGCGTTTTTCCGCATTCTTCGGCCGCCAGTTGAAGACGTCGGCCTTGTCCACGGGCCGCAGGGCCTCAAACCAAGCGAAGGTGGGCAGGTAGGTGCGCTCCGGCGGCGCCGTGCCAAGCGGATAGAGCGTGGCTTCGGGCTTCGGAAATGCCGTGACACGCAGCAGCTTGCGGTCGCGCATCAGCATGCGCACCTTTGCGGCTTCGGCATAGTTGTGGTAGAGTATCGTGCTGTCGTTTTCCAGCGGGAACATGATGGTGCAGACGTTGCCGTCGAAGGCGGCAGAAGCCAGTTCACCGTTGGGCAGGAAGTAGGCGCGCATGAGCCGCGCCGCCACCTGGTTATAGTGTACGGAGTCCAGGCGTTCCACAAGCAGCGTCTGGTCGATGACGTGGATGCTGTCCACCGTGGAATCGTTGAGGAAGGCGTGTATCTGCTCTCCCAGGACCTGCCGCTCGTCCGTCCAGACGATGGGGTCGCGGAACATGCGCAGGCACTGGTCCTGCGTGGTGTAGATGAGGGAGTCGCAGACCGCCTGCACGTCGGTGCGGAAAGCGCGCACGTGATAGTATCCCTTCAGGGTGCGCTGCAGGGAGTCCGTCTTCGTGTTGTAGCTGAAGAGCCGCAGCGTGTCGCCGTGGACGTAGAGCGTGTCCTTGCCGTTTGAATAGTCCGTGACGAGGGCGTGCCCCGTGACGAAGGACGAATCGCGGCGTGCCGCCTTGTCCTCGTACATCTCGCAATGGTCGCCTTCGAGGATGGCCTTGTTCTGGCGGTCGATGCAATAGACATTCCCGTATGCGCGCATGACGCCGGACTGTTTGTCGTAGAAGACGCGGTCTGCTTCCATGCGCACTTGCCTCGTGGGATTGTTCAGGATGGAGCGTTCGTGGAGTTCCACTACCTCGGAATCCGTGTTGTAGTCGCCGCTGGTGGTGTAGATGTTGTAGTCGCCGCTGTAGATGTTTGACTTGCCGACTACTTTCGCCTCTTTCGTCCGCGTGTTGTAGTGGAATTCGTCCGATACGAGCTCGTCCTTTCCGTTGTTCAGGTGTACTTGATAGCGGAAGATGGCTTGCCGCGTGTCCGTGTGGTACTCGCCGAAGTTGGACGTCAGCACGTTGTCGCCGTCAACAAGCTTTCCGCCGTGGTCGTAGGTGATGTACTTCGAGCGGGCATTGTAGAAGAGGCTGTCGGAATAGAGGCGCTGCTGGCGATGGCGCACCTCGACGTCGCCCTTGCGGTTGCGCATGTATGCCGTCTCCGAGAAGCCGTCGTAGGAGAGGCGCTCGCCGGTGATGGAAAGCGTGTCGCCCTGCGTGATGCGCACGTGGCCGAAGGCTTCGAAGGACTTGCTGGTCTGATAGTACACGGCGCTGTCGCACACCATGCGCATGCCGGCATGGCGGAAGGCGATGTGCCCCTTCAGGCGTTGTGCGTCGGGCATTTCGAACTGGTCGTGGATGATTTCGTCTGCATGTTCCAGCACGATGGGGGCATCCGCGCCGCGCCGCGAGCCGTTTTGCGCCTGGGCGAGGGTGGGGAAGAGACAGAGAAGTCCTAACAGTACGATTAGGACTTCCCGGAAGTTATGTCTTTGAGGGCTTTGCAAGAGCTTCAGGTCATTTGATCCAGCCTTCGTAGCGGAAGCTGCAGCTCCGCCATTCGGGCTTGATGCGTACGTATGTGGACTTCACCTTCTCGCGCACCCAGCGCTCCAGCTTTTCCTCGCAGCGGCGCTGATAGACCACGTCGCGCAGCGTCTGGAAGTCGTCCGTCGTGTTGGCGGGGTGCGCGTCGATGCGGTTTTTCAGGCGCACGATGGCGCAGATTTGCTGTCCTTTCTCGTTTGTCATGACGAATGCGCGGGAGATTTGTCCCACCTTCAGCGTGTCTACGACCTTTGCGATGTCCTGGTTGAGCTGCTTCATCTCGAAGCGCGACGTCGGCGGGATGCGCGGATGCGGGGAATAGAAGAGCAGGCCGTTGTTCAGGCGCGTGTCCTTGTCCTCGCTGAGCTGCAGGGCTGCAATGTCGAAGGAGAATTTGCCCGCACGGATGTCGTCGGCAATGGAGTCGAGGCGGGCGTTGGCTTTCTGGAAGGTGCTGTCGGGTATCTGCGGGCGCAGGAGGATGTGGCGCACCTTCACCTTGTCGCCTCTTTTGTCAACGAGCTGCATGATGTGGTAGCCGAACTCCGTCTTGACGATTGTCGACACCTTCTTCGGGTCGTTGAGGCTGAAGGCCACGTTGCTGAACTCGGGGACGAGCTCCTTGCGCGCCATGTAGTCCAGTTCGCCGCCCCGGCTGGCGGAGACTTCGTCCTCGGAGTTGAAGCGGGCGAGCGTGGAGAACTGTATCTCTCCGGCATTCACGCGCCGTGCATACTCGTGGAGCTGGTTTTCCACGCGTTCCACTTCCTCGCGCGTGGGTTGCGGCTGGCTCGTGATGATTTGCACTTCCACGCAGGTGGGGATTTGCGGCAGGCTGTCAGCGGGGAAGTCCTTGAAATAGTCGCGCACTTCCGCCGGCGTTACCTTTATGTTCTCCGTGAGCTTGCGCTGCTCTTCCTGGATGCGCATCTGGTCGCGCTCGGAGCGCACGAGCATTTCCCGTATCTGCGCCACGGAGCGGTGGGCGACGGCTTCGAGGTTCTCGCGCGAGCCGTAGGTCCGGATGAAGTCGGAGATGCGTTCGCTGACGGCCGCCATCACTTCCGTTTCCGTGATGTCGATGCTGTCCAGGTCGGCCTGGTGGAGGTAGAGCTTCTGCACGGCGATTTGTTCCGGCACCGTGCAATAGGCGTTTTCTATGGGAGCGTTGCTGGCCTTTGCCTGCATGATGTAGTCCTCAACGTCGGAAAGCAGGATGGGGTCGTCGCCGACCACCCATACCACCTCGTCGATGACGTTCGGCTCGCTTTGTGCGCGCAGGCTTGCGGGAAGTGCGGCGCAGAAGAGGGCGAGGCAAGGCAGCAAACGTTGCATTCGTAGCATATTCGGACGCTTTTAGTTGGTGTCTGGTGAAGTTGCAGGCAGCTTAGTGCTTGTTTACGGTCTTGAGAGCCTCGGGGAACATGCGTACGACGTACTTGTCGCGCAGGCTTTCGACCCACTTGCGCTCGTTCTCCTGCTGTACGTCGTTCTCCACCTCGGCCTTGGCGTCAAGGTAGGTGCGGGGCTGCTTCAGCTTGCGTCCCGTTACGTCGCTCAGGGGGAAGCGCGCGTTAGGCGTCAGCTCCTTCTTCTCGCCAAACGTGTAGCGGTCGATGTACTTATTCTCGCCTTTGTGGACAAGATAAGGGCCTGTCACCATGACCACTACGCTGTCCTTGTTAATCTGTTCCTTCACGATGGTCTTCCAGTCGCTGTCGGCGGCGTCGCGCAGCAGCTTCTTGGCATTCTTGAGGGCTTTCTTGTTCTTGGCTTGCAGGACGAAACCCTTGAAGTGGGGCTCGCTCCAGGCGTAGCGCGGGCGGTTGTGGCGGAAATAAGCCTCGAGGGCTTCCGTGTCGGCCTTGGAGGGATCCCAAACCTGTGCCTTGCTGATTTCGTAGAGCAGGAGTCCGTCGTGGTATTCCTGTACCAGGTAGCGGAGTTCGGGGTTGTCAAGATGGGCTTCCAGCACGCTGTCCAGCACTTCCTCGCGGGTGAGGCGTCCGTTGCTGGCATCCACAATCTGCTGGATGCGGTGTTCGGCGGAGGCTTCCTCGATGTTCTGCTGTTTCAGCGATCGGATGATTTGCGGGCGGAGCTCTTCGAAGGGCTCGAGCTGCTTGCGTTCCAGCATCTTGATGATGTGATAGCCCACTTTTGAAAGCACGGGCTTGGACATCTGGCCGGGCTGCAGCTCGTAGGCTGCGTCCTCAAACTCCTTCAGGGTGGCACCGGGGCCTATCCAGGGCAGCGAGCCGCCGCGTTCTGCGGAGCCCGGGTCCTTGGAGTGCTCGGCGGCCATCGTGGCGAAGTCCGCGCCGGCAAGCAGGGCCTCGTAGATGGAGTCCACCTTTGCCTTTGCGGCCTGCTGCTCGGCCTCGTCGGCACGCTGGGAAAGCAGGATGAGGATGTGGGCGGGGCGGATGAGCTCCTTGCCGTCCAGCTGCTTCTCGTAGCGGTCATAGATGTCCCTGGCAACGGAGTCAATGAACGTTTCGTCCACCATGTAGGGCGTGAGCTGCATGTCGCGGTAGGTGAGGAATTCCTCGCGGTAGGCCTTCGCCGTGTCCATGTGGAGGGCCTCGGCCTCAATGACCTTGAGCTTGTAGTTGGCGAACATCTCGGCGTATTCCTCCACGCTCTTTTCTTCCACAGCGCCCTGTACGTTGCTGTTCTTGTTGTAGCTGTATTCAAATTCGGAGCGCGTGACGGGCACGCCGTTCACGGTCATGACAACGGGGTCGTCGGCCGTCGTCTGTGCGCCTGCCGTTGCTGCGGAAACCAGCAGCATGGCGGTGCAGATAAGTTTGAAAGTTTTCATTAGTCTATTTGGTTGTCGTTTTTCTTACGTGTTTTCAGTCGTGGCGGCTGTAGTTGGGCGCTTCGCTCGTGATCTGGATGTCGTGCGGATGGCTCTCCTGCACGCCGGCTCCCGTGATGCGCGTGAATTTTGCGCTGTGGAGGGCGTCGATGGTGGCAGCTCCGCAGTAGCCCATGCCGCTGCGCAGTCCGCCGCAGAGCTGGTAGATGACTTCCTGTACCGTCCCTTTGTAGGGCACGCGCCCGGCGATGCCTTCGGGCACGAGCTTCTTGGCTTCGTGTACGCCGCCCTGGAAGTAGCGGTCCTTGGAACCGTTTTCCATGGCCTCCAGCGAGCCCATGCCTCTGTAGCCCTTGAACTTTCGGCCGTTCATGATGATGGTTTCGCCCGGACTTTCCTCCGTGCCTGCCACGAGGGAGCCTATCATGACGCAGCTGCCGCCTGCGGCGAGGGCTTTCACGACGTCGCCGCTGTAGCGCAGTCCGCCGTCGGCGATGAGGGGGATGCCTTTGTCCGCGAGGGCGCACGCCACGTCATAGACGGCGGAGAGCTGGGGCACGCCGACGCCTGCCACGATGCGCGTGGTGCAGATGCTGCCCGGGCCGATGCCCACTTTCACGGCATCCGCACCGGCCTCTGCCAGCATCAGGGCGGCTTCGCCCGTGGCTACGTTGCCCACGACGATGTCCACGCCGGGGAAGCTGAGCTTAGCCTCGCGCAGTTTCTCAATGACGCCGCGGCTGTGGCCGTGGGCGGTGTCGATGACGATGGCATCTGCGCCCGCCTGTATCAGGGCTTCCATGCGTTGCAGGGTGTCCGGCGTGACGCCGACGCCCGCAGCCACGCGCAGGCGGCCTTTTTCGTCCTTGCAGGCGCGCGGCTTGTCCTGTGCCTTCGTGATGTCCTTGTAGGTGATAAGCCCCACGAGGCGTCCCTCTGCATCCACGACGGGCAGTTTCTCGATTTTGTTTTCCTTCAGGATGGCGGCGGCGCCTTGCAGGTCGGTCTGCTGCGTCGTCGTGACAAGGTTTTCGCGCGTCATGACCTCCTCCACCTTCCTGTCGAGGCGCGTCTCGAAGCGCAGGTCGCGGTTCGTCACGATGCCCACCAGCTTCCTGTCGTCGGCCACGACGGGGATGCCGCCGATGTGGTATTCCTCCATCAGGGCCAGCGCGTCGCCGACGGTGGCGTCGCGGTGGATGGTCACGGGGTCGTAGATCATGCCGTTTTCGGCGCGCTTCACGATGGCCACCTGGCGTGCCTGCTCCTCGATGGGCATGTTCTTGTGGATGACGCCCAGGCCGCCTTCGCGCGCAATGGCGATGGCCATCTTGGCCTCCGTCACGGTGTCCATGGCGGCCGTGACAAAGGGAATCTGAAGGCTGATGCGGCGCGAGAACTTGGTCTGCAAGCTCACGTCGCGCGGCAGGATTTCGGAATAAGCGGGGATGAGGAGGACGTCGTCAAAGGTGAGACCGTCCATGACGATGCGGTCGGCGAGAAAATCTGAAGTCATTGTCGGTTGGCTTTATAAATTTGCGCGCAAAAATACGGAAAATCGTCCATACGTCCAACGCTTCCTTGTCATAAAATACCTTAATCCGGCGAAATCTTCCCTCCGGACTGCGCCGCCAAGGCTTCGTAATCGCAAACCACCGCCGTGGGACGAAGAAACCACCGCGGTGAAATGAAAAAACCACCGACGTGGGATATAGAAACCACCGCGGTGGTTTATGGTCGCGATGCCTTCAGGCGGTACAGGAAAAGCCCGCGAGGCTTGTGCCTGCGGGCTTTTGGGAGCGCCTTGTGCGCCGGTTGTCTGGCGGGATTCAGGAGCGGCTGATTTCGAGGCCCGTCCTTGAGATGCCGAGTTCCACGAAGCGCGCCTTCGCGTTTGCGGGGTTTTCCGTCAGCATGCGGCGGATGCGCAGGGCGGCCTCGGGGTCTTTCGCCACCATGTAGAGGAAACCGCCGCCGCCGGCACCGGGGAGCTTGTAGCCCAGGCACAGGTCGTCCACGCGCTGGCAGAGGGCGGCCACGGCGGGCGGGTTGGTGCCGCTGTCAAGGCGCTGGTTTTGCGTCCACGTGCGGCGTATGAGCTCTCCGTAGAGGGGGAAGTTGCAGAGCTGCACGGCCTCGGCCACCGTGTGGGCGTGCTCGCGCATGTCGCGCAGCGTGCGGAGATGTTCCGTCTGGTTCAGGAACATGCCGCGCACGATTTCGGCCAGGATATGCTTTGCCGTGCGCGTGATGCCGGTGTAGTAGAGCAGGTGGCAGTCGCGCAGTTCGGGGGCGGAGAAAAGCGTGTCGGGGAGGTAGCGTGCCGTGACGTTCTGGCCAAAGCCCGCTTCGGACTGCAGCAGCTTCGCACCCGGGAGGATGCCGCCGTACTGGTCCTGCCAGCCGCCTCCCGTCGTGAGGAGCTGTTCAAGCAGGAGCGTGCGGTGCCCCACCTCGTTTTTGTCCCATCCGAGGCCGCAGAAATCCGACAGCGTGCCCAGCACGGTGGCGGCCAGGACGCTGCTCGTTCCCAGCCCGCTGCCTGCGGGAATGGCCGCAAGCAGGGTGATTTCGATGCCACAGCCGAAGTCGTCCAGTTGCTGGCGCAGGCTGCCGTAGCGCTCCCCGCCAAAGCCCGGCAGGAAGCCGCAAAGCGTCAGCGCCGCCTTGGGAATGGAGAAGGGAGACCCCACCTTGTCGTAGCGTGCAAGCTCTTCGTAGGTTTCTATGCGTTCCATCGCGCCGAGGTCTATGCTGCGGCAGATGACGACAGGCTCCTTGCAGGGTTTCACATAGACCTGCAGGGGTTGTTGCCCGTTCAGGTTGATGGCAACGTTGACAACGTCGCCGCCGTTCAGCAGGCAGTAGGGCGGCGTGTCCGTCCAGCCGCCCGCGAGGTCTATGCGCACCGCGCTGCGGCCCCAGACAATCTGGTCGTCCAGCGTCGTGCGGCGGGGCATGACGGTGTGCGCCAGGGCTTCTGCCGTGAGTCCTTCCTTCAGGAGCCCGAAGGCGCGCTTGTCCCAGCCCCGGTCGGCTTCGCCGGCCACTTCGCGGAACATGGCATCGTGGATGCGCGTCATCAGCGGTGTCTCGTCCGCGAGGGGAGCGGGGAGGGGTAGGGCGTTCTCGGCGTATTTCTCCGCCACGTCGCGCAGGTTCAGCTGGTAGAATACGCTCTTCTGCCAGTTTGCGGCCAGCGCGGGCAGGTTTTGTGCCTGTAGGTTTCGGCGCTGTGCGAAGAGGCGTGCCAGGTTGGCGTGTTCGGAGAGTTCCTCCGCGCTCATGCGCGTACAATTATAATATGCCGCTCCGTCGCCCTCGCCGGTCAGCAGCCAGCGCAACAGGCTGCCGAGTTCGTCGAGGCTTTCGGAGACGGGGAAGAGGCGCGCGTTCTGGATGTCGCAGCCTTCGCCGCCAAGGCGTTCCAGGTCCCAGCCCTTCAGGGTGCGGCCGAGGAACGTGGTACGGCTGTCGCCAAGCGTCCCGCGGAAGGTGTCGTCATAGCCGTAGGGGCGCAGGGCGAAGGCGCGCTCGCCGACGGGCACGATGTCCAGGCAGATGCCTTCGGGCAACGTCACGCACCAGTCGTTTTGCGGCACGCCCGTGACGATGTTGCGGCGCGTCAGGTGCCAACTTTCGCCGAGACAAGAGTTTTCCACCCAGATAAACTCCTGTTCCTCCGTGAAGCGGTTGGGGATGAGGCTGTTCTGCGTGAATACGCTGCTTTGCTTTTTTACGCCGCGCTGGATGATGAGGCGCTGGTCCTTCACGAGGTTTTGCAGATCCATCGAGGAACGCAGCATCTCCGAGCCCGTGCCGAAATGGTAGAACTCGCCGCCCGGCAGGGGCAGGATGCAGACGGAGAGAGCCCCTTCCGCCCCTCCCTTCGAGGGGGAACAAAGCGCTTCGCGCGGAGAGTCTTCCTGCGCGGCGCAGGTTATTTCCGGGTCGGGTTTGGACGGATGGTTGCCCAGCGCGCAGCCGAAGTCGCTGTAAAGGTCGTAGAAGGTGAACGAGTCGGCATCTGTGCCGCCTTTCGGCGCAGCCTTTTTCATCAGCACCGCCACCGCCCTGTCGCTCAGAATCCAGACGCCCACGTCGATGAGCGCATAGTGCGTCTGCATCAGCGCAGCCTGCTCCTCCGCCGTAGGCTTTTGGAGCATGAAGTCAAGTTCGCTGGGCTTGTCGCGGCGCATCATGAACACGCCGTGATGGGAAATCTGCTCCGGCGTTGCCCAGAGGCCGTAGCAAACGACGTCGGCATCGGGGATTTCCTGCAAGGGTTCCGTAGCGCGCAGCAGCACGTCGCCGCTCGCCACCAGCGTGTTCAGGCCGGCAGGCGTGCGCTCCATGATGCTTTCATAAAGGGGAAGCTGCAAATCCAGCAATGTCTGGTCAATACGCTGCCCGCGTTCCCAGCGATACACGGGAACCGGCGTCAGCAGTTTCCCGCTCGGCGCGTAGGCCGGAAGCCGACGGCTCTGTCCGCCGCCATGAATGACGATGCGCTTTTCCCGCGGCTCAGCCTCCTTGCCTGCGTGCTCTTTGCGCCTTGCGGCTTCCTCGGCAGCCAGAATCCAGGCCGTGCCGCCGCCCGAGCCAAGCTTGTGACCCACGGGGTCGCAGGTGCAGAAGAATTCGTCGCGCCTCAGGCGCGTGACTTCGTGGAATTTGTCCACTACGTTGGGGGGGAGTGAAAGCAGTTTCCTCATGGCTTTTTGTTTTTACGGCGGCGAAACAGGTTTGCCTTATTCCCGTTCCTTCATCTTCTCCGCGAAGATGCCTTTTGCGAAGTAGCCGTCGCCGCTTACAATGTTCTCGCCGGTGGCAGCGCGCGTGGCGGGCGCGTAGATGGGGCCTCCTTGATAGGGCGACCAGTCGAAGCGGCTGTCGTAGTGCAGGCGGAAGTAGATGTTGTTGGTGCGGCCGTCGTCCATGTAGCCTTGGAAGTAGCCGCCGACCTCAAGTTCGTAGTCGTAGATGCGGATTTCGTCCCAGTTGTCTTTGTAGCGGATGCGGATGACACCCTCATTCACGCTCCACGTGAACTCGCAGTAGTAGTAGTTTGCGAAGGGCGTGCGCGTGTCGTAGTCCACTTCGTAGCCGTTGCCGCCCCAGGGGTCGGTCATGTTGAAGTGGATGGCCGTGTGAAGCGTGTTGCCGTTGATGCCCCAGCGGTCGGAATAGTACGTTCCGATGGTGCCGGTCCATGTGCCGTCCAGTGTAAAGGCTTTTCGGGAGTCGTCGTCGCAGGATGTAAGCGTCATGAGGGCGGTGGAAGCCATCATGAGCGTCGTCATGAGGGAGAATAACTTTTTCATATTGGTAATTAATTGTGGTTTGTTCTGAACAACGTGTCGTTTACCGTGTGGCAAAAGTACGAATATGTTTTCATACGTGCAAGTTCAAGCCCCTTTTTGGTGACAAAACGGCAGCGAAAAGGGCGCAGGCACCTCCGGGAAGAAGCGCTGCGCCCATAATAGGAAATGGTGTGCGTTACAGATTCAGCGTGTTCACTATGCGTGCGGCGGCATCGCCTTCAAAGAAGCGAGCTTCACCTGCGGGCTGGTAGAGATAGTCCTCGTAGCGGAAGAGCTGAAGGGCGACAAACTGCGCATCGCGGCTGCGACACACGTCGAGGCGCACGTTGCAGACGGCACGACGCTCCAAATGTGCGCAGGCACCGAGCGCTTTGTCCAGGGCGGCTTCGGAACTCTTCAGCAACGCCTCAAGGCGCGTGCCTCCTTCGGACGTGTAGTAATACTGCGCCGCGTCGAGCTTGCTCTGCGTAGGTTCATAAACTGCGGTCTGCACAAGACCGAATAGGGAATGCCTCACCGTCACGTTGCGGTGGGCGGAGAGGGCTTTTGCCATCTCCATTTTTTTGATATTGGGCATTGATGTTGTTTGTTTTGTCAGACTAAAATGTGGTTTCGTCCCGCGCGAATGGTTTTTTGTGCGCAGGAACACAACAAAATATACTATGGTTGTCTAACAAAGCAAGCGTCCCAGCGCAAGCACATAGTATGTGCGCGGGACTCGGGCGGGGAAGGGCTGCGCCTCGCGGCGCAAGAATCTTCCGAAGCCGTTGTGGAGGTGGTTGGAGAACTTATAAAACGCGTTCTGTTTCCCGCCTGGACGGAACGGCTTCGCTCCGTGTGAGGACAGGGCGCGTTGCGAACGCGTATTCGAGAGGCGGAACGGCTGCGGTGTCTCAGTCAGGACGGCTGCTATGAGTCCTTCCTTTGACAGCGTGGCCTCCCGGGGGACGGCGGTGCTTTCCTGAGGTGCTGCGGCGGCTTCTGCTGCCGCGCTTGTCTGCTCCGCTGACATGCCCATTTGTCCCGCAACGAGTGCTGCGAGTACATAAAGCGTATGGAGCAGGTGGAGGAGCATAGCGGAGTCCGTCAGTTAAGCTTGTTTCACAAAGTCGCGGCAAATATAGACAAAAAACCGAAGAAGACAATGCGCGGCACCCGATAAGGCTCCGCGCACTCCCGAAGTCTTTGTGCCGGCGATAAGATTTTTGTTTGTTGTCGGAGCCGCCTATATATAGCGGCTGCTCCAACAACAAACGAGAATCGCAACCTCTGAATGCTGTCGTGAATCAATCCGTCTGCGCTTATGAAATGATTTATCAAGCCTAAGCTCTCGACACAAATGCCTTCTATTGGAGGCTGGAATCCAAGTTTTGAAGTTAAAAATAACGTGAGTTCGGCGTAAGATTAGGCAATAATCCTGCTTTTGTCAATAATCTCAATGTTCATCTGCGGCTTTTTGGGCATGAGATTGTATGCGATGA
>JAFUXE010000027.1 GCA_017477205.1 Alloprevotella sp.
CAAGGGGAAGGTTTTCTTCGCGATAAAGACGATACACCTCTTGGCGCAAATGAACACGATCCATACGGGTACGTAGATAATCTCTTTCTGTTTTCATCATTTTTTGTGATTTAGGTGTCAACCCTATTTACAAAAAGACACACACGGAAGAAAATGTGTGCGCACGTCCCGGACTTTTTTCCCTGTTGCCGTCACCTCCCCGTTCGCGCTTCTTCTTGTGTGCATCCGGGACGCGGGAATGCGCCCCGTGCGCAAGGATTTTATAATAATTGGAACTGCGTACAAGCAATCTGCAAATTATTTTGTACTTTTGCCTGCCTATGATTTCAGTACAGCGACTTTCCATCGAGTTTTCCGCGCGTCCGTTGTTCACGGATGCCTCCTTCGTCATCAACGCCAGGGACCGCATAGCCCTTGTGGGAAAGAACGGCGCCGGCAAGTCCACGCTCCTGAAGATGCTTGCCGGCGAGCAGGAGCCTACGGCGGGAGAGGTGGCGCGCGAGCGCGGCATCAGCATCGGCTACTTGCCACAGGTGATGAAGCTGGCGGACGAAACGACGGTGCTGGAGGAGACGGAGAAGGCCTTTGCCGACATCAACAGCCTGCAGGAGCGCATCCGCCGCGAGGAGGAGGAGCTCAGCCTGCGCACGGACTACGAGAGCGAAGCCTACATGGCGCTCGTGGAACGCCTGTCGCTCGACACGGAACACTTCCAGCTTGTCGGCGGACAGAACTACCGCGCCACGATGGAGCGCACGTTGCAGGGCCTCGGCTTCCGACGCGAGGACTTCCTGCGGCCCACGCGCGAGTTCAGCGGCGGCTGGCGTATGCGCATAGAGCTGGCCAAGCTCCTGCTGCGCCAACCGGACCTGATACTCCTCGACGAGCCTACGAACCACCTCGACATCGAGAGCATACGCTGGCTGGAACAGTTCTTGGCCAAGAGTCCCAGTGCCGTGGTTCTCGTCAGTCACGACCGCGCCTTCATCAACAACGTCACAAACCGCACGATGGAGATTTCCTGCGGCCGCATCACGGACTACCGCGTACGCTACGACGAGTACGTGCAGCTCCGCGCGGAGCGTCGCGAGCAGCAGCTGAGGGCATACGAGAACCAACAGAAGGAAATAGCTGACATAAAAGACTTTATCGAGCGCTTCCGCTACAAGCCCACGAAGGCTGTACAGGTGCAGAGCCGCATCAAGCAGCTGGAGCGCATCGTCCCGATAGAGGTGGACGAGGTTGACACCAGTTCGCTCCACCTGAAGTTTCCGCCCTGCCAGCGCAGCGGCGACTTCCCCCTGACGTGCGAAGACGTCCGCAAGGACTACGGCGAGCATTGCGTGTTCCGCGACGTGAACCTCACGCTGCGGCGTGGCGAGAAAGTGGCTTTCGTGGGACGCAACGGCGAAGGTAAGACCACGCTCGTGAAGTGCATCATGGGCGAGATACCGTTCGGCGGAAAGCTCAGGCTTGGCCACAACGTCCAGATAGGCTACTACGCGCAGAACCAGGCGCAGCTCCTGGACGGCGAGCTGACCGTCTTCGAGACCATAGACCGCGTGGCGACAGGCGACGTGCGACTCAGGATTCGCGACATCCTTGGCGCCTTCATGTTTGGCGGCGAAGCCTCGGACAAGAAGGTGAAGGTGCTCAGCGGCGGCGAGCGTAGCCGTCTGGCCATGATAAAACTCCTGCTCGAGCCCGTCAACTTCCTCATCCTTGACGAACCTACCAACCACCTGGATATGCAGACGAAGGACGTGCTGAAGGACGCCCTGCTGACTTTCGACGGCACCGTCATCCTCGTCAGCCACGACCGCTACTTCCTCGACGGACTTGCCGAGCGCGTCTATGCTTTTGCCGACGGGCACGTGCGGGAACACATCGGAGGCATCTACGACTACCTGTCGCAGGACGCGAAGCTCCCTGCGCCTCAGGCCGCGTCTGCAAAGGATGTTCCTGCGCAGGCGGCTACCCCCTCGAAAGGTGCGGCGGAACATGCAGCCATGAAGGAGCGTGCGCGGCAGACGCGAAAGGCCGAAAAAGCCCTTGCCGAAGCCGAGGCCGCCGTGGAACGCCTCGAAGGCGAACTTGCCGAACTGGAACAACGGCTCAGCACGGCCGAGGGCGCGGCGGACGCAGCACTTGCCACGTCCTATGCCGCGAAGCAACACGAACTACAAGCCGCCATGGACGCTTGGGAACAGGCTTCCGAGGCGCTTGATAATCTCTGAATACTCCGGAGGTCTCCGGATATTCCTGACATTCCGAACACTTAAATACAACAACGAATATGAAAAAACTTCTTCTCTCCCTCTCCCTCGTGACGCTGTCCGCCATGGGGCAGACGCCCGGCACAGGTATCGACCGTGCCAACATGAACCCGAAGGTGAAGCCCGGTACGGACTTCTACGAATATGCCGACGGCGGCTGGATGAAAGCGCATCCGCTGACACCGGAGTACAGCCGCTACGGACAGTTCAACGCCCTTGAAGAGGACAACCGCGAACAAATCCGCAGCCTGATTGAGGACCTCGCAGCCACGCCGCAGAAGCCGGGCACGCTGGGGCAGAAGATAGGTTCCTTCTACCGCCTCGCTATGGACAGCGTGCGCCGCAATGCCGAAGGCTACGAACCCATACGTGCCCAGCTGGAGTGCGTGCGCAACATCCGTTCGCGTGCTGAATACCAGCTTCGTTCCGCAGAACTGGACCTCCGCGGCGTTTCCGCCATGATGTTCGACGTGTCCTGCGACGCCGACCTGCGCATCGCCTCCCGCAACCTGCTGCAAATAGGGCAGGGGGGACTCTCCATGGGCGAGCGCAGCTACTACCTGGGCGACGACGAGAACATCGTACGCGTGCGCGACGCGTATAAGGAATATGTGTACAACCTCCTCCGCATGGTGGGAAACGACGAGACGGCTGCCGCCCGTAAGCGCGACGCCGTGCTTGCCATCGAAACGCAGATAGCCAAGGCCAGCCGTAGCGCTACGGAACTCCGCGACGTGGAGGCTAACTATAACAAGATGTCCTACGCCACCCTGCTGAGCGACTATCCCGGCATCGACTGGAGTACGGCACTCCTCACGCTGGGCTATCCGGCTATGGGCGAAGTGAACGTTGGGCAGCCCGAGGCGCTCCACGAGGTGGAGAAGATTCTCTCCGAAGCCGACCTCGAGGACCTGAAGGCATACATGGAGTTCAAGGTGGTGAACAGCGCCGCCAACGCCCTGAGCGATGACTTCCGCAGCGAGTCGTTCCGCTTCTTCGGCCAGGTCATGACGGGTGCCGAGCAGGACCGTCCCCGCTGGAAGCGTAGTGTGGGTGCTGTGGAGAGCGTCATGGGCTGGGCTGTAGGCCAGCTCTACGTGGAGAAGTACTTCCCCGAAAGCAGCAAGCAGCGCATGACGGAGCTGGTGGAGAACCTGCGCATTGCCCTCGGCCAGCGCATTCAGTCCCTGACGTGGATGGGCGAGGACACCAAGGCGAAGGCGCAGGAAAAGCTTGACGCCTTCTACGTGAAGATTGGATACCCCGACAAGTGGCGCAACTACGACGGCCTCACCATCGACGAAAACCTTTCCTACTACGAGAATCTCTCCAACGCCCGCGAGTTCCTGCATCGCGACTACGTCAGCCGCCGCGCCAACAAACCCGTTGACAAGGACGAGTGGTACATGACGCCGCAGACCATCAACGCCTACTACAACCCCACAACCAACGAAATTTGCTTCCCCGCAGGCATCCTGCAGCCGCCTTTCTTCAATCCCGAGGCTGACGACGCAGCCAACTACGGCGCCATCGGCGTGGTCATCGGTCACGAGATGACGCACGGTTTCGACGACCAGGGCGCGCAGTTTGACAAGGACGGAAACCTGAAGAACTGGTGGACGGACGAGGACAAGAAGAACTTCGAGGCCCGTACGGACGTCATGCGTAAGTTCTTCGACGGCATTGAAGTGCTCCCCGGCATGTATGCTAACGGCAAGCTGACGCTCGGCGAAAACATTGCCGATAACGGCGGTCTGAACGTAGCCTACCAAGCCCTCCAGAACGCTATGAAGAAGCATCCGCTGGAGAAGCGCGACGGCTTCACGCCCGAGCAACGCTTCTTCCTGTCCTATGCCTTCGTGTGGGCACAAAACATCCGCGACGAGCAGCTCCGCCGCTACAATAAGACCGACCCCCACAGCCCCGGACGCTGGCGTGTCAACGGCGCGCTGCCGCACATCGACGCCTGGTACGACGCTTTCGGCATCAAGAAAGGAAACCGCCTCTTCGTGCCCAAGACACAGCGCGTGGACGTGTGGTAGGACAATCTCCTCAGCAGCAATGATACTCAAGTCTCTTAACATCCTCAACTATAAGAACATTGAGGAAGCGCGCCTCTCGTTCTCTCCACGCCTCAACGCCCTTGTAGGCCATAACGGCATGGGGAAGACGAACGTTCTGGACGCCATCTACTACCTGGCATTCTGTCGCAGTACGACCAGCACGCAGGATGCCCACAACGTGCGCCACGACGCCCCCGACTTCATGCTCGACGCCACGTTGGAGTCCGATGCGGGTGCGGAGGAGCACCTTGTATGCGCCTACCGCAACGGCGGGCAAAAGCGCGTGGCGAAAAACGGCAAGTCCCTGCGGCGCCTCTCCGACCATGTGGGCAGCGTGCCCCTCGTCATGGTGTCGCCCTACGACGTGAGCCTCGCGGAGGGAAGTGGCGAAGGGCGCCGGGCCTTTATGGATGCCGCCATCTCGCAGTACGACAAAGCGTATCTTGAATCCCTCATCCGTTACGAGCGCGCCCTGAAGCAGCGCAACGCCCTCCTGCGTGGTGCCGAGGAGGGAGTTGTGGACTGGAGTGTGGCCGAAACCTTGGAGGACATGATGTCCCTCGAGGCGGAGGTCATCTACGCGGCACGCCGCGAGTTCGTGGAGGCTTTCGTGCCCGTCTTCCGCGACATGTACGCCAGTTTCTGCGACAACGCTTCCGAGACCTCCATTGTCGATATCACGCTGCAGACGCATGCCGAACGCGGCAGCTTGCGCGAACTCCTGCGTGCCGGACGCCAGAAAGAAGCCATCGTGGGACATACGCTCTACGGCCCCCATCGCGACGACCTCCTGCTGACGCTTGGCGGCTATCCCGTACGCCGCGAGGCATCGCAGGGACAGACAAAGACATACGCCATCGCCATGAAGCTGGCGCAGTATCTTCTCCTGAAACAACGCCATGGCGGGCGTACGCCTCTGCTCCTCCTTGACGACATCTTCGACAAGCTCGACCGTGGTCGCGTGGAGCGCATCGTGCAGTTCGCCGCGCAGTCGCCCGACCTCGGGCAGGTGTTCATCACGGACACCAACCGCGACCACCTCGACCGCCTGCTTGCCGCTTCCCGCGAGGACTACCGCCTCTTCTACGTTGAGGACGGACGCGTCAGCCTTTCTTCTTCCTCAGAAACTCCGGCCACCCAACCCCTCTCATGAAACGCAACGCTCCGACAATGTTAGGCGACCTTCTCAGCGAATACCTCGCCACGGAAGGACTTCTCACGCCGCTCAACCAGCATCGCCTCGTGGAGGCATGGCCCCGCATTGCCGGTGCTGCGGTGGCGGAGCAAACCACGGAGGCATACATACAAGGTCAGCATCTGTGCGTGCATATCCTTTCGCCCGCCATGCGCAATAATCTCTCCATGCAACGCTCCGCCCTTGTGCGGCGTCTCAATGCCGCCGTCGGCGCACCCGTCATCACGGACATTCGTTTTGTATGATACCCCTTCCCGAAGACTTCCGTGCGCAGATGCGCAGCCAGCTTGGTGCCGACGAGGCTGAAGCCCTCTTCCGTGCCTTGGAAGAAGAACCGCCTGTCAGCATACGTTTGAACCCCCGCAAATGCCCCCTCCCACCTCCCCCCTCCGGGGGAGGCCTTGAAGAAGCGACGAGTGTGACGCTGAATAAGGGGTATCTGGAAGCCTCCCCCGGAGGGGGGAGGTGGGAGGGGGCTGACAAAGTACCCTGGTGCGAGACGGGACGCTACCTTTCCGAACGCCCGCAGTTTACGCTCAACCCGCTATTCCACGCTGGTTGCTACTACGTGCAGGAAGCTTCTTCCATGGCGGTGGAGCAAGCCTGCAAAGCCATACAAGCGGACGCGTCACTCGTCACTTGCCCCTCGTCACTGAGAGTCCTTGACCTTTGCGCGGCACCTGGAGGAAAGAGCACGTTGTGGGCATCCTTGTTGCAAGACGCGCTTCTCGTTTGCAACGAGCCCGTGCGTCAGCGGGCACAGGTGCTGGCGGAGAATATGGCCAAGTGGGGCGCGCCGGACGTGGTCGTGACCAATGCCTATCCTGCGGACTTCGCATCGCTCCCGGACTTCTTCGACATCATAGCCGCCGATGTGCCCTGCTCCGGCGAGGGCATGTTCCGTAAAGACGAAGGGGCACGGGCCGAGTGGAGTGCGGAGAACGTCCGCATGTGTGCCGCGCGCCAGATGGACATTGTGCGCGACGTGTGGCCCGCCCTCCGTCCCGGCGGCTATATGGTTTATAGCACCTGCACCTTCAACCGCCTTGAGAATGAGGACAACGTCCGCTGTATCTGCGAAGAACTGGGCGCGGAACTTGTTCCCATTTCGTTCCTCGCAGAAGGCTTGTCATTTAATAGTGGGTTCCACTTCTATCCCCATCGTACACGTGGCGAAGGTTTCTTTATTGCACTTCTCCGGAAAAAAAGCCAGTTTCCCGCTTCAGGAGAGCAGGAGGCCTCGCGTGGGGAGGATATAAAGGTTAAGAAAAAGTTATCCCGACATAAGGGGCATCTGAAGGCCTCCCCCGGAGGGGGGGCTCTGAATGGGGCTTTGGCTCAATGGCTTCGCACGCCTGAAGACTTTCAGCTCTATACCCCCGACGACGAACGTGTTTATGCCCTGCGGCGTACCCATTTTGACGAAGCGACAACGCTATTTGCCGCATTACGTAGCCACGTTTGGGAGCCAGGCATACTCCTCGCACGCCGCAAGGGCAACAAATGGCAACCCGCCGCGCCGTTGGCACTCTCTACGGAACTCGCTCCCGACGCCTTTTCTCGTGCAGAGCTCTCGTTCGACGACGCTCTTTCCTATCTGCGCCGCGCAGCCCTCGTGCTTGGGACCGGCGTTCCTTGTGGCTACGTCCTCGTCTGCTTTGAGGGGCACCCCCTCGGCTTTGTCAACAACCTCGGCTCCCGCGCCAACAACCTCTATCCCGCAGAGTGGCGCATCCGCCACCTCTGACCCCCAGTTCCTCCGACATACGAACGACGAGTGACGGGCTCTTTGCCATCAGGCAAGCCCGTCACTCGTCAACTTTATTTCACAGGTTCCGTGATGAATCACTCCTCCTCGTCCCAGGCGAAGCCGCCGCCGTCGTGGTCGCGGGAGAACTGGATGTCGGTGCCGTCGTCGCCGTCATCGATTACGAAGGTGTCGCCGCTGCCCAGGAGGACGGTACTCTTTACGAGCAAGGCCACGGCATGCGTTTCGGGCTTTATATATTCGTGCTGCATAGTGATGACTTATTTGATGAATACTTTCTTACCGTTGACAATGTACATGCCCTTGGGCAATTGACCATTTACGCGTCTGCCTTGGAGGTCATAGGTAGCCCGCGAGTGACGAGTGACGAGTGACGAGCTGATGCCCGTGGGGATTTCAAGGGTGAAGCCGCGTACGCTCTGCGCCTCGCCGTCGGTCAGCAGGAGGAATGCCTTACCCGCTTTCAACGTGTTGCCGGTGTACTTGTAGAAACCCACCTGTCCGGATTTCACGGCAAACGTGAAGACCGTGCCTGCCAGCGTGCGCGGGTCGGCATCCACGAGGGACCCCGTCAGGCGGTTGCCCTCGATGGGTGTTCCAGCTTCCTCACTGACGCTGAAGTCCTGTAGGAAGTTCTCAGCCTTTCCTTCTGGATGGCTGTCGAATTCGATTAGGGCACCCTGCAGAGCGGGGATAATTCCCTTGTACTCATGCAGCGTAAGCACGTCACCTTCCAAAGTCGCGCCAAAGGCACGTGCTCCACTCGGAATCGTGAGGGGAACGGGAGCGTAGAGCGTCGTGTAGAAACCACCTGCCGCATAGTTCACGGTGACGTTTTTGTAGAGTGGGGCAATGGGGGCACTGCTGCCGTCGCCCTGTGCCACTTTCAGCACATATCCGCTGGCAATCAAGTCGGCGGGAAGCTGGAACTCGTGGGTGTTGCTGACGAGGACGAGGTCTCCGTCCGTATCGTAAACCTTGAAGCCTACGGCCCCCGTGCCGCCCGAGACAGACACATTGCCAGAAGCATCCACGTCGGCAGCATATTCTCCGCTGACGGGCGTCCGGAAATCAGTATATTGTCCGGTCTCGCCGCATTCGCCGATGCGTCCGACGCTGGCGTCGTTATTGGAATAGTTTATCTTCTTCTCGCCTGCTGCCGCCCCCTCGTAAGTGGCGTCGGGAGCTTTGATGCGGTCTTCGATGAAGATGATGTTACACGGCTTTAGCTTCATGGCTTTCACTTCTGCGCGAACGGCATCAATCATTTCCTGCGTAGTATAGACGTAGAAGTTTCCGTAGTCGCTGACGAGGTGTGCAGTACGTGTGGTGCCGCCAAGCGTGTACTCAGCTTCCGTGGGTAGTGTGAAGAAACCATACACTTGGAAGAATTCCGTCAGGTCGTAGCCGCTGACTTCGCAGCAAGTCTTGTAGAACTTCAGGTAATCCTCGGCAGCGGGAACGAAGACGCCGCCCGTGTGTGTCATCGGGCTCTGACGCAACGCTTTGTACAACTCGGGATAGAAGCTCGTGTTGTAACCGGCAAGGTGGAAGTACTGATAGAGCTGCCAGTAGAGGTGGGTGCACTGCCAGAGGTCGGGATTTCCGCTTCCGTCATATACGCGATCAAGCCATGACTTCCCGTTCGCGAAGTCCGTGAAAGTATCCTGAATGTTCTTTGTGCGGCTTGTAGCGTGTCCCTGTTGGTAAACAGCAATGTTGGAATATACATTGTTGGAAATTTCCGTACACCCAATCATGTTGATGGGGCGCTGGTGGATGTGTCCCATCTCATGAGCCGGTCCCCAGATATTGCCTGCATTCTGGCTCATGTTTGCATAGTTCATGATTGAAGCAAGCGTGTAGTCAGCATAGAAGGTGCCGAAGTCTGAAGCATGCATGTAATCTGTTGTCGGGGACGTTACGGAAAGGGGATTGTTCCAATATCCGTCGTATTCTTCCAGACCTTGTAGGCTTCGTTCCATAGTCATTATCCCATCCCAGATATTCAGGAGCCCGACCAGTTCGTCGCCGGCAGCGCTCTTGAGATCGTCTGTTGGCAGATGGAATGTGAGTTGAGCAGTTTTGAGGTCAGTAATGCTCCCCTCCATCATATTCGCTTTCAGCTGCGCCCAGTCCGTGTCCGTATCTCCGCGTGTCAGGTCGAAGTAACCGTTTACGAAACCGCCTTCTATGTGTACCGTTACGGGAGAGTAGTTGCTGAGAGGCGTGAATGGAGCTTTCCCGTCAGTAGTATTGTCAACGCTGTTGCAGATGAAGAGGGTGCAATTATCGTCGAGAATAACGGCATTGTAACCCTCGTGAAGTACATATTGTGTACCCGTAGCCGAACTCAGGGGAACTGCTTCCAATGCGACTGTTTGTCCGTTGGGTATCGTTCCAACGTATAACGATACAATCTCATTGCGAGTACCGCTGATACCTGTAGGATTCGTCAGACGTCCGAGTTTGTACGTGTATTTTAGGATTGACGTCCATTGGTTGTAGTCGCTATATACATTGTAGTCGGCAACGCGGAAAGTGCGTTCAGTCTTATTCCAGCTGTCGTAGGTCTTCCAGGCATTGTTCTTCACTTTCACGGCCATATTCTGCACATCTGTTACGAGGCCGTCGGCAAGCATCTCGTTTTTCAGGTCGTTGTCGCTCATTGCGGCATAAGAACTTTTGAGCGTGGTGCATGTTCCGTCCGTAAAGTATTTCTGCAACGTTGTTGTATAGGCATCTGTATTGTTTACCATATCCTGCATCTTCTGGTAGGAGTCGCGGCTTACGGTAAGAATGAGGTCATCAGGTGTAACTTCCTCAAATACCCATCTCGAAGCATCTGCATTTGAGTACCAGCCCACAACCAGATAGTTTTGCGAGGCAGCGCTATGAAGCCCCGTGTTGCTGTTGGCGTTGGAGGGGTTGACGTAGTCATTGATTGTATATGTGTTGTCTTGTCCTTCAACAGCAGCCAAGGTAAAGGTAGCTTCGGATGTCCCCGTAGTATAGGGCACGCTGCCCGTGTATCCTTGCAATTGGATATAGCGGTCGGTGATGGCATTCTGAAGTTTCAGGGAAGTTCCGGAAAGGGACACTTTCCAGAGCGCCGTATAGTCATCGTTTGTCACATCCTCAGTACCTACTTGATGAGTGGAAATCTTTTCCACCATGTGCTTATCGTACAGCTTGCTGCGAATGCGGTAGTACTTACCGTCAGTGATTGATGAAACGTCGTCAAGATTGGGAATGTATTGCAGCAACTGGTCGCGTGTAATCTCAATGAAGTTCAGAGGATAGTGGTTGTAGTTGGTATTACCTCCAGAGGTGTTGAGCGACTGGTCTTCAAAGAAGAGGTATAGGCTACCTGGATTCTCCTCCGTGCCAGCTTTGGCCATTGTGACGTAACGTGTTCCTTTTGTCTGTACGTTCAGGAACTCCGTCCAGTTCTTTGCACCGTCCGTGCTGTAGTATAGTTTCAGGTTGGCGTGATTGCCTGTCGTCATGGAATGGAACACATAATCGGGCTTTCCCGTCTTTGGGCTGCGCTGGTAGTAAATGACGTCTTGGTTGTTGGCAGCACCACCTGCATTCAGCTGCGAGTTTTGATACTGAGTCCCCCAATTGAAGCTGACTGCCCCGTTCGAGTACTCGTATGTGCCGAAGTTAAATCCCCTGTCACCTCCTTGGCGAACAGAAGCAATGAGAGAACCGTCGTTGGCAAGTTCAAGTTTTGCTTCGTTACCTCCAGTGTAAACCACCTGGTCGTCAATAACCCAATGTTCACCCCCATCTACGGAATAAATGACGTAGTTCTTTAATCCTTCTTTTGCAATAACGAGATACATCAGAATACCCTCGCTTGTAAGAATACCTTTACCAGACGTAATGAAGAAATCCGTGAGGCCGGGCTTGTTCGTAAGCATTCCCTCAACTTCAGTCACGTCAACAGGGCTCGTCCACGTTATACCGTTGTCGGAGGAGGTGGAAACCATGAAGCGTTTCAGGCCATAGTTAAACCCAAGATTGCCCGCGCAGGATGTGCATATAAGTTTTCCGCTTTGGGTTTTTACCAGCGTCGGGTCGCCGTAACCGCATGTGGCATCGTTGCTGTTGTCACCTTTTGCTACGACAACGGGAGTCCCCCAAGTCTTACCGCCGTCTGTCGAGCGGCGTACCACGATGTCTATCACATGGCCGCCTCCGATGTCCGAATAGCTGTCGTATCGTTTGTCGGCAGCCACGACAATGCTGCCGTCATTGGCTACGACCATAGCAGGAATGCGGTAAATCTTACTGCCTTCATCCCAGGGAAGGAAGGGATAGCTGTGTGCATTGAATACCATTGCACCACGATCGGCGGGGTCGCCTATGGAGGTCAGGTCTGTAGTGATTTCGTTGCTGCCATTTGTGCAAACGATGTTTTTGACAGCAGCATCAACGATGGCACCAAGCGTTGCGTCGCTTTTAATTGTAGCTGCAAGCCAATAGTAGTGCGTGCCGGCTGTGAAGGAACCTATGTTCAGCGTCACGTCTGCACTTGTACCGTCCACCGTTGTGGTTGTTACGGCAGTTCTTGTGGGTGCTCCGGAACCTGTTCCAAGAATCTCCGGAGAATTGGAGGACGCTTCGTAGAGAGTAAGTCCAGACACAAGTTTTTCTGCTCCGTCCTTGAACGTTATGCCGATTTCTGCATTTGCAGCATTGTTGAAAGGTGAGGCGGTTATGCGAAGCAGCATCACTTCTGCGTCACGTCCAGCCGTCTGGAAACCCTGCTCTACGGTTACGTCGTTCTCCGTGATGGCAAGTCCTGCAGGCATTGTAACCGTGATGGTCTTGTTTGATGCGTCAATGATGCACGATTCCATCTGTGCCATCGAAAAGTCGGAACTCGTCGGTGTTACGTTGTCGGGAAGGAAAAACCATCCGCCGTCATACACCTTTGTGAGGCCGCTGACGTCACTGCGGTTGCAGGAAAGCTGCATGTTGTCGCCGCCGTTCAGAATGCTGACCTTCCAAGGCGTAAGCCCTGCAGATTCTAGATTAATGGGGTATATATCGTAATATGCGTTTCCTTTGTTTGCCGTTTCTCCTATAAAAAAGTTAGAGCCGAGATAATAAGGAACAGCGTATCGGGTATATTGACTTTCTCCAGTGCTTTTGTGATACAAGACAAAGCCATTTGTCTCATAGTTAAAGTTTACGGCTTCGGGGATTGTTGTGGCAACGGGGTATTTATTGACAGCATTGTGAAGATACCTGCCATTCGGCATCTGCCAGTATTGTTCCGGCGTGATACGGGTAAAGTAGTTCGCGTTGCTGATGGCAGGACGGATGTTAGCCCCATGATCGAATGTGAGAGGATAGTTCGTGCCATTGTAGTTTATCTCGTTCTCGGCAGAATAGATGAAGCAATCTGAATATGTGGCGTGTTGTTTGATGCGAATCACGTACCATTGGCTCGTATCGGAAGACGGACTCTGTGTCAATGCCGTTTGGCTTTCTACAAGTCTGTTCTTGGCGGCCAGGGCAGCAGCACTTTGATTGCCAGAGACTTTTGTGATGGTGAAGTTGCCGCCTATGTCATTATAGTTGATGATGGGACCAATGTAGTTGTTGCTGATGGCAGCGTATGTGTTAGTCGTGACGGTTTTTATCTTATACGTATTGTCAGATTGCAGGATAAAAGAGACGGCAACGGCATCATCTGAAAATATCCATGAATTTGTACTTGCTGTACCACTTGGTATCGCGAACTTGCCTGCTCCCACATTGTAAAGGTAGTATTGCTTTTCTGTGTCGGTTGGAATTATGACCCACATGCAGTTTGCCGAAGAGGCATCAAATCCGACATTATTCTTGCCGCTACTCCAAACATACCTTGTACTTCCCGCCGGATAGTACATCATGGCTCCCCGACTAGGGTTCGTGTTGTTGATAGTATACACTTCTGTTATTGCAGGTGAAAATGAGGGAGTGAGCGTTACGGGATAGAATGCCCAGTCATTGTTGCCACCTGTGGTAGTGGGAATAGTTTTGTACCAACCAACAACGGGATTGCCGTTCTCCTGACAATCCAGCACATATCCATCAGTTTCAGAGGAAAGATAAAAATGACCGGCCGAAGAATTTATTGTTCCTATGGTGTAACGTTCATAACCAAAGGGAGTTGTAGGAACTGCAACATTGTGGGAAACTATGCCAAAGTAGTTGCCCCAACCATTTTGAAGATAGTATTTGCCATCGCCGGCATCACACAACCGAACCAGATATTGGGCCGCATTTGCTGCCGCACCATAGGGCTCTTGCGCCGCGTTCCTTAATGAGCCTGACACCTCATACGCGTAGCCTTTGCGACCGCGATTCTTCATAACATACCACACGCCTGTTGCAAGCGTGGAAGCTTCTGAACTGCTGACGTTGATATCAAAATTGCCAAATTCGCTCAGGGCAGTGGTAGAGAGGGCAACTTCGTAGATATACACCTTGTGGTTGTTGTTGGTTCCTGTGGACCATCCCCAAAGCTTCTGATCGGAGCGGTCGATGCCGCGCACGGTTGAACCAGCGTCGGGAGCAGTGGGGTAGGCTGTGCTGCCCGAAAAGTTCAGCGACCACGATCCCGCACCCGCCTCGTCGCTCGCGGCGATGGCTTGGTTGTACACAGGTACGCCCCAGTACTTCCCTGTGTAGTAGTTCTGGATTTTCCACGTGCCGTCGCTGTTGGCAATGAGTCGGTAGATGCTGGCCTCCGTTGCCGCGTTAGCAGTGTTGGGGACGTCGTAGTTCGTTCCGCTATCCGTGATGTAGCACCCCGCACCCGTCTTCAGGATGTAGGCATTCCCACTTACGATAGCACTCTCCGCCGTGACCTGTGCACCCACAGCCACCGCATTCTGTCCCGCCGCTGTGAGCGGCAGGAGCAGGAGGAGGAAGAAAAATTTGATGAATCTGCTCATATGTGTGTTTTTTATAATTGTCTTTTGCTGCGAGAGACGTTGCATTTTTGTTATTTCATTAAGGAGTGCGTCGCAAATTTACTACAAAATGCTATATCTACAAAATTTCATCTCCAATTTGGTATTTAGTTCAAAACAAGACCGAATAGAGTTCACCAGTTCACCAAAAAAGCCCCGCAATCTTTGCGTGTGTAAAAGGGTTGCGATGGCTTTGCTTTTTTGCTACTTTGATTTTGTCGTTAAAAGCCAAATCAGTCCTCCGCCATCAGCGCGGCAAAGCGCGAGACGTGGCGGTCGAGTTCCCCGGGTTCGACCCTGGGACAGGTCTCTGCAAGCCACCGCCGGAAGGCCCGGGCGGCACGCACACGCATGCGGCTCTCGCCGGCGCGCACGCCGCTGGCGTAGCCCCCAGAGGGCAGCAGGCTGCGGTTGAAGTTTCCGTCGCTCATGATGTTAGATAATAATCGTTAAACAATAACCAATAAACCCCAAAACCTAACAGCGCCTCACCAGTGTAGTACGACGTGGGCACCCAGCGCGGTGCGCCTGCCGGGGGCGAGGCCGAGAAAGGCGCTGACGTCGAGGATGTGGCTGCCGATGCCGTAACCCAGTTCCGTGTAGGCGGGGAGTGCGGAGAGGCTGACGAGGTTGGCGTAGATGCGTTCGCGCTGGACGACGCGCGAGAGCCACTTCAGGCGGGAGAAGAGCAGCATGGGGCTCTCGTAGGTGGCGGAGAGTCGCGCGTAGTAGCGCGACTCGTTGTACCAGCGTGAGCCGAGGGCGTAGAAGCGGCCACTCATCTCGTCGTGCCAGCCCTCGGGGAGGTTCTCGTCGCAGAAGTAGTCATAGGAGAGGAAGTATCCGTGCCCGCGATGGGTGTAGAGGCCGCCGCCCGCGCGAAGGTAGAGGGCGCGCAGGGCGTAGAGTTCCCATGCGTAGGTGGCGTCGGCCTCGATGCGCTCGTAGCGGCTGCGCAGGCGGCCGACGGGTAGACCGCGCTCGTAGTCCAAGCGCAGCGTGGGCCAGCGGGAGTAGAGCGGCACCTTGCGGCCGACGGCGTCGCGGTAGTAGTATTGGCAGGGCGTCCACTCAGCGTGCAGGCGGGGGGCGATGCTGCGGATGTAGCGCTGCATGCCGTGGGCGCGGGCTTCTTCGTTCCATCCCACGAGGCTGCGGCGGTGGTAGCGCAGACCGGCTTCGAGGCGCAATCCGCTGACAGGGGAGAGGGCGTAGTCCAAGTGGGCGTAGAGGTCGCGGTAGAAGTTGAAGTCGTAGGCTCCGAGCATACGGTCGAGGTCCTCGAAGTCCTCGGTGCCGCGCATCTGGCTGCGTACGTCGTCGGCCTGGCGGCTGCTATAGACGTGGTTGCCCTTTCCAGCTTCGAGGGCGAGGAGCATGTCGTAGTGGGGGGCGAAGCGCAGCGTGAGTGGTGCGCGCCAATAGAACTGGTGCAGCAGGAAACTGTAGCTGGCCTTTGGTGCGAGGCTGAGGCTGCTGCGGGGGCTGAAGGCGTATTCCAGGCGCATTCGCGTCTGGAGCATGAAGCCCTTGCGTTTTGACCATGCGAACATCTCGGGCGTGAGGATGGCGGGCAGGCGCACCTGCCCTTCTTCTCCCAGTGCCCAGCGGTGGCGGTCGAAGAGGACCCCCTCTAAGGCGCCCCCTAAAGCCCCCTCCTTCCTCCCCCCTCCGGGGGAGGCTTCCAAATTCCCCTCATCCAGCGACACACACGTCGGCCTTCGAAAGTCTCCCCGCCGTAGGCTTCCCCCTCGCCCTTTGGAGAGGGGGTTAGGGGGTGAGGCTGGGACTACCTCTTTATACGCCGTCTGCGCCCCTGCGGGCAGGGGATAGGTGCGCACGGTGTCGAAGTAGGTGGCGTCGCGCACGGCGTGGCTGGTGTCCACACGCAGGGCGTAGCGTTCCGTCAGGTCAAAGCGGCGGCGGCGTGGCACAGCGGCGGCGCTGTCCCTGACTGTGGGGAAGGTGTACTTTGCCGTGCCCAGAAAGCTGGCGGAGAGGCGGTTACCGAGGAATGCCGTGCTTGATGCCACGCTGAAACTCTCTGGGAGGAGGCTGGCAAGGCTGTCCGTGCCCATTGTGCCGGACGTTCGCAGGCGGTTCAGCTCGTAGTAGAAGGAGAAGCTGTAGCGGCGTACGGCACCGGAGAGCGTGTCCACGTCGGCATAGCCTGCCACGAGCTGCGTGTTGTAGAAGCGCGGGGCGAAGCGGATGCGGCGCGTACCTGCGGGGGGGATGTCGGCAGAGCCCGAGGCGAAGGCGTAGCGGTAGTAGCGGCGGTTCCTCCTGTTCAGGGGCGAGAGGATGCGGTCGGCGAAGAGCTTGCTCTCGTAGATGGTGGGCAGAAAATGGACGGCGCCTGTGCGCTGAAGCTTCTCTGCATGGGGGTGCGTGCAGAAGTAGGCGAGTTCGCGGATGTCGTCCCTGGCATTCTCATGCACGCTCAGGCGCAGGTGGCTCTCGCCGAAGTAGTCGTTTGTCCCCCGCTCGAACCGGAAGAACTGCGGCAGGTAGCGGGCGTATCGCGAGCGCCGCGTGGTGCGGAAGCCGAACTGCGTGTAAACGTCGGCCTCATAGTCGCTGGTCTTTAGGCCCAGACGCTTCGGATAGCTGAAAACCTTCTCCATGAGTGCCGCGGCCTCCTTCCTCCCTCCCTGCTGCGCACGGAGGGAAAGTGCCGGCAGCAGGAGGGCTGCCATGAGAATGTATGTCCAGAGCTTTTCCAAGGTGAAAAACGGGTGTGTGTCTTTTTTCTCCAGAGCGTCAGTCGCGTGAGACGGCCTTCACGCCCTTGACGGTGCGCAGCTTCTTGATGAGCTGCGTGAGGCGTTGCGTGTCGTCCACGAGTACCGTGAGCACGCCGCTGAAGAGGCCGTCGTTGGAGTCTATGCTGATGCTGCGGAGCATGATGTTCTCCTCCTTCGAGATGATGCTCGTGATGTTGTTGACGATGCCCAGGTCGTCGTTTCCCACGACGCGCAGCGTGATGGGGTACTTGCCTGTCCCCTTGCCGGCCCACCGCGCCCGCACGATGCGGTAGGGGAAACGCGACAGGAGGGCAGGGGCGTTGGGGCACCCCGTGCGGTGTATCTTGATGCCGCCGCCGGAGGTGACGAAGCCGAAGACATCGTCACCATAGACAGGTGCGCAGCAGCGCGCCATCTGGAAGTCCAGCCCTTTGAGGTTCTTGTCGATGACCAGGACGTCGTCCGCCGTCGGCAGGGTGCGCTGTTGCACGGACTCGAAGTTGAATTCCTCGGCGCGGCGCACGGGGGCATGCTCCGTTTCGCGCGTGTCGCGGTTGAGGGCTGCGGCGTATTGCTCTATGACGTTGTTCACGTCGATGCGCTCGTCTGCGATGTCGCGGTAGAAGTCGTTCGTTTCCTTATAACCCAGCTGCTTGATGAGCTTGTTCCAGATGCCTTCCTCCCAGCCTCCCAGCTTGCGGTTCTTCAGCTTGCGCTCAAGGATTTCGCGTGCGATGCCCGCTTCGGCAGCAGCTAGGTCGTTCACGGCGGCGCGGATCTTGGCTTTTGCGCGGGCGGAAACGACGATGTTCAGCCACTCAGCCTTCGGTGTCTGCGCGTTGGACGTGAGGATTTCCACGCGCTGTCCGCTCTCTAACTTGTGGCGGATTGGGACGTTGCGTCCGTCGATGCGTCCGCCCACGCAGCGGTTGCCAAGCCCCGTGTGGATGAGGTAGGCAAAGTCCAGCACGGTGGCTCCGGCGGGCAGTTTGTAGATGTCGCCCTTGGGGCTGAACACATAGACTGCCTCCTCATGGAGCGCACCGGAGATGTTGTGGGAGAGCGTGTCCTCGTCGCCGGCCTCCAGTGCCGCTCGGATGCCCGCCAGCCAGTCGTCCACGCCGCCGCCGGCAGCCTTGATGCCCTTGTAGCGCCAGTGGGCGGCCAGCCCGTGTTCGGCCACCTCGTCCATGCGTTCGGTGCGTATCTGCACCTCCACCCATTTCTCCTCGGGGCCGCGTACGGTGATGTGGAGGCTTTCGTAGCCGTTGCTCTTTGGCTTGGAGAGCCAGTCGCGCATACGTTTCAGGTTCGAGTCGTATTCCGCCGTCACTATCGAGAACACGCTCCAGCACTGCTTCAGCTCCTCCTTGGGCGGCGCGTCGATGATGACGCGTATGGCGAAGAGGTCATAGACGCCCTCGAAGGCGCACTGCTGCTTTTTCATCTTCTGCCAGATGGAGTGTATGCTCTTCGTGCGTCCCTTGATGTGGCAGCGAATGCCCTCGGCGTCCAGCTTCTCCCGTAGCGGCGCAATGAAGCGTTCGATGTAGGCGTCGCGGCTCTTCTTCGTCTCGTTGAGCTTTTCCTTGATGTGGTAGTAGGCGTCGTGTTCCAGGTATTTCAGCGAGAGATCCTCCAGTTCGCTCTTTAGCGTGTAGAGGCCGAGCTTGTGCGCCAGTGGGGCGTAGAGGTTCGCTGCCAGGGCGGAGAGTGCGCGGCGCTCCTCCTCCTGTGCCGCGTCCTTCACCTGCCGCATCATGTTCACACTGTCGGCAATCAGCAGCAGGATGGCTCGCATGTCGCCGCAGCGGGATACGAAGAGGTTGCGGAAGTCGTCCGTTTCCTTCACCTCCGTCTTCGCGTCCAGCAGTTCCTCGGCACGTCCGAAGGCGTGCAGCGTCTCGGCCACCTCGCACCCGAAGGGTTTCTCCGCCTCCTCCGGCTTCGTGCCGACGGCGCGCAGCAGGAAGGCGCGCAGCACGTGGCCGCGCATGCCGATGTCGTGAGCCGCAAGGCGTATGGCCTGCATGGCACACGTGATGCGGCAGAGTCCGAATGCGTCCTTCACGGGTGCGCCGGCTTCGATGCGTTCTTTTAGGAAGTCGTGCAGCAGCCTTGCTTCCTCTTTTGTGACGCGGGCGTTCTGTTCGTGCCATAGTGCGCGAAGTTCCTGCCGCAATAGGGCCTGTTCCTGTGGCGAAAATGCGTTTTCTCTCATAGCTGTGTTCTTTTATCTCTAATGGTTTTGTGAGTGGTTGGGGAATTTGGGAAGGGGGGACGAGGTTTCTCAGAAGTCGTCCAGTGTAGCGATGACGTCCTCGCGTCCTTGCTGCGTGAGCCAGTCCTCGACGAGGCGTCGGGCGATGCTCATGCGGCCGGGAACGCGTGGCATGGTGTCCGCCGTGTACCATCCGCCGCGTCGCAGCTCGCTCTGTTGCAGCGTTATTTCTCCGGACACGTATTGCGCCGTGAAGCCCACCATCAGTCCGCACGGGTAGGGCCAAGGCTGGCTTGCGAAATAGCGGATGTCCGCAATGCGAAGCCCCGTTTCCTCCATCACCTCGCGCGCCACGGCTTCCTCAAGCGTCTCGCCCGTCTCCACGAAGCCCGCCACGAGGCCCATGTAGTCGCTGCGGAAGTTGCGGCCTTGCACCATGAGGAGGCTGTCGCCGCGCGTGACGGCCACGATGACGGCCGTTGCCAGCTGCGGCCACACTTCCTTGCCGCATTCGGGGCAGCGCTTGGAAATGTCCGTGTCGAACTTCAGGGGTGCGCCGCAGACGCCGCAGTACTTCGTCTGCGCGTCCCAGTAGAGCAGCTCGCGCGCCTTTCCGGCTACGTCGTAGTCCTCGCGGGGTAGCAGGCGGAAGGCTTGGCGGAGTCCCATCTGCGTGAAGCCCGGAAGACGGTTGGGGGCGTCTGTCCTGATGGCGCAGAGCTCTTCGCCCGTGCGGCTTCGGAGGCGGAACACGTGGTGCCAGGCCTCCGTGGGCACGGGGCACTGCCCGCCTTCGGGCAGGCGTCCGTCAGCGTCCGTCAGCAGTTCGTCCTTGCAGAATATGAGCCAGCGCATGCTTTTCTCTCTTTTCATCTGTGTGGTGGGTGATACAGAGAATCGGGGCGCCCGAAGTTCTCTTTGCAGAACCCGGAGCTCCCCGATTTCCAGAACTTCTCTCTTGCCTTTATTTGAGGCCGAGGCTCTTCTGAACCTCTTCCACCTTGTCCTGCGCACGCTTGCAGGCTTCAGCATATTCCTTGCCCGAGGCCATGTCGCCGCGCACTTCGATGTAGAACTTTATCTTCGGCTCCGTGCCGCTGGGGCGTACGCTGACCTTCGTGCCGTCCTCCGTGTACCACTGGAGCACGTTGCTCGGCTCGGGCATGTCCAGTGCTGCCTCATTGCCTGCGGCGTCGTACTGCCTGAGGAGCTTGAAGTCCTTGGTGCAGGTGACGCGGCTTCCTGCTATCTCCTTCGGACGGTCGCTGCGGAAGCGTTCCATCATGGCCTTTATCTCGTCGGCGCCGCTCTTGCCGGGTTTCACGACGTTTATGGTGTGGTTGTAGGAGAAGCCGTATTCGAGGTAGAGGTCCATGAGGACGTCGTAGAGCGTTTTGCCCTGGTCCTTTGCCCAGGCTGCGATTTCGCAGATGAGGCAGATGCTGGCGGGGGCGTCCTTGTCGCGCACTTTGTCATAGGGCAGGAAGCCGAAGCTTTCCTCGCCGCCGCCGATGTACTTCTGCTTACCCTCGCTGATGGCAATCTCGCGGGCAATCCACTTGAAGCCCGTGTAGCAGTCGCGCAGTTCAACGTTGTTCTTCTTGGCAATCTCGGCGATGAGCTCCGAGGTGACGATGGTCTTCACGAGGAAGTCTGTGGGCTTGAGCTGTCCGAGGGCAATCTTGTTTTTGATGATGTAGTAGGAGAACATCAGGCAGGTCTGGTTGCCGTTGATGATGACCCATTCGCCCTTGTCGTCGCGGCAGACGATGGCCAGGCGGTCGGCGTCGGGGTCCGTGGCCACGACGAGGTCTGCGCCGAGCTTTGTACCGAGCTTCATGCCCAGCGTCATGGCCTCGGCGTTTTCCGGGTTCGGGGAGACAACGGTCGGGAAGTTTCCGTCCACGACCATCTGTTCGGGCACGACGTTGATGTTCTGGAAGCCCCAGCTCCGGAGGCAGAGGGGAACGATGACGCGTCCCGTGCCATGCATGGCACTATAGACAATGTTCAGGTCCTTTTGGCGCTGGATGACGTCGGCGTCGATGCGTGCCTCGCGCACGGCCATCATGTAGTCGTAGTCCATCTCGCCGCCGATGATCTTCACGAGATCCTCGTCCTTCTGGAACTTCACGTCCTCGATGGCCACCTTGTTGACTTCCTCGATGATGCCCTTGTCGTGCGGCGTGAGCACCTGTGCGCCGTCGCTCCAGTATGCTTTGTAGCCGTTGTACTCCTTTGGGTTGTGGCTGGCCGTGATGTTCACGCCTGCCACGGAGCCCAGCTGGCGTATGGCGAAGCTGATTTCCGGCGTCGGGCGCAGGCCCTCGAAGAGGTAGGCGCGGATGCCGTTTGCGGAGAAGATGGCAGCCACGGTCTCAGCGAAGAGGCGGCTGTTGTTGCGGCAGTCGTGGCCTACTACTACGCTCAGCTCGCCCTTTGCCCTGCCGGGGAATGCCTTGAGGATATAGTTGGCGAAGCCCTGCGTGGCCATGCCGACGATGTACTTGTTCATGCGGTTGGTGCCGGGACCCATGATGCCGCGCAGTCCGCCCGTACCAAACTCGAGGCTGCGGTAGAAACTCTCGATGAGTTCCGTCTTGTCGGGGTCTTCCACCATCTTGCGTACGGCGTCCTGCGTCTCCTTGTCGTAGAGTGGCGAGGACATCCACACTTGTGCTTTTTCCGTGCATTCACGGATGAGTGCTTCTTGGTTTTCCATGTGTATGTGTGTGTTTATTGTTGTATGTTTATTATATTTACAATGTGTGTATTGGCGGCGGTGGCGGCGGCGTTGTCCGCAGGGGCGGCGGGGGAGGGGGCGTGGTCATAGCCATACTCTCGGGCGCTGCCACCGCGGCGGCCACCTCGGGCGCGGACATGGAGGACGGCGGCGTGACGGCCGTTCCTTCCATTTCGTTCAGGATGTTCTGCACCTGTTCCAGGGACATGTCCGTCGTGTCGTCGTGGACGTATGCAGGCGCAGGGGCTTCGTCGGCTTCCGCCGTTAGGCTCGCCGCGCTTTCCGCGTCCATGAATCCTGCCGCCATGGCAGGCGCGGGCGTGGGGAGCGGCGCATGGAGGGCCGTAGCCACGTCGCCCACCATCGAGGCCGGCAGCCAGTCGTCCATGCCTTCCCGCCACACGAGCGTATCGTCCGTGATGCCCGCAGCTGCCATTTCCTCCGGCGATGCGGGACCCACGGCCTCCATGTTTTCGTTGATGTAGCGATATAGGTTCATCTTTTCTGCGTTGCGTTCAAACGTTGTAGTTGGGGCAAAAGTAGTATAAAAAAATGAATAAAAGCCCCTCCGGCTTGCTTTTTCCGCTTCCTTCTTCTATTTTCGCGCTACATTTCCAAAATAACCTACACTATGAACATCCTTGAAAACCTGCTCGCCAAGGCGCGGGCAAACAAGCAAACCATTGTCCTCCCCGAGGCTGAGGAGGAGCGCACGCTACAGGCTGCCGACCGCGCACTGGCCGACGGGCTGGCCAACATCGTACTCATCGGACGTCCCGAGAAGGTCAACGCCCTGGCTTCCGAGAAAGGGCTCCGCCACGTCGGCGAGGCCACGCTCATCGACCCCCTGAACAACCCCCGTGCCGAGGAGTATGCGCAGATGCTCCAGAAGCTGCGCGAGAAGAAAGGCATGACTATCGAACAGGCTCGCGAGCTCGTCAAGAACCCCCTCTACCTGGGTTGTCTCATCATCAAGAACGGCGAGGCCGACGGACAAATCAGCGGCGCCCTCAGCACGACGGGCGACACGCTGCGTCCCGCACTCCAGATTATCAAGTGCGCCCCCGGCATCACATGCGTCAGCGGAGCCATGCTCCTCATCACCGACCAGAAGCAGTACGGTCAGGACGGCGTCCTCGTCATGAGCGACGTCGCCGTCACCCCCATGCCCACCGCCGAGCAGCTCGCCCAGTTCGCCTACTGCACGGCGGAGACCGCCCGCGCCGTGGCCGGCATCCAGGAACCCCGCGTTGCCATGCTGAGCTTCAGTACGAAGGGCTCCGCCAGCCATGAGGTTGTCGATAAGGTTGTGGAAGCCACACGCATAGCCCGCGAGACGTGGCCCGAACTTCAGGTGGACGGCGAGCTCCAGGCCGATGCCGCCCTCGTTCCCAGTGTGGGAGAGAAGAAGGCTCCCGGCAGTCCTATAGCAGGACACGCCAACGTACTCATCGCCCCCAACCTTGAGGTGGGCAATATCGGCTACAAACTCGTGCAGCGCCTCGGCGGCGCCACGGCCATCGGCCCCATCCTCCAGGGCATCGCCCGTCCCGTCAACGACCTCAGCCGCGGCTGCAGCGTTGACGACATTTACTACATGATAGCCATCACCGCCTGTCAGGCGCAATAAGTCCTCCCCCTTCCCGCATCAGCGGGAAACAGGCATAACGTCATGTCGCCCCGGCCTCTTCAGGTCGGGGCGACGCCGTTTTCACCCCACCCCCACCGCGGGTGAGCCCATCCTCTGCGCAGGTAGCGCACCCCCTCTTCCTTGACAGCGCATTTCCCCCACCCAAGTAGCGCATTTTCTCTATCCTGACCGAGGTTTTCCTCTACCAAGGTAGAGCTTTTCCTCTATCAGGGTAGAGGATTTCCTCTATCAAGGTAGAGCTTTTCCTCAGCTTAGGATGGCTAACTGAGGAATTATGTCAAGAAAATGGTTTCCTCCTGGGGAAAACGGGTTTCGCTACGCATTCAGCAACGGCCTGAAGGCCAAAGAGCCTCCAGGCCGGGATGTTTCTCGCGCGCGTATGCGCGTACGTATATATAATAATTGTGTGCTTCACCCCGTCGCGGTGGGGGCGGCGGCTACCATGTCGTCAGCTTCGTGCCCGTCATCTGCTGGAGCAGGCTTACCAGCAGGCAGCCGTCGGGCACCTGGCCTATGGGCACGTGGATTTCCTTCATGTTGAGGACGCGCTGCACGACGTTGCGCTTCTGTGTCTCGTCACGAAGGGCGAGCCGCTCGTCCTTGCTGCGCCACTCCACGTGCAGGTTCTGCCAGGCGATGAACTGTTCGCCCTGCCAGAGGCCGTCGCGCGTGAGGATTATGGGCTTGTCATTCTTCGGGTAGAAGGGAACCTGTGCCGCCGGAGCGGTCTCCAGATGCTGGTGCATGGCGGGCAGGCGCAGGGCGCACCATTGGCGCTCGATGGCTTTCACGGCGAACCATATCCACGAGAAGGCCTCGCCGCGGTCGAACTCGTTGTGGTATTTTCCGGAGAGCTTGAGCAACGGAGCCCCCGTGGGCGCCAGTAGCTCCAGCGTGCGCGTGGTGTGCTTGTAGCGGTCGGACTGCATGTCATTGTCGCGGTCGGTCGTGTAGTGGCGCACCTTCTTGCTCTGTACGGCGGTCACCTGCTGCCATTGGACGGTGCGCCTGTCCGTCACGTTACCCCACTGGCGGTTGTAGCGCTCCCACATCACGCCCTGCGCGCAGACGTAGATGCGCTGGCATTTCCGGAAGGAGCGGAGGAGGAACAGGAAGACGACGGCAGCCGGCAGCAGCACGTAGAGGGGCAGCAGTTGCAGCCAGAGGGGCATCGCGGCTCCGGACTTTGCCTCGGACACGACGAAATAGGCGGCATAGGCCGTGCAGGCGATGCTGAAGACGGTCCATGAGAAGAGACAGCCCCATGATTTGTCGGCCTTGTCGTCGTAGGCTTCAATGACGGGAGCCAGAGGCGAACGCTGTAACTCGGGCGGCAGCGTGGTGATGAGGTATCTTTGGCGGAAGGAACGCATGGGGAAGTGGAAAATTATGGTTGCTTGAATGTCACGAGGCGGTTGTAGATATAGTAGAGGACGTTATAGACCAGCATGGCGGCGAAGTAGGCCCAGGCCTCGGGCAGTACGGTCAGCAGGGCACGGAACGCTCCCCATTGCAGGAGCCAGCAGACGCCCGCGCCGAGGAAGAACGTAGCCCCCTGCCGCACCCAGCCGCTCTGGCGGTCGCGGAAGACGAAGAGCTTGTTCATGACGAAGCTGTTCGCCACGCCCGCCACGTAGGAGAGCAGGTTCGCGAGGTCTTCGCCCACGCCCAGCCAGCGCAGCAGGAAGAAGGCGGCAGCCGTGACGGCCGTGTTCACGACGCCCACCATGCCGTATTTCACGAGAAGCCACGCTTCGTGGCGCGTTCGCGTCGTCATATAGTTTACTTTTTCACGTCAAAACCTTTGCCTGTCCACCTGAGCACAAGGCTGCGCGAGGGATTCGTCTTGTGAGTCAGGCGGATGTCCTTGCCCTGGCGCGGCAGCTGGATGTCGTATGCCGAGAAGTCGAACATGCGGCCGCAGAGTGCCTGCGGCGTACGTGGACGCCAGATGCACTCGTCGGGGTTTATGCGGAAGAACATGAGGTCGTTGATGCAGATGGTGCGGTCGTCTTCGTCGCAGTCGGCCGTAAAGCCGTCGTCGTCCATCTTGTATTCATCTCCGAAGAAACAAACGCCGACCAACGTGCCGCCGTCCGTCATGCGCCAATAGCACATCTGCACTCCCAGCGTGAGTTCCGTGAGGAGTTCTGCCTGAAGATACCCGTTCTTCACGTCCATCACGTAATTGCCGACGGTGCCTTCCTGGTCGTAGCCCAGGACTTGCGCCAGGATGCGCTGCAGAGGGTCGTTGGGGTAGGCGAGGGCGAAGCTGAGGAAGTATTCCTTGATGTCGGGACGCGGAGACTGCGTGAGGGTATAGAGGTTCTGCACCTGCCATTCCTGCTCTATCTGCGCGAAGGTCAGTGTGCGGTCGCTGAAGTGGAATTCCTCTTCGTCTTCAATCTGAGCGTGCGTCAGGCAGGGTGCGAGGAGGGCGGCGAGAAGGAATAGGACTTTTTTCATGATGATCTGAATAATCGGAGGACTCTGAATAATCGGAGGACTCGGAAAATTTTTACTTGAAAGTATTCAGATAGCGCAATACTTCCTCGCGGACATGGGCGGGCGTGAAGCCGAGCTTCTCGTCAAGAACCTTGTAGGGGGCGGAGAAGCCGAAGCTCTTCAGGCCGAAGACGTAGCCGTTGCGGCCCACGAGACCCTGCAGGGTCACGGGAAGTCCGGCTGTGAGGCCGAAGACGGGGACGTCGGCGGGTAGGAGCTTGGCCTTGTACTCCTCGCTCTGGCGGCGGAAGAGGCCTTCGCTGGGACAGCTGACGACGCGGCATGCGATGCCGTCCTTGCTCAGGAGCTTTGCCGTCTCGCAGAGCGTACCCACCTCAGAGCCGCTGGCCACGAGGACAACGTCGGGCTGCTCGCAGCGCACGGCTTCGTAGGCGCCGCGCTCCGTGCCCCGGTAATCCGTTCCTTCGGGAAGGTCGATGACGTTCTGGCGGCTCAGGATGAGGGCCGTCGGTGTACGCATGTTCTCCATCGCCATGCGCCAGCACTGCGTGGTGGCCTTTGCGTCGGCAGGGCGGAACACGCGCATGCTGTCCTCGCCGTGATGGTTCTGGAGGTGTTCCAGGAGGCGCACCTGTGCCTCCTGCTCCACGGGTTCGTGCGTGGGACCGTCCTCGCCCACGCGGAAGGCATCGTGCGACCAGATGAACTTGACAGGCACTTCCATGAGTGCGGCCATGCGCATGGCGGGTTTCATGTAGTCGGAGAATACGAAGAACGTGCCGCAGGCTGCGTGCATGCCGCCGTGGAGGACAATGCCGATGCAGACGCAGGCCATCGTCAGCTCGCTCACGCCAGCTTGGAGGAAGCCGCCCGAGAAGTCGTTCGCCGTGATGGCGTGTGTGCCGCGCAGGAATCCGTCCGTCTTGTCAGAATTGCAGAGGTCGGCACTGGAGACGATCATGTTGGGCATGTTCTTGGACAGCATTTCCAGCACGTTTGCCGAGGCGTTGCGCGTGGCGCTGCCGGGCTGCTGCACAATCTCGTCCCAGGGCAGTTCAGGCAGGCGTCCAGCCAACCAGTCGGCCAGCTGCGCGGCGAGGGCGGGATGCTCCTCGGCCCAGCGTTCCTCCTCGGCCTTGCATGCGGCCACGCGGCGGCGCAGGGCTTCGCGGGAGGCGGCGTAAAGCGCCTCTGTCTCGGGGAAGATGGCAAACGGCTCCTCGGGATTGCCGCCCAGGTTCAGCACGGTCTGCTCAAAGTTGCCTGCGCCGAGAGGTGCACCGTGCGTCTTCGTCGTGTTTTCGTAGGAGGAGCCGTCGGCGCGGCGTGCGCCCAGTCCCATGACGGTGTGACCGATGATGAGCGTCGGCTGTCCCTGCGCCTCTTGAGCCGCAGTCAGAGCCTGGCGAATCTGCTCGGCGTCGTTGCCGTTGATTTCGAGCACGCGCCATCCCCAGGCTTCGTACTTACGCCGCGTGTCCTCCGTAATGACGTCGGCCGTGGGCGTGGAGAGCTGTATGGCGTTGGAGTCGTAGAACATGATGAGGTTGTCCAGCTTCAGGTGGCCTGCGATGCGCCCTGCGCCCTGCGAGATTTCCTCCTGCACGCCGCCGTCGGAGATGAAGGCATATATCTTCTCGCGGTGGAATCCGGGATTGCCCGTGCGGGCGTAGAGAGCCTTTGCTGCGATGGCGGCGCCGACGGCATAGACGTGTCCCTGGCCGAGGGGACCGCTGGTATTCTCAATGCCACGCATGACGTTGCGCTCGGGATGCCCGGGCGTGGGGGAGTTCCACTGGCGGAACTGCTTCAGCTCCTCAAGGGTGAAGCGTCCGCACAGCGCCAGCTGCGCATAGAGCATGGGCGACATGTGGCCGGGATCAAGGAAGAAGCGGTCGCGGCAAGGCCAGTCGGCATGGTCGGGGTCGTAGGTGAGGAACTCGGAGAAGAGGACGTTCGTGAAGTCTGCGCCTCCCATTGCGCCTCCGGGGTGTCCGGACTTGGCGCGTTCAACCATTGCGGCAGCCAGTATGCGGATATTGTCTGCAGCTCGTTTCGTGTTTGCTGTGTTCATAGGATAGTAATGGTATTTGTTTGTTGTTCTTATTCTTATTCTTATTCTTGGCTTTCAGGCTTGCGTGCCGTCACTCGTTGAAGACGGGGTCGTCAGGGCCTGCAATCTCTGTTCCCTGCGTGAAGCGGTTGTTCTGGCGGCGGACATTCTGAGGCGCATTGCTGCCCGGGTCGTGCGGAATGGCGGGCGCGGAGGGACCGAAGTCCATGTTGCCGCCGTAGGAAACGTAGCGCGCGGCGACGGTTGAGACGTAGCCGACGGTTTCGCGTCCAATCATATAGCCGTGGCGCACGACGGGGTCGCGATAGTACTGCGGCTCGCTCAGGCGGAGGATATACTCCGAGATGTCGGCCCAGATGAAGGGATTGCGACCGTACTTCGAGGCCAGCGCCATAGCGTCGCGAATGTGCCCGCCGCCACCGTTGTAGGCTGCCAGCACGAACTTGGCGCGCTCCACCGGATGGCGGATGTCGGCAAACTCACCTTGCAGTTGTTTCAGGAGACGTGCGGCACCGTCAATGTTCTGTGCCGGCACTGAAGGGTCAACGCCCAGGCTGCGTGCCGTGGACGGCATCAGTTGCATCAGTCCGCGCGCACCGGCTCGCGATACGGCGTTCGGGTCGAACCCCGACTCCGTATAGGCGATGGCGGCCAATAGGCGCCAGTCATAGCCCGCCGTGCGCGCCGCGCTGCGGAAGAGGTCGTCGTAGGAGGAGATGATGCCCTGCGGACGGGAAAGGTATTCCGGGCGTGCGGTGAACGTCACCTGCCGGGGGGCCGTCTCGCGCTCGCGTTCCCCGGCCGCGATTTCCTGTTCCAGGTTTGGCGTGTACCATTTGTCAAGGGCGGCGGCAAGGGCTTTCATGTCCTTGCGGACGGCCCACGACGTGCGGAGGGAGTCGTTCTTCGCACCAGCGGCCACCAGGTCGAACTTCCTGAGCAGGGAGTCGGCAAGCTGATAGGCTGCGAGGTCCACCTTCCCGGAGTCCAGCATGGCGCAAAGTTCTTCTTCGCTGTGGGCAATCTCCATCCTCACGCCTACGCCCTCGGACTTGGCGAAGTTGTCCGCCAGGGCGTACTGCGTGCCGAGGGCTTCGCCTGCCAGCTCGAAGTAGGAGTCTGGGCCAGAGAGCGTGCCCACGATGATTTCGCCGGAGGCACGAATGGCTTCCATGTCGTCGGCCTGCGATGCCTCGGTGCCGGGAAAAAGGCTGGCACGTTCTTCCTTCTTTTGGCAGGAGACCATGAGGAGGGCGAGCGACAGGAGTATGTAGGCAACGTGCATTCTTGTCATAGCGGAGTCTGTCTGCGGTATTGCGTCGGCGTGAGGCCGTACATGCGTTTGAAGCTGCTGGCAAAGTGGGCGGTGTCCACGAAGCCGCATCGTTCGGCAACTTCCTGCACCGTGAGGTTGTCGGGGGCGTCAAGGAGACGCTTGGCATAGTTGAGGCGCAGTTGCTGGATATATTTGATGGTCGTCGTGCCGGTGAGCGCATGGATGCGTGCCAGGAGCTGGGAGCGCGTCATGCAGAGGTCGGAGGCCAGCTTGCCCACTTCAATGCCGCCGTGTCCGATTTGCTTGAACACGAGGTTGACGAAGTCGTTCAGGAATTTCTGGTCTGCGGGATTGTAGGCCGAGCGGTTCTGCGTGCCGGTCTTGAGGGCGAAGGCGTATTTTGCCCGGAGTAGGGACTGGTGGGAGAGCAGTTTCTCTACCCTGAGCCGCAGCTCGTCAGGATTGAAGGGCTTGAGGAGGTAGGCGTCTGCACCGGCCTCGAAGCCCTTGAGGCGCTCCGCCTCTTCACTCCGCGCGGTGACGATGATGATGGGGATGTGGTTTGTGGCCTCTGCGCTTCTGAGGCGTCGGCAGAGTTCGTAACCGTCCATCTCCGGCATCATGACATCGGTGATGATGAGGTCGGGCAGTACGTCGGAAACCATTTCCAGGGCTTGTGCGCCGTTATGGGCAAACTGCAGGTCGTAGTGGTCGGCGAGATGTGTGCCGATGTAGTTTGCCACCTCGTCGTTGTCCTCCACGATGAGAATCTTCAACGCGTTTGGCGGTGCGGCTTCCATTACGGCGTTCTTTATGGTCTCTTCGGGAATGTTTACGAGTTCCGGCGGTGCGGTGTCGGCCACGTAGGGCGGATTGTTGCCCTTGCCGTTCCGCATTGGGAGACGGACGGTGAAGGTGGTTCCGTGTCCAGGCTCGCTTTCGACGTCAATGCTGCCGCGCATGGCCTCCACCATTTGCTTCGCCATGGCAAGCCCGATGCCCGAGCCCTGTGCTGTGTGGTGGTTCTTTGCCTGATAGAATTCCTCGAAGACGTGCGGCAGGTCGGTGGCCTCTATGCCCATGCCCGTATCGGACACGACGAGGGTCAGCATGCGCTTACCCGGCGTTATCCGGAGGCTTACCTGCCCGTACTGGGGCGTATTGTGGATAGCGTTTGATACGAGGTTTTGCACAATTGTCGTCAGATAGTGGGGCACGAAGTCCATGACGACTTCCGAGGTATCGGTGTGGAAAAGCAACTTCTGCCGCTTGGCGTCCGCCATCTTGAGATGGCTTTCCACAATCATGCGTACGGTGGGCACGATGTCGCCGTTCCTCCAGTCGGGTTCGCCGATGGCGTAGCGTATTTTGGAAATGTCCAGAATCTGGTTGATGAGGGACAGCAGGCTTTCTGCCTGCCGGTAGATGGCGCTGCCCGCCTTTTGCGGGCTTTCGATGGTGGGGTCTCCCTTGCGGAGGTCGTCGGAAACGCCCTGGATGATGGTCAGGGGCGTGCGGAATTCGTGCGTCACGTTTCGGAAGAAGCGTGCACGGGTCTGTTCCGTCTCCCGCAGGATGCGGTTTGTGCGCTGGCGGTTTTGCAGGGAATAGACGAGGAATACGATGATGGCGAGCAGCAGGCCCAGAGCCATCAGGATGACGTAGTTGATGAGCTTCTGCCTTTCCATCTGCGCCTCGTGGAGGAGACGTTGTTCCTCGTTGTCGAATTCTGCCTTGAAGATGTTGAACTGCTGGGCGTTGATGTTGCGGTGCAGTGAGTCGTCAAGGCTGGTGAAAGCTTCCAGATGGCTGAGGGCAGCTGCGGAGTTGTTGCCTCGCAGGCACTCCCAGAGGCCGCGTTCGGCATGGGCTTCAAGGTAAAGGATGCCTTTCTCGCGCGCCAGTTGGAGGGATTCGCTGAAGTATTTCTCGGCATCCGCGTATGCGCCGTTGCGCATGGCGAGACGGCCTTTCTGTTGCAGGCAGATGGCCAGGGAGCGTGCGTTGTCGCTCTGGCGCAGGATGTCATAGGCAATGTCCACTTGCACGGTGGCCTCGGCATAGGCCTTCTCCGTCATGTACACCTCTGCCAACTGGCTGCGGTGGATGGCTTCGCGTTCCTTTCGTCCTCCTGCTACGTCCAGCTCCAGGGCTTCCAGCGCAAACTTCTTGGCCTGCTCCACATCGTTTGTCTTCAACAGGATTTCGGAGGCTATTCCCAGACGCACGGCAAGGCGGCCCTTGTTGTCCAGCTTGCGTTCCATGTTCAGGCACTTCAGGATGAAGTCCTTTGCCGACAGCGGCATGCCGGCAGAGTAGTAGATGACGGCAATGCTGTTGAGCGAAAAACTGATGCGTTCGGGATCGCCGAGCTCACAGTCCGTCTCGTAGGAGAGCTGTGTGTATTGCAGGGCGTTCCCCATGTCGCCGCGTTGCATGTAGGCATCGCCCAGGAGATAGTAGCAGTCCGAAAGCATCGTCTTGGGCGTCGTGGAAGTCTTGTGCGCCAGGGCCTCGCGTCCGAGGCTCAGGGTGAGGCTGTAGTCCTTCTCGCTTTCATAGGCCTCGTAGGCGGTCACGTAGTTCACCATGAAGTCCAGCAAATCCTTCGGTGTGGTTGTCGTGAAGGTCCACAGGGAGTCCAGGACCTCGTCCTTGACAGCTTTCTCCATCATGCGGTTGGCAACGTCCACCCTCGTTTTCCCGTAGGCACTGTTGTAGGAGGCGAGCATCTCGCGCAGGGTCTGTCCCTTCGCGATGGCCGTGAGGGCGCACAGAAGCATGAGGAGTAGGAACTTGCGTTTCATTGTGGATGAGTGCTGTTTTTAGGTGACTGGTTCTTTTCGCGTGGCTGTCTTATTTCACTTCAGCACTACGCCCCGCGAGCGTCTTCCGTCCATCTTTACCATCAGGGGGTGGGTGAAGCGTACGTGGCGCACGTGTTCCGTTTCATTGACGGCGGGCATGGCGTTGAGGAAGGCTTCGTCGAAGTAGCCGTCCTCGCGGAAGGGATTGATGGTGAAATAGCCTATTCCCAGGCTGGTGAGGTTCTGGAAGAAGTGGGTTCCCTGTGAGGGGTCGATGCGGTATCTGTCCAGACCGCATTCCACGATGACCTTTGCGCAGGCTATGTCCGGGAACTTCACGGGGATGCCCAGCCAGGGGTCGCTGCTTCCCCAGCGTCCCGGCCCGATGAGGACGTAGCCCGTGCCTTCGGGGTCGAAGGTGGCATTGAGGCGGCCTATTTCGCGTGCCGTCTCGGGGTTGTTCTCGGCGCCGAAGGTGTCCGTCTTGACGTAAACGACGTCATAGATTTCAGGGATGATGCCGTTGCCCAGTACGCTGCGGGAGCTGATGAGCGTCTCGCTGTCAGGGATGAGGGAGAGGTCTTCCTCAATGATTTCCTTGCTATCTACGATGGGGCGCATCTGCAGCAGGTAGAAGGCGGCCTTGCCGTTGCAGATGTTCATGGCGAACTCAATCTCCACGTTGCGCCCCATTTCGCGGTGTCCGATGTCAAGCAGTGAGTCGATGGTCTTGCAGACGGGGAAGCGGTTGTATTGCAGGATGCCTTGGAAGGTGATGAGCTTGCGCCCTCCGTCGTGCAAGCCGGGACGCACGATGTGGTCGTTCCAGTCGAAGGTGGAGCAGACGCTGGCCAGCGCACCGTCGGCTTCGGCCTCTTTCAGGCCGAGTTCCAGCAGGTTGAAGCCTTCGCTGACCTTGAACTCCGCAATGGGGTTTGCCAGGTCAAGGGCGTAGAAGCGCGTCTGCGTTTCGCGCAGGGCGAGTTCGGGCGTGGAGAGTTGCAGGATGTGCTGCGGGTGGCGCGGGGAGAAGCGTAGCGTCTGCCCGCCGTCCACGATGTACTTTCCCAGTCCCAGGGCGAGGCTGGCCACGCCGTCCTCGGGGCGCTCGTCGCCGATGGGGTAGAAGTTCAGGCTTCGCGCCACGCCGGAGAGGGCGGGGTAGAAGTGGCTGCCGCCGTAGGTGTTGCCGACAACTTCCTGCAAGACGATGGCCATCTTTTCCTGGTCGATGACGTTCTGCGTCGCCGTGAGGTAGGATTTGGAATCCTTGTAGAAGACGCTGGCATAGACGGCCTTGATGGCACCGCGCATGAGGCGCAGCATTTCCTTGCGGTCGCCGGTCTTGGGAATCATGTAGGTGGCATAGATGCCCGCGAAGGGCTGGTAGTGGGAGTCCTCGAGCAGCGAACTGGAGCGCACGGCGATGGGGCCGTGGACGACGTCGAAGAGTGCCATCAGGTCGTCCAGGACGCTGTCCGGCAGGTGTCCTTGCTCGAAGGCGGCCAGGATTTCCTCGTCGCTGGCGTCGGAGAGGGCGATGGGGTAGAGGCCGTTGGTCTCCATGAACTCGTCGAAGATGTCCGTGCAGAGGACAACGGTCTTCGGAATGTTGACGCTGAAGTCCTGGTCTTCCAGCTTGGGATAGCGGCGCACCATGGCGGCCATGAAGGCCAGACCGCGCCCCTTGCCGCCCAGGGAGCCCTTGCCGATGCGGGCGAAGGAGCTGTACTCGTCAAAGCGGTCCTTTTGGTAGATGGCCACGACGCCTTCATTCTTCAGCCGCCGGTATTCCACGATGAGGTCGAAGATGAGCTGCCGCGCCTGGTCGATGGTATCGTAGTCGCTGACGTCCACTTCCTTTAGCAGTACGGCGGGCGGGAACATGGCGCGGGAGAAGAAGAAGCGGCTGAAATGGTTGCGGCTGAGGTGGTAGGTGAGGGAGGCCTCGGGTATTTTCCAGATTTGCTGCTGCAAGTCGTGGAGGTTACGGATGCGCATGACCGGGGCGCGCGTGACGGGGTCTATGATGATGAAGTCTCCGAAGCCGAAGCGCTCCATGATTTCGCGGCGCAGGTCCTGCGGGTAGGTCTTGGAATTCTTGGAGATGAAGGAGGCACCCACCTCCTCGGCGTAGGCGACGTTCTCGTCCTCGCTGGACTCCATGATGAGGGGGATGTGGTGGTCATAGTCGCGGACGTGCTTGCAGAGGCGGTAGCCTGCGTGCGGGTCTTTCTTGCCCTCGCGCATGAAGCTCATGTCCGAAATGACGCCGAGGATATTCTCCTTGTATTTCTCGAAGATGCTTTCTGCCTCCTCGTAGCTGCGGGCAAGGAGAATCTTGGGACGTCCTCGCATGCGCATGGTCTTCAGGCTGTCGTTGAGGGCTTCCTTGGCAAACTCGCGGCTCTGTTCCAGCACGAGGCGGTAGAGATAGGGAAGGGCTGAGCTGTAGAACCTGACGCTGTCCTCCACGAGCAGGATGTTCTGCACGCCGGCTTCAGCCGTGTCGCGTTCGGCATTGAGCTTGTCCTCCACGAGCTTGATGATGGCCAGCAGCAGCTCCGCATTGCCGAGCCAAGAGAACACGTAGTCGATGCTGGAAAGGTTCTCGCGCTCGAAGCGTTTCGATACTTCCTTCGAGAAGGGCGTCAGGACGACAATCGTGGACTGCGGATAGCGGGCTTTCACCTCGCGCGCAGCGGCGAAGGCATCGCTCTTGTCCATGTTGGGCATCACGATGATGAGCTCAAAGTGACGGTCGGCAAGCATGGCAAGGGCTTCCTCCGTCGTCGTCACCTGTGTGAAGCGGGGCGGATAGGAGAGGCCCAGCTGGTTGTACTCGTTGAAGATTTGCTCGTCCACGCGGCCGTCGTCCTCCAGCATGAAGGCGTCGTACTTCGTGGCAATGAGCAACACGTTGAAAACGCGCTTGTTCATCAGGTTGGCAAAGGGAGTGTCGCGGAAGACAAGCTCCTTCAGGTTCGGCAGGTTGGCCATGCGGAGAGAGCGGAAATGAAGGTAAGAATGGTTAGTTTCTAATCCACCGCTTCGCCTTCTCCGACATGATGGAGGTCAGCTCGGGGTAGGGGATGGTGACGGTCGGCGTGCCGATGGCATAGGCGCCGATTTCGTATGCGTCGTACTGGAAGCGCACGCCGTCCTCCACGAGGGCCACGCCCAGTGCGTCGGGCAGATGCGTGGAGGCGTCCTCCCAGAAGACGTCCTCGCCGTCGTATTCATCCAGCAGGTGGCGATAGACGATGGCTTTCAGCTTGCGGTGCGTGGAGGCGGGGAAGATGTCTTCCATCCGGACGAGCTTGCCGTCCTCGCGGGCAATGGTATAGACGTCGGTGACGGGCATGCCGTGCGCCCCGCCCAGATAGACGTCGCCGATGTGCTCGAAGGAGGCAAAGTGGTAGTTCGCGAAGAGCTTCGAACAGGTGAAGTCGAAGCCGCAGGGCGGACAGCCTTCAGGGTCGAAGACCACTTCGCTGTCCTCGTTCTCGGCCTCGGGGTCGAAGAAGTTGAGGCGCTGGAACTTCAGGGCTTCGTCCGTAAAGAAGCACACGGCCGTGCGGGGAGTCTCGGAGAGGTCGCTCGTGAAGGCGGGCTTCTCCTCGGCGTCTTCCTCCTGCGCTGCGTGCATCAGCTCCGCAAGGCGGCTCTGCAGGACGGTGCGGAAGCCGCAGAGGAAGGCTTCGCCGCCCGTGGTGGGATATTCGATGGATACTTCCGCAGAGGTGGTGCCTTGCTCGGCTGTTGCGGAAACGGTACTGAAACTCAGCGGCTGCGGACCGCCGTACTTCTGTGCGGCAGCCGTCGTGACGGACAGCGCCAGCAGCGCTGCGCCAAGGATGTGGAGCGTACTTTTCATGTCGGCTTATGTTATGTGTTTGTTTCCTGTTTGTTGCTTGCCGTGCAAAAGTAAGGCATTTTCTCCATATACGCGCACGCGCGCTTACTTTATTTTCATTGAGACCCTGCAAAAGTGCACGCAAACGCGTCGCTCCCCCTTGGCACGCTATTTGCTAAACACACCCGCCAAGAACCAAAAAAAACTAAAAACCAAAGAACCAAAGAACCAAAATGCAAAAAGGTAACATTGGAATCACGACCGAAAACATCTTTCCGGTCATCAAGAAATTTCTCTACAGCGACCACGAAATCTTCCTTCGCGAAATCGTGGCAAACGCCGTTGACGCCACGCAGAAGCTCCGCACCCTCGCCATGCGCGGGGAGGTGAGCGGAGAGCTGGGCGACCTCTCCGTACGCATCACGCTCGACCCCGAGCAGGGAACCCTCACCGTTTCCGACCGAGGCATCGGCATGACGGCGGAGGAGATTGACAAATATATCAACCAGATTGCCTTCAGCGGCGCAGGCGAGTTCCTTGAGAAGTACAAGGACGATGCGAATGCCATCATCGGTCACTTCGGCCTCGGCTTCTACAGCACCTTCATGGTAGCCAAGCAGGTGGAAATCCTGACGCGCAGCTATCGCGACGGTGCGCAGGCCGTGCGCTGGAGCTGCGACGGCACGCCCGCCTATGAAATCACGGAGGCCGAGCGCGACGAACGCGGTACGGACATCATCCTCCACATCGACGACGACTGCCGCGAGTTCCTTGAGCGCGGACGCATCGAAGGCCTCCTGCGCAAGTACTGCCGCTTCCTCCCCGTGCCTGTCGTGATGGGCAAGAAGACGGAGTGGAAGGACGGCAAGCAGGTGGAGACCGACGAGGACAACGTCGTCAACGAGACGCGTCCCCTCTGGACGCGCACACCCTCCGAGCTGAAGGACGAGGACTACCTCCAGTTCTACCGCGACCTCTATCCCATGCAGGACGAGCCCCTCTTCTGGATACACCTCAACGTGGACTTCCCCTTCACGCTCACCGGCGTACTCTACTTCCCCCGCATCAAGCAGAATATCGACATCCATCGCAACAAGATACAGCTCTACTGCAACCAAGTCTTCGTCACGGACCAGGTGGACAACATCGTCCCGGACTTCCTGACGCTGCTTCACGGCGTCATTGACAGCCCGGACATTCCCCTGAACGTTTCCCGCAGCTACCTGCAGAGCGACGCCAACGTAAAGAAGATTTCCGGCTACATCACGAAGAAAGTAGCCGACCGCCTGCAGAGCATCTTCAAGACGCAGCGCGACGAGTTTGAGCGCAAGTGGGACGACCTGAAGCTCTTCATCCACTACGGCATGCTCTCCGAGCCCGACTTCTACGACCGTGCCAAGGACTTTGCCCTGCTCCGCGACGTGGACGGCAAGGCCTTCACCTACGAGGAGTACCGCACGCTCATCAAGGACTCGCAGACCGACAAGGATGGCAACCTCGTCTATCTCTACGCCAGCGACCGCGAGGAGCAGTGGGCCTACGTTGAGGCCGCCCGCGCCAAGGGTTACAGCGTCCTGCTGATGGACGGACAGCTTGACACGCCCCTCGTGCAGATGCTTGAGACGAAGTTCGAGAAGTCCCGCTTCAGCCGCGTCGATGGTGACACGCCCGAGCGCCTCATCCGCAAGGACGACGGTCTGAAGAGTTCCTTGAGCGAGGCCCAGACAGAAAACCTCTGTGCCGTCTTCAAGGCCGCTGTGCCCACGATGGAGAAGGCCGAGTTCACCGTTTCCACCGAGGCTATGGGCGAAGCCGCCGCTCCCCTCATCATCACGCAGAGCGAATACATGCGCCGCATGAAGGAGGCAGCACGCCTCCAGCCCGGCATGGCCTTCTACGGTGAAATGCCCGACATGTACAACCTCGTCCTCAACGCCGACCACCGTCTCCTGAAACGCATCGTGGAGGAGGCTTCCGCCGCCCTCGATGAGCCCCTTCGTCCCGTGGAGGCCGAGCTTCGCGGCCTTGAAGCCCGCCGCGCAGCTCTCGAAGCCGCCGTCAAGGACAAGAAGCCCGAGGACATCACCGAGGAGCAGCGCACCGAACGCCAGCAGACCCAGGACGCCATCGCCGCCCAGCAGCAGAAGCGCGACGAGCTTCGCAAAGGCTTCGCCCGCGACAACGCCCTTGTCTCCCAGCTCGTGGACCTCGCCCTGCTCCAGAACGGCCTCCTGCGCGGCGAAGCCCTTGCCCGCTTCCTCCGCCGCAGCGTCGAGCTGCTGTAGTCCCCTCCCTCCTGGCTCCCTTCCCGGGGGTTATTACATGGCACCTCCGTAGGGGAGGCCTGAAGATAACGGAAGATATATTGAACCGCGAACAGCACGCAACACTTGCCCGTGCTGTTCGCGGTTCATGTGTTTTTTTACTTTACTTTACTTTATTTTACATAGTTAAATCATATGTGTCCATGAATCCTATAATACCAAAACATACCAGATAAGATAACAAGGATAAGCACAACAACATTATAGAGCGCGTATATCAATATGCACTTCCATATGCTTGTTATGTGCTTGTACCTTGTCTTTACATCTTTTTGCCTGGATTGATGATAATGCATCAAACAATTTTTCTTAGCCGCTGCAAACTTAGAGTAGTCCTGTGTCAAAGCCTAATAAAACGAAAAAACAGAGGCAAACGAACCGACATTCAGAATAAAACCGTAAATTTGCAGGCAATAATAACGAATAAAGGGGATAAAGAATATGATTACAACAGCAATTCCAGCAAAGCCGCTCGACTCGTTCACGCTTGAAGTGCCGAAGGGCGACACGGCTTTCCTCAAGACGATAGCCAGGAAGATGGGCTGGACGGTGAGGAGCAACCGCCGCAAGATGTCGGCCTACGAGCGTTCGCTCGATGACGAGCGTAACGGGCGCGTCAACCACTACGCCAGTAGCGAGGAGTTCTTCAATAAAATGGGAATCTGATGGCATACAAGATTTCCACCACCCACCAGTTTGAGAAGGACTTGAAGCGTTGCATCAAGCGTGGCTATCCGATGGGCGAGTTTCGTACCGTCATCCAGTTGCTCGAACGCGACGGACGACTGCCCGAAGTTTACCGGCCACACATGCTCCACGGTGACCGCCAAGGCCAATGGGAGTGCCACATCCAACCCGACTGGCTGCTGATATGGAAGCAGGTAGGTAACGAGCTGGAGCTTCTTATGCTCAACACCGGCACGCACTCCGACCTTTTCAGTAAGAAATACAAGAAGAAATAGATTTCCCCCATGCCCCAAGAGGGTTAAATAATGCCAACGCAGTGAAAAGAGGGCGTCGGCACCTCCTTCGGGCAGTCCACCTTCCGCAGCATCGGCGAGATTGAGAACAACATATTACGGCCATATTTGATAATGATGCAGACAAACTATGACTAACCGACTCCCGGCAGCCTCCGAAATTCAGGCTGCCGGGATTGTTTTATACGGTATTATTGCTGTCCGCTGTGGCGTTGCAGAAGGTGTGCGGACACCTCGATTTGAGGTAAGCGCAAAGCTCAAGGTGAGGTAAGCGCACACCTCGGAGAGAGGTGTCCGCATCGCTCAGAACTGTGCGACGCAGCATTAGATAATAAGTAAATATGAAGCGGGCCGGAAGATGCCGTGACGGATTCATTCATCACGGCATCTAAATCAATTCATCACGGCATCTGAATCAATTTATCACGGCATCTTGCTGGATTCTTCTGCGCATCTTGTCGAATCATAAAGGCATCTTGTCGAAAGATGAAGGCATTTCGTTGAATCTTTAAGGCATCTCGTTGGGTCGCTTCGCGAGCAGAACTTGGGGTTGCTTGGACGAGCGGAGCGAGAAGCGCAATGGGTAGATGCACAAAAAAAGCGAAGGTGCCGGACGCAATGCCGACACCTTCGCGTTGTCTTGCGGGGAACAGGCTCGGGGGCGGTGTGCCCTGCGAGCTGCGGATGGGGGGTCAGAAGATGACCTTGCGGCCGTTCTGGATGTAGATGCCTCCGCCGCGTTGCGGGCTCTGGATGCGGCGTCCCTGCAGGTCGTAGGTGGCCTGCGAGCCTGCGGGCTGCGGGGTAATCAGGTTGATGCCCGTGTCGTTGGCGTCCCATACGACGTGGTCGTTACCGTTGCCGGCAGCCACCTTGATGACGAAGCCTGCATCCACGATGGTCTGCGGAAGCTGGAAGGTGCGCGTGTTGTAGAGGGCGACGAGGTTGTCCTCCTTGTCGTACACCTTGAAGCCTACGGGCTTGCCCGAACCGCCGTTGGTGATGGTGACGCGGCGCGAGGCGTTGATGGTGTAGGTGAAGTCGCCGTCCTTGATTTGGTCTTCGGCCACGAAGTCGGTATATTGTCCGTACTGCCCGTTGCTGCTGGTGCCGATGGGGTACTCGTCGCTGAAGGCAACCTTCTTTGCGGAGGACGATGCGCCTTCGTAGGTGGCGGCGGGAGCCGTGATGCGGTCCTCGATGAAGATGGCGTTGCAGGGCTTGAGGTTCATGTTCTTCACCTTACGGATGGCGTTGTTGATTTCCGTCTGGTTCACCGTGATGTAGTAGTCGCCGTAGTCGCTCAGGTAGTGCGCATTCTTCGTGGTGCCGTTGACGGTGTGGGATGTCAGCTCGGGAATCATGAAGAAGCCGTAGCCGGCGAAGAATTCCGTCAGGTCATAGCCGGACACCTGGCAGCAGGTGGTGTAGAACTTGAGGTAGTCGTTCGTGGCGGTGACGAAGGTGTTGGCGGAATGCGTCATCGGCGACTTGCGCATGGCGCGGAACAGTTCGGGATAGAAGTCGGGCTTGAAGCCTTGGATATGGAAGAACTGGTAGAGCTGCCAGTAGAGGTGCGTGCACTGCCAGAGGTCGGCCTGTCCGCTGGAGAGGCTGTTGTCGTGCAGGCGGTCGAGCCAGGCGATGCCGCTGTTGAACTCGTTGAGCGTCGTCTTGATGCTCGTGGCGCGGCTCGTGGCGCGGCCCTGACGGTAAACGGCGATGTTCGAGAAGACGTTGTTGGAAACCTCCGTGCAGCCAATCATGTTGATGAGCTTCTGGCGGTTGTGTCCCTGCTCGTGTGCGGGTCCCCAGATGGAGCCTGCGCTCGTGTGCATGTTGTTATAGTTGAAGACGGAGCTGAGCGTGGAGTTCTCGTAGTACGTGCCGTAGGTGGAGGCGTACATATAGTTCGTGTTGATGGAGGTCACGGACCAAAGGTTGTTGAACTTGCCGCCGAAGTCCTCGTAGAGGCCCATCGTCTCGTCCTCCATCTGCGCGATGCCGCTCCAGATGTCGAGCAGTCCCGTGACGTTCGTGGGACATGCGGTGAGGGCGCGCTCGCGGTTGAGGTTGAACAGGTGGTGGTTGGTCTTCAGCACGACGGTGGAGCCGTTGAAGAGGTGCTTCTGCAGCTGTGCCCAGTCGTCGTTGTCGTCGCCCTTTGTCTGGTCGAAGTAGCCGCACACCGTGCCGCCTTCCACGTGAACGGTCACGGGGGCGTAGGAGTCGATGTCCGTATAGGTGGAGGTCTTCGTGTTGTCCACGTTGTAGAAGACGAACACGTGGCCTTCGGCACCTGCCTTCACGACGTTGAAGCCCTTCTTCAGGCTTGTCACGCTGCCGGCGGCCTGCGTCTCGCCCACGATTTCAAGGGCGATGCTCTGTCCCGAGGGGATGTCGCCTACATAGACTTGCAGCTGGTCGCCTTCGTTCACGCGGATGCCCGTCGGGTTTGTGAGGCGGCCGAAGTTGTAGCCCATGCCGATGATGCTCGTCCACTTCGAGAAGTCGCTGTAAGCCTTGTGATCGTCGATGCGGAAGTTGCGCTCCGTCTTGTCCCAGCCGTCGTAGGTTGTCCAGGCGTTGTTCTTCACCTTCACGGCCATTGCCTTGATGGGCTCGGGCAGTTCGCCCATCGCTGTGCGCAGGGCGTCGTCCGTGACGTTCTTGTACTCGTCCTTCAGCTCGGCGCAGGCGCTGGTGGTGAAGAAGTTTGCCAGCTGCGTGGTGTACTGGCTGGCGTTGCTTTGCATGTCGCTGAAGCTTGCGAACTCGGCCTGCGCGGCGGCAAGGGCGTCGGCGTCGGGCTCTACGGCCTCGAAGCCCCATACGCTGGCGTCGGCGTCTGTGCTCCACTTCACGATGTTGTAGCTCTGGGTCTCTGCGCAGTGGAGGCCGTAGCTTGTGGCACCGCCGTCGGCGATGGTGTATGTCCACACCCACTTGTCGCCCTTGGAGGCGATGCGGAAGGTGCCGCCGGCGGCCGTCGTCTTGTATTTCGTGGAGGTCGCGTCGGAGTTGCGGGCGATGCGGTGCCCGGTGACGGCGTTCTCAAAGTATGCGGCGGTCAGCGAGCCCACCAGCTTCCACACCTGGTAGAGATTGCTCTCGTCGCGGGCCGCTCCTTTCAGGGTGTTGTCGGAGACGTTTTCCATGATGGCGCGCTCCGGGTAGGCGTTGCTGCGGATGCGGTAGTAGTTGCCTGCCGTGAGCTGGTTGGTGTAGTTGTAGTCGGCGTTGAAGTGTGCCTTGATGTCTTCCTCCGTCACGTCCGTAACGGGTTCCAGGCGCCAGTTGGAGGCGGACTCGGATGCTGCCCAGATGACGACTTTGTTCGATGCGTCCTGATGGAAGCAGACGTTGCCGCTGTAGTTGCTCTTGTTGGAGATGGTGACGTATTCGCCGCCCTCGGCATTGTTCTCGCTGTACTTGATGTAGAAGCGGGCCGTGCCGACGCCCGTCTCGTGGGGCGTGCTCTCGGCTGTCTGGTTCTGCACGTAGCGTCCGGAGTTTGCATTGCGCAGGATGTAGGCGTTTCCGCTCTTCTCGATGGACCATATCTCGCTGAGATTTACGCGACTGTTGTTCTTTGCTTGAACAACAAGTTGATGGCTTGAGTTCTCCACGATGCAGCGGTTCGTGTAGTTGTTTCGCGTGCCGTAGATGCGGAACAGGCCACCGTTGGCAAGGTAGGACTTCACCAGTTCTTCGCCTGTCAGACCGTCGTCTGCAAACGAGGGCGTTGTGCCGGCGAATGCCAGCAGCAGCGTCAGTAGGGAGAATAGGATTCTTTTCATGTGTATATATTTTGGTTTTTTGGTTTTTAGGTTCTTTGGTTAGTTGGTTTTGACTATTTCCGTATAATCTTTACCACGTTTCCTGCTCCCACCTTTACGATGGATGATGCGGCGGGATTCTTTTCGTTGCGCCGCGAGGTGCATACGTAGTCAACGGCCTGCTTCAGCTCGTCGCTGATGTCGTCGAAGCAGCGGGGCGCGGGCTCGCCGCTGATGTTGGCAGAGGTGGAGACAACGGCTTTCTGCATGCGGAAGCAGAGTTCGCGGCTAAAGGGCTCCTGCGTGACGCGTATGGCCACGCTGCCGTCCTCTGCCATTAGGTTGGACGCCAGTCCGTTTGCCGAGTCGTAGATGATGGTGATGGGGCTTGTGGCGCAGTCGATGATGTCCCACGCGGCAGAGGGCACGTCCCGCACGTAGCGTTGCACCTTTGCGTCGCTGTCCACCAGCGAGATGAGCGCCTTGGCGTCGGCGCGTCGCTTGAGTTCATAGACGCGCTGCACGGCTTCGGCGTTTTCTGCGTCGCAGCCGATGCCCCAGATGGTGTCGGTGGGGTAGAGGATGATGCCTCCCCGACGCATCACGTCTGTGGCGCGTCGGATGTCTTCCTGCCAGGCACGGGGCAGGGTGGGGGAAGTGGATTTCATCGTAGCAGTTCTGGCGTTGGAGTTTTCGGCTGCAAGTTTACGCAAATTTATTTAAAAAAACAAAGCCGCCTTTATTAAAAAGCAAAGCCGCCTGGCCCTCTTCTCTCTTCCGGTCCGCAAATTGTCACAGGGAAACGCCTGGCTCTGCGGCTTCCGAAAAGAAAATATCTCCCGCATTCTCGGGAGATATTCCTTTGCAGAGAGCGGCAAACGGGGCTCGAACCCGCGACCCTCAGCTTGGGAAGCTGATGCTCTGCCAACTGAGCTACTGCCGCATTGCGCCGTTTGGCGCTGCAAAGATAGTGTTTCTTTTTTATTTATGTCCTATTAAGGCCAAAAATTCTTCACGCGTCTTGGCTTGGTTGAATGCGCCGGAGAAGTCGGAGGTCGTCGTGATGGAGTTGTCCTTCTCCACGCCGCGCATCTGCATGCACATGTGGCGTGCCTCCACGACGACCATCACGCCCAGCGGATGCAGGGCTTCCTGGATGCACTCCTTGATTTGCAGCGTCATGCGCTCCTGCACCTGGAGGCGGTGGGAGTAGATGTCAACGACGCGGGCTATCTTCGAGAGGCCCGTGATGTAGCCGTCGGGGATGTAGGCCACGTGCGCCTTGCCGTAGAACGGCAGCAGGTGGTGCTCGCAGAGGCTGTAGAAGTTGATGTCCTTGACGATGACCATGTGGCGGTAGTCTTCCTTGAAGCGTGCGGAGTTCAGGACGGCGAGTGGGTCCTGCGTGTAGCCGCGCGTGAGTTCCAGCATGGCTTTCGCCACGCGTTCGGGCGTCTTGAGGAGTCCCTCGCGGGTCGGGTCTTCGCCGATGAGGCTCAAGGCCTTGCGGTGCAGGCCTTTCAGCTGTTCGATGCGTTCCTCCGTTGCAAGCTGGATGTTGTCTTGTTGAGCCATGAAGGGAGCTTATTTGGAAACGATGATGTTGGAACGTATGATGCGTGCTTCCAGCCCTCTTGCCCGGAGCTTGGAGACGTAGCGCTGTGCGTCTTCGCGCTTTTGGAAGTCGCCTGCGCGGCACACCCAGTGTGGCGAGTAGAAGTGCACGTAGGTGGCGAGTTCCGGGCATGCGGCGCGGCACTTCTGCTGTGCCTGTAGTGCGCCCTGCTTATCGGCGCGCGAATTGCCGCCCGTGAATATCTGGAGGCGGTATCCTGCCGAGTTGTAGTGGCGTCGCGGGCCGTTGCGTCGGTTCGCGTTCTGCTGTGATGTCTGGGCGTCGCTGCGCTCTGTGGCTTCGGCGTTTTCGCTTTCCGCGTTTCTCATGGCTGCGCGGTCGGCATGCTTGCTGTGGAGCAGTTTCTCTACGGTTTCATCCTGCACGATGACAAGCTTTCCCTGTCCCGTCTGCACGTTTTGTGCGGCGAGCGTGAGGGTTGCCGTAGCGAAAAGGGCGAGGAATAACTGGCGTTTCATGTTTCTTGGTATTGATGGAGGGGTATTCTCTGCGCGTGCAGCTTTGGCGGACGGCCTTGCGGCCTCCGGGCGTTGCCCGAAGGTCGCGGCCGTTTTCGCTGTATGGCTTATTTCCAGGCGTCGATGATGCCCTTGAAGTCTGCTGCCTTCAGGGAGGCACCGCCGATGAGTCCGCCGTCCACGTCGGGCTTCGAGAAGAGTTCCTTCGCGTTGGAGGGCTTGCAGCTGCCGCCGTAGAGGATTGTGCAGTTCTCGGCAGCCTCTGCGCCGAACTTGCCTGCGATGGTCTCGCGGATGAAGGCGTGCATTTCTTCTGCCTGCTCGGCCGTTGCCGTCTTGCCCGTGCCGATGGCCCAGACGGGCTCGTAGGCGAGGACGACGTGTGCGAACTGCTCTGCCGTGAGGTCGAAGAGGGAGCCTTCGAGCTGCTGGCGAACCACTTCGTTCTGCTTGCCGGCCTCGCGCTCCTCGAGCACTTCGCCGATGCAGAAGATGACTTCCAGCTTGTTCTCAAGGGCGAGGTTCACCTTCTCCTTCAGGATTTCAGCCGTTTCGCCGTAGTATGCGCGGCGCTCGCTGTGGCCGAGGATGACGTAGTCGGCGCCCGTGCTCTTCACCATCTCGGCGCTCACTTCGCCCGTGTAGGCTCCGCTGGCCTTGTCTGCGCAGTTCTCTGCGCCCAGGGCGAGCACTTCCTTGTTGATGATGCCGGCAACGCTGGCCAGGTGGATGAAGGGCGTGCAGATGACAACGCCGCAGTTGGGCTTGTCGGCTGTGAGCACTTCGTTGAGTTCCGTTGCGAGGGCAACGCCTTCTTGCAGGTTCTTGTTCATTTTCCAGTTGCCTGCTACAATCTTTTTTCTCATTGTCTTATTTTGTTTTTTGGAGTTTGAAATGTTTCTTGTCCGGTGTATTTGCTGAATCCCCACGAGGAGCAGCAGCGGCAGTGCGAGCCAGAGGCCCAGGCGCAGGAGTGCGCGCTGCGGGTCGTCGCTCTGCTCAAGCGAGCGTAGGCTGGGCGTGCTGCCTTCGGCCATGCGGGGAAGGTCGGCGGCGCTCCATTTTGCGACGATGCGGCCGTCGTGCAGGAGCATGAGCCCGGGGTTTGAGCGCACCATAGCCTTCAGCTGCGTGCTTTCGCCCAGCAGGATGGGGTAGGCGGCTCCCGTGCGGTCTGTCCAGTCGGCCGCCTTGTCCTGTTCCTCCTGTGCGATGATGCCGTAGAAGCCGGCTTCGGCGCAGAAGTCCTGCAAGTCGTTCACGCGGTCGGCGCATCCTTCGTCGGCTTCCGCCTCGTCCGGCAGGGTGAGCAGGAAGGTGTAGCCCTCGCTGAGGAGGATGCTGTCCTGCACCATCTCGCCCTCGGGCGTGCAGAGGAAGAAGTTTGCCAGGTCCGTGAAGCTTTCCTCCGACTCGGGGTTGAAGAGCGCTTCGCGGAGGCTGCGGCCGATGCGGAAGTCGGTCATTTCGACGAGCGGCAGGCGATGGAACGTGTAGGCGGTGAGACCCACGACGAACGCGCCTCCGTAGATGTTTGCCAGCCACTGGCTGCGCTCGCTCAGCAGGCGGGGCAGCGTCAGCGGGTGCAGTGCCAGCCAGGCGGCGGGCAGCAGGAGCAGGAGGTTCTTCGCCAGCGTCTGCCCGTGGGTGAGCTTCAGCGCTTCGCCGAAGCAGCCGCAGTCGGCCACGGGGTTCGTCAGGAACGTCCACAGCGTCACGGCCGTCATCACGAGCATGAAGCCCAGCGTTGCCGCCGTCGTCAGCCGTCGGCGTATGCCCAGCAGGAGGTTCAGTCCCAGCGTGGATTCCAGCAGGGCGAGCGCTGCGGTGGCGATGCGCAGGAGCAGCGAGCCGTCGGGCAGGGAGAGGCCGAAGTGTGCGAGGTAGGCGTTCAGCTTGATGCACATGCCCACGGGGTCCAGTGCCTTCGCCAGGCCGGAGAACAGCAGGGTGGCCGCCACGACGACGGCGCAAGCCACGCTCAGTCCCCTCTGCAAACCCTTCGACATATACAACTATATATATTTATATGTGTACGGAGTGCTCAGCGGGCGGAGGCCGCTGCCTCCCCTTCCTTTGCCTCGTCCTTTTCTTCTCCCTTTTCCTCGTCCTTTTCCACCACCAGCTTGATGAGGCCGAAGACGGCGTAGTTCATCATGTCCATGTAGTTGGCCGCGATGCCTTCGGAGACGAGGGTCTGTCCGCCGAGGTTCTCGATTTGCTTCGTGCGGAACACCTTCATCAGGATGAGGTCGGTGTAGGAGCTCACGCGCATCAGGCGCCAGGCCTCGTCGTAGTCGTGGTTCTTGCGCAGCATGAGCTGCAGGCTCTCCTCGGCGTGGCGTTCGTACTGGGCGAGCGCCTCTTCGGCCGTGAGGTCTTCGCTGTCGGCGGCCCCGAGCTCGCACTGTATGAGGCCCACGATGCTGTAGTTGATGATGCCGATGAACTCGGGCACGATGCCTTCGTCCACCATCGCCTCACCCGTCATCTCCAGCGTGCGTATGCGGTTGGCCTTGATGTAGATCTGGTCGGTGACGCTGCGGGGCCTCATGATGCGCCAGGCGGCACCGTAGTCGTGCAGCTTCTTGGCGAAGAGGTCGTGGCAGATGTGCAGGGCCTGGCGGAAGGACGCTTCCGTGCGTGCGTGGTTCATTTCTTCTCTTCCTTTTTCTCCTCCGGTTTGTACTCCTTGTTCAGGCCGGCGATGACGTCGGCCGTGATGTCAAGCCCCTGTGCGGCGTAGAGCACGCTCATCGTGGCTGCGCTGTTGGAGAGTATCATGGCGTAGCGTCCGTCCTTGTTGTATTCCTTGAGGAACTTCTCGAGGCGTTCCTTCAGTTCCTTCTGGTAGTCGCTCGTGGCCTGTGCCAGCTGCTCGGAGTACTGCGCTTCATGCTGCTGTGCCGTCTGCTGCTGCCGTTCGAGGGCCGCCTGTGCGTTGCGTGCTTCCTGCTCGGAGGTGAACTTGCCCTCCTGGAGCTTCTTCTGGAAGGCGGCGGCGCCGTTCTGCAGCGCCTGTGCCTCCTTGCGGAGCTGCGCCTCGAAGCCTGCGCTCTTCTGTTCGAGCACCTTCTGCTGGTCGATGCAGAACTGGTACTGCGTTGCGAGGCTGTCTATTTCGACGTAGGCGACGGCCGTGCCCTTTGCCTTCTCCTCCGCCTTGGGGAGTTCTCCGGCCTTGACTGCGGACGTGTCGCCGCTCTTGTTGCATCCGGTCGCCAGCATTGCGGCTGCGGCCAGTGTGAGGATTGTCTTTTTCATATCTGTTGTTTCACGTATTTCACGAATCTTGCGGACCCCCGCAATTTTTAATTTATGAATTTTTAATTCTTCACCATCGCCTCCTTCACCTTCGTGCGGCGTTCCCGTCGCGCCTGGCGGTCCTGGTGCGTAACGCAGTGGATGCCGCGTGCCTGCATGTCGCGGTTACCCTCGATGTGGGTGTGTACGAAGGGCTTCCCGAAGAACAGGCGGACGGCCATCAGGGCGATGCCGAATGCAATTATTCCGAGAATGACGGCGAAAGTTTTCAACATTATTCTTACCTTTGAGGCCACAAAAGTACAAATTCCTTAAAATATACACAGCAAATGAACACAGAAAACTTACAACCGAAGCTCGTATTCGACTGTTTCGCAGAAGTCAACAAGGTGCCTCGTCCCTCCAAGCGCGAGGAGAAGATGATTGAATTCCTCCGCCGCTTCGGCGAGGAGCTCGGACTCCCCACGAAAGTCGATGAGACGGGCAACGTCGCCATCTCGAAGCCCGCTACGCCCGGCCTGGAGCACCTGCCTGCCATCATCCTGCAGAGCCACATGGACATGGTGTGCGAGAAGAATGCCGACCGCGACTTCAACTTCGACACCGACGCCATTGAGACCTACGTTGACGGCGACTGGATGAAGGCCCGCGGGACCACGCTCGGCGCCGACGACGGCATCGGCGTGGCGATGGAGATGGCCATCCTCAAGAGCGACGACATCCCCCACGGCCCCCTGCAGTGCGTCTTCACGCGCGACGAGGAAACGGGACTCTCCGGCGCCGAGGGCATGAAGCCCGGCTTCATGGAGGGCGACTACCTCATCAACCTCGACTCCGAGGACGAGGGCGAGCTCTTCGTCAGCTGTGCCGGCGGCGCCACCACGCGCGCCGAGTTCCCCTTCACGCCCGTTCCCGTGCCCGCCGGCTACTACGTGGCGCGCGTCACGGTGAAGGGCCTCAGCGGCGGCCATAGCGGCGACGACATCAACAAGAACCGCGCCAACGCCAACAAGCTCCTCGTGCGCTTTCTCTGCGACGAGATGCAGAAGACGGACCTCCGCCTCGTGGACATCCAGAGCGGCGGCCTTCACAACGCAATTCCCCGCGAGGGCACAGCCGTCATCGCCGTGCCCGCTTCCTTCCGCGACCAGCTCAGTGCCGACCTGAACCTTCTGCAGGCGGCTGCCGCCGAGGAGTTTGCCGAGACGGAGCCCGACCTCGCCCTGCTCCTTGAAACCGCTTCCGCAGAGCGTCCCGAGGGACAGGAGCCGGAGGAGATGCGCCGCATGCTGCTCAGCCTGCGTGCCGTCCACAACGGCGTCTTTGCCATGAGCCAGACCATTCCCGGCTTCGTGGAGACCAGCTCCAACCTCGCCAGCATGCGCCTGCAGGACGGCGTCGTGCGCGTCGTCACCAGCCAGCGCAGCAGCATCATGTCCAACCGCCTGAACATGTCCGCCACGGTCCGCGCCGCCTTCCAGCTGGGCGGAGCCCTGAAGGCGGAGACCGGCGAGGGCTATCCCGGCTGGGCCACGAACCCCGACAGCCAGCTCGTCCGGAAGGCCGTCGAGAGCTACAAGCGCCTCTTCGGCCGCGAGCCCCTCGTCAAGGGCATCCACGCCGGCCTGGAGTGCGGCCTGTTCAGCGTGAAGTACCCCCACCTGGACATGGTCAGCCTCGGCCCCACGCTGCGCGGCGTCCACAGCCCTGACGAGCGCCTGCTCATCCCCACCGTCCAGATGGTCTGGGACCACCTGCTCGACCTGCTCCGGAACCTCTGAGCGGCCGTCGCAGCGCCGTTTACCCCCCCCCTTGACGAGCGTCCCTTCGGCATTGCTGCCTGAAGGGGCGCTCCTGGCTTGTGCCGGCTACCTTGAAGAGTTGGGAGATAGTATGTTTGCTACCACTTTGTTCATCGCTGTTTTCCGAGAATTTGGTCTATAGGTCAAAATGGGTGGTAAAAAGTTGCGTTTTAATGCCTATTGGTCATTTTGGGTGGTGGTAACAGTTTAAAACTATGAAAAACACCGCGGAGGTTTGCCCAGCGGCTGGGGGCGCGAAGCCCCCAAAGAGC
>JAFUXE010000028.1 GCA_017477205.1 Alloprevotella sp.
GGCAAGGGCAAGCTCATCGACGAACTGTTCGGCGAGTTCTGCGAGGGCCCCTTCATCCAGCCCACCGTCATCACGGACTACCCCGTGGAAATGTCGCCGCTGACGAAGATGCACCGCTCAAAGCCCGGCCTGACGGAACGCTTCGAGCTGATGGTGAACGGAAAGGAACTGGCCAACGCCTACTCCGAGCTGAACGACCCCATCGACCAGGAGGAACGCTTCGTGGAGCAGATGCGGCTCAGCGAAAAGGGCGACGACGAGGCCATGATCATCGACCACGACTTCCTGCGCGCCCTGCAATACGGCATGCCGCCGACGTTCGGCATCGGCATCGGCATAGACCGCCTGGTGATGCTGCTGACGGGCAAGTTCGCCATCGGCGAGGTGATGCTCTTCCCCCAGATGAAGCCCGAAGCCCGCGCCCCGCGCGACAAGGCGGAGGCATACACGGCCGCCGGCATCCCCGGGGAGCTCGTGCCCGTCCTGCAGAAGGCGGGCTACAACCTCGCGGCAAGCCTCGCCGACGTGAACCCGCAGAAGGTGCAGCAGCAAATCGGCGAGCTGGCAAAGAAATACAAGAACATCGTCGAGATACAGCGCCCCTCGCTCGAGGAGATTGCAGCTTGGCAGGAGAGACTAAAGTAAGAAGCAGACATGTTAGGACGCATCGCCATACTGGGCAGCGGAAGCTGGGCAACCGCCATAGCGAAAATCGTCCTTGAAGCCTTCAAGGCAAAGGGCGGACGCGCGCTGGGCTTGCCTGAGGGGACTCCGGCGGAGCCCCTCGTGTGGTACATGCGGCGGCCGGAGACCATCGAGGAGTTCAAGCGCCTGGAGCACAATCCCTCCTACCTCTCCAGCGTACGCTTCGACACGTCGCGCATACACTTCACGAGCGACATCAACGAGGCGGCGCGCATGGCGGACACGCTCATCTTCGTCACGCCATCGCCCTACCTGAAAAACCACCTCAAGCGCCTCAAGGTGCGCCTCACGGACAAGTTCATCGTCACAGCCATCAAGGGCATCATCCCCGAGGAGGAACTTGTCGTGAGCGAGTTCTTCCGCCAGGTGTACAACGTCCCGGACGGCAACCTGGCCGTCATCGGCGGGCCGAGCCACGCGGAGGAAGTGGCCTTCGGGCGACTCACCTACCTCACGATAGGCAGCACGAACCGCCAGCGGGCGGGAGAGTTTGCCGAACTCCTCGCCTCGCCCTACGTCAAGACGCGCACGTCCGACGACATCGTGGGCATCGAATATGCCTCCGTGCTGAAAAACGTCTATGCCATCGCCGCCGGCATCTGCGGAGGCCTGAAATACGGCGACAACTTCCAGGCCGTCCTCATGTCCAACGCCGTGCAGGAGACCAGCCGCTTCCTCCAGGCCGTCTATCCCATTGACCGCAACGTCTATGAAAGCGTCTATCTCGGCGACCTGCTCGTCACGGGCTACTCCAACTTCTCGCGCAACCGCGTCTTCGGCACCATGATAGGACGAGGCTACAGCGTGAAGAGCGCGCAGATGGAGATGGAAATGATTGCGGAGGGATACTACGGCACGGCTACCATGAAGCAGCTAAACCGCCACTTCCACGTCAATATGCCCATCCTCGACGCCGTCTATAACATCCTCTACGAACGCATCCCGCCCAGCGTGGAAATCAAGCTGCTCACGGAATCGTTCCGATAGGCACAGCCCAGGACACAGCCCCGAACAACGAAAAAGCAAAAACCAACAATCCATAAACAAAAAAAACGCTTACCATCATGAAGAAAGTATTTGCCGCGCTGCTCGTATTCTTCGCAGCCATCAGCGCCAACGCACAGTTCACGGAAGGGACAAAGTACATCGGCACATCCCTCACGAACCTCGGCACCTCCTACAACACGAAGTCCAAGTTCCGCTTCGGCGTCAGCGCAGAAGGCGGCTATTTCTTTGCCGACAACTGGATGGCAAAGGCATACGCCGGCTACGAGCACCAGAAGCACGTTGACAACTTCAACATCGGCGCAGGCGTGCGCTACCACATCCTCCAGAACGGCCTCTTCCTCGGCGCAGGCGCAGAGTTTGCCCACTTCTCCCCGAAGGCCAACGACCTGCTCATTCCCGTGGAAATCGGCTACACGTACTACGTCAACCACTACCTCGCCGTAGAGCCCGCCGTGTACTACAAGATGAGCACGAACGACTTCAGCGACGGCAGCACGGTAGGCCTGAAAATCGGACTCGGCTTCTACTTCTAAGTTAACGAGTTAACGAGTGACGAGTGACGAGTTTGCTGCGCAGCAAAGGGCTTGTCACCCGCCACTTGCCACATACAACGGACACATGAACATATCCGAACTGGGTGAATTTGGGCTCATCGACCACCTGACGCAGGACATCAAGCCACAAAACGCCTCCACGCTCAAGGGCGTGGGCGACGACTGCGCCGTACTCTCCTACCCCGACCGCCGGGTGCTCGTCACCAGCGACATGCTGATGGAGGGCATTCACTTCGACCTCGTCTATACGCCGCTGAAACACCTCGGTTACAAGGCGGCGCAGGTGAACTTCTCCGACGTCTATGCCATGAACGGCACGCCGCGCCAGCTCGTCGTCTCCGTTGCCGTCGGCCGTCGCTTCCAGGTGGAACATCTTGAGGACTTCTACGCCGGGCTGCGCCTGGCTTGCGAACAGCACGGGGTGGACATCGTGGGCGGCGACACGTGCAGCTCGCTGACGGGACTTGCCATCAGCATCACGTGCATCGGCGAAGCCCGCGAGGAGGACATCGTCTATCGCAGCGGCGCGCAGCTGAACGACCTGGTATGCGTGAGCGGGAACCTCGGCGCCGCCTACATGGGACTGCAACTGATGGAACGCGAAAAGAAAGTGTTCCAGAGCCGCCCCGCCACGGACGTAGAAGCCGCGCAGCCCGACTTCTCGGGCCACGAATACCTCATCGAACGCCTCCTGAAACCTGAAGCCCGCCGCGACATCGTCCAGCAGCTTCGCGAGGCAGGCATACGGCCGACAGCCATGATGGACGTCAGCGACGGACTCTCCTCGGAGATGCTCCACGTCTGCAAGGCCTCCGGCTGCGGATGCCGCATCTACGAAGAGCACCTCCCCCTTGACTACCAGACAGCCCTCTGCGCCGAGGAGTTCAACATGAACGTGACGACCTGCGCCCTGAACGGCGGCGAGGACTACGAACTCCTCTTCACCGTACCCCTGACGGACTACGAACGCGTTTCCCGGCTGAAGGACGTCCGCGTCATCGGCTCCATCACGAAGCCCGAGCTCGGCAGCATCCTCGTCACGCGCGACGGGCAGGAGTTCCCCTTGCAGGCACAGGGCTTCAAGGCTTTTTAGCTACACTTTAAAACCCAAAAGCACATTCAACGACAATGAAAAGAACAAAAATCTGGTTCCTCGCCTTGCTCGCCATCGCGCTTCCCTTGGCAATATCCTGCGGCAGCAACGATGACGAAGAGGACTTTACGGAAGAAGCCATCGACTTCAGCACCATCACGGGCAACACGATTACGCTCACAAAGAGCGACAAGAAGGACGGGAAGTACTTCTACGGAAACCTGTACTACAAGATTCCCGGGAAATCCAAGCAGCAGATATGGGTCGTAGGTGCAGAAGAAGACATTACCTATGCCACAATACCCGCCTTCGTCCTTATCGACGGGAAGAAGTACGCGTGCACGCGCATAGACGATCGTGCCTTTCAACTCTGTAAAGGACTGCGCGAGATAGAGATCCCGAATAGCGTGCAGTCGATAGGCACGTATGCATTCTTTAGCTGCGAAGCGCTCACGGGCGTGACGATAGCCTCCAGCGTGAAAGAATTTGACGAAGCAGTTTTCCGTGACTGCACAGCCTTGAAGTCCATCGAGCTTCCTGCCGAGGCCACGTTGGGCGAACGGATGTTTGCGGGATGCAGCGCGCTGACGCTTGTACGATTGCCCGAAAAGCTCAAGGTTCTTCCCGGATACATCTTCAGAGACTGCACGAGCCTGAAGACCGCTATACTTCCATCCGGTCTGCAAGAAATAGGCCCTTGGGCATTTTATGAATGTACCGCCCTTCAGAGCCTGACGATTCCCGGCGGAGTGACGTCGATAGGAAAACGCGTGTTCTATAACTGCTCCGCGTTGACCTCCATTGTAATGCCGGCAGAATTGACGAATTTGGGCGAATCCGCTCTCCGTGGATGCACAAGCCTCACGTCCATAACCTTCCCGAAGAACCTCACCAAGCTGGATATTTTCACGTTCGAAAACTGCACAAGCCTAAAGTCTGTGACGCTGCCGGAGAATCTTGAGGAGATAGGCGATTTTGCGTTCCGAAATTGCACAAGCCTAAAGTCTGTGACGCTGCCGGACAATCTTGAGGAGATAGGCAGTTTTGCGTTTGAAAACTGCCCAGAACTCCCCTCCATAACGCTTCCCGCAAGCCTCAGGAAGATTGGTAACGGTTCCTTCAGGTTGTGCGACCTGCTGACCACCGTCCATTGCAAAGCTTCCTATCCGCCCACGATAACGATAACCTCGTTCGACGATGAAATCAAGAAGACGCTCTACGTCCCCAAGGACAGCGCGCCGCTCTACAAAGACGCCAACTATTGGAGCAGGTTCTTCGGCACAATACTGACGGAATAAGGAAAGGTCAAAGGAAAGATAAAACGAAAAATAGAGGTATGTCCCAAGAATGGAACATACCTCTATTATATATAATAATGTGTAGGAAGGACAAGCCGGAAAGGCTCAGCATCCCGTCTCCACAATCTGGCAAGCCTCGCGGGGGCTGCGGGCAAAGGCATCATAGGTAATGCGGCCCACAGAGCCGCACTCAATACGCCCGGCAAGCGGATTCTTAATCTCGGCAACATGGCCGCGTATCGTAGCATGCACCTCACTGTCCTCAAAGATGCGGTCGCAGGCGGCGTCGAAGGTGCAGTCCTCCAGCACGAGGTTCTTGCAATAGCAAAGCGGCTGTTCACCCGCTATATGGCAACGCACAAGGCGCAGGTTCTTGGAATGCCAGCCGAGGTACTCGCCGTCAAGCACGGAGTCGTAGACCGTCACGTTCTCCGTTTCCCAGAAGGAATCCTTCGTCACGATGCGCGCATTTCTGACAACGGCATTCTTCACGTACTGAAAGACGTACTTCGAGTCGCTTTCGAGGCCGTCCACGTCCACATCCTCACAGAACATGACGGGATAGGTGCCTTCGTGCAGCTTCACGTCGCGCAGCTTCAGGCCCTTTACGCGCCAGAAGGTCTCGTCGGCATCGTTAATGGTGACGTTGCGGAGCGTCAGTCCGTTCATCTCGCGGAAAAACTTCGGGCCGTCTATCGTACAATCCTCCATCGTCATCTCATTGGAATACCAGATGGCCGAACGCGAACCCGGAGCAAAGTAGCAGTTTCGGATATGGCTGCCATCCACATGCCACCAAGGGTACTTGCCGAAGAACTCGCAGCCCTCGGCCTCGAGGTTCTGGCAGCACTTGATGCCGCTCTCGCCGTCCACAATTTTTATGTTCTCAAGGCGCGTGTCCCGAATGCCAAACAAGGGGCGCTCGCCGCCAAACGTTTCGTCTTTAATCAGTCTTTTCATTTTTCAGGTTTTCAGAATAATTGGAATTATCGGAGTATTCGGAGCTCTCAGAATGCTCTGAGGACTCCGGGATATTTTCAACTTTCCTTCGGCAGCCACGCACGGGTGCGCAGGCGAAGCAGGAAGATGAGGCCGCGGAAGCTCAGCTCCACAGCCATTGCCGTCCATACGCCGTTCAAGCCCATCTGGCCGACAAGAAGGAGTGCCAGCGTGATACGCACGCCCCACATGGAGGCAAGGTTCATCAGGGCCGCCACCTTCGTGGAGCCCGCGCCGACAAAGGCACCGTGGCACACGATGGCCGCACCGAACATCGGCTCGGCAAAGGCTTCTATCCGAAGGGCGCTGGCACCGAGGTCTATAATCTCCTGCTGTGGCGTCATGATGGCCATCACGGCATCAGCACCGACATACAGCACAATGCCCATAAGGCCCATGATGCTCATCACCATCAGGACGCTCACTCCCGCCAACCGCCGCGCCATGCCGCCACGCTTGGCACCCACGCTTTGGCCGACCAGCGTCGTGGCGGCATCGCTGATACCATAGCCGGGCATATAGCAAATGCTCTCCGCCGTGACCGCCAGCGAGTTGGCGGCAATAGCAAAGGCACCCAGCGGAGCCACGATGACCGTAACGAATATCTGTGCACAGCTCATCAACGTATGCTGCACACCAATGGGAATGCCTATGCCAAGGGCCGTACGTACCGTCTGCCACGAAGGACGGAAGGCACGCCAGCCGTCCCAGCGCTCGCCCCAGATGCGCAGCGGCCCCTGGCGGCGGAATATGAGCAGCGTCATCCATACGGACACGATGACGAACGCCAAAGCCGTACCCAATGCCGCACCTGCCACGCCAAGGCCTGCGCCGGGCATCGTCAGCGTGATGCCTGCCACCGATACTTCGCGCGTGGGGAAGATAAGCAGGAAGTTCAGCACCACATCCAGCAGGCCGAGCAAGGCCTCCATGATGCTGGGTGTACGTATGTCGCCGGCGCAGCGCAACACGCCGGCGCTGAGCTGGTTGAGAATCATGAACGGCGTGCAGCAGGAGAACAGCAGGAAGTACGTGGAGGCATCCTCGCGGATTTCCTCGCCGCCACCCAGCCATACGGGAAGTACGCCGCTCAGAGCCACACCCGCCAAACCGAGCAGGGCGGCGAACACCAGGGCCGTCGTATATCCCTCGCGCATGACGTTACGCGCTCCCAGGTCATCCTTTGCCCCGATGCGATGCGCCACCTGTACGTAGAAACCCGTTGCCAGCGCGCCGGTAAGGCCGCCGAAGAGCCACAGCGTCGTCTCCACCAAGCCCACGCTGGCAGCCTCGTTGGAGCCAAGGTGACCCACCATCGCCGCATCAATGAAGAACATCAGGATGTTGGCAATCTGGGCCAGCATCGCCGGCAGCGAAAGCTGGAACACAAGCGATGCCTGCTGGCGCCGCGAGAGGTTCCTGCCCTCTCTGAGCAACGCCAGCAAACGCTCGGAAGTCCGCATGGTTCTGGTGCTACGCATTTCCTTTCGTTTTAATCCTCCCAAAAGCCATCGGAACTGGCGTCCCATGCAAACTCACGCGAACGGGCTTCGGAGCCGCCGCCCGTATCGCCGCCGCCACCGCCGAAGCCGATGCCACTACCTCCGGAACTATCGCCCACGTCCTGCACGCTGCTGCCCAGCAGCTGCGCCTCCGGGCTTATACACACTATGTCCTGGGCCGGTTTCCTGTATATCTTCATTGTCTTTGTATTCTGGAGACTTAATTCTTTAAGACCTTCCTTCCGTTTATGATGTAGATACCCTTCGCGGGCGAATTGCCCTGTCGCGTTACCACCCTGCGACCTTGCAGGTCATAGACGGCCGATGCGGGTTGCGTGAGGAGCGACGCATCTGCCGCCGTCACCTCAGAACCGAAGTTCAGCTGCTGCCCACGTACCTCACTGCCGTCCTCAAGCGTCACGAGGAAGTATGCCCGGAAGGCATTTACGCGGAAGTTGTCGCGCGTGGGATAATAGAGAAGGTTGTCAGCCCCCATATAGAGGTTGGAGGATGTGTTCGCAAGCAACGTCGCGGGGGCGTATGTGCCTACGAAACGTACACGGGTGTCGGTACTGGTCGTTGCCTGCGGCTCACCGCGGCTGATGCGGACACCGCTGAAGACAGGCTCCAAGATGTCCTCACCCGTTTCCCATTTCACGACGTAGGCCTTGCCTGCCGTCAGACTTTGTGTCTCCATGAAATTCAGTTCAAGGTAGCCCGTTTGCGAGGTGAACGACGACGAAGCACTCATCTCCATCACCGTCGCATCAGCCAGCGGCGTTTCTGCAAAGCTTTCAACGTCGAAGGGGAGGCAGAGCGTGTTCCAGCTACCGTCCTTGTAGAGTGTGCGGCCGCTTAGCGTCACGTTCGCCAACTTGCCGTCATATTCCGACAATGTTGCCGCATTGTCTGCCGCATTCTGGAGCGCAACATCATAGACCGCCTCTTTTACCTCGCGATAAATCTGCGGCAGAGAGCCCACAGTCGCCGTTGAGGCATAGCAGGCGAAGAGGGGACTACTATTATTCGTATTCGGATTATAACGAATCACATTGCGCGTATTCGTCCCCTGGAACGTGATGGTGGCATTGCCTTCGCCACTGATGCTGATAGTTGCCTTCGCATTGGCATCGGCAACGGTTTCCGTCCTCAGGTAGTTGCTACTGCTGCTGGCCGCATAGAGATAGCCGTTGCCGACATTGAGGAGGTAGTTGCTGCCCTCTTTCTCAAGCGTGACAATCTGTGCGGTTTCGCCTGGCACAAGCCTTCCGCCGGAATCCGCAACCACAGCTACAGCCTCCCGGTTATTTGTTTTCTGGTTGGTCCCCAGGGCCATTGCCGTGGTTTCATTTACGTATGCAATCAGAATCTTATCTCCGGCGGCAAGTGTCGCGGCGTCCGTCACGAGCTCGTAGTTTCCAGAACTTATGGCCTGTGCCGCACGGACCGTGAGCGTATAAGATGCCGAACTGCCGTTGTAGCCATCGTTGCCCGCGAAGGTTGCCGTGATGGTCGTTGTTCCTGCGGCCACAAGCGTAACTTCGCCCGTACTTTCGTCAACGGTTGCCACGTCTGTATTGCTGCTTGAATAGCTTACGTTGAATCCTGCGGGCTCAATCGTCAATATGGGCTCCGTAAAGTCCGCGCCAACCGTCGCTTCCGCAGTCGCAACGCTGAACGACATCGTAACGTCTTGCTTATATACAGGCTGCTGGTAGTTGTCGTAGCTGAACGTGCTGTTTGTCATAAAGCCCCAGATGTATTCCTCCAATCCGGGGTAGTCGATGAACGGATTGCGATTATTCTGGATGGCATAGACGGCGTTGTTGCGAGCTGTTTCCTTCTCGCTGACGGGGTCGTTCTTTGCCCATTTCATCAGCATCTCAAGTTGCCATGCGGAGAGACCTGGATAGGTATTGCCATCAAGTACTGCCGTCACCTCGGTAGAGCTATAGTTCGTATACCAATCGTGAAGTTTCTCCTCATAGCATGTCACCATATAGAAATATGTACGTGCGAAGTCGCCCTTGTATTCGTCTGCCGGTTCGAAAACCTTGCCTGTATAGCCGGGATAGGTGCAAGTGCCAAGCTTGCTGAAGTCGTTTTCAGACTTCCAGTCTCCTCCATCGGTCTCTCCGTAAGGATTGTTGGAACGGCGCGTATTGATATTACCATCGACGGGATAAAGATGGTGGAGGTCCGTATACATAGGCATCACTTCGCCTCCGAACCAGCTCTTGGGGAACGAGTGCTCGCGATTGAAGCCGCTGCCCTCAGCGCTGTTGGCATGGGAGCCGTTGACTGGATCGTAGTTTGTCACGTTCGAGTACATATCCCAAATCTTTCCGTCGCTGCGCACGTCGGTTGTCTGGTATGCTTTCCACAGACCGTCGTAAGTCTGCTCCGTGCGGTTGTATATAATGCCGCACATCGCCGTCTTCAGCGCAGCGCCTTTCTTGCCGCCCGCACTTCTATAGTAGTCAGCCTTGGGGTCGGTAGCCGTAGCGGACAACATCACCTCCACGGTTTCGGCTCCCGCGCTCGTCAACGTCACCTTGCCCGTGAAGCTGCCGGCAGTAGAGGGATTGAACGTCACATCGACCGTTGCTGATTCAAGGCTCTTCGATATGGTTGTGCTGCCAAGTGAGAAAACATGGCTGGCATCGGTCAGAGAGACCGTGATGTCTTCCGTCAGGCCCTCACTGAGCACTTCAAGAGCCTTCGTCTGCGAAGTTCCAACTGTTGTACTGAATGCCAACGCCTCGTCGGCCACAATTAGCGGTTCGGGCGTGGTGCCATTGTCATACTCCATATACAGGTTGGCCTGAATCATGGATGCCGTGGGACTGCTCGTATAGGTCGTGAAACGGGGACTGCCATTGTTGTATAGCATCGTACCATTGCTCCCCGCCGTCATGATAACACCTGCAGTTCCATTGCTCAACGTCCACGTATATGCAGATGCAGTATAGGAAACACTTTTGACAGCCGTGCATTGCAGATACTGGTTTGTACGCTCGTTCTTAAAACTCCAGCCGTTGGAATTGTTTCCATTGAGAACGAACACCGCCACATCATCGCCGATGGTAATATAATCGTCCTTAACTGTGACATCAAGATCGGTCAGATAGCTTCCGCTCAAATCGCCTGCAGCCTTTGACTTACTACCACAAGCAATAATGTAACGTTTTCCTGCCTGAAGGCTTTCCGTTGACGCAACGCGCACGAAGGTCTTGCCGTCCGCTGACGGCGTATCGGGTTCTTCTTCATCACCAGCTCCGACAAAGCGGAAAGAAACCGTACCGTCGCTATTCTGGGTTATCTGGCTCACGGAGCTGTCAAGATAGTATGTACCGTCCGAGTTCTTGTTGTAGAACTTCGCCGCCGGTGTTGTACTTCTTCCGAAAGCATTGACGTTACCATAAGGGAAGGGATCGTTGGCTGCGCCGCTGGTTGTATAGTATTTCGTTCCTTTATAAGTCTCGTACTGATAATTGTTATCAGCAGGAATCCATGTCATGCGCTGATGGCTCGGCTCGTCATTCGGTTCGTTATTGGACCAAGCTGTCGCGCTGTAATCTACATGAAGTATAAGCAAACCGGAACCGGGGATACTCGCATCCCATCCCGTCTTTTGGCGGTTTTCCAAAAGATAGTATTCGTTGTTGTTTCCCTTATTATATATAATGTAGCTATCACCGCCGTTCTGCAATGCTGCCATATTCGTGATTGTCTGCGTGTTCTCCAATGTAACAGGAGTCTTCCATCCAGCAACCCAGCGTTCGTAGCTTGTATAGCCTGCCGGGCGATAACCGTCACCGTTGTAGGAGCCGCTATCCATCAAGTCCCACTCGAACATGCCTTGTCCGCCGCTGTAGTCGGTGTCGTAGAAGTCGGGGTAGCCAAGACAATGGCTGAACTCGTGACACATTGTGCCGATACCGGCTATATTGCCGGAGCCGTTCAGTTCGCCGCCACAGGCGTAGGTATTCACCCAGACCCCATCCAGTTTCTGGCGGCCAGCGCCATCGCCGTAGTAGTTTGCCGAATACAAGTCATATTCATGCGGCCATATCGTATCCTCATCGCCACCGTCGGCCTCCCCCTTGCCGGCATAGACCACGTAGACCTGTTCTACCTCTCCGTCACCATCCCAGTCGTAGTTAGCAAAATTCACCTGCGAGTCAACAAGCTTCAGGGCCTCAATAACCATTTCCGCTGGATGCTTGTCGCTGCCGCTGCTATTGCTGCTGTTGCCGCCATAATAGGCTTGCGCCTTGCTCACCGTCACGGGGCCAACGACATCGAACGTCAGCTCAAACTTTCCCTCGCTCTGGGCATAGAAATAGTCACGCATAGAGCCCTTGAAGCTTCCATACGAGAAATTCTCCTCGTTGGCAATGCGCTGGTAGAGAGCGTTGTTGTCTGCATCCTTGAAGGACACATCGGTGAAGTTAACCAAAATAATGAGGCCTTTTTTTTGCCCCGCAATACTTCCGACGTCACCAATGCGTTTGGGCATGCGCCGCATACGACGCTGGTTGGCAGCGGCGCGGCGTGCACGGGCATGTTCCTGCACCGCCTGCTCGTCAACAGCCTGGTATCTGCCCGTCCCGGAAACAACCTGATAGGCCCGTCCGTCCTGGCCTCGCCAGAAGTGTCCATGTTCGTCGCCGACGAGCGTCGCCACAATCGTCGTCCCGTCCGTAAGCGTCAGCGTTTTGCTGACACCTGGCTTGACCGGCACGGCGAACATGCCCTGAACGGCCGCGAAAAGAACGCAGAAAAGCGTAACTTTAAAAAACTTCATTGTATCGGATATTATCAATTGACTTATACTCCCAACATTATAGAGCGCGCAAAATTAACAAAAGGTGTGTAAAGTACAAAATATCGCCGCTTTATTCCCTAAAAACTACGATTTTTTCAAAATTTATAGTACTATGTATTGCATAATACGGAAATTTGCTTACTTTTGCAGCGTGAAACAGGGAATCAGACCAAGGAAAACGGCACGAGAAGACCTGACAGAAACAACAAAACCAAGGGTTTATGAACATTGAAAACGTTAAATCGCAGATGCGAAAGGGCATGATGGAATACTGCATCATGCTCCTGCTGCGCGGTGGAGAGCTCTACGCGACGGATATCCTCGGCCTCCTGAAGGATGCCGACCTGCTCGTGGTGGAAGGCACGCTCTACCCGCTACTCACACGCCTGCGGCGCGAGGGCGTACTGACCCACCGCTGGCAGGAATCTTCGCAGGGACCGCCCCGAAAGTACTTCATGCTGACAGCCGAAGGTGAAGCCGCACTGGCAGAACTGGATCGCGCATGGGGACAGCTATCGGGAACGGTGGACTCCATTAAGCTGACGGTAGCCAGAAAGCTGGCAGAAAAGGAAGCCGAACGCAAGAAAAACATGGCGGCAGCCGAACCGGAGCACAATACTAAGAAATAGAAAATACCAGGACACACAAAAAGCATTAAGCATCATGAAGAAGAATATCACCATAAACCTCTTCGGCTCCCTCTACAACATTGACGAGGATGCCTATGAATTGCTGGACAAATACCTGCAAAACATGAAGACGTACTTCTCGAAGCGGGAAGGAGGAGAGGAAATCGCGGGCGACATCGAGTGCCGCGTCGCCGAGCTCCTTGCCGAGAACAAGGCAGCAGGCGTGGAAGCCGTAACCATCGAGCATATCCAGGACATCATCGGACGTATCGGTAATCCGGAGCAGATGGACGACGCGGACGCTCCCGAGACGCAAAATGCGGCAGGGGGAAGCACTCCACCACCCCCACCCTACCACGAGGAGAAAGCCAGCCGCAAACTGTTCCGCGACACAGAAGACCGAATGCTGGGCGGCGTCCTTTCCGGCCTCACGCAATACTTTGGCGGCACGGACGCACTGCCCTGGCGTATCATCTTCGTACTCCTCTGCGTAATGTCGTGGTCGGGGCTTGCCATTGTCTATCTCATCCTCTGGGCCATACTCCCCGAGGCACGCACAGCCGAGGAAAGGCTGCAAATGAGCGGTCGCCCGGTGAACACGCGGACGCTGAACGAGGAAATCATGCGCGGCGTGGACAAGACGCGCAACTTCATCAACAACCCAGCGACACAAAGCCGTGCACGTGGCTGCTTAAGCGGCATTCTTGACGTCATCGTTTTCTGTCTGAAGGGCTTCTGCATCCTCTTGCTGGGAGGCCTGCTACTGGCAGCCGCCATCTTCGTCTGCATCCTGCTGGCTGCAGGCCTTTTCGGCGCCACGGAATTGGGCGCGCAAGCCATCGGGGACGACAGCCTTGCTGCATTCGTGGCACACGCCCCGACCCTGCGCTGGTGGCTGCTGGCCCTGGCCGTGTCGAGCATCACGATTATCGCCATGCCCCTCTACGCACTCATACGCAGCTTCACGCGCCGCCCCGAAGCGGCAGCATCTTCTGCAGCAACAAAGACTGCCGGCGTCGTGGTCTGGCTCCTCGCCTTGGCAATCGCTATCGCCTCGGGCATCACAGCAGTAAACATCATGAAACGCGTCAGCAACACGATAGACTCCGAGAAACAGGCTGTCGACCTTGCTGAGAACACACGCGAAGGACGTTATCTGACAGGCGACAGCTGGGATTACCTTCAGGATTCGGGATGGCAAATCGTAAAGCTGGAAGGTGCCGATGACGACATTGTGGGAAGAGGCGAAGACCCTATCACGAATAACGACATGTGGATGGACTTCCTGCGTTTGAAACAGGAAGACGCCACAAGCCCCATGAGCTACCAAATGGAGAAGAGACTCGTTGCGCGCCCCGGACACTATCGTATTGCGGCACTTGTGCGGACCGACGGACAAGGCAACGCATTCTACGCGCAGCTTGGAAGCGAGACCATCCTTCGCGAGGACATTGTCGCCAGCAGACCCGACACGGCTGATGTGGCCCGCAAGGCGTTTGAAAACGTTTGGGGCATCACGCTCTCGGAAGAACAGCTTGAAGAAGTAAGGGAGCATAAATGGAAATTCGCCTCGTACAGCTTTAACGTGGCACGCCAAGACACTTTGCGCTATGGCTTCTCAAATCTCCCGGAACTGAACAGCAACCCGTGGACGGCCAATAAGTTTTCCGCTGCATATATGAAGATAGAACGCACGTCCGAATAGAAAACCACTTAGTTAAACATGATTTCAAATGCGTTGCCAACAACGCAACTCCGCCGCCCGATGTGAATCGCGCGGCGGAGTGTTTATGGGCAGGAAAGGCGGAAGTCCCGCACAGGCGTCAGGCGTCAGCGGACAAGCACCTTGCGCGTGTGGCCGTTGGCATCGCGGATGATGTTGATACCTTCCGCAGGCTGCCGCAGGCGACGTCCGTTCAGGTCATAGACGGAAGCTGTTGCAGGGGAGGCGTTGCGGTCGAAGAGCGGGAGGTCTTCTATGCCGACCGTCCACGCGCCGACCTTCTTCGTCTTGAAGTCCTTCCAGCAGTAGGCCGTCTGGTAGTCGCGAAGGGTGCCTTGGGGCACGAGCAGCGTGGCCGTGTTCTGGATGGCGGCGTCGAAGGCCGCGCCCACGCAGTCGGGAGGCGTCGTGGCAAGCGTCGTGAGGTCCTTCAGGTTGTAGCAGAAGTCTATGCCGCGCGTGTCAATCATCAGGAGCCCCTCGGGCAGGACAATGTGGCGAAGGTCGTAGCTATAGCCGCAGCCTTCGTAGGCAATTTCCTTCACCGTCTTGGGGACCACGTACACCGTGTCGGACCAGCCGTTGAAGTACTGGTACATGACGGTCGAGTCCTTTGAGAACAGCGAACCGTTGATTGTACAATAATAGGGATTGTCCTCGTCCACCTCTATGCCCTGCATATCCCAGTTGCCAGTGAAGGCGAGGCTGCCGATTTCCGTGACGCTGGCAGGCACGCGGCATTTCCGGAGGCTCGACATGCCGCCGAAGGCATATTCGCCGATGGTCTCAAGGCCCTCAGGCAGGTTGAGCGTGGAGATTTCCGTGCTGTACATGAAGGCACGCTCGCCAATATGCTTCAGTCCGGAGGGTATGTTGATGGTCGTCAGGGCATGCGTGTTCTCGAAGCAGAGCTGCGGGATTTCCTCCAAATCGTCCGGCAGCGTCACCTTCGTGAGGGCGTCGCAATAGTTGAACATGCCGTCGCCAAGGCGCTTCACGCTGGCGGGACAGGAGAACGTGCGCAACTTGTCGCAGTAGTAGAAGCACAGCAGCCCGAAACTCTCGCAGCCGTCATTGACGGTGAAGGTCGTCATGTTGCGGTTCATCTCGAACGCACCAAGGCCGACAGCCTTCACGTTTGCGGGCAGGCGCATCGAAGTGAGGTTCGTACCGCAGAAGCAGAGGGAGTCCAGGTACACCGTCGTCTCCGGCAGCGTGCAGGAGCGCAGGTTGCGGCAGAAGAGGAACATGCGGCAGCCGATGGTGTCCTTGCGTGTGCGGTCGGCTACGGGCTGGCCGCTGCCGTTGACACCCTCATAATAGACATCGCCGCCCGGGACGATGCGTGCCTCCTTGAGGTTCAGCGTCGTCAGCTTTCCGGGAACATCGTCGGAGGAGAGTTCTGCGTACATGATGCTCCGCAGGAACTTGATATCCGTGCCGTTAATCTCGCCCTTGATGGTGAGATTGGTCATGGTGAGCCATTTGTCCTCCGGAATCTGCTGGGAGAGCGTTCCCGCCTCCGGCATCTCAATCGTGAAGCTGGTCTGCGCCTTCACCAGCGCCGTCGTGCCAAGCAGGCAGAGGATGAGAGTAAAGAATTTGTTCATACGCGATGATTCATTTTTATATATTTGGCGGCAAATTTACGAACAAAAGGCAAATACCCCAAGCCACGGGGCACAAAAATCAAGTTGCCGGCAAATTTCAAGGGATTTGTCGCGGGGAATCACTACTTTTGCGCCTTCGGAGCAACAGACATTCTCATGAACACGGAAAAACAAGGCACAGACGTTGCCACCCAAGTCCTTGAAATAAAGCGGGAGCTGCGCGCCATGATGAACGGCCCCGTGAGCCAGTCCATGCGGCAGCGCGGCCTGACATACCGCCTGAACTTCGGCGTGGAAGTTCCGCGCCTTGTCCAGCTGGCTGAAACCCTGGACCACAGCCGTCCGCTGGCCATCGCCCTGTGGCAGGAGGACATCCGCGAATGCCGCATGCTGGCCACCATGCTGATGCCGCCCGCAGATTTCGACGCTGATCTGGGCGGCCTATGGGCGGAGAGCCTGCGCTTCCCCGAGGAGGCTGACGCACTGGCGCAGAACCTGCTTCGCCACACGGCGTGGGCCAGCAGCGAACTGCTTCCCTGGATGGCCTCGGAGCGCCACATGATGCGCTACTTGGCCTATCAGCTCCTGGCATGTCTCCTTCGCGACGGCCGGCGGCTCACCACGCGCGACGGCACGGAATTCCTGGACCACGCCGTGAGCGACCTCCAGGCCGCAACCCCCGAAGGACGCACGGCAGCACAGGCGGCGCGCCGCGCTCTGATACGCTATATGGAATGCGGAATCCCGGAGGAACGGATGGCGCAAAGCTGCCTGCGAAAACTCAAAAACAGCACAAATTAGCGTAAAGGTTTGGCTATCTGAAATATATTTGATAATTTTGCCGCGACAGACGAAAAGTATGAACAAATCACTTCACACCTATGAAAAAGAAGCCCGCAGAAAGCACCAAGCTTTCGTACACGCGCATCAACGATGAAGTATCTGACCAGCTCTATGTGCAGATAATTCAGAAAATCGGTGTGGAAAAACGCTATCGTGATGCCGACTATTCGGCGCGGAAACTGGCAGCCGACCTCCACACAAACCCACGCTACATCTCTGTAGTGGTAGCCCTCCACACGGGAGGGAACTACAGCGCACTGGTAAATGGTTACCGCCTCCGCGATGCATGCAGGATGCTGCGTAGTCCGCGCTATCGCGACTACACGGTTGAGGAAATCGGACTGGAATGCGGCTTTGCCTCACGCCAGGCATTCTACCTGGCATTCCACCGCCTCTACAAGGTCACGCCGAGACAGTATCGCCTGAAAGGTGCGAAATAAGTCCCGCAGCGTGCACAAAGAACATATCAAGCAGAATGTTAACTGAAGAAGAACGCAAACGAATCAACGGGCTGGTACGCCATTGGGTAGTACCGGCCATTGGTTGTACGGAACCGATTTGTGTCGCCTTGGCTACCGCTAAGGCGGCGAGTTTGTTAGGCACGCGCGCCACGCACGTGGAGGCACGCCTCAGCGCAAACATCCTGAAAAACGCCATGGGCGTGGGCATTCCCGGAACGGGCATGGTGGGGCTTCCCATCGCCATCGCCCTCGGCGTGCTCATGGGCGATGCCGCGCGCGGCCTTGAAGTCCTCCGCGGGGTGACGCCCGAGGACGTGGAGGCCGGACGACGATACATCGACGAAGGCCGCATAGACATCCGCCTGGCAGAGGACACGACGGAAAAGCTCTACGTGGAGGTGACCGTCCTGGACGACGAGGGCGGACGCGCCACGGCCGTCATCATGCGCGAGCACACGCGCTTCGTCCTCCTGCGCCGGGGCGAGGAGACACTCCTCAACTTCCTGGACGCCGCAGAGGACGCAGAGGTGGCAAGCGGCGAGGCGGCAGAAGACCCCTGTGCCGACTGCCCCGAGCTCACCTTCGCCAAGGTCTTTGAATATGCCACTACGACGCCGCTGGAGGAAATCAGCTTCATCAACGATGCCGCACGCCTGAACGAAGAGGCTTCGCGCCGCTCCCTTGAAGGCAACTACGGCCACCGTCTGGGCAAGGCACTCACGCGGCCGCTGGGACGCGGTATCATGGGGGAGAGCATCTTCTCCCACATCCTTTCCAGCACAAGCCTCGCCTGCGATGCCCGCATGGCGGGAGCCATGATTCCCGTGATGAGCAATTCCGGGAGCGGCAATCAGGGCATCTGCGCCACGAATCCCGTCACCGTCTTCGCCCGCGAGAACCACAACACGGAGGAAGAGTTGACGCGTGCGCTCATGCTCTCCCACCTGACGGCCATCTACATCAAGCTGCACCTCGGCACGCTCTCCGCACTCTGCGGCTGCGTAGTAGCCTCCACGGGCTCCAGCTGCGGCATCACGTACCTCATGGGCGGGACCTACCGCCAGGTGACGTACGCCATCCAGAACATGATTGCCAACCTCACGGGCATGATCTGCGACGGGGCGAAGCCCAGCTGCGCCCTGAAGCTTACGAGCGGCGTGAGCACCGCCGTCCTCTCCGCCATGCTGGCCATGCAGGACGAGCACGTCACCAGCGTCGAGGGCATCATTGACGACGACGTGGACCAAAGCATACGCAACCTCGTTTCCATCGGCGCAGACGCCATGACGGAGACCGACCGCTGCGTCATGCGCATCATGACAAGCAAGAAACACTAACACGACACACTATAATAAATTATAAGATGAGAAAGAACCTACTACTCGTCGGCAGCCTGATTCTGGCCGCCACGACGACTGCTTTTGCACAAGTGCCCGTAAACACGGATGGCCCGAAACTGGAGCCCGCCTTGCAGCAACTCGTTGAAACCGGAACCGCCGTGCGCCACAGCGTAAACGGCCGCCTCGGCATCCGCAGCATTCAGACCGAGACACCCGTTGACGTCATCGTAAACGTCAGCGACGCAGACGCCGTCATGGACTTCATACGGGAACAGGACGAAGATGCCGCACGCATCAACGACAACCTGATCACGGCACGCCTGACGGCTACGCAACTGCAGGCCCTGTCCGAAAAGCCCGAAGTCTACTACGTCAAGAAATCCCGCCAGTTCCATCCCCTCATGGTCAACACGCGCAAGGCCGTTAAGGCCACGGACGTCCACAACGGCAAGGACCTTGAAACGCCCTTCGACGGCGAAGGCGTTCTCGTAGCCGTCATCGACCAGGGCTTCCAGCCGCGCCACCTCGCCTTCTACAACGCCGACGGCTCCACACGCATCAAGCAATACTGGAACCGCCGCAACTACGCCACGAACAAGAACACGAAGCCCACGACCGTCATCCCGACTGGCGGCGACGGCTTCAGCACCGGCGGCCACGCCACCCACGTGGCGAACATCGCCGCAGGCAGCATCGTAGAAGGCAGCACGTACTACGGCATCGCCCCCAAGGCCGACCTCTACCTCGTCTCCTCCTCCTTCGACGAGACGGAACTTCTGGACGACATCAAGACCATCGCATCCTATGCCAAGAAGCAGGAGCAGCCCGTCGTCGTGAACCTCAGCCTCGGCTCGCAGATGGGACCGCACGACGGCACCACACCCTTCGACCAGGGCGTGAACAGCCTCATCGACGGCGGCGGCGTATTCGTCTGCGGTGCCATGGGCAACGAGGGCGGACAGCGCATCCACGCCACCTACGGCTTCAAGAGCGAGAGTGAGGTGAAGAGCGTCCTGTATTCGCCTGCCACGGGCGAGACGCTGATACCGGGAGAAATCTGGGAGAACAGTACGAACGGCAAGAAGAACGTCACGTTCAAGCCCTTCTACCTCGTGGGGACAAAGAAGACCTACCTGACGAGCACACAGATGAGCCAGCTGTACATCTACGACAGCATCGACCGCTATAACAACAAGCACAACCTCATGTTCACCGTCCCCATCTCCTCGCTCCAGAGCATCGGCGGCTCCACCGCACAGTTCGGCGTTGAGATGACAGGCAACGAGGGCGACACCATCCACGCATGGATTGAGGCCGACTACGCCTCCTTCAAGAGCGGCTCGGGCTATCTGACCGGCAACTCGCAGTATCTCGTCAGCGAGGCTGGCGCCAGCATCCCGCACTCCTTCGCCATCGCCGCCTATGCCGCCACGAACACCTTCACGTCCTCCGACGGCTACGTCTATGGCGGCTCCAACACGGGACAGACCGTAGGGCAGCTGGCCTACTTCTCCAGCAACGGCCCCTGGCTGGGCAGCGTGAACAAGCCCACCATCGCCGCCCCCGGCTTCATGGTGGTGTCCGCCTTCAGCAGCTATGACGGCCTTTTCGACGCTACCGACTACAGCATCGTCAGCACCGTCAAGAAAGGCTCCGCCACCTACTACTACGGACAGATGAGCGGCACGTCCATGGCCACGCCCGTCGTCACCGGCGTCGTTGCCCTCTGGCTGCAGGCCAACCCCAACCTGACGTACGACCAGATTATCGAGATATTCGAGACCACAGCCGTCCACGACAACTACGCCAAGGCGGACTGGGACGCCAAGTTCGGGTACGGAAAGATTGACGCCTATGCAGGCATCAAGAAAGCCCTTGAGTTCGCCGCCAACGGCATCGACCCCGTACGCACGAACTCCGAGGCACCCGTCACGCTGAAGAAAGGCAGCGACGCATGGCGCATCCTCTTCAACACGGACGAGCGTTTCGCCAACGTAGCCCTCTTCTCCGCGAACGGCCAGCTGCTCAGCCGGCAGAGCTACGACGGCCTGCGCCGCGGCGAGGAGCGCGTGCTCAGCCTCCAGGGACTGCCCAGCGGCGTCTATGTCGTTCGCATACAGACAGCCGGCGCACAGCTGACGCGTAAAGTACTCGTTCCCTGATGCAGGAGATATTTGACTTCCTCCGGGAGCTCGCCGCCCATAACGAGCGCCCCTGGTTCCAGGCACACCGGGCAGAATATGATGCCGCGCACGCGAAATTCCTCTCCGTCATGCAGGACATGATTCGCCGCATCGCGGAGTTCGAGCCCGCCGTGGGCAACATCGAGGCGAAGAGCACCGTCTTCCGCATCTACCGCGACGTGCGCTTTTCCTCCGACAAGTCGCCCTACAAGCGCCACTTCGGCGCATACGTCAACCCGTACGGCATGAAATCCATGCATGGCGGCTACTACCTGCATCTGCAACCCGGCGGAAGCTTCGTGGCCGGTGGCTGCTGGTGGTTCGAGCCGAAGGTGCTGCGCGAGGTGCGTGAGAGCATCGCCCTGCGGCTGGAGGAGTTCGAGGGCATCGTCGAGGCACCCGCGTTCAAGAAGCACTTCCCCGTCATCGGCGAGGATCATCTGAAGACACTCCCCAAGGGCTTCCCCAAGGACTTCCCCCGCCCCGAGTACCTGCGTCCCCGCAACTACGTCGTCTGGGAAAACCTCCCCGACCGCTTCTTCCTCCAAAAAGGTTGGGAGGCGAAGGCCGCACAGCGCTTCCGCCTGATGCAGCCCTTCATCAATTTCGTCAACGACACGGTAGATGACTACATCTAAACGTGACTCAGTGCGTCTTGCAGCGACCGTCAGCCTGCCGCGCAGAGTGCGGCAAAGGCTGGGAAGCGAACAGCAAGACAAGCTAACGACACGGTAGATGACTACATCTAAACGTGCCAGGATATAATTAGGCACCCCCGAAAAGGCCGCCACCTTACAGCCCCAAGGCAAGCAAGCATAGCGAGCGACGCCCTGGGGCTTTTTATGCAGTAACCCTGACGCCCCCGAAAAGGCAAAAGCGTTTTGAGAAGGGAATCATCGCGCCGTGGCTCAGCGCGCTGTGCTCACGGCCTCAGCCTTCGGGGAGACCATCATCGGACAGTCAACTGAAAGTATAAATAAGTAACGACAGCTGTCAACTGAAACTAAAATTAAGTATCAACCAAGGTCAACCCACATTACAAATAAGGCTGAAAGTAGTCAACCAAAATCGTTAAACTACAAGGCATGTTTCGAGCCCCGTTTCCCGAACCCTATGTTCATCCGGTCACGAACCCTATGTTCATCGGCCAATGAACCCTATGTTCATGGGGCAATGAACCCTATGTTCATGAAAAGCCTGAAATATCATTCCCCTTTCATGCACCTTTGATACGGCTGAACGTCATTTCTGTACCAGTTTTTCAGGAAAAGGCGTCTGCATGTCGTGAAAACCTTGTATATTTGCGAGCAAATTCCGTTTCCGGCAGGTAAACCCGAAAAGAGGCGGAACATGAACCGTCGGGACGTATGCGCTGCAAAACGGTACGCTGCAGGATGGCAGGTAAGACAAAACAGTAAAGAAAGAGTAATATGGACGTTGAATCGCTGGCAGGACGCATCAACCTGGAGAGGGCCTCTCGCCGAACCTCTTCGCCAGCAAGTACCGCCCCCCTGCCTGCCCTCCGAGGACAACATCCGAATGTATATGCTTGAGAACAATCCCGGAAGTGCAGTCCAAGGCGATGATGGAGGAAGAAAAGAATAACGAATAAAACGACAGGGCAATGAATACGAATCCTCCTTTAGTCCTCCTTAGGTGTTCCTTTAGTCCTCCTTTAGGCTCCTTCGCAGCAAGGGAGTAGCAAGGGCGTAGCGTAGGCGTTCGGTAGGTGCAGTATAGACCGAACCGAGACATTTTGTGTGAAAAACACTAAAAGAACAGCGAGAGCTAACAAAAATCATCAGAAAAACATCTTTTTTATTGCGCAAAACGCATTTTTCTCAAGAAAAAAATATGTATTTTTGCACCAATTAATTACAAATAATGTGTCGCAATGGACAGAAAATTGAATCGTATTAAGACTGCGTTAGTTGACAAAGGAAGAACCAACAAGTGGCTGGCAGAACAGTTGGGTAAAGATCCTGCGACTGTCAGCAAGTGGTGTACCAATGTGTGTCAACCTTCCCTTGAAACGCTCATGCAGATTGCCCAACTTCTCGAAGTGCAGGTAGATGACCTTTTGAGGTTCGAAGAGTTGCCTAAAATTGCAGAGCATTAAAGAATCGTCAATAGAGATACAGCAAATGATAACAAAAGACGAGTATGCAGGGCATCTGGAGATTCTGAATGCCGGTGGCTTGTATGGTAATGCCCGTCCTGAGAATTTCCCCAGCGTGAACGACTATCGCAATCCTCTTGTTGCCAGTGCCATGAAGACGATGGGCTATGTCAACATGTTCAACCGGGGTGTGGGACAAGTACAGACGGACCTGAAGGAAAATGGCAATCAACCCGCAGAGTTCAATGTCAATCTTATCACGGCATTCAAGGTTGAAGTGAAAGTCGCCCAAAGATATACCAACGAAAATGGCGGTAATGTTGGCGGTAAAGATGGCGGTAAAACTGGTGTAGATACTGTCGCAGAAAAACTGACTGAAAGACAGAAAGATATCTTGGCAATTCTACAGGATGTCGCAGCAAATGTCGCAGCAAATGTCGCAGTAA
>JAFUXE010000029.1 GCA_017477205.1 Alloprevotella sp.
CAAATTGTTTGCATATCTCACGTATTTTACGGAACTTTGCAGAGAAGTTGTGCATGGCTATGATGATAGTACTTAATAGCTTGGACACTACAAAGTTACTGAAAATCTGTGACATGTGCAACTTTTTTAACATAAACAAGAAACTTAGTTAATTCAACCAACAAGTTTCCTCTAATCTTTCTTAAATCTTCGCCGTACTGGGGCGGCAATTACTAAGAATGCATTCACTGTCTGTGGAGGACGGAAATTGACGTTTTTACGTCCTTTTCAGACAAACGCTCTTGGTTGAGCACATCAAAAAAACTTGGTGCCGCCAAAGTTCCCTGTTTGTGAGCCGCCTCCTCTTCTCCCAAAATACTTTGTGTGGGATGTCAGTTCCGAAATTATTGCGATTTTTGCGGAACGTATTCCGAAATTATTGCAATTTTTTTGGAATATACAAACCGTTCTTCCTACATTTGCAGCGCAAACATACATTGTAAAGCTATGATTGGACGTATATTAGAAGCTGCAATACGGCGACGGATGCAGGATAAGAAGGCTATCATTCTTATGGGAGCCCGGCAAGTGGGGAAGACCACTCTGCTGCAACACATCTTTGGAGCGGAAAAAGAGAACGTCCTGTGGTTGAGTGGTGACAATCAGGACGTGCGCCTGTTGTTTGAGAACTTTTCGGCAGAGCGCATGAAAAGCATTGCGACTGGAAAGCAGTATATCGTGATTGATGAGGCGCAACGCATCCAGAATGTCGGTGTGAATCTGAAAATAATCATAGACCAGATTCCAAGTGTCCAGCTCTTCGCTACGGGCAGTTCTTCGTTTGATTTGGCCAACAAGATTAACGAACCGCTCACCGGGCGAAAGTGGGAGTACAGGCTGTACCCCCTCTCGTTTGAGGAGTTGGTGAGCCATACAAACTTGTTGGAGGAGAAACGGATGCTCCCTCACCGTCTTGTGTTTGGGGCTTATCCCGACGTGGTCTCTAACCCCGGGGACGAGATTGAAATACTCCGTGGGCTGACTGATAGTTATTTGTACAAGGACATCCTGGAGTTTGACAAGATACATAAACCTGATAAACTTATGCGGCTTTTGCAGGCATTGGCCTATCAGGTTGGAGCTGAGGTTTCCTTCAACGAACTTGCGCAGCTCTGCGGACTTGACTCAAAAACCGTTGATGCGTACATCTCTATACTGGAGCAGGCATATATCGTATTCCGTCTGGGGTCATATAGTCGTAATCTCCGGAACGAGCTAAAGAGTAGCCGCAAGATATATTTTTATGATAACGGCGTGCGCAATGCTGTCATCGGTAATTTCTCCCAGATAGAAGGCCGTATGGATGCAGGTGCTTTGTTTGAGAATTATGTTATTTCAGAGCGTATCAAGCGAAATGCCTATACTGGTAATTACGCCCGCAGTTGGTTCTGGCGCACGACGGCCAAGCAGGAGGTGGACTATTTGGAGGAAAAGGATGGGAAGCTTACAGCCGTGGAACTGAAGTGGAACCCGCGCCGCAAAGCTGCCCCGCCGCTTTCTTTCCGAAGAGCTTATCCTGACGCGGAGTTCATCGTGGTAAATCGTGACAACATCGAGGATCTGTTGCTGTATGATATTCAGACCTTTTAGACCTGAGCTGCCGCATAAACATACCTCCCCCGCTCCGATAAAGAGCGGGGGGAGGGCTGTTCAGAGGACTTTCTTCTGTTCACATTTCGCTTTCGTCTAAGATACGCCGCGTCTCCGCCTTAAATGCAAGTCTGCTATAGCGTACTCCTTGACACAGCGGACAACTGCACGGCACGCGTACCGACTTGTAGGCCTGACACCACTTTTGTTTGAGCAGGTCAACCCACAAGGCACGTTCGATGATTGTGCCATCTTCCAAACGGATAGACGTTCCCCATGACGCATAGCGTTTCAGGGCGCGAATGTAGAACTTCTGGCGTTGACGTTCACGCCAGCGCTTGTTTCTGTTTGATGTACTTTTTTCCATCGTCTCGTAAAATTTTGGTTAGCTTGGACGATGGAATTACTAAAAATGAGGTCTTAAGAGTGTACATACGATTTGCCGTTTAAAGTTTGCTCCCTTATCAGCAAATCATGTGCCAACTTGTCGTTATTGCGGTATGTTGTCTTAAATCTATGCGCACGAAAAATTCCCCCTGTCCCGCGAAAAGTTGCTGTGGTGGGAGAAAAAGTGTTCCGCTGTCCCGCAAATTCTATCGTCTGAAGTTCAGACTGTACAATCTGAACTTCAGATTGTATATTCTGAAGGCTAAAATGTACAATCTGAGGTTCAGACGGTAGAATTTGTGGCGCGCCACGATAAATTTGTGTACTTCTCTGCAAGTTTTTCGCGGCTTGCGGAAAACTTTTTGAGGGGAGAAACGATAAACGCGGTGCGCAGAAGAGTGGGGCTTCATGCGTACCGCGCTTGTGGCTGGATGCGTGGGGGGAGCTTATCCCTCCCCGTAGTAGCGGCGGCGGTCGGCTGTGATGTTGGCAAGGTTATCGATGCCCCAGGCAACGAGGGCGTTAAGATGGGGCATGAGGGTGTGGGCGCGTGGCGTGAGCGCGTACTCTACGCGTGGGGGCACTTCTGCAAATACCTGGCGCGTCACGAGACCATCGGCTTCAAGGTTGCGCAGAGTCTGAGCCAGCGTCTTTGCCGTGATGTCCGGGATGGCGGCGCGCAGGGCTTTGTAGCGCATGGGGACTTCGCTGCCTGCAAGGGCGAGGAGCACGAGGAGCGTCCATTTGTCGCCTATGCGCGCCAGGATGTTGCGCACGGGGCATTGGGGGAAGTAGGGATCGAGGACTTGCATGGTTGTGTCTTTTTTGATGTCTTATTCCATCGTAAGTATTATCTTCCCACCTGCACCGCCATGTTCTAGCAGCATGTGGGCTTCTGCTATCTGTTCCAGACGGAACACGCGGCTGTAGAGCGGCTTGATGGCGGCTTCGTGGATGAGCGCGAAGAGGGCGTCAATGACGGGCTGCATGGGGAAATTTGAGTAGAAGCCTGTGAGATAGACGCCTGCGGGAATAAACTTGATGGCGTCGAACTGCGGGATGGTGAACTGTCCGCCGAGCAACCCTGTCTGGCATACGTAGCCGGGGCGGGTTACGCTGAGCAGGGAGTCGCGCAATGTCTTGGGGCCGATGAGCTCAAGGAGCTTACCCGGACGCAGCGATGTAGCTCCTGACAGGGTCTTGCATAGCTCTCCGTCGTCCACCACGCAGGCATCGGCTCCGATGGCACGTAGCTTCGCGAAGCTGCTCTCGCGTCGGGCCGTGGCGATGACGGTGGCTCCGGCGGCCTTGGCAAGCTGCGTGGCGGCCTGTCCCACGGTGCTCGTCGCTCCGCGCACCAGGAGCACGTCGCCGACGCGGAGCCGAAGACTCTGGAAGAGCGAACCGTAAGCGGTGAAGTAGGTCTCGGGCACGGCGGCGAGGGCGGTCCAGTCCAAGTCCGTTTCTACTTTGAAGACGTTCTTCGCTGGCAGCAGGGCGTATTCGGCATAGCTACCGTTGAAGGAGCGTCCCATGCCGCCCATGAGGGCAATGACACGGTCGCCTTTGCGTAAGTTGCTATCCGAAGCGTCGGCCACTTCGCCCACACACTCTATGCCCGGGATGATGGGCGTGCGGATATAGTCTTTGTCGGCTTCGAAGAGGCGCAACAGGGCTTCGCTGTGGTTCAAACCGGCGGCGCGTACCCTCACCAGCACCCAACCGGGGCGCACTTCGGGCACGGGAACTTGGCTGACGCGCAGCTCCTCCGCCGCGCAACAGCCGTTTATTACGATGGCTCGCATGGTCAAGCTCTTAATGTGGGAGAAAAGAGGGAAGTGCTGCGCAAGTTTTACCTTTCAAAGCGCTCGATGCTGAGGCCGTCGGCGGTCAGTGCGCCAAGGGCGGGTACGGCTGCGGTGAAGTGGGACGCAGCGGAGTGCTTCTCAAGCGCTTCCTGGCTTTCCCAGCTCTCGCAAAACATGAAGACACGCGGGTTGGTGGTGCTTTGGAAAAGGTCGTAGCCTTTGCAGCCTTCGTCCTGACGGGACTTGGCTACGAGTTCGTTCGTAATGGTCAGCACCTGTTCTGTGCTGACTCCTTCTTTTAAGGTGAAGAATGCGTTTAAGCGAATCATAAGTGCATAGGTTTTAATTATTTTACTTCCGGCATTGCCTGCGGCAAAACTGTTCTGTGCTCATTTGCGCCAGCATTGAGGGTCTGTCGCGTAGAAGTCGCGGGTGTAGCCGTAGCTGACGGCAGGACAACCTCGGCAGAAGCGTAGCAGCTCGCAGCGGGAGCATTTCTCAAAACGTTCGTGCTGGCGGTACTGCTCCATGCGCGGGCCGTGGAAAATATCGTAGAGTTCTTCGTCCACCGTGCCGACGTAACTCTCGAAGCGGCGGCAAGCCATCAGGCGGCCTTCGGCGGAGATGGTGAAGTGGCAGTCGCCGCAGTGGCAGCCGTCGTAGATGGTGTCCTCGTCAAGTCCTTCGGGTATCTTGAAGAGCCCACGCTCGTAGAGGTAGAGCGTCCAAAGGTGATCCTTGAGGTTGAAGGTCGTGTTGTGGTCCTTGTACTGCTCAAACTTCTGCCAACAGCGGTCGAGGAATTCGTGGTAGCGTTCGGGTGTCATGTGCCAGTTCTTCTTCGTTGAGGCGTGGTCGGACTTCGTGGGGCAATATCTGCCGAAGGCGAAGATGTCCACCTCATGTTCCACCACGACGTCAATGAGCTCTGGTATCTCGTCAATGTTCGCAGCCGACACTGTACTCATCACGGCACAGTGGATGCCAGCCTCGCGCAGGGTGGTGATGGCTTGCAACGTGTGGTCGTAGGAACCGGGTTTTCTAAAGCTGTCGTGCGTCTGGCGCAGGCCGTCAAGGCTCAATTGGTATTTGCGGCAACCCAGCATCCGCATCCTTTGGCACGCATCCGTCGTCAGATGAAAAGGATTGCCCATAAGCGTGAAGGGAATTCCACGCTGGTGGAGCAGCTCCAATAAGTCCCAGAAGCGTGGGTGCAAAATGGGGTCGCCGCCCGTAATATACAGATAAGGTATGCGCCCCATGCGTGTTGCCATGCGTTCTATGTTTGCAAGCACGGACAACATACGCTCCCAAGGCATTGTCACGAGGTGAGGATGTCCTGGAGCGAAGATGTAGCAGTGCTTACATCTCTGGTCGCACTCGTCTGTTATATGCCATTGGAAGGCAAAGTAGTCCATGGGGCAAGAAACTAATTATCCCCTCCATCCCTTTTGGGGAGTGGAGGGGTTAGGATATTTCGGGACAATTATTTGTCCCCAGCACCGCAAGCCGTACCGCAGGCGGCGGGCTTCTCTTCAGGCTTGTCGCCAGCACCGCACGCCGTTCCACAAGCGGCAGGTTTCTCTTCGGGTTTGTCGCCAGCACCACAGGCAGCACCGCAGGCGGCGGGAGCTTCCTGCATCTTCATGATGCCTTGTGCCGTGTGGGCGAAGTTCATGTCTGTTCTATTCATAACATTGTTCGTTTGAAGGTGAATACTAACGGGATTAGTCCCGCATCTAATTGCCTGCAAAGATAGTATTAAGGACGGGATATACAATAAAGTTTCGTCTTGCACTATAAGTGTCAAAACGAAACTTTTATGTTGTATAGCGGCTTCTGAGTATTGAGGCTTTAGGCTTTTTTAGGATTTCCTCTGTCCAAGGTGACTCGCGCTTTTACTTCAGTTTCAGGCCGTCTTTGAAGGCGTTGCCTACGATGTCGCCGATGACGCGGTACTTGTTTTGTGCCGAGTCGAACATGATGGGGCGCAGTTTGGCGAGGTCCACCTTCCCGTCCTCCGTGAGGATGCTTTCGTCGGCAGTCATCCCGACGATTTCCCCCGTGATGCGGATTTCCTCCGTCTTGGTTTCCACGATTTCGTCCAGGCGGCACTCCAGAGTGAGCGGGAACTCGTCAAAGACGGGTGCGTTCACCGTCTGCGCCTTTTGTGCGTGCAGGCCGGCGCGTGCCACCTTGTCCTTTACTTTCAGTCCAGACACGATGCCCACGTAGTCTGCGGGCACGACGGTGTCGGCTGTGGCGAAGCTGACGGTGAACTCGTGCGTGCGTTCTATGTTGTCGCGCGTCTTGCGCACGTGGCCAATGTTCAGCGCGACGTGTCGTTCGCTGCACTGTCCGCCCCATGCCACGTTCATCAGGTTGGGTGTGCCGTCCTCGTCGTATGTGCCTACGAGCAGGACGGGCAGCGGCGTCACGATGGGGCCGCGTTTCATGTCAAGTTGTCTTTTCATTGTGCTTATGGGATTACATCATGCCGCCCATGCCGGGGTTGCCCATCGGCATTTCGGGTTTCTCCTCGGGCTTGTCGCAGATGACGCATTCCGTGGTGAGGAACATGCCGGCCACGCTGGCTGCGTTCTCCAGGGCCACGCGGGCCACCTTGGCGGGATCTACGACACCGGCAGCGCGCAGGTCTTCGTACTTCTCCGTCTTGGCGTTGTAGCCATAGTTGCCCTTTCCTTCGCGCACGTTGTTCACGACAACGGCTCCTTCCACGCCTGCGTTCTTGCATATCTGGCGCAGGGGCTCCTCGATGGCGCGGCGGATGATCTGTATTCCTGTCGTTTCGTCAGCGTTGTCGCCTTTGAGCTCGGCGAGCTTCTCCTGTGCGCGGATGTAGCTTACGCCGCCGCCCGTTACGATGCCTTCCTCAATGGCTGCGCGCGTGGCGCAGAGTGCGTCGTCGCAGCGGTCCTTCTTCTCCTTCTGTTCCGTTTCGCTGGCCGCGCCCACTTCGAGCACGCAAACGCCGCCGGAGAGCTTGGCAAGGCGCTCCTGGAGCTTCTCCTTGTCATAGGAAGAGGTCGTATTGGCAATCTCGTTCTTTATCTGTGCGATGCGGTCAGCGATGGCCTGCTTGTCGCCGGCGCCATCGACGATGGTGGTGTTCTCCTTCGTGACCGTCACCTTGTCGGCCGTACCGAGCATTTCGAGCGTAGCCTGCTCAAGCTTCAGGCCTTTTTCCTCGCTGATGACAACGCCGCCCGTGAGCACGGCGATGTCCTCCAGCATGGCCTTGCGGCGGTCGCCGAAGCCCGGAGCCTTGACTGCACAAATCTTCAGTTGTGCGCGCAGACGGTTCACGACGAGCGTGGTCAGCGCCTCGCTCTCCACGTCCTCAGCGATGACGAGGAGCGGACGGCCGCTCTGTACTGCGGGCTCCAGAATAGGCAGAAAGTCCTTCAAGTTGCTGATTTTCTTGTCGTAGATGAGGATGTAGGGCTTCTCCATCTCGCACTGCATCTTTTCGGCATCTGTTACGAAGTAGGGAGAGAGATAACCGCGGTCGAACTGCATACCTTCAACGGTCTTCAGCACGGTGTCGCGGCCCTTGGCATCCTCAATGGTGATGACACCGTTCACGCTGACGGCACGCATGCCGTCGGCGATGAGCTTACCAATCTCGGCGTCGTTGTTGGCGGAGATGCTGGCCACCTGCTCAATCTTGTCGTAGCTTTCGCCCACCTGCTCGGCCTGCTCCTTGATGCCGTCCACAACAGCCTTCACGGCCTTGTCGATGCCGCGCTTCAGGTCGAGGGGGTTTGCACCGGCAGCCACGTTCTTCATGCCTTCCGTGAGAATGGCCTGTGCGAGGACGGTGGCCGTTGTCGTGCCGTCGCCTGCGTCGTCGCCAGTCTTGGAGGCCACGCTTTTTACGAGCTGTGCACCGGCGTTGGCAAAGGGCTCGTCAAGCTCTATTTCCTTTGCTACCGTCACACCGTCCTTCGTGATGCGGGGTGCGCCGAACTTCTTGTCGATAACTACGTTGCGGCCTTTCGGACCAAGCGTTACTTTTACGGCGTCGGCCAACTGGTCGGCACCAGCGCGGAGGGCTTCACGTGCCTCCACGTTATATTTCAATTCTTTTGCCATGATAGGTTATGGTTTTAGATGATTGCTAAGACGTCACTTTGACGCATAATGAGATACTTTTCGCCGTCCAGTTCTACTTCCGTGCCGCTGTATTTTCCATACAGAACGCGGTCGCCAGCCTTCAGTACCATTTCTTCGTCCTTTGTACCTCCGCCAACGGCGAGAACTTCACCCTGAAGCGGTTTTTCTTTTGCTGTGTCGGGGATGATGATGCCGCCGACGGTCTTTTCTTCAGCAGGTGCGGGCTTGATGAGCACGCGGTCTGCAAGTGGTTTGATGTTCATTGTGTAGTAAGTTTTATGGTTTGTAGTATTGTTTTCGCGGTGCGAATTTACGAAAAGTGTGCCAAAACGGTTGCAAGATGCCAAAGAATGTGTATTTTTGCCTCTGACAACATAATTAATTACTATATAAGGAGAACAAGATATGAACAATTTCGAGTTTTTTAGTCCTACGGACTTCGTCTTCGGACGCGGGACGGAACAGCAGGTGGGGCAGTTGGCACGTCGCTTTGGCGGTAGCCGCCTGCTCGTAGTCTATGGCGGCGGCCATGTCGTGCGCAGTGGCCTGCTTCCAAGCATTGAGGAAATCCTTCGCCAGGAGGGGTTGGACTATGTCCTGTATGGCGGCGTGCAGCCGAACCCCACGGATAGCTCCGTGTACGAGGGCATCGCCGCCGGGCGCAAGTTCGGGGCGGACATGGTGCTGGCCGTCGGCGGCGGCAGCGTCATCGACGCAGCGAAGGCCATGTCCGCAGGCATTCCCTACGAAGGCGACTTCTGGGACTTCTACGAGGGGACGAAAGTCATTGACAAGGCTTTGCCCGTCGGCGTCGTGCTGACCATTCCCGCCGCCGGTAGCGAAGGCAGCGGCAACAGCGTCATCACGCAGCTTGCCACGAAGCGCAAAGTGAGCCTCCGCACGCCCTATTGGCTGCGGCCGAAGTTCGCCGTGATGAACCCCGAGCTGACCTTCTCGCTTCCGCCTTACCAGACAGCGGCGGGCGCGACGGACATGATGGCACACATCATGGAGCGCTACTTTACCAACACGCCCCACACGGAGGTGGCGGACGCCGTCGGCGAGGGTGTCATGCGCACCATCATCGAGGTGACGCCGCGCGTGCTTGCCAACCCCGAGGACTACGACGCCCGTGCCGCCCTGATGTGGTGCGGAACGTTGGCGCACAACGGCGTCTGCGGAACGGGCAATGAGGAGGACTGGGCCTCGCATGGCATGGAGCACGAGCTGAGTGCATTCTACGGCGTCACGCACGGCGCAGGCCTTGCGGTCGTGTTCCCCGCCTGGCTGACCTACATGGCAGAGCATCATCCTGCCAAGCTCTACAAGTGGGCACGCAACGTCTGGCAGAGCGAGACGCCCGAGGCGGCCATCGCACGCTTCAAGGACTGGTTGCGGAACATCGGGATGCCCATCAACCTCAAGGAATTGGGTGTTGAAAACTTCGACTTGGAGACAATAAATGCGCACGTCCACAAAACAAAGGGCGACGTCTTCGGAGCCTATCTGCCCTTGGACGCCGACCGTACGCGCGAAATCTACCGGCTGATGATGTGAGCCTGCATATAGGTGCAGGGAAAAAGTTTGAGAAAGCCGCAGGCGGCTCAGCATTCCAGCAGGTGGCTGTTCATCCCCATGGTGAAGCGGAGGTTTATTTCAATGCAGGGATGGATGCAGCCGTCAACCAGCAACATGTCCACGCCCAGCGGTCCGGCATAGTCCGTACCGAGGAGCGTGGGCAGGTGTTTTTGTAGCGCGAGGCATACATTATTATATATATACTCGGTGCGCTCGTCCAGAAGACGGGCGCGGAGTTCCTCTTCCGTGCCTTCAAAATTCTCGTCGTAGGTGCCTTGCGGCGTAGTGGTGAAGAGGGAAAGTCCGGCATAGTGCGCCTGTCCGTCGCGATAGAGGAATTCCATGGCGAAGTCGCGGCCTCCAGGATAGTAACGCTGGGCTTCCAAGGCCCCTTGGCGGCGCAGCACCTTCAGCATTCGCGAGTGGTCGCGGACGGTGGGAGGGTAGGGGACGTGGAAAACGCCTCGTCCGGCACAGCTCCAGGGCGCTTTCATCATGGCACCGCCCCAGAGCCGCACGGCTTCCATGGCTTCCGCTCCCGTTTCGCACCAGCGGCTTTCGCCTACGGTGCCTTCCACGTCGGCACGGAGCAGGGGTAGAAGGTGCACCGCCGTGTTGCGGGAACTCAGTTGGCGCACGGTTTCCAGTTTCCTGAAGGAGGGCAGGAGGCGTTCGGGGGCTCCAAGACGCGAGAGCTTCCTGTGAAGCAGGAGGTCCCATCCCCAGGGAATGATTTCTTCTACGTCGTCCCAGTGCGGATGCCGCACATCCGTGCCGAGCAGGAGGTCGCCAGCACGCATCCAGCGGCGCATGACGCCAAAGGCATCGTGCTCCGTACGTTGTGCTGCTCGCGTGGGGGTATAGAAAGCCGTGCCTGCGGCAAGTGCCTCCTCGTGCCAGGGGTTGAATACAAACAGTCTCAATATAAGTTCCTAAAAGAAGAGTTTATGGTGTTGTTCTAAAGGAATGTCCCGGCAACCTTGTGGGCGTCAGGACATTCCTTTCTGTTTTCGTTAGCGGCGAATCACTTTCTTTCCGCCGATGATGTAGATTCCCTTGCGGCTTCCGGCATCTACGCGGCGGCCCTGCAAATCGTAGGCAATGCCGTCGGCGGCATTGTGGAAGCTGTTCGTGACGTCGTTGATGCCCGTATCGCGTTTTTGATAGACGCGGACGTAGTCAAAACGCGTCTCGTACGTGAAGTCCACGTCCGGGTTGGCCGCCCATGTGCCCATGCCGACGCTTTGGTTCAGGATGATGTAGAAGGGATGGTCAAAGGGCCATTGGCCGGACTCGAGGGCGTAGGCGTTATCGCTCTTTTCGTAGTGAGCGACAAGCTCGCCGTCCACCGTCCACTGTATTTCGTTCTCCGTCCAGTTGAGGCCATAAACGTGCCAGTTCTCAACGTCCATCCATTCGTTGGCGGAGGAGTTTTGCGTGTTTCCCATGTTGTACGTCCAGTTTGTGTGTACCGTGTGCCATGCGCGGTTCTGGTTGTCGATGGTCTCGAAGATGTCGATTTCGCCAGCGTTGGGCCAGCCCGCAGCGGGCGGTTGCGGCATCATCCAGGCTGCCGGGAAGTTTCCCGTGTGGCGCGTAGTCTTCAGGCGGACTTCCACGATGCCGTAGGTGAAGGAGAATTTGTCCTTCGTCTCGCGGGCGCCGGTAATCATCGGCACGTCGTCCGTGGCGTCCGTGTTCTTGATGGCGCGGCATACAAGGGCGCCGTCCTCAATATAGACCACCGAAGGGTCGTCCTTGATGTAGCGGTTCCATGCCGCGTTGCGGCGTGCGCTGGACGACCAGTATTCAGGATTCGGCTGCGAGCCGTCGGGCTGGTTGAACTCGTCGCTGAAGACAAGCACGTAGTCGTCCGGCGTAGCCTCGGCATAGACCGCCTCAATCTCCACCGTTCCGTCGAAGAAGCCCGCGGGAATCGTGTAGTTCGGCCCGTACGCGTTTGTCAGGTCAAGGTAGTCCGTTGCATATTGTGCCACACCGTCCACGAGGCTGTCCTTCGCGGCGAGGTCGCCGTGGCGGATGGTGAGTCCCGCAAGGCGGTAGCCGTCTTCGCAGTCGGCCACGATGTCCAGCGGCTCGCCAAGCGGGGTTGACAGTCCGTCCAGTTCCTGCCCGTCGGCGGTGCGGAGCGTGCCGTGCGCGGCGCTGGCCTTCACGGAGGCGTTGCCTTCCTCATAAATGTAAAGGCGCACGTCGGCAATGCCGCCGCCGTTCCTGATGATGTTATCATCGTCGCCAACGCGTCCGGCAGGGTTCAGGTTGTCCCAATCCACCTTGTAGCGCATCATGTAGAAGCCCGGCGCCATGCCGGCCGGCATGGTGAAGGGCTGTGGCGTAGGGTCGGAGAGGTTGCGCAGCTCCTTGCCCGCGCTGTTGTAGAGCGTTCCGTCGGAAAGCGTCAGGCCGGAAAAACTCACGAGCTCGTTCTCCTCCGTCAGGGCGCCCATCTCGCCTGGCTCCTCCACCTCGAAGTAGCCGTTGCGGTTCTTGTCGATGTAGATGTAGCTGTCCATCCACGTGTCCGTGAAGCCCAGCGTCGGCGTCACCTGCGCCCCGGCCTTCGCTACCAGCACGCGGCGCGTCAGGTCGTGGTACATCAGGTCCGTGTTGTCGGGCGTCGCCTTTTGCGCGTCGAGGCCGATGCTCGTAATCTTCCGGTTTTGATAGATGCTCCCGCTGCGGTCCGTCGTCTTGTCGAAGCCCACGGGATACTTGGGATTCTCCTCTACGAAGAGGCCTTCAATCTGCAAGTCGCCGTCCACCAAGGCAGGCGGGATGATGAAGACGTTCTCTTCGTCGAAGCGGCTGCGCGCGATGATGGTGTCGGAATACTGCGCGGTGCCGTGGACGAGGCTGTCGCCTGCCAGGTTGTGGCCGTGGCGGATGCGAACGCCGCTGTAGCCAAAGCCGCGCTCAGGCACCACCTTGATGGCAAATGCCTTTCCGAAGGGCGCCTTGTAGCCCGAAAGCTTCTCGCCGTCGGCCGTGAGCACTTCGCCGTTGCGGTTGGCATCGTTTATGTTCACCTCGTCGCCGTGTACGTTGAGGCGGATATCGACGATTGCACCGCCGTTATCGACAATTTGGTTGTCGGGACCGGGACATCCTCCCGGGTCGATGCTGTTCCAGTCCACCTTGTAGCGCATACGATAGAAGCCGTAGGGCGTGGATGCGGGCACGGTGAAAGAGGGCGGGTTCAGGATGTTTCCGTTGGCCACGCTCTTGCCTGCGGAGTTCTTGTTCTCGTAGAAAGAATAGGCCACGAGGTCGCAGCCTTCGGCGGGCGTGCCGTCGTCATTGATGACGTTGGAGAATTTGCCGTCCATGCCGTAGTCCACATATACATATCCGCTCATCCATGTGCCTGTATATGTGAACGTGGGCGACACGGTCTGCCCGGCCTTTGCCTGGAACTGCTTTTCCGTCAGGTCCTGATAGACGTTCAGGTCCTTCGTGATGCTGGAGGCTACCGTCACGGACTGTGCCTGAAGCTTGATGGCGCGAAGTCCCCGGTCGGTGCGCGTGTATTTCTGGTCGCGGTCGAAGTTCACGGGGTATTCCTCGCGCTGTATGCGCGTCGAACCGTCGGCGTTGAGCTCGATGTCGTCGATGTAGGCGATGAAGTCCTCCGTAAGTCCGTGCGGGGATTCGCAGTCGGGAACGACGACGAGGCTGTAGATGTCAATGCCTGCGCTTCCCTTGATGGGGAATACGGCGTCGCACCACTTTCCGGCTTCCACCTTTGTGGTGGACATTTCCCAGAACTGCTCTGCCTCGGGGCTTTGTCCCGCGCGTTCCTGGCGTTTGCCCAGGCCGATGAGCATGACGCGGCCTGTTGTGGGCTTGTGGATGAGTACGTGTACGAAGCGCGTGGCTGTCGGCAGCTCGAAGGTCTCTTTCAGGTCGATGCGGACGCCGAAGGTGTTCGAGCCGAAGCGCGAGCGCTGTATGCCGACAATCTTCGGGCTGGCGTTCGGCGCGACGCCGAGGACGGCGTCCGGCTCCGTGAGGTGGTTGTCCACGACGGCGGCGTTGCCCTGAAGCTCGCCCGTGCGGAACGGTGACTTTTCCCACGTGTCATAGACGCTGACGGCCTTGTAGTCTTCGGTGTCGAAACTGATGGTCTGCGCCTTGGAAGTCTGTGTGGCTGCAAGTGTGGAGAGCAGGGCTCCCAGTATGTATCTTTTCATCGTTGTTTCTTTTTAGGATTAGACGTGGGGCAGGTTAGTAAACGGCGAGGCGTTGCAGCGTGGGGCATGCCTTGCTGTCCTCGATGGTGACGCGCAGCGCGCGCACCTTGTAGCCGTTGTCGTAGGATGAGGCCGTGCTGCCGTTGAGCGGGATGATGCGTTTGTAGCCGACGGTCGTGGTCTCTATCGTGCCGCCTCTCTCTTCCCATGTGCTGCCGTCCTCGGAGGTTTCAATCTTAAACTTGCGGATGCGCTGTCCGAGGCGGATGTTTTCCATAAGCTCCACGTAGCGCACCGTCTGCTCTTCCGGCCACGTCAGGGTGATGACAGCCTGGCTGTTTCCGTCGCTTGCGGCCCAGTACGTCTCCGCGTTGCCGTCCGTCATGTTCGTGGCGGCATAGTTTCGTGCGGCACCTGCCGTGCGCGTGTCGCTGACTTCGATTTGTGCCGTAGCGGCGAGGTTCGTGGTCAGTCGCGCCTGGATGAGGTCGCCGAGCTGTTTGAGGACGTTGACGTCCGCATCGGGCAGCACGCCGGCCTTGTTCGGCGGGCAGTTGAGGATGAGCGTGGCGTTGCGGCCTACCGTCTCAAGGTACATCTGGAAGAGCCTTGAGGCCGAGAGCGGGGACTCGCCTGCGTGCCAGAACCATCCCTGGTTCGTCATCTTGGCGTCGCTCTCTCCCGGGAGCCAGTACCAGCCGTTCTCCGTGCCGTACATGCCGTTGCTCTCGGGCGAGGAGCCTCTGTTCTCGGGGCTCCAGTTGGTTTCGCCTGCCCATCCGGCTTCGTTGCCAATCCAGCGCGCTTCGCCGCCCACGCCCCACATGACGCAGTTGGGGCAAACCTTGTGGATGCTGTCGCGGAGGTTCGGCACGTCGTAGTAGGTGGCCCGATCGACGTTCACGGTCGTGTTGCGGCCGCCGTAGTAGCCGTCGCCGCCGTTTGCTCCGTCGAACCACATCTCGAACTGGTCCGTTCCGTACTGTGCCAGCTCGGCGCATTGGCGGAGGAAGACGTCGCGCACGTACTTGTCCGTGCCGTAGTAATAGGAGTTGCGGTCCCAGGGTGAGATGTAGAAGCCGTATTTCATGCCCAGCTTCTTCGCTGCTGCGGCGAAGTCGCGGGGAATGTTGGTCTGCTTGCCGAAGTCGTTGCCCGCGTTGACCACGCTGTGCGTCGTCGTCTCCGTGGGCCAGAGGCAGAATCCGTCGTGGTGCTTCACGACGGCGATGCCGCCCTTCATGCCTGCCGCCTGCACGGCCGTGAGCCATTGCTCGGGGTTCGGCGCGGCCGTCGGCGCGAAGGTGGCTTCCGCCTCGTTGCCGTTGCCCCATTCCAGGTTGGTGTACGTGTTCATGCCGTAGTGGAAGAAGGCGTAGAACTCGGTTTGCTGCCACAGCAACTGGCGTTCCGACGGCACGGGATGTACCGGTGCGGGCTCGTTGTCGGGGTTTGCAGGAGCTTCCGCCCGCAGGGAGAGTCCTCCTTGCGCGGCAGCCGACAGGGGCAGAAGCGCCGCTGCCAGGGCGAAAAGGTGCGTAGAAAGTTTCTTCATGGTTGGAAATTGTTTATTGCGCCGCAAATGTAGTGATTTTTCCGCAATGCGGCAAGCCTATGAACAAGTTTCGCCGGCTTTTCTCTCCTTCGCGGAGGAAAAGCCGGCGTGGGGAAAGTTCTGTGAGGCCCCTGACTTTTCGTTATTTACCTTTTCGCCGGCACGTTCCCGTGTAGGTGGACGAGAGGAGCGGCTCCATTGCGTTTTCGGTGAACTTGTATTCTGTTGTGAAGAAGAGCTTGTTGCCTTCCAGCGTGCCGGTGACGTGGCATTTCTTGCATGCTTTCACGGCGTCGCCCATCGTTCCGAAGGCTTCTTCTCCGATGTTGGCGTCGAAGGAATACTTGCCGTCGGCCTCTTCATACGTGATGCCGCTCAGGGTGAAGGACGTCATGACCTGCGCGGGCGTTTCGCCGTAGGCGGGGCGCGCCGTAATCGTGTCCAGCACGATGGTCAGCTTTCCCTCGTCGGCCTGAAGGCTTACTTCGGCAAGGACGTTGTCCTCGGCATACCTGATGCCGTTGGCAAGGGTCGTGAATGTTCCGGTTTTGTTCGTGCTTACGTTTTCGTCCTCATCGTCTCCGCAGGCCACGAAGCCCAGCGTCAGGAGAACGAAGGGCAGGAGTTTGAGTAGTTTCATGTTTATAATATATTTATTGTGTTTGTTAATACTATTGTGTTTGTTTTGCGGTGCAAAGGTACGGCTTTTCCGCGACATGGCAATCCCTACTTATAGGGAGAAACGGGGGAGAAGGTGCCCCGTCCGCTGCCTTCCTGTTCGTCGCCCACGTCGGTGGTTTCTAAAAACCACGACCGTGGTTTTTTCGTTTCACCGCGGTGGTTTCTTCATCCCACGTCGGTGGTTTATGGGTGAGGTGCCTTCCTGCGACGCATTCCGGGGCTCGGGACTTCCGTCGGCGGGCATGCGGGAGTAGGCTTTGCGGGCAGTAAAATAAAAAGTTTCGGGTGCGCGTGTGCGCTATGTGCGGGAAAAAGTGTATTTTTGTGGCCTCATAGTTCATTTATGTCGGAGGAACAGAACGGGAAGAAGCCCGAAATAGCGGAAACGGAGCCCGGCGCGGCCGCGCCGACGGACGTGCGGCCTGCAAGGCGCCCGCTGTGGAGCCGCGCGCTGCTGGCTGTGGCGCGCGCGCTGTGGTGGTGCGTCGCGATTGCCGTGGGCCTTGTGCTGGCTGCGGGCGTCCTGCTCTACGTTCCCGGCGTCCAGCGGCGTGCCGTCAGGGAAGTGTGCGAAAGCCTGCGCGCTTCCAGCGGCTACGACGTGCGTCTGGCGAACCTCCGCCTCGGCTTTCCCCTGCATCTTTCTGCCGACAGCCTCCTCGTCCTTGAGGAGGGCGACACGCTGCTCGCGGCTGACGCCTTGCGCCTGCACCTGCGGGCGATGCCTCTGCTGCGTGCCGAGGCGGACGTGGCAGGCCTTGACCTGCGCGGCGTGAGCCTCGACACCCGCCGCCTGGTGGGAGGCGTCCACGTGCGCGGGCGTCTGGGGCGCCTGTCGCTGGTTTCTGCGGCGGGCGGACGGCAGGAAAGCGTCGTCTTCAACTGGGAGACGCAGCACGTCCGCGTGGGGGCCGTCGAAATGGCCGACGCCGACGTCGCCGTCGTCCTTTCCGACACTGCGTTCACCGACACGCTCACGTCGCGCCCCTGGCTCATCAGCGTCGGCGGCGTGCGCCTGCGTAACGTGAAGGCGCGTGTGGCCCTGTCCGGGGACGTTCCTCCCCTTGCAGGCACGGACAGCATCCTTTCCGGACGCCCGCAGACCTGGGTGGCCCTTGAGGTGCCGAGGGCAAAGATGCTGGGCGGACATTTTGACACGGGACGCGGCATCTACGCCTTCCAAGGCCTCGACCTCGGCGACAGCCGTGCCGCCTACACCACGCGTGGGCGCGACGGCACATGGCGGCGGCGCACCTCGCCCCTGCCGCTTCCCGACGACTGCAAGTTCACGCCCCGCGACACGCTGCATGCCCATTGGGACTATACCGACAACTGCGCCGCCCTGGAAGCCTGGCGTCCCTTCGACGCTGCGCCGACAGGCCGTCTCGATACCGAAAACATCCTGCTCACAGACGTCAACCTGCACCTGAATCCCTTCCGCTACACCGATGCCGGGGGCGTCGATGTGGACGTGCGCAGCGCCTCGTTGCGGGAAAGGAACAGCGGCCTCGCTGTTAACGGCCTCAAGGGCCGCGTCCGCGTGGACGATGACGGCCTCGACCTCCCCGACTTCGAGCTTCGCACGCCCTACACGACGCTGCGCCTCGGCGGCCGCATCCCCTGGAGCGCGCTTTCCGAAGGCTACGGCTCGGTGGACATGAACCTTGACGTGACGCTCGGCTGGCAGGACGTGACGCGCCTGGCGCGCGGCTACGTGGCCGACGACCTGCTGCGCCGCTATCCCCACCGCCCGCTGACGCTGCGCGGACGCCTTCGCGGCAACACGCAGCACCTCTGGCTCTACGGCATGAACCTCCTCATGCCCGACGTGGTGGCAGGAACCCTTGACGGGCGCATAGACAACCTGACCGCAAGTCCCGCCGCAGACCTCAGCTTCAACCTCCGCACGGGCTCCCTCGTGCCTGCGCTCTTCCGCCAGTTCGCGCCCGATGCGGCGAAGACGGTGCGCCTTCCCGCCGCGATGACGGCGCGCGGCCACTTCCGCAATCGTCCCTTCGGTACGGGGCGTGCGGCTGACAACGCCGTCCGCCTGCTTTGCGACCTCGGCGTGGGGCAGGGGAGTGCCCACGTGGAAGCTGACATCGCCAGCCTTAACGGCCTCGGCGGCACGACGCGCGGCGACAACTGGAAGCTCACGGCGCACACGCGGGCCTTCCCCGTCAGCGCTTTCCTCCCCGACATTCCGCTTTCTCCCCTCTCCGCACGCATCTCCGGCAGCGGAAATACCTTCGACGTCTTCGCACCGGGCGCACGCGTCGAAGCCAAGGCCGCCATCGACGGCGGTTCATACGGCGACATCAACCTGCAAGGCCTGCAGGCCGACCTGCTCCTGCGCGACGGCGATGCCACCGTAGGCCTCGCGGCCGAGTCTCCCGCCCTCGTTGCCAGCGGCAAGCTCACGGCCAGCATTGACCAGCTGGCATCCCTGGGCGAGCGCGATGCCCGCGACTTCCTCGCCGGACGCCTGGAGCTGGACGTCACGACGGCCGACCTTCGTGCCCTCGGGCTTACGGGCGACACCATTGAGGGCGGCGGCCGACTGGAAGCGGACTTTCGCACGGACAAGGACTTCCGCTGCTTCAGCGCCGAAGGCACCGTGGGCAACATCTTCTTGCAGACAAACGAACAGGGCTTTGGCTCGGACGACCTGCGCTTCAGCCTCCTGACGGACAACGACACGACCTTCGTCAACGCCATGAGCGGCGACCTCGAGCTTCACGCGGGCGCCAACGGCAACCTTGACCGCCTGCTGCCGCGCCTCTCGACGCTGGCGGACGAAGCCATGCGGCAGGTGGAGCAGAAGTCCCTGGACATGGAAGCCCTGAAGCGGGAGTTCCCGCCCATGCGCGTGTACGTGACGGCCAAGAAAGAGAACCCGCTGAGCGGCTACTTGCAGCTGCGCGGCATAGCGTTTGACTCCGTACACATCAACCTGCGTGCGCATCCCGAAAGCGGGCTCACGGGCGACGCCTACATGAACTCCCTGTCGCGCGGCAACCTTCTCCTCGACGAGCTGGGGCTTACTCTGGCGCAGGACACGACGGGGCTGGCCCTGAAAGGCTTTGTCCGCAACTACAAGCGCAAGAACCCGACGAAGTTCGACGCCCGCCTCGACGGCCACATCTACGCCTCGACGGCCGAAATCGGGGCACAGTTCTTCGACAACGCGGGAGAAAAGAGCATCGACCTCGGTGTGCGCGCCGGGCTGGCCGATGACGGCATCAACGTTTCCCTGTTCCCGCAGCATCCCGTCCTGGCCTACCGCACGTTCACGCTCAACACGGACAACTTCATATACCTCGGCGAGGGCGGACAGATACGGGCGGACGTGGACCTCGTTGCCGACGACGGCACGGGACTCCGCATCCTGAGCGAGCCCGAGGACAGCGTAAACGACATCACAGTCTCTGCCTACAACATCAATCTCACGGAACTCTCCAACGTAGTGCCCTATCTGCCCAAGATGGACGGCATGCTGAACGGCGACTTCCACGTGCTGGACAACCACGAGACGCTCAGCGCGATGGGCTCCCTGGAGGCCAAGAGCTTCGCCTACGCAGGAACGTCCCTTGGCGACGTAGGTGCCGACGTCGTTTACCTGCCGCAGGGCGAGGACGAGCACTTCGCATCCGCATACATACGTGCCGGGGAGAGCGAAGTGATGCAGGCGGAGGGCACCTACTACGGGAAGACCGACATCTTCGACGGCTTTGCCGAGCTTCACGACTTCCCGATGTCGCTGCTGAATGCCTTCCTGGAGGGCTCCGAAGTGGCCCTTGACGGCCATGCAGGCGGCATGCTTTCCGTCAAAGGGCACCTGGACAGCCCTGACATCAACGGTTCCATCGCCCTTGACTCGGCACACGTCTATTCCCCGGCCTACGGCTTCCGCTTCCAGATGGACGAACAGCCCATCCCCTTCGAGCATTCCCGCATCCGCTTCGAGAACTACCAGCTCACATCTACCGGCAAGAACCCGCTCACCCTGGACGGCGACATCAACATGAAGGACTTCGGGAACATCCGCCTGAACCTTGCGATGCAGGGCAAGGACTTCGAGCTTATCAACACGCCGCGCACGAAGTACAGCACCGTCTTCGGCACCGTTTTCAGCGACCTGACGGGCAGCATCACGGGAACGCTCTCCAACCTCACCATACGCGGAAAGCTTGACATCCTTGAGAAAACGGACATGACCTATATCCTGAAGGACTCTCCCCTGACCGTTGACAACCGGCTTGACGACCTCGTGCAGTTCGTGTCCTTCGAGGATTCCACCTACTACGACGACCTCGCCGAGGAGTCCTTGAACATCAACATGATCCTGGGCATCAACGTCAGCGAGGACGCCCGCTTCCGCTGCTTCCTCAGCGAGGACGGCAAGAGCTACGCAAGCCTCGTGGGCGGCGGCGCACTCACCTTCCGCTATACACCCGAAGGCAACATGCGGCTGACCGGAAAGCTGACGGCGCAAAGCGGCGACATGAAGTACGAACTGCCTGTCATTCCGCTCCGCACCTTCAACCTCGTAGAGGGAAGCAGCATCGAGTTCACCGGCGACCCGACGAACCCGACGCTTTCCCTGCAAGCGAAGGAGCGCATGAAGGTGCTCATCACGGGTGAGGACGACCGGCAGCGTGCCGTGGCCTTCGACGTGGGCGTGGCACTGAGCAACTCGCTCGACAACATGGGACTGGAATTCACCATCGAGGCTCCCGAAGACCTCACCATACAGAACCAGCTGGCTTCCATGACCGCCGAACAGCGCGGAAAAGCCGCCGTCGCCATGATGGCAACGGGCATGTACCTGACAGACTCGGGCTCGATGTCCTCCGGCTTCAAGGCAAACAACGCCCTGAACGCCTTCCTTCAGAACGAAATACAGAACATCGCGGGCAACGCCCTGAAAACGGTGGACCTCTCCGTAGGCGTGGAGAGCGGAACGTCCATGGTGGGAACGCAGACGACGGACTATTCCTTCCAGTTCAGCAAGCGCTTCTGGGGCGACCGCATCCGCGTCGTCATCGGAGGCCGTGTTTCGGCAGGCGAGAATGCTGACAACCGCGCGGAGAGCATCATCAACAACGTCTCCGTGGAGTACAAACTGAATCGCGGAGCCACGCAATACGTGCGCCTCTTCTACGACCGCGACCAGCAAGACCCCTTCGAGGGACAGCTGACCGAGACGGGCGTGGGATGGAGCGTGCGCAACAAGGCCGACAGCCTCGGCGACCTGCTCCTCTTCTGGCGAAAGCGCAAGGAGGAACCGCAGCCCTTCACCGCTGGGAAGCCTGCGGAGGACGCGGCGACGGACGAAAACCCGGAGACTGGCCGCGCGACAACCGGGACAAACAACGACACTACGACAAATGCGCAATAACAGACGACATACGTGCCCCCTGCGGCTCGCCCTGTGCCTCCTGACGGGCTGCCTGCTTGCAGCCTGTTCCACGACGTCGCAGATTCCCGACGACGAGCAGCTCTACATCGGCATCGACAATATAGACTACAGTTCCAAGCCGACGCGTCGCGAGCTGATACGCCGCGACTCCGTGGGTGTCATCACGACCATCAGCGACGCCGTAATCGCTGTGGACAACATCCTTGAGGGACGCGTGGACGACGGCATCGTGGGCAAGCTTCGCGAGGATGCTCTCAATGCCTTGACATCCAAGAAGAAGCTGACGGAGGAACAGCGCGCCGCAGATGCCGAAGCCGCTGTGGAGCGGAAAGCCTTTGAGACGGCGAAGGAGGAAGTGGAGGCGGTGCTGGCCTATCCGCCCAACAACGCCCTTTTCGGCTCCAGCAGCGTGCGCTCGCCCCTGCAAATCGGCCTTTGGGTGCATTCGGGCTTCGCAAACGCCGAGGGAAAATTTGGGAAGTGGATATACAAAACCTTCGGACGGCAGCCGGTGCTCGTCAGCACGGTCTCTCCCGACCTCCGTGCCAAGGTGGCGCAGAACACGTTGCGCAACTACGGTTTCTTCCGCGGGCAGGTGGGCTACGACGTCCTCACGCAGAAGAATCCCAAGAAGGCGCGCGTACGATACAACGTGGCCGTCGGCCCGCTCACGCGCCTGGACACGGTGAGCTACCTCGGCTTTGTCGGGGCACAGGACAGCCTGCTGCGTGCCAACGAGCAAAAAAAGATTTTGAGGCAGGACAAGCCCTTCAGCGTCGTGGACCTTGCGAACGAACAGACCCGCATCGGCAAACTGTTCCGCGAGAACGGCTACTTCTTCTGGCAGGATGCCTACACGACGTACCAGGCCGACACCTTGCAGAAGCCGTTGCGCGCACAACTGCACGTGCAGCCTCGCAAGGGCATCGCCGCGCAGGCCTTGCGCCCCTGGTATATCGGACACACCTACGTTGCCATGCGGCGTTCCGAGCGCGACCAGCTCACCACGACGCGCGGACGTCGCGGCATGACGCTTAGCTACAGCGGCGAGATGCCGCCCCTGATGCCCCGCATGTGGCGGCAGGCGATTACCCACCGGCGCGGGAAGCCCTACAACTATACCGACCAGCAGAACACGCTGGAGAAACTTTCTGCCCTGGGACTTTTCAGCCAGATGGACGTCAACTACGTGCCCCGCGACACCACGGCCACGTGCGACACGCTGGACATCTACGTGACGGCACTCCTTGACAAGCCCTTCGACTCGGACTTCGAGATGAACGCCACGCTACGGAGCAACCAGCAGGTGGGCCCCGGACTTTCCTACTCCCTGAACCGCCGCAACGCCTTCCGGGGCGGCGAAACGGTCTCCTTCAAGCTTTTCGGCTCCTACGAGTGGCAGATACGCAGCGGCTCGACTGCCAGCAACTCCCTGCTTGACAGCTACGAGCTCGGCTCGCAACTTTCCTTCAAGTTCCCGCGCTTCTTCGCGCCCTTCATCTCGCGCCGCCGCCTGCGCTTCCCCGCGGAGACGACCTTCGCGCTGGACGGCGACTGGAAGCGCCGCGCGGGATTCTTCACCATCATCGGTGCGGGCATCAGCGCGAAATACAACTGGCACAGGCGTCAGAACGTGCTCCACGAGCTCACGCCGCTGAGCATAGAGTTCGATAAAACCATCAACACCTCGGAGGCTTTCGACTCCATCATGCTCGCCAACCCCGCGCTCTCCGTCGCCATGCGCAACCAGTTTATCCCGACGATGTCCTACATGCTGACGTACAGCAGTCCCGCAGGTACGCGACGTCCGCTCTGGCTTCAGGTCAGCGCGAAGGAAGGCGGCAACCTGCTCAGCGGGGCCTACGCAGTGGCGCGGGAAAGCTGGACGAAGGCCGACAAACGCATGCTGGGAAGTCCCTTTGCCCAGTTCGTGAAATCTACCGCCGAAGTACACTATACCATCCCCCTTACGCCCGAACTTACGTTTGCAACGCGCTTCTATGGCGGCGCGCTGTGGGCATACGGAAACAGCAGTCGCGCGCCATACGCCGAGCAGTTCTATGTCGGCGGTGCCAACAGCATCCGCGGCTTCATGGTGCGCAGCATAGGCCCCGGCCGCTATCGCAGCCCCAATGCCAAATATTCCTATATCGACCAGACGGGCGAGGTGAAGCTTGAAGCCAACGCCGAACTCCGTGCGCACCTTTTCGGCTCGTTGCACGGCGCGCTGTTCCTCGATGCGGGCAACGTATGGCTGCTGCGTGCCGACCCGATGCGTCCCGATGCCGCCCTGCGTTCCAACACGCTGAAGGACATTGCCGTCGGCACGGGGCTTGGCCTGCGCTACGACCTCGAATTTCTCATTCTCCGCCTGGATCTTGGCGTAGGTCTTCACGCACCCTACGACACCGGGCACGGGGGCTTCTTCAATATGCACCGCCTTGGCGACATGCTCAACCTGCACTTCGCCATCGGCTATCCCTTCTAATGCAAAAACGTAATCCACATAATCAATAACTCTTTACACTACCAACTATGAACAAGTATTTCTATGCCGAAGCCGGCTCGTCTCCCAGTACCAAGGCACTGAGCGTTGAAGAACTCATCGCCGCCGGAATCACTCCCGAAACCTTGGTGTGGCGCAAAGGAATGCCCGAATGGGTTCCTGCCAGCACCGTTCCCGAAGTGGCTCAAGCCTTCCCCGCTCCCGCGGCAGCACCTGCTCCCGTGGCACCGCCTCCCGCTCCGCAGCCTGCTCCTCAACCCGCCCCTGTGCCGACACCTCAGGCAGCTCCCGCTCCGCAGCCTGCTCCCGTTGAGCCTGTGCCTGCTCCTGCGCCTCAACCCGCCCCTGTGCCGACACCTCAGGTAGCCCCCGCTCCGCAGTCTGCCCCCGTTGAGCCTGTGCGTGCGCCCCTTCTCTATGGTCCACCTCCCAGGGACATCCCAACCCCTGCACCCATCCCTGACGCCGTAATGGAAGCCTTCCCCGGAGAGGGGAGAGTGGAAGGCTCCTCTGGCAGCAAACTTTGGATATGGATTGTGCTTGCCCTCGTCGTGCTGGGTGGCATCGGTGCCGGCCTGTTTTTCTTCCTCAGTAGCTCTGACAGCAACTCCGACGAGGAAGCCGACAAACCGAAGACTGAAAAGAAGGCCGAGGTGAAGCCCGTGGAAGCAAAGGCCGTGAGCGCGGAAGACGTGTGGAAGACATTGTCGAATCCGCAACTCACCTTCGACGAGCTGAAAAGTCTGCAGGCGGCAGGCGCCAATCTTCCGGCAGAAGCCGACACGCTGGTAAGACGCCTCGAAGGATACTTCAACATCGCCAACCTGCTGCATGAAGGCAAGCTTGACGAGGCTTACAAGGCACAGGAGGAAACGAAAGCCCTCCTTCCTGCGCATGAGAACTTCCTGAATGCCGCATCCCGCAGCTTCGTGGACGGAGAGGGGAACGTCGTGAAGTACACCGCAGCGGCTGCCGAGAAGGCAAAGGCCGTGTTCGCAGCAAACTTCGCCCAGTACAAATCTTTCGCAGCACTGAACGAAATCGCCTCCAACGAGGAGGTTCGTAAGGCGCAGGAGGCACCCGCCGCCGCACCTGCCGCACCTGCTCCCGCAAGACAGCAGGCTCGTCCCGTACAGCGCACAACGACAACGCCCGTAAGGACTACGCGAACGACAACGAGCAACGGCATGCGCGACGACGTAAGACGTCAGTTCGACCGCGCGCGTCGTGGATATTAAGCACACCTGTTTCCTAAAGCCCAAAAGGTTATGAGCCAGTATTATTTCACCGACGCCGACTTCTCCTCGAAGGGACCGTTTGAAGTGCCCGACCTCCTTGCGCACGGCGTGACGGAGGAAACCCTCATCTGGCAGGAGGGCATGGAGGACTGGATGCCTGCTGCCAAGGTGCCGGAGGTGAAGCGCGCCTTGGACAACAGGCCCATAAGGAGTGACGATAGCAAATCTGCAAGCAAGGGGAACCTGAGAGCCGCTCCCGCAGGAGGGAGGAGGATGGAGGCTCCGACCGTTCTCTATGGTCCACCTCCCAGCGACATCCTCCCTCCAGCACCAATCTATGGCCCACCTCCCAGGGACATCCCAACCCCTGCACCCATCCCTGACGCCGTAATGGAAGCCTCCTCACCCGACTCGCCTTGTCTTCCCCCGGAGGGGGCGGAATCCGAACACCAGGATGTTAGGACTGTTCCGGAAAAGAGTCAGGAAGGGGCTTCGGAATCTGCGGAGATGTTTGCTCCTTCCAAACGGAAGAGTTCTTGGTGGAAGACCTCTTTGGCGCTCTTCATCTTTGCCGTTTGCCTTTTGGCGATTTTCGTGCTTGGCGTCAAACTTGACAGCGCTACTTCTCGTGCGCGTGAGGCCGAGCGTCAAAACAGGACGCTCAGCGAACGTCTTGACAATATAGCTGTGGTCTATCCGCTTGTCATCACGGATGTTGAGATTGCCAACGTTGAGAAAGACGGCACAGTCGTTACTGACTACGGCGGCAATATCTATAGCTGGGAGACGTACTATATACGCCCCAGAATCAAGTACGAAGGCCTTGTGGCGGGTGATGCCGTGACGATAGAGATGCGGTTCTATACTCCGAGCGGTACGCTGAGCAGAGGCTCTGCCTCCCCTGATGGATGCACACTGAAGGAGGTAACGACGATTTGGCAGGAAAGCGGAGAGTTGGAGTTCCTTGGATGGGGTAGCCAGAATCGCGGAAATTGGCCAGCAGGAACTTACCGCATGGAGTTCTGGGTGGGCGATGTCTGCCTGAAGACTCACACCTTCAAGATTCTCGGAGACCTCGACACCGCTCTGTAGAGCCCTCAGAAGTGTGTAATATGATACGGGCATCGACATTTCTTGTGCCGATGCCCGTATCGTATCCTGCAGAGCCTATGCTTTTTGCGGGTACACGTTGTAGAAAAAGCAGGCACTAATGTTTCAGGGTGTCATCATCGCCGCTTTCCCAGTTTGAGATGGCGGCAATCTCTTCTTTCGTACGCTGCACTATGGCATTGCGCTCCCAGAAATCGCTGTCCAGACGGTTTCTGTCAATGAGCCCGAGCAGGTTCGTGCTGCTGTACATTTTCTGTCCTGCCTTCAGATCATGGCCGTCTGTCCTGAACAGCGTTATCTTATAGGTATAGTCTTTGCCGTCAATGCTGTCCGCAAGCTCTGCATGTGCCGCATATGCCTCCATGAACCCGCGATTATAGGCATAGCTTATGTCGAACGTCACGGCTCCTGCGATTCTCTCTGTGGTCGTGCCGTCTTGTCTGGTCTGGCGTATGGGAAGGTGCTTTATGGCTCCCCGGAATCGTAGGATGCGGAATGATTCCATGTCTGCATAGATGCTTCCCACGATGATGGGCTTCCCCGTGTAAGTGCTGCGTGCGTCCTCAAAGTCAATGCGATAGACGGCGTGCCCGCTGCCATCGCCAAGGACATCACATTGGACGGAATATACTTCCCCGTAATACCCCTTCGTCCTGTTCGCCCATACCAACGGGGCAATGACGGGGGCATTCCTTCCTGAAAAGTTCAGCGGGGTCAGCATCGCAAGGATAAAGAGATTTCGGAAGCGGTTTATGTCAGTCTCTTCCTTTGCCCTCAAGGTACGCCCGAAAGAATACTTCAGGTCGCGCACGTTCAGCGCATTGCAGCCTTTGACCCATGCTTCTGAAATTTCAAAGCAGCTGTCTGAGCGCATGGAGGTCTGTCGGTAGAAGAAGTCGGAGGACTCCCTGAGATGGGGCTTTACGTTGGAATATGTACTCGCGGTAATCTTCTGTAGAAGGCTCTCCGTAGGCATGACGACGACTTCTTTCAAAACGTAGTCAAGAGGCACGAGGAGGATGGTGTCCCCCACTTCGCTGGCCTTTCTTGCCGCATCCCTATATCCGATATAATGGAAATGGAGGCTGTCCGTCGAAGCCTTATAGACAAACCTTCCCTCTGCATTTGTAAGCGTCTGCCCGCTCCTAGAATTTACGAGCACTCCCTCCAACCCTGCTTTCGTCTCCGCATCCACCACACGACAGGACTTCTGTTGTGCGAAGGCAACGGTGGGAAGGAATATGGCTATTGCAAGAAAGGCTATTGTCGTCCTCATAGCATTTGCTGGCGGGGTTTTGCTTGTATATAGTAATTGAAGTTTTGGGGGATTGAAGCCGATGTATTTGGCAATGGTGGCCAGCCTACAGAAACAGCTGGCCACCATTGTTAAGGCCTAGGCCTTTGCTCGGGCGGTTTACTTTCTCAAGTCAAGTTCCTTGAGCAGGTAGGAGCTGCCGCCGAAGGTGTCGAGGGTCCAGAGGACGTAGCGGATGTCGGCATTGATGCAGCGCTGCATCTGCGGGTCGTACTTAAAGTCGGAAGAGAGGCTTTCGATGTTGCCGTCAAAGGCCACGCCGATAATTTCTCCTCGGGCGTTCAGCACGGGGCTTCCGCTGTTGCCGCCCGTGATGTCGTTGTCCGTGAGGAAGTCCGTCTGCATGCGTCCCTCTTTGTTGGCGTAAGCGCCGAACTCGCGGGCATCATAGAGCTCGCGCACGCGGGGATTAACGGCGTAGTCTGGGTCGGTCTTGCTCTCCTTCTCGAACATGCCACCGAGGAAGGTGCGGTAGTCGTAGTGTACGGCGTCACGGGGTGAATATGCTTTCACGTGGCCGTAGGTGAGGCGTTGCGTGAAGTTTGCGTCGGGCGGTGTCGTCCAGCCGTTCATGTCCATGATTCCGCGCTGGTAGGTGCGGGAGAGTTCCGCCTCTTGGCGTGCAATGCGGAAATAGCATGGCATGTACTTTTCCCTAATAGTGGTTTTTGCACTTATGTGCTGCACCCAGACGGGGTCTTCTATCCAGCGTTCTATAGAAGGCTTACGGAGGAACTCTTTCAATGCTTCCTTGCTGCGGAAAATGGATTGATACATGATGCCCTCAAAGCTGGCAATAATCAGATTCTTTGAGGATTCCAGACGACAATTATCTGCCCATATAGGCAGCAGGACGGCCATGCGTGAGGCATTCTGCCCACGGTCAAAGCCCGAAATGTTTTCCTCAAAATATTTCAGCAGCGTATCGCCCACTTGCGCACGCAGGTTAATATTCCCTTTGCGCAGAGTCTCGTAATAAGCATCCAACAATTCGCCGGGGAGGATTTCTTCATCCGTCCCCAATGTGCGGTGATAGAGCATAAAGTCAAAGAGTGTGTCTGCACTTGTTGCATAGAGTTCATCAAGTTTTTGGATGACGGAGGCTAAGTCTTTGTCTCCTTTTTCACGGCCATAGTGGGTGAGATCTTCATCTACGGCACGACGTTCTTCTACAAGTCGCGTACGCTCAACCGCTTTCAATGCGCCTCCAAAGTTCTTTACCGTATTCTGTAGTCCCATGTGGTCGTCCTGCATGGCAAGACGCATGCTGTCGTTAAGTTCCATCTGGCATCTTTCCCATTCCAACTGAGGTTCACCAGCAAGGACGATGGGGCGATAGACGGTTTCCATTTCGTTCTTTAGCTGGGAGGCGGAAAGATAGCGGCTTGTTCTGCCAGGAAATCCCATAATCATGGAGAAATCCCCTTCCTCATAGCCTTTTAGGGAAAGTGGCAGGCATGCGTCACGATGGAGAGGAGTATTCTTCTGGCTGTAATCCGCCGGTTTCCCTTCGGCGGTGGCATACACGCGGAAGATGGCGAAGTCAGGATTGTGGCGTGGCCACACCCAGTTGTCGCCGTCGCCACCAAACTGTGCTACGTTCAAAGGCGGGTTCACCACGAGGCGCACATCGCGGAATCTCTGCATGTAGATAGCGTAGAAGCTGTTTCCTCCGTAGAAACTAACAATCTCAGCTGTCACACCACCCAACGCCTTCATTTCTGTTTTGCGTTCCAGTTTCTCTGCTAAGTGGTTCAGAAATCGCCGTGACTGCATCGTGTAGGCGTCAGCTTTCTGCCGTTTGGCTTCTGCCTCCACCAGTTCCGTGACATCCTCAATGTCAACGACGAAGGAGAATGTAAGCCCTGGAACGGGGAGCTCTTCCTCATAGCTCTTGGCGAAGTAGCCGTCTTTCAGGTAGTTGGTCTCCAGCGTGGACATAGCGTGTACGAAGCTGTAGCCGCAATGGTTGTTCGTCAGGATGAGGCCGTCGTGGGAAATCACTTCTGCCGTGCAGCCTCCGCCAAACTGCCCCACGCAGTCGCGCAGCGACAGGAGGTCGCGTGTGTCCATCTTCAATCCGGCACGCTTCAGGGAGTCTGCCAGATGTTGCTGCTCCATCAGCTGGAGCCACCACATGCCGCCATCGGCCCATGCGCTGAGCGAGAGAGCCGTTGCGGCGAAAAGGGAAAAGATTTTCTTCATGTTATCGGTTTGTTTGATTCTGCAAGTGGTTGGAGTCATCGGAGAACTCAGAATGCTCGGAATACCTGGATGAACTCAGGGCCGCTGAGGGCTGCCGAAAGTTTTAGCTCAGTATGTCAAGCGGTCGTTCGTCTCAAAACTTCCCGTTTCGGGATTCTCCGTCAGGGGTAGGGGGTGGTCCTCATCGTGCCAGCGGACGATTTCGTGCCAGATGGCGGTGGCACGGTTGAAGCACTCCTGTGCCTTCTGGGCTTCCTCCTCATTGCGTGCTGCCTTACCGAGTTCTTCGCCGTGTTGTTCGAGATATCGGGCCAGCAGCTCTGCCCCTGTGCGGTCGCTGTATTGGAAAGCCTGTTCCCACATCGCTGCGGCTTTCTCCATGCTTTTCTTCACGCCCTGGCCGTCCCGGTAGCATTCGCCGAGCAGGCGTGCGGCCTTGCCGTTGTGCTTTTGGAGGGCTTGCTGCAAATAGCTGAGTGCCAGCGGGACGTTCTTCTCCCCGGCGGTGCCGTTCAGAAGCCATTCTCCCACCGTTGTCAGGCAGCGGGCTTCGCCCTGCCGGGCTCCTTTCTGGAGCCATTCCCATGCGGCTTCGCGGTTCTTCTCGCACCCCGTGCCGCTTGCCAGTCTGCGGGCGTATAGGTATATGGCATCCACGTCGCCAGCCTCTGCGGCCTTCTTGTACCACTTCGTGGCTTCCGCCTGGTCCATCGCCACGCCCTTTCCGTTGGCGTAGCACATGGCAAGGTTCAGCATGCCGTCAACGTTGCCTGTTTCTGCCGCCCGGCGGTAGAGGGCGGCGGCTTCCTTGCGGTTCTCCGTCAGCGGGTCCCATGCGCTGTAGTGGGCATCACCCAGGACGACCATGGCCGCTGCGTCCCCTTCGCTGACCATCCGTTCTATCTCCTTGAGACCTTCCTGCTGCTCTTCCTTCTTCCCGTAGCTGCGCAGCTTGTCCTGGGCGATGTGCAGGTGGGCTTCGGAACTTCCGGCGTCGTCGGCACGTTCATACCATTCCTTGCACTTCTTCCAGTCCCACAGCGGCCCGGAAATCTTGTCGTACATGCGGGCAAGTTCCAGCATGGCCTCCACGTCGCCCTGGTTGGCGGCGAGTTCGAAGTAGTGGGCGGCCTTGAGCGAGTCCATAGCCACGCCGTCACCGTCCAGATAGGCGTAGCCCATCGCATTCTGTGCCTTTACGTATCCCGCGTCTGCCGAGAGCTGGAAGTACTTGATGGCTTTCGCTGAGTCCTGGGGTACGCCTTCACCGAAGAGCAGGAAGCAGGCCAGGTCGTATTGTGCCTCGCTGTTGCCCTCGGCGGCGAGCTTCATGGTTTCCGTTACGCTCTGTGCGCACGCCTTGGGAGCGGAGAAGGAAAAAGCTGCTGCCATAAGTGCAAGCAGCAGGGAGTTGATGTTGAGAAGTTTCATGCTTGAATGGTCTTTTTGCGTAATGTTCGCGACAAAAGTACGCATTTATTTCGTTCCATTTGGCACATTCGCGTCACTTTGTGCATATTTTTTTTGTTCAATTCCCAAAGACTTAATACTTTTGCGGCACTGCACACTCCCGACGGGCGTGCGGTTAATGCCATAAAGCACAAGGAAAATGTCAATAGTCAAGACCCGACAGAAGCTTGTCGACGTGGCGCGCGAGCTTTTCGCACGCAAGGGTATCGAAGCCACGACGATGAACGACATCGCAGTGGCCTCCGAGCGTGGCCGCCGCACGCTCTACACCTATTTCCGCAACAAGGAAGATATCTACTATGCCGTCATCCAGAGCGAACTGGAACGCCTCTCGGAGGAGATGGACCGCGTGGCAGGCCTTGACATTGGCCCCGAGCAGAAGATACTGCTGCTTATCTACACGCACCTGCGCATGATAAAGGAAACGGTGGGGCGCAACGGCTCCCTGCGCGCTGAGTTCTTCCGCAACATCTGGATGGTGGAGAAGGTGCGCAAGCCCTTCGATGCCGAGGAGCGCGACATCATCCGTCGCGTCTTGCAGGAGGGAGTAAACTCCGGGCAGTTTCACATCGACAACGTGGGGCTCATGACGGACATCATCCTCTACACCACAAAGGGACTTGAAGTCCCCTACATCTACGACCGCCTGGGCATGGGGCTCACGGAGGAAGAAACGAAGCCGATGGTGATGGGCATTATCCGCCGTGCACTGGGAGACCTGTAATCAACCAAACAACTAAACAACCAAACAACTGAATATATGAAATTATTAGAAGGAAAAACCGCACTCATCACTGGTGCCGCCCGCGGCATCGGCAAAGCCATTGCACTGAAGTTCGCCGCTGAAGGCGCAAACATCGCATTTACCGACCTCGTCCTGAACGACGACATGGCCGCAGGCCTCGAAGCTACCCGCAGGGAGATTGAGGCCGTCGGCGTCACCTGTCGCGCATACGCCGGCAACGCCGCCAACTTTGAGGAAACGGAAGCCGTCGTGAAGCAGATTCACGAGGACTTCGGACGCATTGACATCCTTGTGAACAACGCCGGCATCACGAAGGACGGCCTGCTCATCCGCATGACGGAACAGCAGTGGGACGCCGTTCTTAATGTAAACCTCAAGAGCGCCTTCAACTTCTGTCACGCTTGCGCCCCTATCATGATGCGCCAGCGTAGCGGCAGCATCATCAACATGGCCAGCGTCGTGGGCGTACACGGCAATGCTGGACAAGCAAACTATGCCGCCTCCAAGGCAGGCCTCATCGCCCTCGCCAAAAGCGTGGCCCAGGAACTCGGTTCCCGCGGCGTGCGTGCCAACGCCATCGCTCCGGGCTTCATTGAAACTGCCATGACGGCCGCCCTGCCCGAGGACGTTCGCAAGGACTGGATGACGAAGATTCCCCTCCGCCGAGGCGGACAGACCGAGGACATTGCCAACGTGGCCACGTTCCTCGCCAGCGACCTCTCCTCGTACGTCACGGGTCAGGTCATCCAGGTAGATGGCGGAATGAACATGTAATGTCATGAGCCTCGCAGCGACGGTCAGCCCGCGCAGACGCAGTTTGCGCGCAGGGTGGGTCGCGACGGGCGAGGCGAATAACATGCAGAAAGAATCCCTCGCAGCGACGGTCAGCCCGCGTAGACGCAGTTTGCGCGCAGGCCGGGTCGCGACGGGCGAGGCGAATAACATGCAAGAAACCGTGCAAATACTCTACGAAGACAACCACATCATCATCGTCAGTAAGGCTGTGGGCGATATCGTGCAGGGCGACAAGACCGGTGACCGCACACTGGCCGACGAGGTGAAGGCCTATATCAAGGAGACGTGCGCCAAGCCCGGCGCCGTCTTCTTGGGCATACCCCACCGCTTGGACCGTCCCGTGAGCGGCGTGTGCGTCTTCGCGCGCACCAGCAAGGCTCTGGAGCGTCTTAACGCGATGTTCCGCGACGGAAAGGTACAGAAAATCTACCATGCCATTGTCTGCGGAACGCCCGACGTCCCCGAGGCCACGCTTACACACTACCTCTCGCGCAACGAGCGGCAGAACAAGGCTTACGCCCACGACTGCGAGCGTCCCGGCACGAAGCGTGCCGTCCTGGACTACAAGGTTCTCGCTCGCGGTGAGCGCTACAGCCTCCTGGAGATAAACCTTTACACGGGGCGCCACCACCAGATACGCTGCCAGCTCGCTGCCATCGGCTGTCCCGTGAAGGGTGACCTGAAGTATGGCGCGGCGCGCAGCAATCCCGACGGTGGCATCTCGCTCCATGCCCGCAGCATCAGCTTCGAACATCCCGTCAGCCACGTGCAGATAGAAGCCGTGGCACCCTATCCCGAACGTGACATCTGGAATAAGTTTTAAACAGACCATGCCGATAAAGTACGCCGACCACATTCGCCGCATCGAAATCTCCAGCCTCTGGAGCGGGCGCAAGCACATACGTTGGACGCTGAACCCCGACGTCAATATCCTTTCTGGCCGTAACGGTGAGGGAAAGAGCACCATCCTGAACCGCCTCATCAAGCATTTGCGCACACAGCCCACGACGGGTGAGCTGCCCCCGAAGAGCCGTCATGGTGTCACGATGGACTTCGACCCCGAGGACGCCGAGAGCATACGCTATGACATCGTCCGCAGCTTTGACCGTCAGCTTGTGCAGGCCGACGGCCTGAAAGGCATCCCCGGGAACAGCATCCTTACCGAGCTCGACTGGCAGCTCTACCTCATGCAGCGCCGCTACTTGGATTATCAGGTGAACGTTGCCAATCGCATGGTGCAGCTGTTGACCAGCGGTGCCCCCGATGCCCACGAGCAGGCTGTCGCCGCATCGGCTCTGAAGACGCGCTTCCAGGACATCGTCGATGAGCTCTTTTCCGAGACCGGGAAGCGCCTCGACCGCGGCAGCAACGAACTGCGCTTCCACCAATACGACGAAATCATACCGCCCTACCTCCTTTCCAGCGGCGAGAAGCAGATGCTCCTCATCCTGCTCACGGCCCTGACGGAGGCAGGACAGCACTACGTGTTCTTCCTTGATGAGCCCGAGGCCAGCCTCCACATGGAATGGCAGGAACCCCTCGTGGGTCTCATTCGCGAGCTCAACCCGAATGCGCAGCTCGTCCTCACCACCCACTCCCCCGGTGTCATCATGAACGGCTGGCTGGACCACGTGACGGAAGTGCGCGACATCACGCTGGACAAATGAAAGGCAGGACGCTCCGGGAGTCGCTCAGTTCCTCCTACATAGAAGCTGCCAACCGCCTGCGGGGAAAAACGGCCCGCAAGCGCATTGTGGCTTATGTGGAGAGCTTCGACGACGTTTTTTTCTGGAGTAATCTGCTGCGTCCCCTTGAGACGGAGGAGTATTATTTTGAGGTCATGCTCCCCTCCCGCAACACGTTGCAGAAGGGCAAGCGCACGGCCATTGCCAACCAGCTGGGTGAGCAGCTGGGGCAGTACATGATAGCCTGTGTGGATGCTGACTACGACTATCTCCTGCAAGGCACCACCGACCTGAGCCGTCAGGTCTGCACCTCTCCCTACGTCTTCCACACCTACGCCTATGCCATCGAGAGCTACCAGTGCTATGCTCCCGCGCTGCAGAACGTCTGCGTCATGGCCACCCTCAACGACCGCCATCTCTTCCCCTTCGAAGAATTCATGCAGAAGTACAGCGAAATCGTATGGCCCCTACTCGTCTGGAACGTATGGGCTTATCGCTACGGAAAATACAAGTCTTTCTCCCTCACCGACTTCTATAACATCGTCTCCCTCTCCAAACCCGACCTCTTCCATCCCGAGGAGACCCTTGAGCGCCTGCGCCACCGCGTGAACGCCAAAATTGCGCGTTTGCAGAAACTGTTCCCCGAGGGCAAGAAAACCTATAAGCCCCTGCGCAGCCAGATGCTGCGCCTCGGTGCCACGCCGCAGACGGCCTATCTCTACATGCGCGGCCACGACCTCTTCGACGGTGTCGTCACGCCCCTGCTCACCCTTGTCTGCGAACGCCTCCGCCGTGAGCGCGAGCGCGAAATACGCCAGTTTGCCGTCCACGCCACGCAGCAGCAGAACGAACTCTCCGCCTACCAGCATAGCGTCACCTGTGTGGATCAGGCCCTGCGCCGCCACCTCGGCTATACCGAAAGCCCCGAATACCGCCGCATACAAGCGGACGTTCGCGCCCTGCTTCAACGGGCCACCCCTTCAGCCTCGCAGCCCCTTGCAGACGAAAAAACTTCGCTCAGCAGTGAGGCGAAGACAGAGCAAGGGTAAAAGGATATTCCCGGATTCTATTTCTCATTCAAAAGTCCGGCTATGCGGGCTTGTACGTCGCGCCAGTCGGAGAGCAGGTTCCAGATGCCGTCCTCCGAGAGCACACCGCGCTTCAGGCCTTGCGGTAGCAGACCCTTTTCGTCGTCGGCAAAGTCCTGCTTCCATGCCTTGCTGCCATAGTATTCACTCAGCCTGCGGAGTGCCTCCTTGGCCTCGGCATATCCGTCAAGTGCCGCTGAAAGACGTGCCACGGCCTGCGCGGCACGCTCGAAGCATTGCTCCATCTCCCGAATCCGCTCTATCTGCTCTTTCTTCTTCATGTTTCTTTCTTTTCCGTTTCAGCGCTTTCTTGTTTTCCTGTCATATTCAATGGTAAATCTGCCGATGCTACTCCTGATGCCTTCTCCCTCAGCAGCAGGAGGCCGAGGACGGTGAGCAGGCCGCTAACGAGGAGGAGCTCGTAGCCGAAGCTGAAGCCCCAGAGGCGCGGCGCGGCATAGTCCAGCGCCCAGCAGAGCAGGGGGCCGCAGAGGCACACGACGGGGACAAGGCGGTCGCGAACGGGACGCCGCGTGAACATGCCGAAGGCGAAGAGGCCAAGGAGCGGGCCGTAGGTGTAGGTGGCCATGAGATAGATGACGTCTATCATGTTGCCGGCCCCCACGGCGGCGATAATCATCATGCAGAGGAAGAAGGCGGCGCACATGCCCACGTGGACGCGGCGGCGGAGGCGTTCGCGGCGTGCTGCGGGCAGCTCCCGACGCTCCACGCCGAGGAGATCTACGCAGAAGCTGGTGGTGAGCGACGTCAGGGCGGAATCAGCGGAGGAGAAGGCGGCGGCCACAATGCCAATGGCGAAGGGTACGACGACCCATGTCCCCAGCGTACCGTCGGCAATGAGCGAGGGCAGCAGGGCATCCGTCTGCGTTGGCGGCTGAATGCTTTCGCGCTGGCACAGCGTGTAGAGCAGGACGCCGAGCCCCAGTAGCAGGGCGTTGACGGGAAGGAAGGCCAGGCCGTAGCTGCACATGTTCTTCTGTGCCTCGCGCAACGTGCGGCAGGAAAGGTTCTTCTGCATCATGTCCTGGTCGAGGCCGGTCATGACGACGACGATGAACAGGCCGCTTGCAAACTGGCGCCAGAAGTTCTGGCGGCTGGCGGGTTCCCACTCGAATACGCGGCTCCAGGGACTGTCGCAAACGACCTGCCACGTCCCTGCGAAGTCAAGCCCCAGACGCGAGGCTGCGCCCCAGAGGATGCCGCCGATGGCGAGCAGCAGGCAGACGGTTTGCAGGGCATCCGTGCGGACGAGGGAACTGAGGCCTCCCGCGCGCGTATATAGATATATGAGTAGCAGGACGAGAAGGCTCGTGAGGATGAAGGCGGTGCGCCCGCCGGGCAGAAACTGTGTGAGGACGACGACGGCAAGGTAGAGGCGTGCGGCGGCTCCCGTGAGTTTGGAGAGCAGGAAGAAAAGGGCACCCGTGCGGTGCGTGCGGCTACCGAAGCGCATGCCCAGATAACCGTAGATGCTCGTCAGGCGCAGGCGGTAGTAGAGGGGAAGCAGCACAAAGGCCACGACGAGGTAGCCCGGCACAAAGCCCATGCACATCTGCAAATAGGTCATGCCCGTTGTGCCCACCCAGCCGGGGACGCTCACCAGCGAGACGCCGCTGACGCTGGCTCCCACCATGCCCAGGGCCACCATCGTCCAGGGGGCACGCCGCTGGGCACGAAAGAAAGCGTCATTGTCCGCCGTCCCACGGGAACGAAAGGAAATGACGCTGAGTATAGCGAAATAGACCACCAGGGTGGTCAGGAGTATGGCTATCACTGGGCAGGTGTGCCGGAGACGTGATTAGAGGTTGAAGACTGCTGCACCCACTATCACGACATAGATGACGTAAAGAAGAGCGACGACACCACCGGCGATGGCGGAGATGATGGCCCACTTCTTGGCATTGTTGGCGGCTTCAACGGCCTGCTGGTACTGTCCGGTCATGTAGAGGTTGTTCACCTTTGCGGAATAGACTATGGAGACGATACCCAAGGGCCAGCAGCAGCAAATTGTCACCAGAATGGCCCATACGAGGTAGTTGTCGGGCTTCGGCTGGAAGCCTGCCTGACCGTTCTGTGCGTACTGAGGCTGTCCGTATGCTTGCTGAGGCTGTCCGTATGCTTGCTGGGGTTGTCCGTATGCCTGCTGCGGTTGCTGGGGCTGCTGATACTGGGGCTGTGCGGGCTGCTGCTGGTACTGCGGCTGTGCGGGCTGCTGGTACTGGGGCTGTGCGGGTTGCTGATACTGGGGCTGCACGGGCTGCTGCACAGCGAAGAGGGACTGGAGTTCAGCCACCTGGCCTGCGGGCGTCCATTCGGCCATGCCCTGTGCCCATACGAGCGTCTGTGCGGTAACGCCTTTCGTGGGAAGAAGGTTTCCGTCCAGGGGACCTTGCTGCTGGTTGGCAGCGTCGAGGTAATAATAACTGTTCATGAGGCTTAGTTTTTATGGTTTTATGTTCATTTTCGCCACAAAAGTATAGATTATTGCGCAATGAACAAAGAAGTTGTCCACTTTTTTGCCCTCTGAAGGTCTTTTTTATGCTGTAGAAGAATCAAATCCCCAAGATGTTGCGCACAATCCACCATGCAAAGAAGAGGACAACGTAGGCCCATAGCAGCCAGCTGCTGTGGGTGACGCGTCGCCAGCGAAGGGCCGTCTCGCCCCGGAGAACCCAGTCGCTCAGGACGACGGCGGCGAGGTAGGGGAGGGCGAAGAGAAGGAAGAGGTTGTAGCCCGCGGCCTCGGCGAAGTGGCCGTGGAGCATGGCATGGATGGCACGCTGGAAGCCGCAGCCCGGGCAGTCGAAGCCCGTCAGGAGTTTCCAGATGCACTTCGGCGCAATGCGGCTCTCCGTGGGGTTCAGGAAGTAGAGCGTAACGAGGACTGCCGCCGCACCTCCGGCAAACAGCCATCCGTCCCACCGCCTTCCTGTGGAAGGGGTCGGACGAATGGTCTGGGAGGTTTTCTGCGGTGCGTCCATGCAAATGCGCCGTCGGGGGAGTTTACTTGCGCGGAGCCTGCTTCAGCGTTTCAAGGACGAAGCGCCAGTAGCGGTCAACGCTGGGGATGAAGCAACGCTCGTTGGGCGTATGCGGGCTGCGGAGTGTGGGGCCGAAGCTGACCATGTCCATCTTGGGATACTTCGCACCGATGACGCCGCATTCGAGGCCGGCGTGAACCACTTCCACCTCGGCTTCCTTGTCGAAGAGCTGCTTGTAGATGCCGCCCATGAGGGCAACGATTTCGCTCTGCGGGTTGGGCTGCCATGCGGGATAGGCGTGGTCGTAGGTGACCTTCATGCCCGCCATGAGGAATGCGCTCTCGATGGTCTCGGCGCAGCACTGGCGCATGGAGTCGCGGCTGGAGCGCACGAGGACGACGAAGGAGGCCTTGCCGTCGGCTATGGTGACGATGCCCAGGTTGGCGCTGGTCTCCACGATGTGGGGCACTTCGGGAATCATGCGCATGACGCCGTTGTGGCAGGCGCAGATGGCGCAGAGCAGGTTGTCGGCGATGTCCTCGGGCACTTGCTTGGCGGGAAGTGCTACGTCCTCAACGTCGATGACGAGGTCTTTTTCGACGACGGCGTATTCATCGCGGAATACGTTCTGCCAGTCGGCGATGCAGTCTTCCTTCAGAGCTTCCACGTTCTCCTTCGGCAGGGCGAGGACTACTTCGCAGCGGGAGCAGATGGCGTTGCGCATGTTGCCGCCTTCCCATGTGCAGAGGCGTGCCTCGAAGTTGACGACGGCATCCTGCACGAGGCGCCCCATCAGTTTGTTGGCATTGGCGCGACCCTCGTTGATTTCCAGTCCGCTGTGTCCGCCGAGCAGTCCGCGGATGGTGACCTTCACGGCGGCGTCCGTCGGGTCGGTATCCACTTCCTGGTATTCGAGTTCGGCGTTCTGGTTCACGCCGCCTGCGGAGCCCACGATCATCTGGCCTTCCGTCTCGTCGTCGAGGTTCAGGAGGATTTCGCCCTTCAGCGTGTCCGTTGCCATGTGTTCAACGCCGTACATGGTGGTTTCCTCGTCGGCCGTGATGAAGCCCTCCAGCGGTCCGTGGGGCAGCGTGTCGTCCTCGAAGATGCCCATGATGGTGGCAACGGCCATACCGTCGTCGCTGCCCAGTGTGGTGCCGCGCGCCTTCACCCATTCTCCGTCGATGTAGGTCTCGATGGGGTCGGTCTCAAAGTTGTGCGTGCTTTCCTTTGTCTTCTGGGGCACCATGTCCATGTGGCCTTGCAGGGTGATGACCTTGCGGTCTTCGTAGCCAGGCGTTGCGGGCTTATACATGAGGATGTTGCCGGCTTCGTCCTGGAAGGCTTCGATGCCTCGTTCCTTTGCCCAGTCGAGGAGGAACTTCTGTACTTTTTCGAGGTGTCCGCTCGGGCGCGGCACTTGTGTCAGCAGGTCGAAGTTTTTCCAAACTGCCTGCGGCTGTAGGTTTTTGATTTCGCTCATATTGTTGGTTGTTTGGGATATTCTTGGAGTAGTCGGAGAAATCTGAGGAATCTGAATAATCTGAATAATCGGAGTACTCTGAGATGGGAATAATTTCTATTTTTTTATTTTTTCATTTTTAATTTAGAAAGGTCTGCCCATCCCCAGGCGCCGAGCAGGACGACGAGGGCCGTCTGTATGGTGTGGACGGCGAGGGCGAAGAGGATGGCCTGCGTCTCGCTGATGGCGGCGGGATAGAGCAGGACGAGCATCGTCTTCACGGCGAAGTGCCAGGGGCCGGCGCCGTTGGGCGTGGGCACAAGGACGGCGAAGGAGCCGACGCAGAAGATGAGGAACGCATTCAGCGGCGAAACGCCAGCCGTGAAGTCGAAGGCGAAGAAGGCCACGTAGAAGTGCAGATAGTAGCACACCCAGATGAGCAGGCTGTAGAACAGGTAGAGCCGCAGGCTGCGCACGTGGCGCAGCGAGAGGATGCCGTCGCGCAGCTGGCGCAGCAGGTCGCCGCCGCGCCGCACGTAGCGTTTGATGAGGAAGATGCCGGCCGCAGCGGCCGCAACGAGGCACAGCGCCGTTACGAGGTAGCCCGTGGCGGTGAAGCGCGAGAGGAGGCCGCGCAGGTCGGTGCCCGTCGTGCGGAGAAAGTTCATGAACACGGGAATCTGCGTCAGGAATGCCGCTACCGTCAGCAGCAGAATCATCAGGGAGTCCACGATGCGCTCCGTCACCACCGTGCCGAGGCTCTTGGCAAAGGGCACGCCGTCGCTGCGCTGCAGAGAGCCGCAGCGCATCACCTCGCCGATGCGGGGCACCACGAGGCTGGCGGCATAGGAGACGAAGATGGCGTCCTCAGCGGTGCGCCGCCGGGGCTTCTCGCCAAGGGGCTCCAGCGCCAGCTTCCAGCGCCAGGCCCTCACCTGCTGCGCCAGCACGCCGAACACGAGGCTGAACAGCATCCAGCCCCAGTGCATCCCGGCAATGTCGTGCAAAAAGCCGCCCCAGTCCGTTCCCCGGTACATCCACCAGAGGATGCCGAGGGCCAGAATGAAAGGCAAAAGCAGATTTATCGTGCGCTTCATGAAAAAATCACTATTTTTGCAGCCACAAAAGTAGAGAATTATATCCAATATGAAGCCAGTCAGACCCAAAAAAAATCTCGGACAGCACTTTTTAACCGATCTTCCTACCGCCCGCCGCATCGCCGACACCGTTGACGTGTGTCCCGGACTGCCCGTTCTGGAGGTAGGCCCCGGCATGGGAGTGATGACGCAATACCTGCTGCCGAAGCCGCGCGAAGTGAAGGTCGTGGAGATTGACCGTGAGAGCGTCAGCTACCTTCGCGAGCGCTGGCCCGAGCTTCAGGAGCGCATCGTCAGCGCCGATTTCCTGCGCATGGACCTGCGCGAAGTCTTCGCCGGGCAGGAGTTCGTCCTCACTGGCAACTACCCCTACGACATCTCCTCGCAGATATTCTTCCACATGCTTGATTTCCGCGAGCTCATCCCCTGTTGCACGGGCATGGTGCAGCTTGAGATGGCGCAGCGCATCGCCGCCCGCCCCGGAACGAAGGCCTACGGCATCCTCAGCGTGCTCCTCCAGATGTGGTACGACGTGGAGCTTCTCTTCCAGGTTCCCCCCACGGTGTTCAATCCTCCTCCCAAGGTGCAGAGTGCCGTCGTCTGCATGCGGCGTAACACCCGTCGCGAAGCCGGTTGTGACGAGCAGCTCCTGCGCCGCATAGTCAAGGGCACCTTCCAGCAGCGTCGCAAGATGCTCCGCGTCAGCCTGCGTCCCCTTCTGGGCCAGCTTTACCCCAATCGTGACTTCTCCGCCCTCCTCGCCTCTCCCGAGCTCACGCGCCGTCCTGAGCAGCTCAGCGTTGAGGACTTCATCCAACTGGCAAGATGCCTTCATCTTTCATCGAAATGCGCAGAAGAATCTTGCGAGATGCCGTGATGAATTGATTCATCTGCTGTGATGAATCTTTTCGTCACAGCAGATAAAATGATTTATCACAGCAGAAGAAAAGCCCCGTCACAGCAGAAAAATCTCGCCGCACCCTGCACGTTCCACTGCGCGCTGCACAGTGGTTCCCACAGCAAGGATGCGGTCTGTTCTTGTTTGTTTGTTGTTCTCCCCCTTATATATAGGGAGAACAACAAACAAACAAGAACATCATCCGCATGTGTCCCTTTTCTTAGGTTGCCTTTGTGGGTACAAAGATCCTAATTCATTAGCTCGTCACTCGTCAACTATAGAATCACTTGTACCTCACCCATTTCAGCATTTCCTTCAGGGTAGGCTTCTTGCCGTACATGAGGATGCCGACACGGTATATCTTGCCGCCGATCCATACGAAGGTCAGGGCTGTGCCGAAGAGGAGGACGAGCGACAGCACCTCCTGCCAGAGAGGCACGCCGAAGGGGATGCGCACCATCATGACAATGGGCGACGTCAGCGGGAACAGGCTCGACCAGAAGGCCAGCGGACCGTTGGTGTTCTCCACGCTGTACATGGCGGCATAAAGGCCGAAGATCATGATGAACACCATCGGCATCATGAACTGCGAGGTGTCGTCCGGTGAGTTCACGCTCGCGCCGACGGCGGCAAAGAAGCTGGCATAGAGCAGGTAGCCGCCGATGAACATGAGGACGAACATCGTCAGGAGTTCCAGATAGGGCAGGTTCTGCATGGCCTGCAGCATCTCGTTCTCACCTCCGCTGGCGAGGGCTGCGGGGTCCACGGGCGTGTTCATCTGCGCCATGATGGCAGGGTCGGCGGCAAGCGCGGCGCTGTCGGGCATGAAGAGAGGCAGCACGACGGCCAGCAGAACGGCCAGCATGACGCCCCAGATGGCCAGTTGCACGAAGCCCACGAGCGCGACGCCCACGATTTTTCCCATCATCAGCTGGAAGGGCTTCACAGAGCTCACCATGAGTTCCATGATGCGGTTCGTCTTTTCTTCCGTCACGCTTGACATGACCATGCCGCCGTAGCTCATGACGAACATATATATAAGAAATGTGAAGATGAAGCCTGCGGCAATGGCGATGCCCGTGTTGGAACTGGTCTCCTCGCCCTTGTCGTTCCACTTGACGGTGCTGACGCTGAGGCTTGCCTGCACGTCGGCGATGATGCGGTCGAGGTCGCTGATGCCGCTGGCCTCCAGCTTGTCCTTGCGTACCTGCTCGTTCAGGCAGCTCTCAACGTAGGAGAGCAGTTCTGCGGAAATCTCCTCGCGGCTGTACATCGTGACGTCCTTCGGATTCTGCGCGAGGTCGCCGTCGATGGCGATGACGGCGATGACGGCCGTCGTGTCGGAACGGAACTCGGGTAGCATGGCCGGCGCGGAGAAGAAGTGGTAGGACTTCGTGTCCTTCAGGCAGGGGACATAGTGCGCGGTCTTGTCAACGACGGCCACCATCTTCTGCTCCGAATCCTTGATGCTGCTGAGCCAAAGGGGTATGGCCACGAGTGCCACCATGATGAAGGGCATGAGCACCGTGAGCAGGATGAAACTCTTTTTCTTTACGCGAAACAGAAACTCGCGCTGGATGATTATCAAGGTCTTATTCATGGCTGCCGACTACTTTGAGGAAAATATCGTTCATGGATGGAAGTTGTTCCGAGAAGCTCTGCACTTCCACCTGACGGCAGATGGTGCTGAGCAGTTCGGAGTTCGTCAGGTTGTCCGCCTTTTGCACCATGCTGCGGCACAAGCCGTCGCGTTCCGACGTCTCGAGCACGTCGAAAGCTCCGGGTGTAGGCGTCAGGGAACCATTGGTGGCGACGACCTCGTAGAGGCCCGTGCGGAAGCGGTGCTTCACCTCGCGCACGTTACCCGTCAGCACGACGTGCGACTTGTTGATGAGGGCAATCTCGTCGCACACGTCCTCGACGGAGGCCATGTTGTGGGTGGAGTAGATGACGGTGTGCCCCTTGTCGCGCAGCGTGAGGATTTCGCGCTTCAGAAGCTCTGCGTTCACGGGGTCGAAGCCCGAGAAGGGTTCGTCGAAGATGAGCAGCTGGGGCTCGTGGAGCACGGTGATGATGAACTGCACCTTCTGCTGCATGCCCTTGGAGAGCTCTTCCAGCTTCTTGTCCCACCATTCGGTGATGCCGAACTTCTCAAACCATGCCGCAAGGCGGCGCTTGGCCTCAGCCTCCGTAAGTCCCTTCAGGCGTGCGAGGTAAACGGCCTGCTCGCCCACCTTCATCTTCTTGTAGAGGCCACGCTCCTCGGGCAGGTAGCCTATCTGGCTGACGTCCTCGGGGCGGAAGGCGTGGCCGTCGAAGAGGACTTCGCCCTCGTCGGGGGCCGTGATGCGGTTGATGATGCGGATGAGTGTGGTCTTTCCCGCCCCGTTGGGGCCGAGAAGGCCGAAGACGCGTCCCCGGGGGACGCTGATGCTCACGTCGTCGAGTGCCGTGTGGTGGGCAAAGCGTTTTGTGACGTGGCGGGCTTCAAGAAAAAAGTCCATGTTGTATGTTGCGTTTCCGGATGGTTTGTATTCCGCGTGCAAAGATAGGCATTTTTGTGGAATCCTTTTACGATAGCCGCCCGCTAAAAGAGGCTTCTTTCGCAGATACCTGTTACAGGATGTCGATGCCGCTGAGGAAGATGGCCATGATGACGAACGGCGCAAACCAGCGCAGCAGCGGGACTATCCAGATGCGTGAGCGGTAGGAGTAGAGGCCGTCGCTGGTGAGCTCGTTGCGCAGCGTGAAGGCGTCCAGCTTCCAGCCGACGAAGAACGTAATCATGCCTCCACCGACGACGAGCAGCACTTGCGAGGATACCCAGTCGAAGCAGTCGAAGATGTTCTTGTCAAACAGCGTGTAGCCTGACAGCGGCCCCATGGACAGCGAGCACAGCGTGCCGACGAGGATGACCGTCACGGTGACGACACTGGTGGCGCGGCGGCGCGACATGTGGAAGTCCTCTGCCAGGAATGCCGTCGGCACCTCGTGGAGCGAGACGAGCGAGGTCAGCGTTGCAAGAATCAGCAGGAAGTAGAACATGACGCTGACGGCGTAGGCAAGCCAGGGGAGGCCGCCGAACGCCTCCTGGAACACGCCGGGCAGCGCGATGAAGACAAGGCTGGCCCCGGCGTCGGGATGAATGCCGGCGGAAAAGACGGCGGGGAAGATGATGATACCCGCCATGATGGCTACCAGCGTGTCGATGCCTGCCACCTTGAAGGCGGTGCCGAGGAGGTTGGTCTCGCGCGTGAAGTAGCTGGCGTAGGTGCAGAGGCACCCCATCCCGATGCTGAGGGAGAAGAACGCCTGTCCCAAAGCCGCAAGAATCGTCCCGAACGTGACTTTCGAGAAGTCGGGCTTGAAGAGGAAGGTGAGCCCCTCGGCGGCACCTTTCGTGAAGAAGGAGCAGACGCAGAGCACGATGAGCAGGATGAAGAGCATGGGCATCATGATCTTCGAGAAGCGCTCGATGCCTTTCTCCACGCCGCGCGTAATGATGAAATGGGACATGAGCGTGAAGGCGATGAGGCACAGCACGGGAACGACGGCGTCGGCAGAGAGCCATTGGAAGTAGTCCGCCCAGTAGTTCGGCTCCTGTGCAATGCTTGCTGCCTTCGTCGGCGGCGTGAGGAGGGCCTTGAAGAAATAGGCCAGCGTCCATCCCGACACGACGACGTAGTAGCCCATGATGACCCAGCCGGTGAGTACGCCGAGGCGTCCCGTCTGCTGCCAGAAGGCGCTCTTTGACAAAAGCTTGTAGGCTCGTGCCGTGTTGGTGTGGGCGGCACGCCCTACGGCGAATTCCGCCACCATGAGCGGAATGCCCAGCAGGACAACGCACATCAGGTAGATGATGATGAATGCAGCCCCTCCGTTGTTCCCGGCTTCCACGGGAAAGCGCCAGATGTTTCCAAGGCCGACGGCAGAGCCCGCCGTGGCGAGCACCATGCCGAGCTTGCTGGCAAAATCACTTCGTTTTTCCATATCTATATTCTCTATATAATACTATTGCTATATAAATAAAAGCGTGATGTCAACCGCCGTCAACAACAAGCCCGCTGCGAGAATGGCATAGGCCGCACGCGGAAAGCCCCGGCGATAGCGGTCAAGCCCGGCAAAGAATGCGCACGTGGGGAGCAGCCAGAGCAGTTGCGTGAGCAGGTAGAGCAGGAAGCGCACAAAGCCGTTCTGGCTGGTGCCGAAGGGCTGGAGCGCGAACAGGAAGAACACGCTGAGCAGGGCAGGGATGAGGCAGAGAAATGCCATCAGGAGTATGTGGCGGGGAAATTCTTTCATGACGTGAGGTTTATGTGTGTTCTGGAATCAGCATGTTTTCAGGGCGTTTCCGGATTACCGCTGTCTTGCGGCCTGTTGCCTTCAGCAGGGCGTGTGCCCCCGAGCCTGTACCCTTCGGCATAACCCTCGCGATAGCCTTCGGAGTAGGCATGTTGTTCGTCGGCAGTGGGGAACGTGTTTGTGTCGTCGTAGGAAATGCCGTATTCGCTACCGTAGCGTCGGTCGTAGGCACCGGCGAGAAGGCCGTCCTCATGTCCCGCCGTGAGCGGCGAGCGTGCGTCAATGCCTATGCTGTCCGGCGGTGCGGCGGGAAGCGTGTCGGGAAGGGCGGGCAGCACGGTGAGGTCCACGGTCGTGTCGGGGACGGCGATGGGGGCCGTGGTGGTATCGGCATCTGCCGCACGTTCGGCCTGTGCAACGGCCTCTGCAATGACGGGCGACTGTTCGTCACTCTTGAGTTTCATGAAGCCGATGAGGGCGCATACGACCAATGCGGGCAGGCCGATGATGAGCAGCCGCATGCCGATGTTCGCGGCTGAGGCTTCGGGAGCGTTATGTTCTTTGTCTCTTTTTGCCATTCGGGTGTGTGTTCGCTTTAGTCGTTGGTCAGATGCGTCGGCGCATTTTGTCGCCTGCGTCAATGCGCAGGAAGATGAACAGCATCAGCGTGAATCCCCACAGCGAGGAACCGCCGTAGCTGAAGAAGGGCAGGGGAATGCCGATGACGGGAGTCAGGCCCATCACCATCCCCACGTTGATGAACACGTGGAAGAGGAGTATGGACATTACGCTGTAGCCATAGACGCGCCCGAAGGCGCTGTCCTGGCGTTCGGCAAGCCATATCAGGCGCAGGATGAGGGCAAGGAAGAGCAGCAGGACGGCACTGGAGCCGATGAAGCCCTGCTCCTCGCCGACGGTGCAGAAGATGAAGTCGGTCTCCTGTTCGGGCACATACTTGAGCTTCGTCTGCGTGCCGTTCATGAATCCCTTTCCCTGAAGTCCGCCTGAGCCGATGGCGATTTTACTTTGCCGCACGTTGTAGTCCAGGCCGTCCTCAACCTCCATGCCAAGGAGCACCCTTACGCGCCCCTGCTGATGGGGCGCCAAGCTGTCAAGCGCGAAGTCGGCAGAGAAGAGAAACGCGGCGCTTCCTACGGCGAAGGCGGCGATGAGGTAGTAGGGACGAAGGCGTTCGCTCAAGCCGTGCCACAACAGGTAGGCGGCCATGAATACCGTCCAGACAATCTGCACCCACACGACGTCGTAGGCATGATAGAAGCGGGAAATGCCGTATGCCAGCGCGTGGAGGCCAAGGCCTATCCAGAAAAGGCGCTTGGCATGGCGCGTATGGGGCAGATAGACGCGGATGAGGCCGCAGACGAAGAGCCAGATGATGAGCAGGACGATGAACTGCCCGCTCACGGCGGCGGTTCCGGGAAACATCTCCTCGGAAAAGCGTATGCCCACAACGAAGTACAGAACAGCCGCGAATGCGGTGAAAAGTATTGCACCGGGCATCCCCTCGCGGTAGAATACGAGGAAGAAGCTCAGGAACACAAGTGCGCCGCCCGTCTCCTTCTGCATGACGATGAGGCCCATGGGCAGGAGCACGAAGCCGACGGCTTTCACCAGGTTGTGCATGTTGGAGAGCGAGAAACCGTACTGGCCGACGAGCTTCGCCACGACAAGTGCCGTGGCGCATTTCGCAAACTCGGCCGGTTGGAGGCTCACGGAGCCAAGGCTTATCCACGAGCGCGACCCCTTGATGTCCTTCGCGATGAAGGGCGTGATAATCAGCACGACGAGCATGAGGTAGTAGAACACTTCGGCGAAGAGGTCGAAGTATTTCTCGTCTATCATCAGCAGGAACATGCCAAGCCCCAGGGAGCAGCCCATCCATACCAGCTGCTTGCCCGAGCGTGTGCCCCAGGAGAAGAAGTCCGTTTCGCCGATTTCGTGGCTCGCGCCGCAGATGCTTATCCACCCCGCACAGATGAGCAGCAGGTAGAGCACCACGACGAGCCAGTCGGCGTGGAAGGCAGGATTCTGGTAGCGTTCGTTCGTGTTCATCTTAGCGTTCGTAGCCTCCGTAGTTGATGTGGCGGCTCTGGAAGCTGGCCGCCTGGGCTTCGCTTCCGGGAGAGAGGTGCCCGTTGAGATACTGTTCCATGATGAGGCGCCCAATGGGAACGCCAAAGGTGGCTCCGAAGCCGCCGTTTTCCACATAGACGGCAACGGCGATGCGCGGTTCCTCCATCGGGGCAAAGCCCATGAAGGCCGAGTGGTCGTGGCCGCGGTTCTGGGCCGTACCCGTCTTTCCGCAGACGTCATATCCGGGAATGGCGGCACCGTGACACGTTCCGCCCGTGACGGCCCGCCTCATGCCGGCTGCGGCAACGTCGTACCATTTGCGCTCCACCATCGTGTAGTGTTTCTGCGTATAGATTGTGTCCAGGGTGCCGTCCTGAATGCTGTGTACCACGTGGGGGACGATGTAGTAGCCGCGGTTGGCAACCGTGGCGGCGAGGTTGCAGATTTGCAGCGGGGTCGCCGTCACTTCCCCCTGGCCGATGGAGATGGAGATGACGGAGAGGGGTCCCCAGCGCTTGAGGTGTTTGTTGTAGAACTCGGCGTTGGGAATCATGCCACGCTTCTCGCCGGGAAGGTCAACGCCGAGCCGGTAGCCGTAGCCCATATCGACCATGTAGTCCTTCCATCGCGTCATGGCTTCGTCCTGCGAGCCGTATTTCTTGCGGTTAGAAAGCATGTTGTTGAGCGTCCAGCAGAAGTAGGCGTTGCAGGACGTTCCGATGGCCGGCACGAGGGGAATGGGGGAACCGTGCCCGTGACAGCCGAGGTGCATGCCCTTGTAGTTGAATCCGCGGGCACAGGGGAAGGAAGTCTCCGGGGAAATGATGCCTTCCTGCAGGCCGATGAGTGCCTGTGTGATCTTGAAGGTTGAACCGGGGGGATACATGCCCATGATAGCGCGGTTGAGGAGCGGCTTCATGGGGTCTTTCGTAAGTTTCTTGTGAAGTTCGCTGCGTTCCCGTCCCGTAAGGAGGCGCGGGTCGTAGGTGGGACCTGATGCCATGCAGAGGATTTCGCCGGTGGAAGGCTCTATGGCGACGATGGCTCCCAGCTTCCCCTCCAGCAGGCGCTCGGCAAGTGCCTGAAGCTTCATGTCGATGGAAAGCGTGAGGTTTTTCCCGGGCACGGGTGCCTTGTCGAACTCGCCGTCCTGATAGTGTCCTTTCACGCGGCCGTGAACGTCGCGAAGCAGGATGCGCAGCCCCTTTTCCCCGCGCAGCTGCTTCTCGTAGGAACGTTCTACGCCAAGCTTGCCGATGTAGTCTCCGCTCTTGTAGTAGCCGTCCTCCGCATCGGCGATGTCCTTCTCGTTTACTTCGCCCACGTCCCCCAGGATGTGCGCGGCAAGCCCCGTGGCATAGCGGCGCTGCGTGCGTTTCTCTACGTCAAAGCCCTTGAAGCGGAAGAGCTTCTCCCGAAAGAGCAGGAACTCCTCCAGGGGAATCTGCGTCATGAACAGTTGCGGCTTGAAGCGGCTGTAGCCCTTCTGGCGCTTGATTTGCTCGCAGCGCGCCACGTAGTCATCCACGCTGATGCCGACGGTTTCGCAGAAGTCCAGCGTATCGATGCCCACCTGGTCGTTCATCGTCACGAGGATGTTGTAGGAAGGCTCGTTATAGACGAGCAGGGAGTCGTTCCTGTCGGTGATAAGTCCGCGCGACGGGTAGAGGACGTCGCGCCGAAAGGCATTGGAATCGGCGCTCTTGCGATAGTCGTCGCTCAGGAGCTGCAAGGTGAAAAGGCGCAGGATGTAGATGGCGATGATGCCTGCCGCAATGCCGCCGATGACGTAGCGCCTGTTGCTGAAGATGTCCTGTGATGCCATGAGGTAGGAACTATTTCTTTTGTTGCAATACCTCGAAGAGGACGATGAAAACCATCGTGAACAGTGCGCTGCCCACGATGTTCAGCAGCAGTTGCAGGGGAAAGTAGAAGGCAAAGTCCTCAATGACGTGGAAGAGTCCTACGTGGAGGATGACGGCGAAGGCGGCATAGCTCATGAAGCTTGTCCACCCCATTGAGTGCACGCTTGGCAGGAGCGTGGTGTCCTCGTCGTACTCCTTTGGTGCAAAGAGGTGGAGCAGGAAGGGGACGGCAAGTCCCGTGGCAGTGCCCGCCGCGGCCGCGATGCCCACCGTGTTGGCTCCCATGTCTGCCGTCAGGCCAAGCAGGAACCCCAGTGCCACGTACAGCCAGCGCGGCGTCACGGCAGGCAGTATCAGGAGAGCATAGACGTAGGGCATGGGTGTGGCGTAACCCCAGAGATGCACGTGGTTGAACACCACGATCTGCAAGAAGACGAGCAGCAGCGTCCAAAGTATGCGGCGGAAGATGGTCTGTAGCATGGGTTCCGGGATATTTCTGGGGGGATTACAAGTCGCCTTCGAGGCGTGCGGCGCGTACTTTCAGGGAGTCGGTCTCGGCCTTGTAGGGCGTCGAAATGACGGAAACGTCGCGTACCAGCGAGAAGTCCGTCCCGAGCTGGACGTTGAGCGTGTAGCTCTGTCCGTCGGCGGAGTTCTTTACCTCCGTCACGCGTCCGACGAAAAGGCCGGGCGGGAAGACGGCGCTGAAGCCGCTGGTCTCCACGATGTCGCCCTTCTTCACCTTGGCGTAGCGCGGGATGTCGTCCAGCGTTGCAAAGCGCAGGTCGCGCCCTTCCCATGTCAGCGAGCCGAAGTAGTTTGCCCCGCGCACACGGCAGCTGAGGTTTGACTTGCGGTTGGTCAGGGGGATGACAAGGCTGTGGTGCTTCTCGCAGAGATACACGATGCCGACAACGCCCTGCCCTCCGACGACGCCCAGTTCGGGACGCACACCATCGGCCGTACCTTTGTTCAGGACAAGGTAGTTGTTGCGACGCTGCGTGGTAGTACTTACGACGACGGCGGGCACGGTCGTGTGGCCCGCCATAGCCTCTCGTGAGAGGGAGTCCGTCGCGACTTCCGTGACGCCATAGCGCTTCAGGGCCTCGCGTAGCTGGTCGTTCTGGCGCTGGAGCAGGAGGTTGCGATGGGCAAGGTCTGCATTCACGTTGCGCAGGTTCAGGAAGCTTTCCCCTTCGGCATAGAGCGAGTTCATCTCGGCCGTCAGTCGTCCTGCCGCCGTGAGCCAAACGCTTCCCTGATAGCTGTTGAAGCGGAACAGGAGCGTGAAACTGACGGCTTCAAGGACGAGGAACAGCAGGAGGTAGTTGTGTCGTCGGAGAAACTCCAGGAAGGTGCGCATCGTCAGGCTTTAGGAGGGTTCGGGGACTTACTTCATGAGGCAAGTGTAGTTGCCCACGTGCTCCAGTGCGATGCTCGTGCCCTTTGCGACGCAGAGCAGGGGGTCTTCAGCTACGATGAAACGGATGTTTATCTTGTCGCTGAGACGCTTGGCAAGTCCGCGGAGCAGGGCGCCGCCGCCTGTCAGGTAGATACCGTTGCGCACGATGTCGGCATAGAGGCCCGGCGGCGTGAATTCCAGGGCGTTGATGATGGCCTGTTCGATGCGTGCGATGCTCTTGTCGAGGCAGTGGGAGATTTCCTGGTAGCAGACGGGCACTTCCATCGGCAGCGACGTAATCTTGTTCGGTCCGTGGATGACGAAGTCCTCCGGTCCCTCGCCGTCGCCGAGGTCTGCCAATGCGGAGCCCACGTTGATCTTGATGGATTCGGCCATGCGCTCGTCAATCTTGACGTTGTGCTGACGGCTCATATACTGCTGGATGTCGTCCGTGAGGTCGTCGCCGGCCACCTTGATGGAGTTGTTGGAAACGATGTTGCCCAAGGAGATGACGGCAATCTCCGTCGTGCCGCCGCCTATGTCCACAATCATGTTGCCGTCGGGCGCGTTTACGTCGATGCCGCAACCGATGGCTGCCGCCATGGGCTCGTAGATGAGATAGACGTCACGTCCGCCGGCGTGCTCCGCACTGTCGCGTACGGCGCGCAGTTCCACTTCCGTCGAACCGCTCGGCACGCCGATGACCATGCGCATCTGCGGGGAGAAGAGGCGCTTGCCCGGATGCACCATGTGGATGAGGCCGCGCATCATCTGTTCGCACGCGTTGAAGTCGGCAATGACGCCGTCGCGCAAGGGGCGTACCACATTGATCTGGGGCGGTGTCTTGCCGTACATCAGTTTGGCTTTGCCTCCTACTGCCACCAGCTTGTCCGAAAGCGTCTCCGTGGCGACGAAGGAGGGCTCGTTCACGACGATTTCACCGTCGTGCAGGATAATCGTGTTGGCTGTTCCGAGGTCCATCGCCAACTCCTGTTTGAATGAGAAAAAGCTTCTGAGGAAATTCATAGCTTGTTTTGGAGTGAAGTATGTGTGTGTTTATGTGTTGTTTACCGTTCTTTACTTGTTCTCGAACCATTCGCGGATGGCCGTGTCGTAGTGGCTGCTGACGCTGAAGGCGCGAAGGGCCAGTGCGCGGCGTTCTTCCAGCGAGGTCTTTGCTCCGCGCTGGCGCAGGATGGCCGTCAGCGTGGCGTAGTCGGCGCGCGAAGGCACGATGACGACGTCACGGAAGTTCTTTGCAGCGGCACGGATGAGGCTGATGCCGCCGATGTCGATTTTCTCGATGATGTCGGCTTCGGAAGCCCCCTTGCTGACGGTTTCTTCAAAGGGATAGAGGTCCACGACGACGAGGTCGATGGGTGGAATGGCGTATTTGGACATTTCGGCCTGATCCTCGGGGCGTTCCCGGCGTCCCAGGATGCCGCCGAACACCTTCGGGTGGAGTGTCTTGACGCGTCCACCGAGGATGGAGGGATATGTCGTGAGGTCTTCTACGCGCTGGCAGGGGAGGCCGATGCCCTCGATGTAGCTTTGCGTGCCGCCTGTGGAGAGCAGGCGCGTGCCGTTCTGGTGGAGCAGGCTCACCAGTTCGTCCAGCCCGTCCTTGTGGAAGACGGAGATGAGTGCGTTGCGGATGGGTCTTAGTTCTGTCATGTTATTGTTCGTTTTCAGTTTTTCGGAAGAACGTGAAGTTCACGGAGCCGTATGCGCGGTGTTCGAGGAAAGCGGGGTGGGCGGAGAAGTCCTGACGCTCGCCGTGCTCGAGGACGAAGAGGCCGCCGTCGCGCAGGATGCGGCTTCCGAGGACGAGGCGCGGCAGGTCGGGAAGTTCCGGCAGGGCGTATGGCGGGTCGGCAAAGACGAGGTCGGCTCCGAGGTCGGCGCGTTCCGCATAGCGCAGGGCGTCTGTGCAGAGCAGGGTGGCGCAGGGGTCGTCCAGCTCGCGCAGGACGCTGCGGATGAAGGCTGCATGCTGGCGGTCGCGCTCCACGCTGACCACTTCGGGGCAGCCTCGCGAGAGCAGTTCCAGCGTGATGCTGCCCGTTCCGGCAAAGAGGTCCGCGGCGCGCGTGGTCTCAAAATCGACGTAGGCACGCAGGACATTGAAGAGGTTCTCCTTCGCAAAGTCCGTCGTGGGTCTTGCCTTGAACGTGCGGGGCACCTGGAAGTGCCGCCCCTTGTATTTTCCTGTGATGACGCGCATGGCTTCCTCCTTCTTCGTGCTTCAGCGGATGTCGTTGGCGGCTCCCGTCATGCAGGCGAGGTCGTAGGGCATGCCTTCGAACTGTTCCAGCGTGCATGCCTGGGGACTGAACATGTGGATGAAGCGGAGGGCTTCCTCCACCGAGCCCTTGTCGCCGCAGAGGTCCATGGTGTCCTGGCGCGCATCGAATCCCAACGTGCTGGCAATGTGGTAGGCATAGTAGGCGACGTCCGAGGCCTGGTGCACTTCAAAGCTGTTCTCCACCAGCATGCGCCGTCCTTCAAAGGCGGCGATGTCGGCGGACGACTCGTGGAGGTGGATGAGCATGCGCCGTGCGGCATCTTCCTGGCAGCGCGTACGGCTGTAGTGGCGCAGGACGTGCGTCAGGCAGGCCGTGAAGTGTACTTCGCCGAAGGCTTCTTCCAGAGCCTTGCACGTTTCCTCGGGCATTGCATAGACAAGGACGCAGTTGACGGCCGGCAAGGTGTCGTAGAAGACGCGCTCTCCGGCCTTCGCGGGCATCACGAAGTGCAGCGTCGGCTCGCAGAGCTCCTCCGTGAAGTCGGCCAGGGGCATCGCCGTTGCGGGTGTGCCGACAAGCACTTCTGTCCGCTCGGCGGGAAGGGCCAGCAGGGGCTCCGTGTCCTTCGCCTCCCGCAGGTTCACGCCGAGCGAGGTGTGCTGGCGCACCTGCCAGGGTGCGTACTGGGCCGTTTCGCCGTCGTGTCCGCTGTGGTAGGCGAAGCTCAGGTCGGCCTCCGAGAGGCGGACGTAGCGTGTGGGCCGTGCTATGGGATTGCCTTTTGTCATGATTCTTTCTTCTTTCGTAGTGGCCAGAGGATGTATCGCCCCACGAGCGCACCAAGGAGAACGCCCGACGTGTTGGCGGCGAGGTCCAGCCAGTCGCCGCCGCGGTGGGACGTTGCGTATTCCTGGAGCAGCTCTATCAGCGCACTCATGCCCACGGGCAGCAGGACGAGCCACGCCAGGGCGTGCGTAGTGCGCAGGCGCGTATGCAGAGGACAGTATTCCCACCACATGACGAGGCACGTGCCGAAGTACATCAGCACGTGGGCCAGTTTGTCAATGCCCTGTACGCTGTCCAGTTCCGTCTTCGGCGGCTTGCAGAAGCACAGCAGCCAGATGAGGACAATGCAACAGAGCGTCAGGGGGTAGCGTCTCAGCACTGCTCGCATGGGGTTCCGGTTTTGGGCTTTGGGCTGCGAAGTTACTATTTCTTGCGGGAAATGCCCCATGCCTCTTCCTTTTTTTTCTGAAGCCGTAGTTTTTGCACTTCTTCTCTTGTTCGTCACAACCCTGATACTTTTACTACTGTAAACCCAGTGTTCTTTTTGAAAAACAACGGATTAAGCGTGCCTGTGTTTATGAAAACCTTAAGCCTTTCATCCTTCTTCCGCATGTCTTGAAATGAGGTGTGCGGACATCTCTTTCTGAGGTGTGCGCTTACCTCACCTTGAGCTTTGCGCTTACCTTGACTCAAGGTGTGCGCTTACCTTGACTCGAGCTTTGCGCTTACCTCAGAAAGGGCTTTGCGCATACCTCAGAATATACAATAGCAAGCGATGCTTTTCTCTTTCAGGAAAGCCGGAAGTGGATTCCCGTTACGCGCGTAAATAGAAAAATGTGCGTGTGAGCTTGGGCATGAAGAAAGTTTTTCCTACCTTCGCCCCGCAAATACGAAAAAGCACACTTAAATTTACTATTATCTTAAATTAAATAAAATGAAAAAGAAACTCTTACTCCTTTCGGGTGTAGTAGCGTTCTCCTTTACTGCCCAGGCGCAGTATCTGAGGGACAACTACGTATCCTGGGGCGGCGCGAGCGAAATGTTCGGCACGACGCTGCAAAAGTGGACTCCGGGTTCACAGGTGAGCGAAGACGACAACTTCTTCATCTCCCGCATCAAGCCCAAAGCTCGTTTCCGCAACGCGGCAACGCAGGTGATGGACACCTTGCAGACGACCTACGACAAGAAGCTCATCTGCTGGCTGCCCATCAACAGCATCAACGAAACGGGCTGGAACCGCAACGCTCTGCCCGACGGACTCTTCGACAGCGAAGTGTTCTCCATGTGGAGCTACGTGACGCACTGGGGAGACTGGACCGCACCTCTGGGTCGCGTGCCGGCTGCATTGCTCGACGTGGCACACAAGAACGGTGTGGCTGTCAGCGGTGTGGCTTCTGTACCTTACACAGCTATTCCCACAAGTTGGGCAAACTGCTTCCTCAACATGATTAATGAAGGTGCCGATAAGACGGCTCAGTACATGAACTACTATGGTCTCGATGGATTCGGCTATAACTCCGAGTGGAGTGAAACCAGTGTGGTTGTTACTGAGAAACTTATTCCTTATCATGTAGCACTCGTGAAGAAAATGCGTGAGACGAATCCCTTGTTTGAAAACATATGGTATGGTGGAACGACGGATATCGGTGGTCTCAGCTTTTCCGATATGCTTGATGCTAGTCACAGTCAGGTGTTTGGCAATTCGGACAACATCGCCAGTTCGCTGTTCTTGAATTACAATTGGTGGTATTCTTACAAGATAACCCCCTCATTGAGACTGGCCAAGACCATGGGGCGTGACCCGCTTGATCTGTATGCTGGTTTTAATATGCAAGGAGCCAATCCGACAGCGTGGAATACATTGGCGCAGACTCGCTATAGCATTGGCCTATGGGGCGCACATTCCGCAAACATGTTCTTTGAGACCCGCCACGAAAAAGGCTCCGACCCCGCTGTAAAGCAGCGCACCTATATGCTCCGTACCGAACGTTGGTTTGGTGGCGGTACGCGTAATCCAGCCAATCTCCCGAAGGTGTTGGACAGCAGTAACTATAATGCCGACAACTTCTCCTTCCACGGTATGGCAAAGTTGATGTCCGCACGCTCCTCCCTGTGCTGGAATCTGAGCGAAGAGCCGTTCATCACCTACTTCAACCTGGGTAACGGTAAGTTCTTCAACTGGAACGGACGTCAGCAGAACAACCGCGAATGGTACAACCTCGGCGTGCAGGACTACCTGCCCACGTGGCGCTACTGGTTCACAAGTTCCCTGCTCGGCCGCAAGGCTTCCGACGTGCCCGAAACGGGTCTGGACGCAGAGTTTACATGGAACGACGCATACGTAGGTGGTTCCACGATGCACGTAACCGGTACGACGAACAACGAATACCTCCACCTCTTCAAGACGCAGTTCGCGCTTCAGGAAGGTGACGTCATCACATTCCGCTACAAGCTCCTTAAGGGTAAGGCCAACGCAAACTTCGTCTTCACGGCTGAGGGTGCTGAAGGCACGGCCATCAACGAAGCTGACTACAACGTCCTCACGACGGCGCAGGAAGCTGACGAAGAGGAGTGGATAACGAAGCAGTTCACCGTTACGGGTGACCTCGCAGGCAAGACGCTGGCCCTCGTGGCCCTGCACTTCCAGCAAGCTCAGGACCTCGACCTCTACTTCGGCGAATTCTCCATCGTACGTGGTACGAGCGCAACGCCCGCGAAGCCCGAGGTTACTTCCGCGAAGATTCTTGCCTCCCACCGCGACGGCGTGGACGCTAAGCTCATCTGGAACATGCCCAACCTGAAGGCTGCCGGCGAACCTTGCTACAACACGGACGTCAACACGTCTCTCTTCAAGATTTACAGCCAGCAGGAAGGTCAGGAACCCGTCTTTATGGGCGTAACGACCAGCTGGGCAGGCCTCGTGTTCTCCGCTCCCGTTGACTTCACCAACGGCACGGCAAACAAGGTGCGCCTCGGCGTTTCCGCACTCAGCCTTGACCACAAGAGCGAGAGCGCAATCGCATGGAGCGACTACATGGAAACGGGTGTTTATACCTATAACGACAACATCCAGACCAGCAAGAACTTCATCACGCAGAACGAGGAGTTCACGATGTCCTATGTTGACCCGAACCACGAAAGCGGTACTTGGACGCTCATCCACCAGGATGGCACGACGGCTTTCTCCGGCGAAGGCAACAGCGTAACGGTCCCCGGCCTTGAGAAGCTCGGCAGCTACACTCTGAAGCTGGACGGCAAGACGCACAGCGGCACGACGGTGAAGGACGAAGTACGCACGTACGACGACTATGTAACCATTGAGGATGCTAAGTTCGGACGTCTGCCCGAAGTGCTGACGCTCACCGCTAACGGCGAGGAAGCTGGCATCCAGGTAGAGAAGGGCGACCAGGTGCAGATGGCCTACACGGGCCGCAATTCTGACGGTGGTACGTCCCAGGCTGTTGACTTGAAGGAAAAGAACTTCGGCTTCAGTGTGCTCAATGCAGGTCTGACGGGCAAGGCTTCCTTCTCGCTCGCCTTCTGGCTCAAGGTCAACAACGTGCCCAGCGGTACGCAGTTCTTTGCAGTGGCCGACAAGGCCGGAAACTGGCCCCTCACCGACTGGGGCTGGAACTGGAGTACGCTCGACAAGGCTGGAGCACTCGTCTTCACATATCGTAACTCCTCCCGTGCAGAGAATCCCCCTGCCTCCAAGTACGAATATCCTGCCGGCACGCTGCCCATCGGCGTATGGGCTCACGTGGCCATCGTATTCGACCGCAAGTCTGACGGCACGGCTCGCCACCAGCTCTACGTCAACGGCAAGTTCGTAGAACCGACGGTTTACCAGGATGGTGCTGTGACTACAGACAAGTACCTGCCTGTGCTTGATATGGACGGCACGGTTGGTAACGATCCTTGGATGTGCATCGGCGGTCCGGCCAGCGGACGCGGTGGCATCGACGGTATCGTGGACAACTTCCAGCTCTGGAAGAAGGCTATCTCCGAGGAGGAGGTACAGGCATCCATGGGCGCACTCGACCCGAGCAACCTGCCTGCAGGCCTCTCCTGCTTCTGGAACTTTGAAACAAAGGCTGCTGACGGAAAGGGTTTTGTGGCTGTAGGTGCTACGCCCGGACTTGAAGCCGGTTCCTATGAGCTCATCAAGCTTGAGGGTGAAGGACGTGCACAGCCCCACTATGTGGATCAGGTTTACACGGCTGGTTGCCCCGCAGCTCTTGACGCTGGCTATCCCGTTCTGACGGAAGCAAGCTGGAAGGCTGTGAAGGCTACTATCACGGACATTACGGGTAATGGCGAAGCCGGTTCTGCAAAGGTTTCTTATGCAAAGGACGGCCTCTACAATGTCTCCGTAACGCTTGCTAACCCGCTCGGCTCTGACACGAAGACCTACAGCGCTATCCGCGTGGGTGAAGACACGGGCATCAACGAGGTGGAAGGCGCAGAACTGCGCACCTACACCGTTGGCGACGTGGTTTACGTAGAGTTTGCTGAAGGTGGCAACTACGAAGTGCAGGTTTACAACGTGGCCGGTCAGCTCGTTGCAGCTAAGGCCGCTACCCTCACGAAGGCAGACCGCATGCAGGTTCGCCTGCCGCAGACGGGTGTATTCGTGCTCCGCGTAGCTCGCGATGGAAAGGCCGTGAAGGCGCTGAAGCTCCTCCGCGAATAATCCTTTCAGGATAACAAATCCCTAAATATGGCAGGGACGCTCTTTCGGGCGTCCCTGCTTTGTTACCATCGGTCCCTAATCCCCTGATACCCCTAACCACCCTAATCCCCACAAAAAATAATAGGGAGCCTCGCATGAAGCTCCCTATTATCATACAAACTCTTATTTACTGATGCTGCTCGCGATAGAGGTCGTTTACCGTCTTTACGGGGTTGAACGTCTCAAGGGGTACTTCCACGAAGATGGTGTTCCAGTCGCTCATGGCACCGTTCCAAAGTCCGGGGAGTTCGAGAGCTTTCAGCTCGCGGCCGTCCTTGCTCTTGTGGGAGATGAAGCCGGTCTGCGGATCCACGTAGTCGGGCAGGTGGAAAGCTTCGCCGCGGAAGTCGCGAAGTCCGCAGACGAGGTCAACGGGGTTGAAGTGTGTGCCGCCCTCGAACATGGCGCGCTTCTGCGGGTCGTCCATGTCGATTTGTGAGCTTTCGAGGATCTGCAGGGATACGGTACCGTCGGGATTGTAGGCACGGAACGGACCGCCGCCGGGCTCGCCTACATTCTTCACCATGCCGCAGACGCGCAGGGGGCGGTTCAGCTTCGTGAAGAGGTAGTCGGCAAGTTCCAGGTCACCGAAGCTGCGGTCCGTGTGGCAGCAGAGCGTGTCCTCGAGGTAACGGAGCATCTCGTCCATCTCTTCGCGCTCGGGCAGTCCGCCGTCAAGGTCTTCAAGGTAGGAGAATATCCGCTCCTGCGCCGTCACGAGGATGCCGGCAAGCAGCTTCTTGTATTTCACGGTGCAGTCCTTGAGACGGTCGGGCACGACGTTGTCGATGTTCTTGATGAAGACGACGTCGGCCTTGATGTCGTTGAGGTTTTCAATGAGTGCGCCGTGTCCGCCGGGACGGAAGAGGAGGCTACCGTCGGCCTGGCGGAAGGGCGTGTTGTCCGGATTGGCGGCTACGGTGTCCGTTGAGGGCTTCTGTTCGGAGAAGCTAACGTCGAAGCGTGCGCCGTACTCCTTGGCGATGGCTTCCCGCTTCTCCTCCACGAGTGCCTGGAAGAGGGGACGGTGTTCGGGGGAGACGGTGAAGTGGACGCGTACGTTTCCGGCAGCATCCTTCGCGTAAAGTGCACCTTCCACGAGGTGTTCTTCCGCGGGCGTGCGCGCGCACGTGTTATTATTATAGTTGTGGAACTTCAGGAGGCCTTTGGGCAGTTTCCCGTATCCCAGGCCTTCGGCACCGAGCAGTGCGCAGACGATTTCACGGCGGCGGTTGGCCTGTAGCAGGGCAGGGATGTCCACGCCGTACAGCCTGTGGCAGGCAGCGTTGAGATCTGCATAGAAGGCTGCCGTGGGGAGATGGTCGAAGAAGGTCTTGACAAATGCGCTTTCCGCATGGCCCTCGGGTTCGTCCAGATAGGCGAAGAGGTCCTTGAACATGCGGCTGGCGGCTCCGCTGGCGGGCACGAACTTCACGACTTCGTGGTTGTCGGCAAGGTAGTCGTCCCAGGCGTCGAGGGCGGCCTGAGCCTCTTCCTCAGTCGGGCGCAGGATGCCGTTGCCTACGGTGGCGGCTCCGTCAAGTTGCAGGTAGGGGAATCCGGCCTGAAATGCGGCCAGTTGTTCGCGGAGCTTGTCCTCGCTGATGCCTTTGGCCGCGAGGAGCTCCTTGTCTTTTTCGTTAATCATGGGGTAGCAGGTAGGTTAGTGGGGATTGGTTGTTTTGTTACGGGTGAAGGGAAATCAGCCTTGTGCGACGGGCTGTCCGGGGAAGAACGTCATCACTTCCTCGTCTTGGAAGTTGGGACATGCCGGCATTGTGCGTGCAAAGAGCCGCAACAGGCTGAGGGTTTCTTCGCGGGGCGAAGCGTGTGTGTGTAAAGTTTTCTCCATAGGCTTTTGGTTATTTATACTTATATAACGCATTCATTGCCTCTTTATTGCATCCGTTACAGATAAAAAACATCCCGCATCGTGAAATGCGGGATGTGAACAGCATCTTCTATGCTGGAAAATCTGGAAATCCGTGTATGGAGGTATGCTTAATCGTCTTCGTCCTTGCCGTAGTAGCCGTAGGCCTCGTTGCCCTTGTGACCATAGCCGTAGCCATAACCGTAGCCGTAGCCGTAGGAGTAGCCGTAGCGGTAGCTGCCGTAGCGGCTGGAGACGTAGTGCGTGCCGTTGAGCAGGAGACTCATGTTGTTGTACTTGCCGTCGGTGTAGAGCTCGTCTATGTCCTTGAGCAGGCGACGGTCCATGACGCCTACGCGAACGACAAAGAGCGTGACGTCGGCAAAGTCCTTGATGATGGTGGCATCGGCCACGATTTCCACCGGTGGGCAGTCCACGAGGACGTAGTCGTAGTTTGCACGGGCATATTCGATGACCTCTGCCATTTCCTTCGTCAGCAGGAGCTCCGTGGGGTTGGGCGGGATGATGCCTACGGGCAGCACGTCCACACCTTCGCCGAAGCCGTTCGGCAGGATATAGTCCGCAATGTTTCCGCCGTTGCCCAGGAAGGACGTGACGCCCTGCTTGGCGCGCTTCGGCAGCATGTGGCTTAGGCTGGCGCGACGGATGTCGAGGTCGATACAGAGCACGCGCTTTCCCTTCAGGCTGAGCGTGCGGGCGAGGTTCGACGTGATAAACGTCTTACCGGAAACCGGGTTGAAGCTCGTCACCATGACAACCTTCTTGCGGTCTTCGCCCTCTCCGAGTACGAAGTCGAGCTTCGTGCGGACGAGGCGGAAGCTTTCGTTCACCATGTCGCGTTTGCCGGCCTGGATGACAATCTTCCTCTTCTGCTTCTCCTTGCGCTGCCACCAGTGGCGCTTGCGCTGCGTGGTAGGAATCTCGCCAAGTAGTGGTGCGGCCATGCCGTCGAGGTCCTTGCGTCCGCGTACGGTCTTGTTGAGGTATTCGCGGAGGTAGATGATACCGGCGGGGATGGCGAGACCGATCAACAGGGCAACGAGCAGAATCATGCGCCGCTTCGGCTCCGTGGGTGCGGAACCGCCGATGGGCGGCTGGATGATGCGCGTGTTCCATGCCGTGTAGGCCTTGGAGAGTTCGTTCTCCTCACGCTTCTGCAGCAGGTAGATGTAGAGGGATTCCTTTACCTTCTGCTGACGCTCTACGGCAAGCAGCTGGCGTGCCTGGCGTGGGTTGGCGGCAATCTTCTGGTTCGTTTCGCCTTCGCTTCTCTCCAGGTTGGCGAGCTGTGTCTTCAGCTGTGCAATGATGTTGCTGAGGGACCGGAGGATGGCACTGCGCTGTTCGCGGAGCTGCTCGTTGATGTTCTGCACCAGGGGAGAGCTCTCGGAACTGTTCGCAAGGAGTTCGTTGCGGCGCAGCGTGTTCTGGTTGTAGGCCTGGATGAGGCTTTCCGTTCCTCCGGCGTTCTGCAACGTATTGGAGGGCAGCAGGTGGCCGAGTTCCGAATTGTTGCGCATGTGCTGCTCAAGATACTGAGCCATCGAAATCTGGTTGTTCAGGTTCAGAATCTCGTTATAGTTCTGGGAACTGCGGTTCATGATGAGACCTCCGGCTGCCGTCACGTCGGGCAGGAGGTTCTGGCTCTTGTAGTCGGAGATGTCGCGATCCACGTCGCCCAGTTCCTGCGCCAGCGTATTGAGGCGCTCGGTGATGAAGTTGGACGTACTCTCCGCCATGCGGTTCTTGTCCTTGAGCCAGTTTTCGTTATAGACGTCAATGAGCTCAAGTAGGATGTCGTTCGCACGTGCGGGCACCTCGTCTTGCAATGTGAGGGCGAGGATGGAACTCTCTTTTTCGGATAGTGCAACGGAAAGACGGTTGGAGTAGATAGTGCCTGCAACGGAGACGGGAATCTTTGATACCTTGATCTCGTTACCGTACCAGGTGTCGCCGTAGGCTTCGGTGGGCGTGATACAAATCGTGCCGAAGGGAGTGCGTACGTTCTGTCCCAGCGTGATGTCCATGCTCTTGCCTGTTTCCTCATCGGCAATCATGATGTCGCTGAGGTGAGCCTTCTTGTTCTTGCCCAGCGTCAGGGTGAAGCTGAAGCTCTGTCCGTCCTCAATGTCGCTGCCCAGCGTCATCTTGACGGGAGCGTCGTGGTAGAGCGGATGCTCGTAGAGGCGCTGCGGCACCGTCATCTGCACGTCAAGGTGGAGTCGCTGGGCCACTTCCTGCATCAGGATGGGCGCAGAGATGGTCTGCACTTCGTTGACGATGTTGGAGCGTCCGCTGATGAGACCGAGGTCTGCAAATTCCTGTATCGTGGACGTGTTCTTCCCGTTCTGCTCGTCCTTGATGAGCAGGGATGTGGTTCGCGTGTAGATGGGGGTTGTGGTGAGAATCTTGAATACGGCCCCACTGAGCGCAATGATTACGGCCAGGAGGAACCAGTACCATTTTGACAGCATCAGTAGCAGGAGTTCTTCGATGTTAAAGTTCGCCTGTTCCTGCTCTCTTGCGTTTAGTTCTTCGTTTGTCATGTTGGAATTGTTCTGTTTTTGGGGGGCAAAGATAGGAAATCGTTTCCATATTGTCCTCCTTCGCGCGCAGGAAATTTTAATTGTGCGCGCAAGTTGTCAACTCAGCTTACCTTTTTGCGGCTTTCATCGCACGCTGAGATTGCGCACGGTGCTCTCAAAGGCTCCCGTCAGCTGTAGCGGGAAGCGTAGGGTGGGGACGTCTGCCATCTTGCCTTTCGTGTCGGGCATCTCCACCCAGTGGCGGCGCAGTTCGCTCTGCAGCTTGCCGTCCACGAGGAGGCGCGTGCTTTCGTTATCGCCTTCCACCGTGAGGCGCACGGTGCCTTCTGCGGGCAGGGTGTAGTCGAAGCGGTAGAGGTATCCGTCGCGCTCAAATGCCACGCGTCCCTCGTCTGGGTCGCAGAGGTAGAAGTGCGCGTCGAGGTCTTCCGTCAGTATCGTGCCTGGAACTTCAGGCTTGCAGTCGATGGTGAAGGACACGCTGTAAGGGTAGCCTGCGCTCTGCGGAGCGTCCGGTCCCAGCTCGCTGTCCGGTTCAAGCGTCTCCAAGAAGAAGGGGCGGTGCCTGCGTCCCAGCAGATCCACGCCGGGGGCTTCGGAGAGGCTCGTGCGCAGCGAGTCGAAGGCGGCGTAGGGCAGGGTGGTGGCGGCTCCTGCCCACATCTTCTGGGACAAAGTCTGCAAGGCCGGGAAGAGGCGGTGGTGGATATCGGCTGTGGAGATGCCATTGCCGGGGTGGTCGTTCCATACGGCGAACATGCCGCCGCGCACCTGTGGGTCGCTCTCTTCAAACTGTACTTTCCCGAAGTTTGCGGGCGTCCAGTTCTCATAGAGGTGCTGGCAGTTCAGGTAGTCGTAGTAGTAGCCCGCGGCAGGAACGATATATACGAGGCCGTCGGGGATGCTGACGAGGTCGTAGCCCAAGTCGTGCATTTCCTGTGGGTTGGCATAGTCGTTGCTCCAGCAGTACATCAGGACGCCTTCCGTTCTCACGGGTGTCTCTCCCTTGGCGTGTGTCAGCGAGCCCCAGCATGCGGGCGTCTTTCCGCGTTCCTGAACGAAGCCCAGGTAGCGGTCCGTCATTGCCCGGAAGGCTTCCACGACTTCCTGCTTGCGGTTGTTGTATTCGTCCGTTCCGATGTGGACGTAGCGTCCCGTGAAGACGGGATCCTCGTCGTTGATGTATTCCGAGAGGAGGCTGTCAAGGAACGTGTAGGTGTTGGGATGGAAGAGGTCAAGGTGGTCCTTGCCGTAGTCCTTGGATGCTATCTCCGGACGGATGCGGGAGAAGCAGAGGCTGTGGGCGGGGAAGTCTATCTCGGGGATAATCTCCACGCAGTGCTGGCGGGCAAATTCCTGAAGCTGTTGGAACTCCAGCTTCGTGTAGAAACCGTCGGTGGCCGTCAGCTCAGGGAAAAGGTCGCTCTCAAGGCGGAAGGCGGCATAGGTCTGGTCCCAGTCATCGTGGAAGTATTTGGGGAATCCGTTGTCGTTCAGGTGGATGTGAAGTGTGTTGAGCTTCGCGTAGCTCATACAGCGAATGAGGTCTTCCAGATAGTGGAGGGGAATGAACTTCCGTCCGCAGTCCATCATGACGCCACGCATCGCGTAGGCCGGTGCATCCTCAATGTTTCCGCAGGGCAGGCTGTGCCGGGGCGCACGCTCGGCAATTTGCAGCAGTGTGCGCGTGGCCCAGTACATGCCGACGGGCGTTGCGGCGTAGAGCTTTGTCTGTGCGGGCGCGATTTCTATGCGGTAGGCCTCTTCTGCGAGGCTCTTGTCAAGAATCATGGTGATGTCGCCCTTCCTTGCCTTGCCTTTCTTGTGGCTCAGGGATTGTCCGAAGAGGGTCTGGTAGTCCTGACAGAATTGCACGGCCGCATTCTGGAAGGCTGCATCGCGGAAGCTGACGCGCTGCGGCGTGAAAGCTTCTCCGTCTGTTGCTTCCCATCCGCGTGTCTCGGGAATGGTGAAGGGCTTTTGTGCGGTGGCACTGAGCGTGGCGATGGCGAGGAGCGCCGTGAGGATTGCGTGTCTCATGATGGATGAAAAATATGTGGGCGCAAGGCGCTTTTGTGCGTCCCTGCGCCCACGTGGTTAAGGAAAAATGATGTCGTGGGGATGTTATTCCTCCTCCTGCTGCTTTGCGAAGTCCTCGATGAGCTTCTTCTGCACATCGGTGGGAACGAGCTCGTAGCTGGAGAACGTCATCTTGAACGAAGCGCGTCCGCCCGTGAGGCTGGAAAGCGTGGTGCTGTAGCTGGCCAGTTCCTTGAGGGGCACTTTGGCCTTGAGAAGCTGGAAGCTGCCTTCGCTGTCCATACCCATGATCATGCCGCGGCGGTTCTGCAGGTCGCTCATCACGTCGCCCATAGCGTCGGCGGGCGTGAAGACCTCAACGTCGTAGATGGGTTCAAGCACCTTCGGACCTGCGTTGCGGAAAGCCTCGCTGAAGGCGTTGCGGCCGGCAAGCGTGAAGGATATTTCGTTACTGTCAACCGGGTGCATCTTACCGTCATAGACGACAACGCGGACGTCGCGGGCATAGCTGCCGGTGAGCGGACCCTGTTCCATGCGGCTCATGATACCCTTCAGGATGGCAGGCATGAAGCGTGCGTCAATGGCACCGCCCACAACGCTGTTGATGAAGATGAGCTTTCCGCCCCATTCCAGGGGTATTTCTTCCTTGCCCTTCTGGTTCACGCGGATTTCCTGGCCGCCGAAGTTGTAAACCGTCGGGTCGGGCTGTCCGTCCTGATAGGGTTCCACGATGAGGTGGACCTCACCGAACTGGCCTGCACCTCCCGACTGCTTCTTGTGACGGTAGTCGGCGCGTGCAGCCTTGGTGATGGTCTCGCGGTAAGGAATCTTCTGCTCAATAAATTCAACGGGCAGCTTCTCGTTGTTTTCGAGGCGCCATTTGAGGGTGCGCAGGTGGAATTCGCCCTGGCCCTTGATGAGCGTCTGGCGCAGTTCCTTGCTCATTTCTACAACCCATGTGGGGTCTTCCTGACGCATGCGCTGTACGGCCTGCATCATCTTTTCCGTGTCGCTCTCGTTGACGGCCTTGATGGCGCGGATGTATTTGGGCTCGGGGAATTTGATGAAGTCGAACTTGTTGTCGGCACCTGCAGCGTTGAGCGTATTACCGGTGCGGACGTCCTTCAGCTTCACGGTGCAGCCGATGTCACCAGCCACAAGCTTTTCAACCTTCTCGCGCTGTGCGCCGGAGCATACAAAGAGCTGTCCGATGCGCTCCTTGGAGCCGCGGTCGGCGTTGGTCAGGTCGTCGCCTTCCGATACCGTGCCGCTCATCACCTTGAAGTACTGCACATCACCGATGTGGGGTTCAACACCCGTCTTGAAGAAGAAGATGCTGGTGGGAGCGCTGGCGTCAAGCTTCACTTCCTGCCCGGCTGTGTTCTGAACGGCAGGCATGTCGTCAACAAACGGAACCACATTGCCCAGGAACTCCATCAGGCGGTTTACGCCCATGTCTTTGTAGGCGCAGACGCAGAAGATGGGGAACACGCTGCGTGTCACCATGCCCTTGCGGATGCCTTCTCGCATTTCGTCCTCGGTCAGCTGTTCCGTTTCAAAGAATTTCTCCATCAGGGCCTCGTCGTTCTCGGCAGCAGCCTCAACGAGGGCGTGGTGCATTTCCATGGCGCGATCCATTTCCTCGGCGGGAATGTCCTCAACGGTTGCTTTGCCGCCATCGGGACCCCAGGTGAGTTTCTTCATCAGGATAACGTCGATGATAGAGTTGAAGTCGGGACCGGTCTTGACGGGGTACTGCACGGGAACGGCCTTCGTGCCAAACTGCGACTGGATCTGCTCAACAACGTTGTTGAAGTCGCACTGTTCGGCATCGAGCTGGTTGACGAGGAAGATGACGGGCTTCTGGAGCTGTTCCGTATAGCGGAAGTGGTTCTGTGTTCCCGTTTCGGGTCCTTGCTGGCCGTTGATAAGCAGGATGGTGGTGTCCGTCACGCTCATGGCTGTGAGGGCGGCTCCCACAAAGTCGTCACTACCCGGGCAGTCAATGATGTTGAGCTTTTTGCCGTTGGCCTCAACATGGAAAACGGTGGAGAACACCGAGTAGCCATAGTCCTGCTCCACGGGGAAGTAGTCGGAGACAGTGTTTTTCTGAGAGATGCGGCCACGGCGTTTAATCTGGCCGCTTTCAAAGAGCAAGGCTTCGGTGAGCGTGGTTTTTCCGGCACCGTCGTTGCCGAGTAGGGCGATGTTCTTGATGCCGTGAGAATCGTAAACTTTCATGGTTTTGATAAGGTATTTAAAGATTGGTTTCTTGTTTCGTTATGCCACCTTTGTGCGTGGCTTTTGCGTTTTGAAATGATTGCTTTGTTTGAAGTACGTTGCCGCAAAAATAGGAAAAGCGTTAGGAATGAACAAGACTGCGTGTTAGTTTTTTTTTATGCCCCCTTGTTTCCTTCCCTCAAGGCGAAAATCCTTGTTGTTTGTTTCTTGCTGTATATCAACATATTGTAAATAATGCGCAATGGGCAAAATAAGGTGTGCGCACACCTCTGTTTGAGGTAAGCGCAAAGCTCGAGTCAAGGTAAGCGCAAAGCTCGAGTCAAGGTAAGCGCACACCTCAAGTCAAGGTGTGCGCACACCTCAGAAAGAGATGTCCGCAAAGCTCGGAACCGCGTGCCCAATGTCCGGAAAAAAGTGCGGCTTTATTCTTTTTAACCCTCGTTTAACGGATGTTTTGAATCTTTCATGCTACCTTTGCGCCTCGAAATCGCACGCCTGCGCTCATGCGGAGCGCATAGGGGTGCGTACCATATAAAGAAATAATAAACCACTCAAAAAGCTATAACGCTATGAATCAAACTCCTGATATTCGTCAGCTCAACGAGCGCATCATAGAGGAGAGTCGTTTCCTGACGCTTCTGCGCGACGGCATGCAACAGACCATCGTGGGGCAGCGTCACCTTGTGGATGCCCTCTTCATCGGCCTCCTGGCCGACGGCCATGTGCTGCTGGAAGGTCTTCCCGGCCTTGCCAAGACGCTTGCCATCAAGACGCTCGCACAACTGTGCGACGCGCAGTTCTCGCGCATACAGTTCACGCCCGACCTCCTGCCCGCCGACCTTCTCGGCACGCTCATCTATAGCCAGCGTACGGAACAGTTCACGACGCGCCGCGGCCCCGTTTTTGCCAACTTCGTGCTGGCGGACGAGATAAACCGTGCGCCTGCGAAGGTGCAGAGTGCACTTCTCGAAGCCATGCAGGAGCGCCAGGTGACGCTGGGCGACGAAACCTATGCCCTGCCGCGCCCCTTCCTCGTGCTGGCCACGCAAAACCCCATTGAGCAGGAGGGCACCTACACCCTGCCCGAGGCGCAGTCCGACCGCTTCATGCTGAAAGTACGCGTGGACTATCCCAGCCTTGCCGAGGAGAAGTCCATCGTGCGTGCTCATCTCAGCGGCGACATCCATCAGCAGCCCCGTCCCCTCGTGACGACGGACACCATCCTGCGTGCCCGTGAGGCCGTCGCCGACGTGTACCTTGACGAGCGCATCATGCAGTACATCGCCGACATCGTCTTCGCTACCCGTCAGCCTGAGAACTACCGCCTGCCTGACGTGCGCCCCTACGTGCAGTACGGGGCCTCACCCCGTGCCAGCATAAGCCTCGCACTTGCCGCCCGCGCCATGGCCTTCCTGCGCCAGCGCGGCTACGTCATCCCCGAGGACGTGCGCGAGGTGGCTCCCGACGTGCTGCGCCACCGCATAGGTCTTACTTACGAAGCCGAGGCCGGCGACGTCACCTCCGACCAGCTCATCACGGAAATCCTGAACAAAGTAGAAGTGCCTTGAAGCCCCTTGCAAACATAGCGGACACGGAAGCCGCCATGAACCTGCTGCGCGAGGTGCGCCTCGTGGAGATCAAGAGCCGCCGCCTGACCGACGAAACGATGGCGGGCGAGTACCACAGCGCCTTCAAGGGACATGGCATGAGTTTCGCGGAGGTGCGCGAGTACCAGCCCGGCGATGACGTGCGTGCCATCGACTGGAACGTTACCGCCCGCACGGGACGCCCCCACGTGAAGCTCTACGAGGAGGAGCGTGAGCTCACCGTCATGCTCCTCATCGACCTCAGCCGGAGCCTGGACTTCGGCACGCGTCAGAAGACGCAGCGGCACCTCGTTTCCGAGATGGCTGCCACGCTGGCCTTCTCGGCCCTGAAGAACGGCGACAAGGTGGGTGCCATCTTCTTCACCGACCGTGTGGAGAAGTTCATCCCGCCCGCCAAGAGCCGCCGACATGTGCTGCGCATCGTCTCCGAGCTGCTGTCCTTCCGCCCTGAAGGCCATCGCACGGCGCTGGCGCCCGCCCTTGAATACCTCGTCCGCGCCCTGCGCAAGCGCTGCATCGCCTTCGTCATCTCCGACTTCATGGACACTGCCGACTATTCCCTGCCGCTCTCCGTTGCCGCCCGCAAGCACGACGTGCTGGCCATGCACGTCTATGACCCCTTCCAGCAGGAACTGCCCGACGTGGGCCTTCTGCGTGTGCGCGATGCCGAAAGCGGCCGCGAACTTCTCGTGGACACAGGCTCGCGCCGTCAGCGCAGCCGCCATATAGCATGGTGGACGGAACACCGCCGCCGCATCACGGACGGCATGAAGCGTGCCGGTGTGGACATGGCCTCCTTCCCCACGCATCAGGACTACGCCGCCCCCTTGCGCCGCCTGCTGCAACGCCTCGCCCTCTTCCTCGGCGTGCTCTTCGCTCCGGCCTGCATGGTGCAGGCGCAGAACATCGTGGAGGCCAGGCTCGACACGGCGGACATCCTCATCGGCGAACAGGTGCAGCTGCAGCTCAGCGTCAAGACGGACAAGGGCCGCGACGTGCAGTTTCCCGAATACCCGCCGCAAGGCGAGATGGTGCCCGGCGTGGAAGTAATCTCGGCCTCTCCCGTTGACACCCTGCGCCACAACGATGGCGCACGCCTCGAACTGCTGCGCCGCTACACCGTCACGAGCTTCGACAGTGCCCTTTACGCCTTGCAGCCCGCCGTCGTAATCGGCGCGGACACACTCCTGCCGCGTACCGCCGTGGGCCTGAAGGTGACTTCTGTGCCCGTGGATACGCTCCATCCCGAGAAGTTCTGTGACCCCTACGGCCCCGTGGACACGCCCTTCGAGTTCAACGGCACCCTTGTGCTGATGCTTCTGCTCACGGTACTTGCCGCTGCCGCCGCCGTATATCTCATGCGTCGCGCCGGTCGCATCAAGCCCCGTCGCACGGAACGCGTGGAACCTTTGCCGCCCTCGCCGCGTGAAGCCGCCCGCGCCCTCCTGCTCCCCTTGCAGGAACAGCGTGCCCCCGAGGTGCAGGAAGAATACAAGAGATACTACGTGGATCTCACGACGGCGCTGCGCCGCTACATCGCCGCACGCTTCGGCATCGACGCCATGAACATGACGACGACGCAGATTGCCGCTGCCCTCAAGGACCTTCCCGAAACGCAGCGCGGCGAACTGCCCGAGCTCCTTTCTACGGCCGACCTCGTGAAGTTCGCGCGCCAGCAGGCCACGCCCGAGGAGGCACGCCGCAATCTCGAAAGCGCCTTCCGCTTCGTGGACACCTATTCCCCTGCTGCCGACGAAGGCCCGCGAACGAAAGTCCGCGTCATCGTTGAAACTGACGAACATCTTGCCCGCCGCAAGCGCCGCATGAAGGCTGTCGCCATTGCCTGCGGCCTCCTCTCCACAGGGCTGCTCGCGGCCATCGGCTGGAACCTATACCAAATCCTCTCATGACATTCCTCCATCCGCTATATCTCCTGCTCCTGGCGTTGCCGCTGGCCCTGCTCCTCTGGCACGTCTTCCTGGGACGCCGCCGCGAGCCGGTGCTCGTCGTGGGGGCTACGGACGGCTTCATGCCCCGCGTGAAGACATGGCGCACGCGCCTTGCCGACCTGCCCGTGTATCTCGTCGTCCTGTCCGCGGCACTCCTGGTCGTCTGCCTGGCACGCCCGCAGACTTCGCGCATCTTCACCTCGCGCACGGTGCAGGGCATTGACATCATGCTGGTGCTCGACGTCTCGACTTCCATGATGGCGGACGACATCGCACCTTCGCGCATAGAAGCCGCACGCCTCGTGGCCTCCGACTTCGTGAATGCACGTCCCGATGACAATATCGGCCTTACGCTCTTTGCCGGTGAAGCCTTCACGCAGTGCCCGCTGACAACTGACCACACTGCGCTGCTCTCCCTTTTGCAGTACAACGCCAACTGCAATCTCGCCATGACGGGGGTCATTGCCGACGGCACCGCCATCGGCATGGGACTGGCCGCCGCTGTGGCACGTCTGGACGAAAGCCGTGCGCCCTCGAAGGTCGTCATCCTGCTGACCGACGGCGTGAACAACACGGGACAGATTTCGCCCCTGCAAGCCGCTGCGATGGCAAAGGAACTCGGCATCCGTGTCTATACCATTGCTGCCGGAGGCGGTGCCAACGTCCGCATCCCCGTTGCGATGCTGCCGAATGGAGAAGTGTACTCCACCGACTTCCAGGAGCCGGAAGACCCCGAGACGCTGACGAAGATGGCCGAAGAGACGGGCGGAAAGTACTTCAAGGCCGACGACCATCGCCAGCTGCGGCAGATATACCGCGACATCGACAAGATGGAGAAGCGCCGCCTCGAAGTCTCCGGCAATACGCAGCGCTACGACGCCTGGCAGCCTTTCGGGCTCCTTGCCCTGCTTTCCCTGCTCCTTGCCGCGCTGCTACGTTTCACCGTCCTCCGACGCTTACCCTAAAGCCGTATGTTCAGATTCGCTGACCCGCAATATCTCTATCTTCTCCTCCTGCTCCCCCTCCTGGTGGGGGTAGCCTATGCCTATCGTCGTTTCTCGCGCCGCGAGGAGCGGCAGCTTGCCGATGCGGAGCTCCTGCCCGCCCTGTCGCCGCGGCGCAGTGTGGCTCGCAGGAGGGTGAAGTTCTCCCTCTTCCTCCTGGCACTTGCGGCCCTTGTCCTCATGCTGGCGCGCCCGCAGTACGGCGAGCAGACCGTCAGCGAGGGAAAAGGCGGCATTGAGGCGGCCTTTATGCTGGACGTCTCGAACTCAATGCTTGCCCGCGACGCCTCCCCCAACCGCCTTGAGCGCGCGCGCCTGCTCATTTCCAACATGGTGGACCGCATGTCCTCGGACAAGATAGCCCTCGGCGTCTTTGCAGGCGAGGCCTACCCCCAGCTTCCGCTGACCTCCGACCACGGTGCCGCGCGTATGCAGCTTGCCTCCGTCAGCACGCAGATGGTGACGCTCCAGGGCACCAACCTCGCAGGGGCCATACGGCTCGGCATGAGCAGCTTCTCGGACCGTGAGGTGGGCAAGGCCCTTGTTGTCATTACGGACGGCGATGATCACCTGGGAGGTGCGGAGGAAGCTGCCCAGGCTGCGAAGAAACATGGCGTGACACTCTTTGTCCTCGGCATCGGAACCCCCGAGGGAGCCACCATCCCGCAGGCGGACGGCCCCCTGACGGACGGCGACGGCCAGGCTGTGCTTTCGCGCCTGAACGAGGACATGTGCCGCCGCATTGCCGAGGCTGGTGGCGGACGCTACCTGCGCGTTGACAACAGTAGCCGTGCGCAGGAAACCCTGCTTGACGCCTTCCGCCAGATGCCGCAGGCAGAGCAAGAATTCCAGCACACCGAGGCCGGCGAGCAGTATCAGGCCTTCGGGCTCATCGCCCTGCTCCTGCTTACCTTCGGCCTCCTCATCTTTGAAGGCAAGATACCTTTCTACACCCGTATGGGACTGTTTGCGAAGAAAAAGAAATGATATGAAAAGAAATATCCTCCTCACGCTCGCCCTTTTCCTGGCCGCCTCCGCAGGTGCGCAGACGCGCCATTGGATGCTCATGCGGCAGGGCAACAAGCTCTTTGAAAAGGAAAACTATGCGGATGCTGCCGAGAAATACGGCCGCGCGGAAGCCCTGAAACCCGATGACGCAGCCACTCTCTTCAACCTCGGTGCCGCCACGATGGGGCAGAAGGACGCCAACGGCGCAATGCCCCTGTTCCAGCAGGCGGCGGAACTGGCGAAGGATGCCGACCTGCGCAGCATCTCGCACTACAACATGGGCTATATAGCCCAGTCCACGACCCTTTCGTGCAAACCGGAGGAGAAACAGCAGTACTTGCAGCAAGCCATAGACCACTACAAGGATGCCCTTCGTGCCAATCCTCACGACGACAATGCGCGCTACAATCTTGCCCTTTGCCAGAAGCAGCTGAAGGACGAGCAGCAGAAGAATCAGCAGTCCCGGCAGAATCAGGACCAGCAGCAACAGGATCAGGACAAGCAGAAGCAGAATCAGCAGCAGGACCAGCAAAAGCAACAGGATCAGCCTGACCAGCAAAGGCAGCAAGACCAGCAGCCGCAGAATCCGCGCGACGAACGCTCGCCCCAGACGCAGCAGCTCCTGAACCTCTCGCGCCAGGCCGAGCAGCAGACGCGCGACCGCGTGAACGCTACGCCCCGACGCCAGCAGCGTCAGGAAAAGAACTGGTAGTCACAGCGAAAGACCCCCTCACCCCTGAAGTCATGAAAAAACAACTCCTTTCCCTCCTGCTGCTCCTCCTGCCCGTCCTCCTTGCCGCGCAGAGCCTCACGATAGAGCCTCCGCGCTCGGCAGAGATTGGCGTTCCCGTGCAGTTGCGCTATCACGTGGATGCCGACGTGGATGTCTCCACGTTCAAGCTGCAGCTTCCCGCGGGGCTCCAGCGCCTGAGCCGGCCGACGAAGAGCACCTATAGCTCCACGACCATCATCAACGGCCACCGTACCGACGAGAAAGGCACCAACATCAGCATCGTGGTGCAGGGGCAGAGCGTGGGGAGCTACCACGTTCCCGCCGCCACCGTCCAGTGCAACGGCCGTACGCTGACCTCCAATGCCTTTACGCTCTCCGTCACCGACTTCCGTCCCGCTGGCACGTCCGCCGCGTCTGCGGACATGCAGCGTGCGGGGAGTGCCGTGAGGGAAACGGACTGCTTCGTGGAGCTTGTGCCCAACCGCACCAGCGTCTATGAGAACCAGCCCATCCTGCTGAACCTCCTGCTGTACGTGAGGTCCGGTGTGGCGGCTTCCAATCCGGAGCTGCCCGACGGCGTTCCCGAGGTTCCCAATGCGGCGCTCCACAACGTGTCAACCGGTGCGGCGCAGCTCCACGACGTGCAGCGTGGCGGCGTGACCTACAGGGTGGGAACCATCACCTCCTACCTCTTTACCCCCTCCGGCTCCGGAAACTTCACGATACCTTCCATCCCCGTCAACATGACGGTTGTGCAGCAGCGTGCCGTCATGGACGAGCTGGATGCCTTCTTCAACAACGCCTCCATGCGGACCAGCTTCCGCGTCTCCAGGCAGACGAAGCCCGTCACCCTGCAGGTCAAGGCCCTGCCTGAGCCGAAGCCTGCGGACTTCAGCGGCGGGGTGGGGCAGATGGCACTGCGCACGTCCCTGCTCACGCCCGAGGTGCGCGCCAACGACGTCGCTACGCTGCGCCTGTCGCTCAGCGGCGTCGGCAACCTGAACCAGCTCTCTGCCCCCGCCCTCGTGTTCCCGCAGGACTTCGAGACCTATGCTCCCAAGACGGCGGACAGCACGAGCCTCACGCGTGAGGGCGAGCGCGGAACGGTGAACTTCGACTACACCTTCGTGCCGCGGAATCCCGGGCACTACGAAATCCCCGCCCTGACGTTTTCCTATTTCAACACGCAGACGCTGCGCTATGAGACGCTCAGCAGCGAAGCCGTGAGCATTGACGTGAAGCCCGACGACCGCCCCGCAGCCGACGTGGAGGCCGAGCGCCAGCTTCGCCAGAGCGATATCGCCCCCATCGTGCGTGGCGACGTCAGGGCCTTTCCTGAGGCGCACCCCTTCTGGTGGGGCACGTGGAGCTACTGGGGGCTACTGCTCCTGCTGCTTGCGGCCTATTTCGCCCTGCGCCCCGTCGTTCGCCGCCGCCTGGCCGCCCGTGCTGACCGCGAGGGCATGCGCCGCCGCCGTGCAGGCCGCCGCGTGAGCCGCCGCCTGCGGCAGGCCGCACGCCTCCTGGGCGACACGTCGGCAGGGCCTTCCGCCTTCTTCGACGAGCTTGCCCATGCGCTGGAAGCCTATCTGGGCGACAAGTTCGGCCTCAGTGCCGCTGAGCGCAGCCGCGAGCGCATCCGGGAGGAACTGGAGGCCGCGAACCTCCCGCAGGAGGCCGCACGCCAGTTCTCGGAAGCCCTCGAACAGTGTGACATCGCCCGCTTTGCACCCTCCGCCGCGCAGGACCGCCGCGCCCTCTACGCCCTGGCGGAGAAAGCCGTCGAGGGCCTTGAGTCCGTGCGTATGGAAGAAACGAGTAAAGAAAATATGCAAACACCCCTGACTACTTTCCTGCTCTGCCTGTCATTGTCCGCACCCCTGGCCGCTTTCGCCACGCCCCGTGCGGATTCCCTGAAGCACGTCGGCGACAGCCTCTACGACGTGCAGCGCTACGTGGAGGCCGCCGCAGCCTATGACTCGGCGCTCGTGGACGGCCCCGCCGCCGCCCTCTACCGGAACCTCGGCAATGCGCACTTCCGGATGAACGACTACCCAAAGGCCGTCCTCTGCTATGAGCGCGCCCTGCGCCTCACGCCTGCCGACAAGGCGCTGCGCCATGACCTTGCGCTCTGTGCCGCGAAGCTCCCGGACCGCTTTGCCGCGCGCCCCGAGATGTTCTTCGTCACGTGGAGCCGCTCCCTCCGCGACGCCTTCGGCACGGACGGATGGGGGCGCATGGGCATCCTGGCCTTCCTCCTTGCCCTTGCGGGCCTCGCTGCCTACCAGCTCCCGGAACGCTCCTCGCTGCGCAAGGCAGGTTTCTTCGGTGGCCTGGCCTTCCTCCTGCTGTTCCTGCTGACGCAAATCTTCGCCTTCAGCCAGCGGCAGGCCTACCTGCATCCACGGCGTGCCGTCCTCATGGCTCCCGAGGTCACGCTGCGCGAGGCTCCCGCTCCGCAGAGCCGCCCCGTTCGCGAGCTCCATCCCGGCGTCGGCGTCACGCTGACGGACTCCGCGCGCGCGGCCTATGAGGTGGAGCTGCCGGACGGCACCCGAGGCTGGGTCGGAAAGGGCGATTTGGAAAAAATATAGCCCGAAGGGCATGGATTTCATTTCTTTTTCCCTATCTTCGCGCTGTCAATACGTTTTTACCTATGATTATCATCGGCATTGCAGGCGGTACGGGCTCCGGCAAGACCACCGTCGTACGGAAAATCATTGAGCAGCTCCCCGCAGGGCGCGTCTCCGTTGTTCCCCAGGACTCCTATTACAAGGCAGCGCAGCCCGGCGTCCCCCTTGAGCAGCTCCGGAAGAAGAACTTCGACCATCCCGACGCCTTCGACTGGGAACTCCTCGAGGAGCAGATTCGTTCCCTGCGTGAGGGCAGGGCCATTGAGCAGCCCGTCTATTCCATGCTCACGTGCGACCGCACGAAGGAGACCGTCCACGTGGAGCCCTCCGAGGTCATCATCATCGAGGGTATTATGGCCCTCTACCGCAAGGAGCTCCGCGACATGATGGACCTGCGCATCTTCGTCGATGCCGGCCCGGACGAGCGCCTCATCCGTGTCATGGAGCGCGACGTCATAGAGCGCGGACGCACGGCCCGCATGGTGATGGACCGCTACCGCAGCGTCCTGAAGCCCATGCACAAGCAGTTCATCGAGCCCACAAAGGAGTTTGCCGACATCATCATCCCGCAGGGCGGCAACAACACGCGCGCCATCGAGATTATGCGCATCTACATCGAGAAGATCCTGCACGGCGACAAACTCTGACGTCCGCGTGCGACGACAGCAAAAGCCCCGTTCCGTTCTGGGAGAGAGAGCCTATTCTGACAAAGTGCCCCCAAAAAGTTCGACAGGAACTTTTTGGGGGTACTCATGTTTCAAGCCCCGTTTTTCGAACCCTATGTTCAAGTGGCCACGAACCCTATGTTAATTGGCCAACGAACCCTATGTTCAAGTGGCCACGAACCCTATGTTAATTGGCCAACGAACCCTATGTTCGTGGGGCCACGAACCCTATGTTCATAAAAAGCCTAAAATATCCTAAGAAATGAAGTCAAAAGCCTTCAGCCTCACCATAGCCTCGCTTTATGCAAGTCCTATCCAAGCCCTACCCAAGCCTTACCCAAGCCCCACCCAGCCCTCCGGAGCACCTTGATACTTGGGTAATACTTGGGTAATACTTGGGTAATACTTGGGTAATACTTGGGTAATACTTAGGTAATACTTAGGTAAGGCTTGGGTAGAGCCTTTCCGGGACTCCCTTGCGGCTCCTCTGACCCGAAGTGTGGTTTAGGCGAGGAGGCTCCGAGGAAAGAGCGAGGAAACATTCCCCAGTATCCGCTTGAGACTATAACAATCGGCCCTCTGCAATAGAAAGTCAGGGCTGAACCATAAAGCATGTACAAAATAGGAGGGCGTCACCTCACGGCGCCGCCCTCCATCCTGGAGATCTTAAAAACTTTTTATACACTAACTAACAATCTCCATATTTATCTCTTCATATTCACCACAGAGCCTTGCGGTGTTTCTGCGTAATGGTTTCACGTCACCCCTCCCTCGGGGCGCCGAGATGACAGACAGGAGTTTTGCGATACTTTTTGCGACCGAGTGTATGGACTTTCGCCCATGGGATTTCCCCGCCTGCTTTCTCTGCGCCCCGATGGGGGCATCCGTACTGCCGTGTACTTATACCATTACTTCATATCTTCCCACATGCCTGAGCCGAAGCCGCCGGAATGCTTCTCTCTGGAACCAAGGTCGCCACTACCGTTGCCAAGAGATTCGTTGTTCACTCCGCCGCCAACAGATACAGCAATGATATTTCCTAATTGGAGCGTTGTGCAGTATGTGGTTGGTTTGATATACGTTTTCATTTTCTTGTTGGTATTTGCTTGTTAAAATAATACTTTCTTTCCGTTTTGAATATAGAGACCCTTTGCCACTTTCTCTACGCGACGACCTTGAAGGTCATAAGTGCCGTTGCCAATTTGTTGTTCTTGAACAGCTCCGATGCCCGTGTTTGGTGTATTAATAACGAAGCGACGTACTGCACTATAGGACTCTTTCCATTCGAGATATGCTGAGAATCCATTAATTTGAGTTCCCGCAGCTTTCCAGAATCCGAACACTTTGTTGTCAAGGTCGTATTGCAGGGTGAGGTCGTTGTCCGTCTTTGCTTGCGCGGCAACCGTAGCTGTAAGTTCGCAGTCGAGAGCAGCAGCCGTATTTGCGGATGCAATGGGGAAGTCAAATGATTCAGAATCGCCAGTTACATTTCCTCCGTCCCATACAACATCATGGCTATAAAGCACGACAGGCGTATTGGCAGGAATGGTTGTTTCCACTTCATTGAGGGTTACGTCTGCCCCACTAATACTTACTGTATATGCATGTACACCTTCAGGAATAGTAAGAGCAACAGGTGCGCTGAATGTGCGCATACCATATTTGGTGATGGTTACGGGGAGAGAGGTGACTTCTTCGATAACCCAGCCAGACCAGTCATTGTTACCATTAATAGCATTCAAGTGATCGTTAGACCACATTACTATGGTGCTACTCGTACCAGTATTAACTATTTTATACTCTCCGAGAAGTTCGTCTGTATCATTTTCCTTTATTGCCTGTGTGAGGCTGAAATTAGACGTGCTTCCTATTGCATCATAGGAGGTTCCGGCTGAACGACGTCCAGAGAAATAACTAATTGGATGATATCCATAATCATCTTTCTCAAGGTAGAAAATAGTATTGGCATCAGATGCCTGAGATTCAGTGGTCGAAGCAGAATAGATACCATCATCATTAGCACCCATGTACCAGTTCTTGGTATTGTCAGATTTAGAGCGTGCAGCGGCCTTGAAACGATAGAAACCACTCGTGGGCTGGTTGATGTTTACTGTTGGAGCAACATAATCAGAATTGTCTGTCCATGCATTGATAGCATTTGTAAAATCATTTATGGTAGTGTACTTATTGGCTCCAAGAGAAATTGTGTATTTGCCAACACCTGTTCCTATGTAGCTGAAATATGGAGTAACGACTGCCGCAGCCATATCGCGATACTGCTGGACTTGGTCAAATGTTGATACATATATTCCTTCTACTTCATCAACAGTTTTTGTCTCCCAAGTATATGCAGAAGTTCGTTGCAAACCTACATATAGGCCATCAGGGTCTTCAGTATTCAAAGTTACTGTACCTGATGTCTTGATAAGCAGGTCATTGGCCTCGGGAGCCTCTGCCAATACAAGTTTTTTAACATAGATTGGTCTATATTGGCCAGACAGAGTTCCTGTAAAGTTCGTCAGAGTGTTAATATCAATCTTAAACACTTTTTCATTACTGGGCTGAAAGGTTACTGCGAAAGTACCTGCACCTGTCACTTTGTTTAGTGTTGGATATGTTGTCCTATCGGAATAACCATCATTGATTGTTAAAGTCTTATCTGACAGAATATTCAATGTAGGTGTGACAGTTGCTCCATCACTAAAGTAACCATTTGCATTATTTAATTTGATAACAGAATCTTCATTACCCCATGCATTTAGAATAGCATCAATACTTGCTTGTGTTGTAGGATTATCAGGTAATGTAACTGCACCAGTCCACGTGTTTAGGGTTGGTGCCGTGGATGTTGGGAATGAGGTTAGTACTACATCACCTGCGCCAGTCAGGGTCATTGTGCTAGGAACAGAGGGTGTTGAGATGGTAGAGCCAGAAGCAACATTCAATGTACCTGAGCCGGATAGTTCAGAGACGTTGCTGTTTCGCCCATCTGCATTCAAGTTGACAGTGCCGTTATTCGTTAAGTTGGTAGAATAGATAAGTAGTGTTCCATTGTCTGCATGGGTAGAGCCAACAGTTGTCAACGTTGCACTTTCCTCCACGGTAATTGGGGCATTATTTGCCAGGGTGGATGAATTCAGAACAACTCCAGCTGTAACATTTGCGCCAGCCTTGATTATAATTGTTGCCGATGAACCATAGCCGATGTTTGCTGAGTTGCAATCTGTACCATCGGATTTCTTTGTGAGGTCGCTTGTGCCGTAGAAGTTAATTGTACCGCTACCAACGAAAGCATACAAGTGATTTGTGTCGTTGAGATTGTTACCAGCGAGGTTCTTGATGTTGACCGTGTCGCTAGTGGTAATACGTTCGGTACCAGAGAGAATTACGCCATCAAGGGTGGTGCCATTAAGGTTGCTGCCGGAATAATAAAAATAATCACCTGTTGTTTTCTTTAAGGTACATCCTACAAGATTTCCTTGGACTGTTACTTGAGAAGTGTTTGTGCCAGGATGATTGTCTGTTGGGACATTATTAAGGTCGATAGTACCTATAAATGTCGTTGCAGCAGCAACATTAATAATTGCTTTTTCCCTACTTGCAGTTCCTGAAGCATTGAAATCATCACTTGTCGTACCGCATATTAACAATGTACCAGAACCAGCCAGGACGTCCACCTTCATCTGGAAATTCCATTTATTGCAAACTGTAAGGTCACCGTTCAAGGTTGTTGTTCCAGCCAATTTGAAACCATCTGCATCTGCCCCCATGTCATAGGCAAAAACCTTACCTGTTTTACCAGTAGGAACAGTTACATTATTTAATGTAGCCTTGCTGTTGTTGTGCTTGATTGTGCCTGCCAAATCTATGCTTGTGAAGCTTTCGATGGAATTAGTCTGGGAATCACTTTCGCCAAGCGTAAGGGTCTTACCCTCGTTGATGGTCAATTTACCTGTAGCAACAGTTGAAATATTGCCGCTGATTGTTGCATCAACATCAAGGGTTACATCGCCTGCTCCTTCAATCTTATCCAAGTCGTATGTTGCATCAGCAGTGAGTGTACCGCCACTGGCTACAAAGAAACGTGTGGCAGTGCTGTTATCACTCACACTCTTGGTCTCACCATTAGCCACAGTAACGACATTGCTCAGTTCGGAAAAGAATGATGCAATGTTGCTTGCCTGATCACCGCTGAACACATAGACACTCTTTACACACGAAACGTAAGCAGACTCAATGCGAAGGTCTGTCCACTTAGTGGAACATTTCAATCTGCTATGGTTAACATATGTGCTGGCGTCGTCCACATATATAGTCGTACCGCTGTTGTTGCAAAGCATAACTATTGTGTGCTCACCAGTCACAGCAGAGGAGGTCTCGGGACCATATTCTCCTGCTTGCCAAGTACCTTTTAACTTGCCTTCGGTTGTTACACCAAGACCGATAGAGGCGGTATTGTTGCTGGAGGTTTTCAGATTGATGAACTGTGAAAAGGAACTAGGTGCAGTTGTTGGCATATCTACCCTCATAACCACAGCGGCATAGGTGCGGCTGCTTGTCACAATGGATAAATCATCATGATGAATAACAATTGCACCATCACTGCTGGTAATAGTTGCTCCTCCTTTGTTGACAGTCAGGGCTGGGTTGCCGGAGTCAAAGAGGTATGTACCTGCGACAGCCTTGCTGATTTTGGATTGTGCCCACGCCCCGCTAACGCCTATTAGCAGAGCGGTCATTAAAAGTGGTAATTTTTTCATTTGGTTTATAGATTTGTTTATAGTTTGATGTTAATCGAATCTCATAACCCCATGCGGGGTTGGAGAATTTAGGCAGGGGTAGAGCGACTGTAAGGAGCGTCACCCCTGTTTTGTTCGCCGCGCTGCATGTACCCTGCCGGGGTACAAGGCGTGCCGCGCAATCGTTGGGCCGGAGCCTTCTTGTACCCTTGCGGGGTACATGCCCTCTCTGTCTGGAGGGAACAGGGACGCCGCCCCTGCCTAAGCTCTGATACCCTTGTAGGGTAGGTTGTTTGATGAATGGTCTTGTTTTTTGCCTTGTTTGTTGTTTAGTTGTTACTTCTGTCAACCGGGAAGTCTTTGCTAAACTCTCGCGTACGGACACGAAAAAAAGCGCAGCCTTCGTCGTACGTCACTCTGGCTCACCACAAGCCTATAGAACCTTACAGAGAAGTCTGCGCTTAGCGCATACTCCAACAGGTTCTATTATTTTGCTCGTAAAATGTCTTGGTCGAGGTGGTGATTCGAGTGACGATTTGAGCAAATATGTATTGCCATCTCTTGCGAGATTGCGGCGCAAATGTACGCAAGTTTTTCAAACAAGAGGCATTCTTGTGCCCTTTTTTTCAAAAAGATAACGCTTCGTGCGCGCACGCGCACGCGTTTATCTATATTTGTGTTCCACTCCTGTGCCCTTTGATATGCCAGGACAAACTGTTCTCTTTGTAGAGATAGGGTGACTCAGGCTGTTCCGGCATCAGTTCGCTGAGGTCGTTGATTGAGCCGACGGCTTTCAACAGGAGCAAGAACGAACTGAGGGCGATGTTCGTGACAGTGCCATTTTCAAACCGATAGACAGTCAGCACAGACAGCCCTGCCATCTCTGCGACCTCCTTCTGAGTCATGTTGGCCCTTAGCCGATAGTCCTTAAACCGAGTGCCGAGCATCCTTACCAGCTCTGGTGCTGAATAATCTGAATAATCTTCCATATATCAGGACTACATTTCTGATAATTTAAGTGTGTAATTTGCCGTTAATGTATCATTATTGTATGATTACGACTGCAAATAATGATTTTCCGCAATCGTACCACCAATAAAGCCCGAAGGGCTGACTGAACATAGGCAGGCGGTGGAGCGAAGCGAAACCCCTGCATGGATGGGGCATGAGTGCATAAGCCCCGACGGGGCGACAGAACATAGTTTGATTATTCTTTCACCCCTTCGGGGTTCTGGTTTTGTATATGCGTCCAGAGCAGGGGTTTTCACCCCTGCCTGTGCTCTTACGCCCCTTCGGGGGGTGGTACGATTGCGGATAATCAAAAAAAATTGATTGTCTCACGACAACCAATCTTTACTAACCTTAAATCTAATACCATGAAAAACAGTGCAAAGATACGGGAGTCCCGGGGTCCCTGCAAAACTTTTCAAGAAAAAAGGGAGGAAAAAGCGAATTTTCCCCCTTTTATCCTTTTTTCTGCAAAGTTGACTTTCATTTTCGTGCCCCGAAGGGGCTGTTCCGGGGCGTTCCCGGTCAGGCAAGCAGCTGTTCGCGGTATGCCTCGACGGCACGTTCTACGGTTCGGACGGCCTCTTCCATGGGGAAGGGAAGCTCGCCGCCGCTGGCGTTCAGGTGGCCGCCGCCGTTGAAGAACTCCTCTGCCATCCTGTTGCACGGGAAGTCGTCCACGGAGCGCAGGCTGACGCGGATGACGTCGCGTTCCGTGTCCTCCCGCAGGGAGATGCTGAGGCGTGCGCCCCGCACTTGGAGAGGCAGGTTGACAAGGCCCTCACCGTCGCCCCGCACGAAGTGCATGGCCTTCATCTCCTCGCGCGAGAGCGTGAAGAGGGCGGCGCGCCCGTCCGCCAGCCAGCGCAGCTTCTCGTAGAGTACGAAGCCCTGCAGGCGCAGGCGGTCAGGGCTGAAGGTGAAGAACACGTTGCGATAGATGCGGTCCTTGTCGATGCCGCGGCGCAGCAGGAGGCCGATGATTTCATAGACTTCCGGCCGCGAGGAGGCGTAGGCGAAGTTGCCCGTGTCCGTCATCATGCCGCAGTAGAGGCACGTGGCCATGGCGGCGTCCATGTCCTCGTAGGCCCCGAGCTGCATGAGGAGGCGGAAGACGACCTCGCAGGTGGAGCTGAGGTCGGGACGGGAGACGAGGAAGTCGAAGGCGGCCGCGTCAGGGTCGAGGTGATGGTCGATGAGGATGCGCTTTGCCTTGCTCCCGGCAAGGAGCTGCCCCATGTCCTGCAGGCGCCCGAGGGTGTTGAAGTCCAGGCAGCAGATGAGGTCGGCCTGGCGGATGAGGTTGCCTCCGCGCGCGGCCTGCCGGTCGAAGTGGACGATGCGCTGCGCGCCGGGAAGCCACTGCAGGAAGTCGGGGGCGGGGTTCGGCAGGACGATGCTCACGCGCTTTCCGAGGGCGTGCAGGTACGTGGCCCAGGCCAGGGTGCTGCCCATGGCGTCCCCGTCCGGGCTGCGGTGCGCGCAGACGACGACGTTGCGGCTCTCGCGCAGCATGCGCATGAGGGTGTACAGCTCCGTGGGGGGGAGCAGGTGGAGGTGGTCGGTTGCGTCCATGTCAGATTTCTCCCAGGATACGGATTTCCTCTACAGGGTCATCGGCACCGAAGACGGCGCTTCCGGCCACGATGACGTCCGCTCCGGCCTCGGCCAGGAGGGCTGCGGTGCGGCGGTTCACGCCGCCGTCAATCTCTATCAGCGCCCCGGAGTCGCGCTCTGCCAGCATCTGCTGCAGGCGGCGCGTCTTGTCCGTCGTGTTCTCGATGTACCGCTGGCCGCCAAAGCCGGGGTTCACGCCCATCAGCAGGATGACGTCCGCAGTGTCAAGCACCTCCTCGACGGCGCAGAGCGGCGTGTGAGGGTTCAGGGCAACGCCGGCCTTCATGCCCGCGTCGCGGATTTGCGTCAGCACGCGGTGGAGGTGCGTGCAGGCCTCAGCGTGTACCGTCATGACGCCTGCGCCCAGGGCGGCAATGCGCTCCGTGTAGTTTTCAGGATGGACCGTCATCAGGTGGACGTCGAGCGTCAGGTTTGTGTTGCGCGCAATGGCCTCCATCACGGGGAAGCCGAAGCTGATGTTCGGGACGAAGACACCGTCCATCACGTCCAGGTGCAGCCAGCGCGCGCTGCTTTGCGCCAGCATGTCCAGCTCGTCCCCCAGGCGGGAGAAGTCTGCGGAAAGCATGGAAGGGGAGACTATCATAGCGTGTTTTTTTAGTTGACGAGTGACGAGTGACGAGTGACAAGTGACAAGTGACGGACTGCGGCTTGTTTACTTGTTTACTCGTCCGCTTGTTTACTTTTTCATCGCAAAGATACTATCTTTTCCCGGGAAGTAGCCCTTTCTGCGCCGTTTTTTCTACTTTTGCACGGCAAAAACATCCCTATGAGACAGATTCCCCTTGAAGATTTCTTCCGCAACAGCCCCCGGACGGCCTTCCAGCTCTCGCCCGACGGCAGCCACATCGCCTACCTTGCCCCCTACGAAAACCGCATGAACCTCTTCGTGCGCCCCATGAGGCGGGACGATGGCGGCGCAGATGCCCGGGACATGCAGCTCACCTTCGAGACGACGCGGAGCATAGCAGGCTATTTCTGGGCAGATAACTGCCGCCTGCTGTTCATGAAGGATACCGGTGGTGACGAGAACTATCAGCTCTACGGCGTGAACCTCGACGGCACCGACCTGCGGGCATACACGCCATTCCCCGGTGTGCGCACCAGCATCATCGACGACCTGGAGGAAGTGGACGGCGAAATCCTCATCGGCATGAACCGCCGGAATCCCGAGGTCTTTGACCCCTACCGCCTGAACCTGCGCACGGGTGAGCTGACGCCGCTGGCGGAGAATCCCGGGAACTGGCAGGGATGGATGACCGACCACGACGGTTGCCTGCGCTCCGTTACGGCCATCGTGGATGGCGTGAACACGCAGATACTCTATCGCGACCACGACGGCGAGCCTTTCCGCCCCGTCCTGACGACGAACTTCCGCGAGAGCGTGGACTTCATGGAGTTCACGCCCGACAACCGCCTCGTATGGGCGGCAACAAACATCGGACGGGACAAGATGGTGCTCGTCCTCATGGACCCTGCTACGTGCAAGGAGCTGGAAGTGCTCTACGAAAACCCGCGCTACGATGTCAACGCCATATCCTACTCGCGCAGGAGGAAACGGCTCCTCGGTGTATTCTGCACAGGGCATCGCGACACCGTCCGCCACTATTTTGACGACGAGGAAGCCGCCCTGCGCAAGCGGCTTGAAGCCCATTTCCCCGGCAAGCGCTTCGGGATGGCAGACGTTGACAAGGCGGAAGAGAACTACCTCTACTACGTGGGCGGCGACCGCACGCGCGGCGCGTACTATTATTATAATATACACGAGGACGCGCCCCGCCTCATCGCCCGCCTTGCCCCTTGGCTGGACGAGGAACAGCTCGTGCCGATGCAGGCTTTCACCTACACGTCGCGTGACGGCCTTGAAATCGAGGCCTACCTCTCAACGCCCCAGGGCGGGGAGGACAGCGAGGAGGGTGGGGGACGCTTCCCGCTCGTAGTGATACCCCACGGAGGTCCCTGGGCACGCGACCGTTGGGGCTACAATTCCGAGGTTCAGTTCCTGTGCAACCGGGGATATGCCGTCCTGCAGATGAATTTCCGGGGCTCCACCGGCTATGGCCGCCGTTTCCTCGAGGCTTCCTACAAGGAATGGGGGCGCAAGATGCAGGACGACATCACCGACGGCGTGGAATACCTCATCCGCCAGGGCATCGCGAATCCGCAGCGCGTGGCCATCTACGGCGGCAGCTACGGCGGCTATGCCGCTTTGGCGGGGCTGTGCTTCACCCCCGACCTGTACCGCTGCGGCGTGGACTATTGCGGCGTCTCGAACCTTTTCACCTTCATGCAGACCATCCCGCCCTATTGGAAGCCCTTGCTGGAGATGATGTACGAGCAGGTGGGGAATCCCGACCAAGACCGGGAGATGCTGGCAGCAGCCTCTCCCGCGCTCCATGCCGACCGCATACGTGTGCCGCTTTTCATCGCGCAGGGGGCAAACGACCCGCGCGTCAACAAGGTCGAGAGCGACCAGATGGTGGAAGCCCTGCGCAGGAACGGCGTAGAGGTTGAGTACATGGTGAAGGACAACGAAGGACACGGGTTTGCCAACGAGGAAAACCGCTTCGATTTCTATCGCAGGATGGAAGCCTTTCTGGCAAAATACCTCTGAACTGGTCGCCCGAAGTGTTAAAATGCGGGCAAAATGTTGGCTGTTTTGGGCAGAAGGTGTATTTTTGCAGCCGAGTAGCCCCGAAAGCCGGGCACCGAAACTGATTCCTATAACGTAATTCTAAAACTGCAAAGCCTATCGGAACAACATTACTCCTATACAACAAACGTTAGAAAGTAATGACACATCTGCAACAGCGCACCGACGAAGAGTTGGTCGCTATGTATGCTTCCGGTAACAACGGTGCGTTTGACGTACTCCTTGAACGTTATAAGGATAAGCTTTATTCCTATATCCTTTACATAGTTCACAACAACGACGTGGCGGACGACCTCTTCCAGGACACGTTCGTGCGCGCCATCATGACCATACGCCAGGGACGCTATGCCGAGAACGGACGCTTCTATGCATGGCTGACGCGCATCGCCCACAACCTCATCGTTGACCAGTTCCGCAACGAGCGCACGGAAAATGTCGTGGAGACCAGCGACCCCCAGAAGGACATCCTGAACAACCTTCGCCTGGCGGATGCAAGCATCGAGCAGCAGATGCTCGACGAGCAGACCTCTGACGACGTGCGACGCCTTGTGCGCCACCTGCCCGACAGCCAGCGCGAAGTTGTCAACATGCGCTACTATGAAGGCCTTTCCTTCAAGGAGATCTCCGAGCGGACGGGCGTCAGCATCAATACGGCCCTCGGGCGCATGCGCTATGCAATCATCAACATGCGCCGCATGGCCGATGAGCACGGCATAGAGCTCTATATGGCATAGGCTCCGCCCAACCTCTTGCGCATCGCTTTTGCGCAGCCCCACACACCACATCCCTCCTTACAAACCCTACACGCCATACTGACAAAAGCTCAGACGGCGGTGGGGTTTTCTTTTTCCTTCGCATCCCCCTTCACTCCCTCGCATCCTCCCGCCTTCTCGCGCGCACGCGCGTTACGCGTTATATAATGTGTGGCAGGAAAGGCTTGGGACACCGCCGCAACTTAACATTCGTTTATGGTATAAGTCTTAAAAAAACTTAAATTGCCTGTTAATCGGGGCTCAGATTGTTTTTTAATCCTAATAAACCCTTATCTTTGCTACCGCTCTATACCATGTAGTGACGAAATCATTAAAATAAAATCTATAAAAATCAATCAATTAATGGTATGAAAGACCGTTTATTCAGAATGGGTTTCACGCTGCTAAGCGCAGTGTGCCTATTGTCAACTTGCGGTATTGCCACTTCCTGCCAGGACAATTATGACCTGGACGAGAAGATGCCCGAAATCTTGGGGCAGAGCATATACGACGAGTTGAAGAAAGAGGGCAACTTCACGAACCAGGTGCGCCTGATTGACGACCTGGGTTACACGGACGTGCTCTCCAAAACGGGTAGTAAGACGCTCTTCGTGGCCAACGATGACGCCTTCCGCGCTTTCTTTGAGAAATGTACGTGGAAGGATGGCAGCGGACAGCCCGTGCGTTCTTACGACCAGCTCTCCACCAGCCAGAAGCGCCTTTTGCTGAACGGTGCGATGCTGAACAACGCATACGTGATGGAGATGCTTGCGAACACGGCCGGAGGCGGAAAGAACCTCTGCCTGCGTCAGGGCACCAACCAGAGTGCTACTGACTCCGTGCCGTATTGGAACTATTGGGAGCTGCCCAAATTCCAGTTTGAAGCCGAGGAGGATTCCCGTGCCGAGGACAAGATGGACCTTTGGAGCTACTATCGTACGGAAGCACGCGGCGGTATGTATATGGCCGTTGACGCTACGAACCCCATGATGACCCATTTCCTCGAGGGACAGCTGAACGACAAGCACATCAAGCACTCCGACATCGCGTTCATCATGAACATCAAGGATGGTAGCTGGGGAACCAACAGCGAAACCGAGGAATCCCGCAGCTACATCTACGACCGCAGGGTGATTACGCCGGACAAGACTTGCCTCAACGGTTACTATCACGTCCTGGACAGCGTGCTCGTGACGCCCTCCAGCATGGCGGAAGTCATTCGCGAAGAACCCACGACGCAGCTCTTCTCCGAGATGCTCGAACGCTTCAGCGCTCCCTACTACGTGTCGTCCCTCACGGCAGAGTACTCGGCCCTGCACGACATCAAGGGAGACTCCGTATTCCAGAAGCGTTACATCTCCGTGAACAATTATTCCGGTGCCCCCTTGCAGCAGGACCAGAAGCGCCGCAGCCTCGGTGACTTCCCGCAGCTGGCATTTGACCCTGCATGGAACGCTTACGCTATCTCCAGCACGACAACGGCCGAGAACGACATGGCTGCTATGTTCGTGCCCAGTGATGCTGCCATGAAGGACTACTTTGTACGCGGTGGCGGACGCTTCCTGATGGAACGCTATGCCAAGCGAGAGAATACGGACGAGAATCTTTCCTACAACATCGCCCAGATTCCCTTGCAGGTTGTGGCAGCCCTTATCAACAACCTCATGAAGGACTCCTTCAACGAGACCGTGCCCAGCAAGTACCTCACGATCATGAACGACGCGCAGGACCAGATGTTCCCTGCAAAGACGTATGGCAGTGAAGAAGAATACCGGGCGCTTTTTGAGAAGGTGAAGATGGCCAGCAACGGTGTTGTCTATATCATGAACAAGGTGATTAGCCCTGCTGACTACTCCAGCGTAGCTGCCCCCGTGCTGCTGAGCCGCAACACACGCATCGTGAATGCAGTGCTCCGTGCCGACGAGGCCTACATCAACGGTAACTCCTACAACAACGCTCCGTTGAAGCAGTACTTCTCCACCTACCTGAAGGCCATGCAGAGCCGCTTCTCCTTCTTCGTTCCTACGGACGAGGGGCTTGGAAAGTACGGCTATGTGGATCCTGTGGGTATAGCTTCCAAGTTGCCCGCCAGCATCCGCTATTGGCGCTTTGAGTATGGTGCTCCCACTTCCACCGATGCTTCTCCGCGTCTGCCCATCCGTGCGACGTCCTATCGCTATAATGCAGAAACAGGTCCCCTTGACAGCGACCAGCAGACGCAGAACAAAGCCGTATCTCTTCCGAACGAAGTACTGACGACCGGATATGGCCCCACGAAGCGCGAACTCATGGTGGAACTCGTGAACCAGCACGTGATTGTACACGACAATGACGATACGCAGGGCGTCAATGCCTCCCGCACCATCTATACGAGCCGCAGCGGCGCCCCCGTTGTCATTGTGAACCGGGGCGATGCAGCCAATAACGGTGTAGGCATGCAGGTGAAGGGCGGCTACCAGATTGATCTTGAGAACGACGAATATCCCGGCAACGAATACGTCAGCAACGTCATCGAGGGACACAATATGACGGAAGAGCTCAACGGCTATGGTAACGGTATGACCTATGTCATTGACCGTCCGATGCAGCCCACGATGACCTCTGTCTATAGCATCCTGAGCCGCAACGAGAACTTCAGCGCCTTCTTCGAGCTTTGTGATCCTATGAATTTCTCCGAGGACCTGCTCGTTTCAATCGGATTCAAGGACAGCATCGCCGGCAAGAAAGACGAGACCACACTCTGGAGCGCCGAGCAGAACAAGTATCGTATCTTTACGAACCTGGCACCGTATTATCCTGCTGCCAACGAATATCTCGTGCGCTTCTTCAATAACTACCGCTACACCATCTATGTGCCCACGAACGCTGCCGTACAGGAAGCCATCCGCAACGGACTTCCCACGTGGGCGTCCATTGAGGAGTTCGTGGAAGCCCACAAGGATGCCGACGGCCTCCTGAATGATGACGACAAGGCAAAGGCAAAGGCTATGGTGACTTGCCTCGTGAACTTCCTGCGTTATCATTTCCAGGATGGTGCCTACTACGTGGACAATGTGAACTATGCACTGAACGGCCAGACCTCCTGCATCATGCACAATGACGCTACGGACACCGACGCCTATCTCTATGTGCAGATGAATCAGACGCCCAACCACATATCCTTGAAGGACGAGGCCGGGAAACAGCACAACGTGGTGGCTCCCTACAACCTCATGGCACGCGACATGAACTTCAATGCTGCGCCGACGAACACGACCAGCGCACGCTACGTGAAGAACTCCTCTTATGCAGCTATCCATCAGGTGGACGGTGTGCTCAACTTCATGCAGCTGCCCGCCAGCGGACGTTACGACGCTGCTTGGTCAACGGCTCCCGCTGCCCGCAAGTTTGTGGCTAAGTACAGAATCAGAAAATAAGTCAGCACCATGAATAAAATGAAGTATCTACTGACCCTTGCCTTGTGCTTCTGCTTCTACGCAGCCAGTGCGCAAACGCGTATCACGGGTCACGTTGTCAGCGATGAAGGCCCCATCGTGATGGCCAACATCGTGGAAAAAGACGCGAACAACCGTAACGTCTCTGCTACGCAGACCGACGCCAACGGTAACTTCTCTCTCGCCATCAAGAGCCCGACGAACAGCCTGCAGATATCCTATATCGGATACAAGACGCAGACCATCAAGCCCATCGGCGAACGCAAGTCTTTTGAAATCACCCTCGTGGACAACTCCACGATAGACGAGGCAACCGTTGTCGCTGTCCGCAAGACACAGAGTAACGGTCTCTCCATTCCAGAGCGTGAAATCTCTGTCGCCAAGCAGACCCTTAACATGGACGACATGCAAGGCCTCTCCTTCGAGACGGCCGGTGAGGCTCTGCAAGGACAGATTGCCGGTCTGGACGTTGTGATGAACTCCGGTAACCTGGGTGCCGGTACCTCCATGCGCCTGCGTGGTGTATCGTCCATCAACGGCTCGCAGGAACCGCTCATCGTTGTCAACGGTTATATCCTGGAGGACTACAACGAAGGCGACCTCGACCTGAATAACATGGAGAATGAGGAGCAGTTCGCAACCCTTCTTCAGGTAAGCCCCGAGGATATCCAGGAAATCAAGGTGCTGAAGGATGCCGCCGCAACAGCCATCTGGGGTGCACGCGGTTCCAACGGTGTGATTGAAATCACCACGCGCCGCGGTGCCCGCGGTAAGACGAGGGTGAACTTCAGCTACCGCTTCAACGGCTCCTGGCAGCCGCAAGGCATGAAGATGCTGAATGGTGACGGCTATACCATGATGCTGAAGCAGGCCTTCTTCAATCCTACGCAGAGCGACTACGCTTCCAATATCGTCGAGCTCATGTATCTCCAGAACCGTCCTGCCTACTACGGCAACTACAACAAGAACACGGACTGGGTAGATGAGGTGACGCAGTTTGGTCAGTCGCACAACTTCGGTGTGAACATTTCCGGTGGTGGTGAAAAAGCCCAGTTCCGCATTTCCGGAACCTTCGACCATGAAGTCGGTACGATTATCAAGCAGTCCCTCGACCGCTTTACCAACCGCCTCGCCCTTGACTACTATGTCAGCGACCGCATCAAGTTCATCTCCGACTTTGGTCTTACCTACACCAAGAACAACCGTAACTATACAGACGGTATTCTCAGCTACGCTTATCACGCTATGCCGAACATGTCGGTTTACCGCAACGAGTATCGCGAGACGGCTGACGGTGTGGGTGAGTACTACAACACGGGCGAGTACTACATCATGCCTCCTGCCTCCGGCAGTGCGGGTCTGCTGGCCAACAACAGCGGCCTGACCTCCTACTATCTCCGCGATATGGTTGGGACGGGTAATCCTGTGGCCATTGCCAACATGGCTTGGCGCCGCCAGTCAACGTACTCCATCAACCCCTCTCTTGCCATCGAGTACAAGCTCCTCGGCAAGGACGACAGCGAGACCCAGTTGAACTATCGCGGTGACGTCTATATGTACGCTTATACGCAGAGTGACAATAACTACTATCCGCACCAGCTCACGTCAAGCACATGGTCGGACGGTGTTGACCTCACCTCAAGCTACGAGTACAAGAGCCTGTCCTTCACGACGCGTCATCAGCTTGTGTTCCATCCCTACTTCAGCAATGAAAAGCACGCTCTTCAGGTGCTGGCACGTTTCGAGGTGGGTTCTTCTGACAACACTTCACAAAGCCTTTCTTCCAGTGGTATCAATGGCGGCATCACCGACCCGACCGTTGTGGGCTACCTTACCTCCTCCTCTACGGGAACAGGCAAGAGCCACACGATGAGCGGAACGGGAAGTATGCACTATTCCTACGGCTCCAAGTACAGTGTGGACCTGACGCTTCGTGCCGACGGCTCTACCCGTTTCGGCAAGGGCAGTAAGTGGGGCTTCTTCCCGGGTATCTCCGGACGTTGGAACATCAGCGACGAGAAGTTCTTTGAGCCCATCCACGACATCGTGAACATGCTCTCCTTCCGTCCCGGTTGGGGTATAACGGGTAACCAGCCTCCCAGCGAAGGTTTGATCTACAATAACTTCTCTCCGAGTGGCTACTATAATAACGTTCAGGCCATCGTTCCCTCCAACCTCCGTCTGACACAGCTCAAGTGGGAGCGTACGAAGAGCTGGAACCTCGGCTTCGACCTCGGCCTCTTCAACATTGTGGACTTCAATCTGAACATTTACAACAAGAAGACGACCGACCTGCTCAACAGCGGTGTGCGCATCCCGTCCTCCACGGGTTACAGCAGCCTCTCCTGGACAAATGTGGGTACGATGAAGAATGAGGGTTGGGAACTCTACATCAACACTCAGGACCTCTTCCGCCTCAACATAGGCAAGGATGCACTTAAATTGCGTCTGAACTTCAACTTCGCCCAGAACATCAACACGGTGACCGAAATGGATGCATCCGTGCTGGCTACGAACAATCCCGACTTCACCTACGCAAACGAAAGTGTACTGCGCCGCGTCCAGATTGGCAACGCACTTGGTGGTCTCTATGGCTTCCGCTACAAAGGTGTCTATGCCTACGACTATGACCACAACGGCTACTTCCTCAACGACGAGAAGAACCAGTACTACTATTCCGACAAGAACAAGGTGAACCCCGACGGAACGACTCGCAATACGGCGAAGAACTCCGGTAAGACGGCGCCTATCGTCTATGATGCAGAAGGCAACGTTGTGTATGACAAGAACGGTAACCCCCTGCCCATGATGTACAACTATGGTGGTATCAACTACCAGTTCCAGGGTGGCGACGTGATGTATGAAGACATCAACCATGACGGTCAGATTGACGAGTTGGATATTGTCTATCTCGGCGGTTCCAACCCGAAGATCAACGGTGGTTTCGGCTTCCGCTTCATCTACGGCAACTGGCAGCTCATGGCAAACTTCAACTTCCGTGTGGGTAACAAGATTCTGAACCTCGCACGTATGTATGCAGAAGACATGCGCGGCATCAACAACCAGAGTGCTGCCGTGAACTGGCGCTGGCGTATGAACGGTCAGGAAATGCCTATCCCCCGTGCCATGAACGCAGAGGTGGGCGCATCCTACAACGCTCTCATCAGCGACCGTTACGTGGAACCGGGTGACTATCTCCGCTTCCAGTACTTGCAGCTCTCCTATTCAGTACCTGCCGCCAAACTGAAGAAGCTGGGTCTCAGCACCCTTCGCTTCTCCGCTTCCGGCAACAACCTGATTTTCTGGTCTAAGTATTCCGGAACGGATCCTGACCACAGTGCAAATGGTTTCTGGCCCAGCTACGATAACTCGCAGACGCCGCGTTCCCGTTCCTTTACGATTAGTGTGAATTTCGGATTCTAAAAGCATATACTACAATGAAACGAAATAAGATATTTAACACATTGCTCGCAGCCGGCGCTATATGCCTTATGGGTATTGTGCAGTCTTGCGACGATTATCTGACCGTGCTTCCTACGAATCAGATTACAGAAGAGGCTTTCTGGGCAGATAAAAACGACTTGAACAATGTGCGTGCTGGAGCCTATCTCGTACTTACGCAAGGCATTACCAATCAGGTTCTGACTTGGGGTGAGCTTCGTTCTGACAATCTCGTTCTCAACGTGATGGACCAGGCCGACTACACCGGACTTCAGGAAGCCGTGCTGAAACCGACTTACCCCATGTTCGACTTCGCCACATTCTATCGGGGTATCAACTATTGCAACAGAACCCTCGAACGTGGCCAGCGCATGGTTGACGAAGGCACCGACCCCAGTTTCAATCAGGGTGCCTGGCTCCCCATCAAGGCTGAGATGCACGCCCTTCGCGCACTCTACTATTTCTATCTCGTAAGAGCTTTCCGCGATGTTCCCTATACCACAAAGTCCATCACGACCGACAAGGAAGGCCGCGAGGCTTATGATCCCGCCCTGCCGGGTGTGGCTCTCCTCTCCGACCTCATTGATACGTTGGAAGTGGTGAAGAACTATGCGGTGAACAACTACGGTAATCCTACGGACAACTGCGGACGTTTCACCAAGCGCAGCGTACGCACCCTTCTTGCCGACATGTATCTCTGGCGCGGTTGCATGCTCCAGGACTACTTCGACAAGACCATCCGCGAAGGTGTGGACTCCATCGTCAACTATTCCGACGTGAAGGGTGAGGATGGTATCGTTCGTACCGTTGACGGCACGGAGGTGAACAATGACTACTGCAATGCTCAGGCCAAGGAGTGCTTCCAGAAAGCCATAGAGAACGCTGACTGGGTGCTCGAGAATATGACTGCTGAGTACAAGAAGGAACTCGACAAGCAGGCAAATGCCAGCGATGAGCTGAAGAACCAGAAGTATCCGCTCATCCAGTTCAGCCGTGCTGCTACGATTGGTTCCATTTCCGATCAGGTATATGCTGAGTTGTTCGGCCAGAAGAATTCTTCCGAGAGTATCTTCGAGATACAGTTCGACGGTGTGAACAACTATAACAATGCCGTTACCGGTTTGCTGACAAAGAAAGTGAGCGGTGTTATCACCCCCGTCACCTACGTCGTGAACCCCGTATTGGCCAGTGTCAACTCCGTTGCTCCGGATCGCGGCTTCGGAAAGGCCGATGTGCGCCTGCACGAAACCATGCGCTACACCCAGTCCAATACGTCTGTGTTCCCCTTTGTCAAGGGATGGGCTTCCTCCATCTACGTGAACGATTTGAAGGACATGGGTGAGGGAGCGAACTACAACTTCCGCAACCAGATGGATTCCAACTGGCCCGTCTATCGCCTGAGCGACATCATGCTGATCAAGGCCGAGGCCATTGCCCGTTTCCAGGGTGAGTCGGCAAAGAACAACGACGACATGTACGAAGCCTTCGATATGGTGAACAGCATCTTCGCTCGTTGCAACCCCGAGGCCCGTCCTTCTACGGAAACCGGTTCCGAGCTCGCCACCGCCCGCCTGACGGGTGTGTATCGTGGTACCAGCCGCTCCACTTCCGGCTATTTCGCTACGGACAAGACGGGTGCCGACCTCCTGCAACTAGTCTATCGTGAGCGTCAGCGCGAATACGTGGGTGAAGGTAAGTTCTGGTTTGACCTCGTGCGCCAGGCTGAAGCTACCAACGATCCTACTACCTCCCTGACGGACTACATCGCCGTCACGACGGCTGTCAAGAACCGCCTGCGCCACCTCTACTCGCTCTATTGCCCCTACTATTCAGAGGAAATGAAAGTGAACGGTGTGGAGAACGGAGGAAAGCTTGTGCAGAATCCCGTCTGGGCACGCTATAGTAACAATTAAACCTGAGATATCATGAAAAAGTATATCATTCCCTTCTCTGCAAAGAGCCTGACAGGAGTTTTCATGATGCTGAGCCTGGCACTTCTCCTTGGAGCATGCCAAGAGAACATCAATGAAGACAACTATGCCATCAAGAAGGAGCTCACGATGACGGACCGTCTCCAGGAAGACCCGGAGCTTTCCAACATCAAGGCTATCTTTGACCGCGTACGCCTCGGAAACAGCAGCAACGCCTCCTCGCTGACGGCAGTGCTGGCTGCACGCGGAAACTACACCGTGTTCGCACCGACGAATGCAGCAGTTCGCGCGTATGTCGCTTCGCTCACCGGAAGTGAGGATGTAAACTCCCTTTCCTACGAGCAGGCACAGCTCATCGCCTACAACTGCATCATCGACAATGGCGACAATGGTGCCTACGAGACACCGGACTTCCCCATTAAGGGTGCCTTTGCCCTGCCTAACCTCAACGACCGCTTGCTCACAAGCCAGCAGGATGAAGAGACGCAGGACTACATCATCAACGGTACGTCCCGCCTGACTTCCGAGAATATCGAAGTCTCCAACGGTATCCTACATATTGTTGATGCTGTCATTGCCCTTTCCTCCAACACGGTGGCTGAGATGATTCAGGACGCACCCAACATGAAGGTGATGGGTCGCCTGCTTTCCGAAACCGGATGGACGGACTCTCTCAGCATAGACCGCGACGTGGACTATGAGAATGCGGAGCACGTGGAGCTTATGCCGCGTTCCCTCCTGGCTGTATATCGTGACTTCATCGTGCCGCAGAAGCGCTATCTCGGCTTTACGGGTTTCGTGGAGACGGACGATGTATATGAGAGCGAGCTGGGCATCACGCTGCAGAAGGATGCCGAGGGCAACGTTTCCAACTGGGACGAGCTCCTCACGGCCCTTCGCGCAAAGGCTGAGGCTGTCTATGGTACGCAGGATCGCGACAATCTTGCCAGCCCCGACAATGCCATCAACCGCTTCGTTGCCTACCACTTCGTAGAAGGCAAGATGGCCTACAACCGCTTCGTGACGCACTACAACGAAGTTGGCTATAAGTACGGTAGCGACCCCAAGAACCCGCAGACAACGAACTACAGCGTGGACGTCTGGTCGTACTACCGCACGATGGGTAAGTACCACGACCTGGTAAAGATAACGCAGGTGCCCACCGGCGACCACGAGATTTATCTGAACCGTGTGTCCCGCTACAACGACGGCTTCACGGGCGACTATTCGGAGGTAAGCACGATTGCCCACACTCCGGGTGTCGGCATGAATGTTCTTGTGGATGCTGACAACGGAGAGTACGATAACAACGCCCTCAACGGCTACTATTATCCGATTCACGGCCTCCTGCTGAAGACCAGTGAGGTTTCCGACGCACTGGGTAGCGAGCGTATCCGCTTTGACCTTACGACGGCTCTTCCCGAGATGCAGAGCAACTCCCTGAAGAATACGGACTATCACTACTTCGAGCATGGATTCTTCGACGGCATCACCAACGAGTCCTCCGGTACGCACATCACATACCTCTCCGCAGCGTGGGGCGGCGGTACAAGCTGGACGGACTTCGAGGGCGATGAGTTCCTCTTCGGTGGCCTCTTCGACTTCATCCTCCGTCTGCCGCCCGTACCGAAGACCGGTACTTACGAAATCCGCATGGGTATTTCGCAGAACCCGCTTCGTGGTATGGCACAGCTCTACTTCGGCGAGGACCCCTACCGCCTGGCACCGACAGGACTTCCTCTAGACCTCCGTCAGAGCGTAGATCCTGCCAACAATCCCCAGCTCAACTGGCAGGGCAGCCGCGACGACAGCAGCCTGGACGACGAAACGCGCATCGAGAACGACAAGAACCTCCGCAACCAGGGCTACATGCGTGCCCCGATGTACTTTACGGCCTCTGACGGCAACGGCGAGAAGCTTGTCCGCTACCTGCCGAACGGTTTCGACTACTGCTGCGTACGCCGCATCGTCGGCATCCAGTACATGGAGGCCAACAAGACCTACTACATTCGCTTCAAGTCGGCTCTGAAGAAGCTTGACGCTCAGTTCTTCGTCGACTACTTCGAGTATTGTCCTTCCATCATCTATAATGGTGCAGAAGCCGAGAACCCCTGGTAACAATGAAAAATCTCTCTCGAATTATGAAAAGAACATATTTTAATATAGCAAAAGGCACACTCCTTGGAGCATTCCTGCTCCTTGGAGCCGCCTCGTGCTCGGACGACCACTTCGACGTGGTGCCTGATACGGCCACTGGCGGTCTGACGCTTTGGGAGAATATCTCTTCCAACGGAGAGACGAACGATATGGCGCAGATTCTCAGGCGCACCATCGTCATGAACTCCGAGACCGATATGAAGGGCTATCGTAATGGCAGCATGCTGACCTACGACAGCTTCCTGTCCGACCCGCAGAGCTACACGGTGTGGGCACCCAAGGACGGCACCTACGATCCTTCCAAGTATCTGCAGATGCTCGACCAGCGCGACGAGGCCTTCGCCGCCGACCCCAACAGCCGCGAGGCTTGGGCGCTCAACTACACGGTAGCCAACCAGTTCGTGATGAACCACATAGCACGCTTCAACTACGAGGGCACACGCGAGCGCCAGAAGGTGCGCATGCTGAACTCCAAGGTGAGCTACTATGAGGCTTCCAACAACCTCTTCAATACGGTACAGATGGACCGCTCAGCAGGCGACCTCAATGCCTCCAACGGTATTCTGCACTTCCTGACGGGAGCATCTCCCTTTGCCTACAACATCTACGACTATATTGCTTCTCACGAGAACTTCTCCAAGCTGTGGAGCGTGCTCAGCGACCCTGCTGTTGACCGTCAGGAGTTCTCTGAGAGCGGCAGTACGGAGGGTGCTATTGATGAAAACGGAAACATGATATTTGTTGACTCTGCTTTCGTACATTATAACGACATCCTTGACTACTGCGGTGCTCAGATTCGCAATGAGGACTCCGTGTACGTGGCTTTGCTTCCCACCGACAACGCCTGGGACGAGGCTTTCGAGAAGGTGAAGTCCCTCTACAAGTACGGAAACTCCTATGCCTACAACTGGGAGCGCAACAAAGGTGAGTTCTCGAGCACGGGTGCAAACGCCCTGCGTTTCAATACGGACTCCCTGACGGAGTACAACACCAACATGGCTATCATCCAGAGCGCGTTCTTCACCAGTTCCCGCTTCCCGGTTGACATCCAGACCGACTCCGCACAGGTTGTCAGCTATGCGCTTACGGCAGACTCCCTGATTTCAACGAACGGAACCGTTTACTACAATCCGAACACGGGTGGCAACAATCCGATATTCGACGGCAAGGACCCCATCCGCGCCTCTAACGGATATATCTTTGCTGTTGACCAGTACAACGTGGATCCCGCCTACTCGTTTATTTCCAAGAACGACTTCAACCTTGCATTCGGAAACTACCACGTAGCGAATGCCAAGGGTACCACGGGAACCGAACCCCAGAGCTGGAGCGAATTGATTCAGCTGACGTCGGAAAACCGCAACGAAGAAGTGAAGGGTGAAATCGAGGACGACACCTACCGCCGCTTTGAGGTGAACGGACGTTCCAACATGACCGTTGATATCCGCCTGCCGAATATCTTAAGCGGAAAGTACAAAATCTCCGTTGTCATGCTGCCCAACCGCGTGAACCTCGGTAAGATCCGCTACGACCGCAATGGCGAGGAAATCAACGAGAGCACGATGTTTACCTGTCAGGTTCGTGACGACCTCGACCAGCCCATAGGCAGTGCCAGCCCGACCATCACCGTCGATCCCGATACGATTCAGAGCTACGTGCTCTTCGAGAGCATCGAGTTCCCGAAGTGCTACGTCGGACTGCCTGAAGGCTACGATTCCTTCCCCCGTCTGCGTTTCACGATGTCTCCTGCATTCCAGACACGTGGTAACAGTAATTCGCTCAACATTGGCCGCATCATCATAGAACCGGTGCGCGAGTAATCTATTGTAACCTATAAAAAAGAAAATGATGAAAGAATATATGAAAAATCATTTGCTTCAAGGAGCTCTGCGCACGATTGCTTGCCTCTTCTTGTTCTCGGCAACGGTGGGCGTCTTCGCTCAGTCGGAGTCTGAGAAGGCCTCTTCTGCGGACGCAAAGAAGCAGGCGCCTCAGTATGAGATGCGTGAGGTTTCCGGTCACGTTTACGACGCAGCCACGAACAAGCCCCTTGCAGGTGTCAACGTGCGTGCCCTCAACAATCGCCAGTACACGGCGATGACCAATGAGGACGGTGCGTACACCTTGAAAGTCCCCGTGTTTGTAACGGCTCTCTTCATCCAGATTGACGATTACAACCCGACGCAGATTGCCATAAAGGGTGACACGGATCAGGATGCAGTTCTCTATTCCGCATCGTTCCGCCCGCTGTACGCTGACGGCACGGAGCTCTACGATGTTCACTCCATAAAGGTGGAGAACACGAGTGCCCTGACGATAGAGAACGACATTGAGAACAAACTGAACGCGTCCGTTCGCACCGTCAACCGCGGCGGCGTTCCCGGACAGGGTGCGGTGATGTTCATCAATGGTCTCAACTCGCTGAATGCAAACGCCCAGCCTCTTATCGTCATCGATGGTGTCATCCAGGATATGCAGTACGACCGCACATCCTTGCACGATGGCTTTGTCAACAACGTTTTCAACATCGTTGACCCCGAGGATATTGAGGATGTTGAAGTCCTCAAGACCGGGACGGCTCTCTACGGTGCCCGCGGCTCCAATGGTGTCATCCGCATCACGACCCGTCGCGGCAAGAGCCAGGTGACGCGAATCAAGATTCGTGCCTTCGGCGGCTTTGAGACGGTGCCCGACCAGCTCAGCGTCATGAATGCAAACCAGTACCGCAACTACATCACGGAGTTCCTCGGTACGACGAAGAACGCAGAGTTCCTCAGCAGTTCCTCAAGGGCAGGCTTCATGAACGTGGATCCCAACTACCTCTTCTATCCCCAGTACCACAACAACACGGACTGGCAGAAGGATCTCTACAGCACGGCGTTCACGCAGAACTACAAGGTTGGCGTGGAAGGTGGTGACGATGTCGCTATGTACAACCTCTCCTTCGGCTACACGCAGGGAGACGCAACGTCGAAGCGCACGGACTTCAACCGCCTGAACATCCGCTTCAACACGGACGTATATCTCTTCCGCAACCTCACGGCAGCCATGGACATTGCCTATGCCCGCGATGCCTACAACGTGCTGGATAACGGCTGGGCAGAAGACTATCTCAGCCGCAACATCTCCTCTCCCAACGTGCTGGGTCTTATCCAGTCTCCGTTCATCGATCCTTACGAGTACTTCGTGAACTATGCCAACGGCGCCTTGAGCCTTGGACATGCTGACAACGTGTACTCCGGTCAGAACTACGACGCCTCCAACAACCCCTTCCGCTTTGCTGAGGACTTTGGCTATGCAGGCCTCGTGAATCCCTACTGGATCCTGAAGAACGGACACGGCAACAACAAGAACTATCAGGAGCAGACGCAGTTCAACCTGAACATCGCCCCGCGCTATCAGGTGAACAAGTACCTGACCATTCAGGACCGCTTCTCCTACATCCTGAACCGTTCCAACGAGAAGTACTTCCTCCCGAAGAGCGGTACGCCGAAGAAGGAGGTTGAGGGACTTGGCGACGTGCAGAGCGTCATCCGCTCGCAGTTCGGTAAGGAGACGACCCTCTTCAACGACCTTTCCGTGAACTGGGTTCGCACCTTTGGTGCCCACCACGTGGATGTCCTCGGCGGTTTCCGCTTCGCAAGCTACTCCTATACCGACAGCCGCGTTTCCGGATACAACAACGACAACGACAAGATGCCGAACATGGGCTATGGTTTGCAGTACAAGAACTACGGCGGCACGAACGACGCCTGGACGAACCTCTCCTACTACCTGCGCGGCAGCTACAACTACCTCAACCGCTACTTTGTGGACGTCACCACCACGCTCGAGGCTTCTTCCCGCTTCGGCAAGGAGGCTCGCGAGGGCATCAAGCTTGCCGGTGTGAAGTGGGGCGTGTTCCCCTCCATCCAGGCAGGATGGCTGATTTCCAACGAGCAGTGGTTCGACGTTTCCTCCATCGACTACCTCAAGTTGACGGCAGGCTATGAGGAAAGCGGCAACGACAACGTGGACTACTACGCCACGCGTACGTATTTCGACAATGTGCAGTTCCTGGACCGTGCAACGGCTCTCGTCATTGCCAACATTGAGAATCCCCGCATCCAGTGGGAGACGACGCGCCGCTTCAACGTAGGCTTGCAGGCCAACATGCTGAAGAACCGTCTGGCCGTCGGCGTGAACTTCTTCACGGGCAAGACGTCCAACCTCCTCACGCGCAAGTCCGTCAGCGACATCACGGGTCTCCGCTTCATGTGGGACAACGACGGTGCTCTCCGCAACACGGGCGTTGAGTTCAACGTCAACACCATCCTCGTCAACACGAAGAACTGGCGCTGGCAGCTCGGCGCAAGCGTGGGTCACTACGAGAACAAGATTGTGGACCTGCCGACCTCTTCCCTCAACTACCTGACGACGTATGCACTTGATGCCAACGGCGTGCGTAACGCAGCCTCCGAAAATACCATCCACGGCTATCTGAACAGCGTCTATGGTTCGAACAACGTGCTCACGGCTGTGGGACGTCCCGTTGGCGTATTCTACGGCTACAAGACGGCCGGCGTCTTTGCTTCCGATGCAGAGGCAGCTGCGGCAGGTCTCTACGGCTACCTCCGCTATCCCACCGGCCTGTCCGCTCAGCCTTACCGCAACTTCGTGGCTGGCGACGTACACTTCGTAGATCAGAACGGCGACGGATGGATTAGCGAAGCCGACATGGTAGAGATTGGCAACCCCAATCCCGATATCTTCGGTAACATCTTCACCAACGTATCTTGGAAGAACCTGACCCTCGACGTCATCTTCAAGTACTCCCTCGGCAATGATGTCTTCAACTACCAGCGTTCGCAGCTTGAGGCCGCAAACAACATCTGGAACCAGACGACGGCCGTTGTGAACCGTTGGCGCTACGACGGCCAGACCACCGACGTGCCCCGCACGATGTCTGCCGACAACGACCAGTGGGTGAACAACGAGCGCTTCTCCGACCGCTGGATTGAGGACGGCTCGTTCCTGAAGCTGAAGAAGGTGCGCCTCACCTACAAGCTCCCGCTCAACCTGAGCTGGCTGCAGGGTCTGTCCGTATGGGCCGAGGCCAACAACGTCTTCTCCCTGACGAAGTATCTCGGCAGCGATCCCGAGTTTGCCGCAGGCAACGGCGTGCTCTACCAGGGCATCGACGCCGGCTGGCTGCCCACAAACCGCAACTTCAACTTCGGTGTAAACATCAACCTCTAATCTGTTCCCAACAATCTAAACACTATAGCAATGAAAAAGAAAACCATTCTCGGTCTTTTCCTCATGTTGGGACTCGGCGTGTCCCTCTCTTCCTGCGAAGATATGCTCACGCCCGACCTCAACCGCTCTGCCGAAAACTACAGCGGCAAGGACACGGTGAACTTCTACCTCGGCATCTTGCGTAACGTGCAGGACATGGTGGAGCAGAACGTGCTGCTTGGTGAAATCCGCGGTGACATTGCGGACACCACCATGTACACTTCCGACTCCATCGCGGACATCGCCAACTTCAAGCGTGTCCCTGACGGAGAGAACGAACTCCTCAACCGCGCCGCCTACTATAAGGTAATCAACCAGTGCAACTTCTACCTGGCCAAGGTGGACTCCCTCGCATCCAAGAACAATATCTTCTATATGCGCAAGGAGGTTGCCCAGGTGATGCTTGTCCGCGCCTGGACGTACTTGCAGCTTGTCCAGGCCTACGGCCGCGTGCCCTTTATTACGCAGCCTGTCTCCAATGCCAACACGGGTCTGGAGAAGAATCCTGAGGCCTGGGCCACGGCGGACAACCTCGTGGACCTGCTCCTTCCGAGCGTCACGCAGGCTCTTGCCTACGAGAAGGCCTACGGCTATCCCAGCTACGGAACGTTCAACACGGGTGCCAACGAGATTCCCTATGCCTACATGGTGTTCTACGGCGACCTCGTCCTGGGCGATCTCTACCTCCTTCGCGGACAGAGCCGCTCCGACTATGTGGAGGCCGCAAAGTACTACTATGACTTCCTGAACGAGAACACGAACACTCCGCTGAACGGCAACGCCGCCAAGTACATCACGGAAGGCTGGCAGGCCCGCTACATGAAGACCACCACGACGATTGGCGGCAACCGCCAGGAGACGTTTGTACCCTATGCCACGAGCTGGAGCCAGCTTTACAGCGCCTCCACCCCGCAGACGATGTACAACGAAATCTTCACCATGATTCCCAGTTCCGCCAACACGGCTTTCGGACGTGTGATGACACGCGTTGCACAGGTCTATGGTTTCGATCCGCACTCCACCACGCAGACCACGACCGACGAGGTGGAAAACACCTCCGGTGAAACCGAGACCGTCATCGCATCCTCTGGCCGCATCTCCGTTGTCGCCAACTACAAGAACCGCCAGCTTGCTCCTTCTTCCCGCTTCGAAGCCCTCAACAAGGCACAGAAGTACGTCTATATCAAGAAGGATACAGAGGGTGCCGTGGAGGAAATGGAATACCTTGACAACGGCGACGCCCGTTTCTACGGAACGTGTCCCGAAGTCGTGACTTCCGACGGCCGCTTCCGCTTCGTCCAGAAGTTCTGCGGCTCCAACGTCTCCAGCGACCGTGCCTCCGTCAACAGCTTCCAGTTCCGCTACATGGTTGGCATCTACCGCCTGCGCCAGATTATGCTTCGCTTCGCCGAGGCCCTCAACCGTGCAGGCTATCCGCGCCACGCATTTGCCGTGCTTCGCGGTGGCCTGAACTACGAGCGCATCCCCGACCTGAAGGAAACCTGGGAGTATGACGATGCCGCCCGCACGCGCAAACGCGTTTGGGAGATTGACACCATCATTGACACGCAGTACCACAACAACTTCATCAACGCCGATGAAATCCGCCGTGCACAGGCCGACCCGAACTACAGCGTGATGCTCGACTTCTCCGACGAGCGCTGGGCCAGCACCTGCGGCATCCACGAGCTTGGATGCGGCAACGCCGATGTTGCCGACACGCTCAACGAGTACGGCGTAGTCGTTGCCGAGCGCATCCTGGCTGAGCAGCAGCGCACAGGTCAGGTTGACGAGTCCGTTCGCACGCTGTGCCGCAAGCTCCGTGCTTCGGCCCGCGGCATCACGGTGAAGGACGACGATGACCCCGCAGAAGAGGAGACAGACGAGGAGCGCCTGGCCCGCGAGCGTGAGACCTACGACATCATCGAGGCCGACCCGGCCGCCGAGGCTGATCCTCTGGAGATTGATGCCGTGGAGAGCCTCATTGCCGATGAGTGCGCCCTGGAGACCGGCTTCGAAGGCTATCGCTTCTACGACCTCTGCCGCTTCGCCCGCCACAAGAACAACGACCAGAGCGGTGAGTTCGCTGCCAACTACGGCACGGACTGGCTCGCATGGCAGGTGGCACGCCGCAGCGTGAAGCTCGGGCTCTATGAGAACACGAACATCTACGACCGTGCGCTCTACAACGCCCTGCTTGACCAGCAGAACTGGTATCTCGTAAATCCTGAGTACTAATCAGCGTTTAGTCATACTTTTCAATGCCTCCCTCGCTTGCGGGGGAGGCATTTTTTTGCGTACTTGTCCGCTAATGCCCGGGCTTCTTCCGCTCGTGGGACTGGCCTTGGACGTAAGGGCTTGAGACAGTCCGCACACCCTGTCAGAACCAGCAAGACGCGCTTTCGTAAGAAAAGACCTTAACCGACGTGAACGACTGCGCGATGCGTGTTTCAGAATTTGTTCCAAGCCTTGAAACTGTTTATTCCAAGCCTTGAAACTGTCTGTTCCATGCCTTGGAACGGCTTGTTCCAAGCCTTGGAACGATTCATTCCACCGCTTGGAACGATTCCCGGAACGGGGAAAGCTTCCTTCCTGAGCTCGGGACTTACTGCGTAAAGCTTCCTTCCTGAACTCGGAACTTACTGCGTAAACCCGTCGTGACAGTCGTCCGCCTCTTTCTTTTCCTTCCGCAACGTCTCTCTGGGTGCCGCTTGTTGCAAACATGATGTGGAGAAGTTTGCCAAATGGAGGCGTATATTTGCGATGTGCTGTATTTTCTTTGCGAAAAACTCTTTTCTCCCAAAAGTTTTTCCTATATTTGCGCCACAATTGCGGCTCATCCCCTCGGGAGAAACCCCGAGTGTCTTGGGGATGCGCCTCTAAGTGAAACGCAAACAACACTTTAATGGAGTTTACAGCCAGTCAAATAGCCCAATTCCTCGGTGGCAGCGTCGAGGGAAACCCCGATGCCCGTATCACCAGTTTTGCCAAGATAGAAGAGTGCGCCCCTGGTGCCATCTCTTTCCTTTCCGACACTCGCTACGAAGCCCATCTCTACCAGCTCGCAGGCGGTGTCGTTCTTGTAAATGCCGACTTCCAGCCCGCCCAGCCTGTCAGCGTGACGCTCATCCGCGTCCCTGACGCCCGCGAATGCCTTGGCCGCCTCATGCAGATGGCCGGACAGGGGCAGCAGCGCCGTACGGGCATCCACCCCACGGCCGTCGTGGAGCCTTCCGCGCAGCTCGGCAGCGATGTCTATGTGGGTCCCCATGCCTACGTCGGCGCCAATGTCCGCCTCGGCAGCCGCGTGCAGCTTTATGCGGGCGTTGTCGTGGAGGAAAACTGCGTCGTCGGCGACGACACGGTGCTCTATCCCAACGTTTCCGTCTATCACGACTGTCAGGTGGGTGCCCGCTGCATCCTCCACAGCGGCTGCGTAATCGGTGCCGACGGCTTCGGCTTCGCACCCACGGCCGAAGGGTATGAGAAAATTCCCCAGACGGGGAATGCCATCCTTGAGGACGACGTGGAGATTGGAGCCAACGCCTGCGTGGACCGTGCCGTGATGGGGTCCACCGTCGTGCATCGCGGCGTGAAAATAGACAACCTCGTGCAGATAGCCCACAACTGCGAGGTCGGCGCACACACGGTCATGTCCGCACAGGTCGGCGTGGCCGGCAGCGCGAAGGTAGGGGAGTGGTGCGTGTTCGGCGGCCAGGTAGGCATTGCGGGACACATCACCATCGCCGACCGCACGCAGAGCGGCGCGCAGGCGGGCATCGCCGGCAGCGTCCGCAAGCCCGGACAGGTCATCATCGGCTCGCCCGCTATGGACGCCCGCAAGTTCGCACGCTGCACCGCCGTATTCAAGAACCTTCCCGAACTCGCCGCCACCGTCAACCGTCTTGACAGCGCCGACTGATTCGCCAACCGCCTTTATCTCCTCACTATGCAACACACACTTCGCAGCAGTTTCACCCTGAAAAGCAAGGGACTCCACACCGGCCTTGACCTGACGGCCACCTTCCTGCCTGCCCCTGCCGGCAGCGGCCTGCGCCTTCAGCGCATAGACCTTCCGGGACAGCCCGTCGTGGAGGCTCTCGCCGAGAACGTCGTAGATACCTCCCGTGGCACCGTCGTGGCCAGCGGCGACGTGCGCATCAGCACCATCGAACATGCCATGGCTGCCCTTTATGCCGCAGGCGTGGACAACTGCACCGTGCAGCTTGACGGTCCCGAGATGCCCATCCTCGACGGTTCGTCGCGCTACTTCCTCCAGTTCATCCTCAAGGTGGGACTGGAGAACCAGGGCGTTCCCCGTCAGTACCTCGAACTTTCGGAGCCTGTGAGCTTCAGCGACGAGCAGAGCGGCTCGCGCCTCGTCATGACACCCGCCGAGGACTTCTCCGTAGAGGCCACCATCGAGTTCCCCTCGCGTTTCATCCAGAGCCAGAGCGCCCGCCTCGACCGCCTCTCGGACTTTGCCGCCGAGATTGCCGAGGCGCGCACGTTTGTCTTCGTGCGCGAGATAGAGCCCCTGCTCCAGATGGGACTCATCAAGGGCGGCGACCTGGACAACGCCATCGTCATCTACGAGCACGAGCTTCCGCAGGAACGCCTTGACCGCCTGGCCGACTCGCTCGGCGTGTCGCGCCGCGATGCCACGCAGCTGGGATACATCAACGCACGTCCCCTGACGTGGCCCAACGAGCCCGCCCGCCACAAGCTCCTTGACGTCATCGGCGACATGGCCCTCGTAGGCCGTCGCCTGCGCGGGCACATCGTTGCCGTGCGCCCCGGACACACCGCCAACAACCGTTTCGCCCGCCTCCTGCGTGCGGAAATCAAATAATAACAACGAAGAACTATGGCAAACATCATAAGCCCCCTGGCCTACGTGGATCCCGCCGCCCAGCTCGGCGACGGCAACGAGATAGGTCCCTTCTGCTACATTGACAAGAACGTCGTCCTCGGCGACAATAACCGCCTGATGAACAGCGTGACGCTCCTCTACGGCGCCCGCATCGGCAACGGAAACACCTTCTTCCCCGGTGCCGTCATCAGCGCCATACCCCAGGACCTCAAGTTCCGTGGCGAGGAGACTACCGCCGAACTTGGCGACAACAACCGCATTCGTGAGAACGTCACCATCAACCGCGGAACGGCTGCGAAGGGAAAGACCGTCGTCGGCAGCGGCAACCTGCTGATGGAAGGCATGCACGTCGGCCACGACTGCATCATCGGCAGCGACTGCATCATTGGCAATTCCACGAAGCTGGCAGGCGAAGTCATCATCGACGACCATGCTATCCTCTCCGCCAACGTCCTCGTCCACCAGTTCTGCCGCGTGGGTGGCTACGTGATGGTCGGCGGCGGCTCCCGCACCAGTCAGGACATTCCGCCCTTCATCATCGCTGCGCGCGAGCCCATTGCCTATTGCGGCATCAACCTCGTTGGCCTGCGTCGCCGCGGTTTCTCCGCCGAGCTCATCGGCAACATCCATGCCGCCTACCGCATCCTCTACAACAGCGGACAGCTCCGCGACGAAGCCATTGCCGACATCAAGGCCAGCGTCCCCATGTCCGAAGAGATAGAATACATCCTCAGCTTCATACAGTCCTCCAAACGCGGCATCATAAAGTAAGAAACGCCATGCTCTACAAGATAAAATTCATTTCCGACGAAGTGGAGGGCTTCCTCCGCGAACTGCTCATAGACAGCGACTCCTCCTTCCTCGACCTTGCCAAGGCCATCCTGGACTCCTGCTCCTATCCTGACGACCAGATGACGAGTTTCTACGTCTGCGACGAGGACTGGGAACGCGGGCAGCAGGTGACGCGCGAGGACATGGGAGGCGGCGCCGCCGACGAGGACTGCTACGTCATGGGCGAGACGCGCCTCGGCGAGTTCATCGAGGACGAAGGGCAGAACTTCGAGTTTGTCTTCGACCCCTTCTCCGACCGCGTCTTCTATCTCACTGTGCGCGAGCTCATTCCCGGCAAGCATCTGGACAAGGCCGAGGTGGTGCGCTCCGTCGGCGAAGCCCCGAAGCAGATTGAGGAACTGGACTTCTCGCTGCCTCCTGCAGCCGTGAAGGGAGCGGCCGTTCCCGACGAGGAGGACGACGACCTCTATGGCGAAGGCGGTGCCTTCAACGATGACGAGCTTGACCTCGAGGGCTTCGAAATCATGGACGGCAGCGAACTGTACTGATCTTACCTCTTACATCGCACACACTCCCTCCGCATTGAAGACGCTCCTCGTGCTGACAGGCCCCACTGCCGTGGGAAAGACGCAAGTCGCCCTGCGGCTGGCCGCCCGCTACGGCACGCCCGTCCTCAACGCGGACTCCCGACAGATATACCGCGACCTTCCCATAGGAACAGCCGCACCCACTCCGCAGGAACAAGCCCAGGCACGCCACTACTTCGTGGGAACGCTCGGGCTTGATGCGTACTACAGCGCGGCGCAGTACGAGGCCGACGTCCTTGCCCTGCTTCCGGAGCTCTTCCGCGAGCGCGACGTCGTCCTGCTCAGCGGAGGTTCCATGCTCTACATCGATGCCGTCTGCAACGGGCTTGACGACATCCCGACGATAGAGGCTCCTGTACGCGCGATGATGCAGCTCAGGCTTGAAAGCGAGGGACTTGACGCGCTCGTGGAGGAGCTGCGGCTGCTGGATCCCGAATACTTTGCGGAAGTGGACCGCAGGAACACGCGGCGCGTCGTGCACGCGCTCGAAGTCCTCTACCAAACGGGGCGCAAGATGAGCTCCTTCCGCCGGAGGAATACGCAGGAGCGTCCCTTCAGGATGGTGAAGGTTGCCCTTAACCGACCGCGCGCGGAACTTTTTGAGCGCATCAACCGCCGCGTCACGCAGATGATGGACGACGGATTCTGGGAGGAACTGCTGCGCGTGAAGGACTTCCGCGGCAGCAACGCCCTGAACACCGTCGGCTACAAGGAGCTCTTCCACGTCCTCGACGGCGAGTGGGAACTTCCCTTCGCCCTCGACCGCATCCGCAAGAACACGCGCGTCTATGCCAAGAAGCAGCTGACGTGGTTCCGCCGTGACCCCGCCGTGCACTGGGTGCCTGCGGACGACGCCGAAGCCCTTGACCGCACGCTCCTTGCCTGCGGTCTTTAGGGCGAAAGCCTGCAAAAACGCTGAAACGTACAGAAAGAAAATGATAGAAAGACATTTCGTACTCGAAGAGGCCGACCCCGTCGTTTTCTACGGCGTGGGAAATGCCAACCTGCGCATGCTGCGCGCACTCTGTCCCAAGCTCCGCATCATCGGGCGCGACAACGTGCTCAAGGTGATGGGCGGCGAGGAGGACATGGCCGACTTCGAGGACACCTTCCACGCCCTTGAAGACCATTGCGTGCGTTTCAATACGCTTGGCGAGGAAGATATTCTGAACATTGTGCGCCACAACCGTCCCGCCGCCCCAAGCGCCGACGGCGTCATCGTCTATAGCACGGGCGGCAAGCCCATCTGCCCGCGTTCCGAGAACCAGCACCGCCTCGTGGAAGCCTACGGCACGCACGACCTCCTCTTTGCCGTCGGCCCGGCAGGCAGCGGAAAGACCTACACCGCCATCGCCCTTGCCGTCCGCGCCCTGAAAAACCGCGAGGTGCGCAAGATTATCCTCAGCCGTCCCGCCGTGGAGGCCGGCGAGAAGCTCGGTTTCCTGCCCGGCGACATGAAGGAGAAAATAGACCCGTATCTCCAGCCGCTCTACGACGCGCTGGAGGAGATGATACCGCCTACGAAGCTCCAGGAGTACCTTGCCACGAACGTCATCCAGATTGCGCCCCTCGCCTTTATGCGCGGGCGCACGCTCAACGACGCCGTCGTCATCCTTGACGAGGCGCAGAACACCACCACCGCGCAGATCAAGATGTTCCTGACGCGCATGGGCATGAACACGAAGATGATCATCACGGGCGACATGACGCAGATAGACCTTCCCGTCTCCCAGAAGAGCGGCCTCGTGGAGGCGCTTCGCATCCTCAGGGACATTCCCGGCATCGCCTTCATTGAGATGACGAAGAAGGACATCGTGCGCCACAAGCTCGTGACGCGCATCGTCGAAGCCTACGAAGCCGCCGGCCGGCAGGACAAAGCCGGGGCGGACCTTTAGAACAACGATAATAATCACAGCATAGAGAACAAAAACTTTCCTACACCCATGAACGCATTGACACAAACCGATTTCCGCTTTCCCGGACAAACAGAAGTCTATCACGGCAAGGTGCGCGACGTCTATAGCCTCGCTGACGGACGCCTCGTGATGGTAGTGACGGACCGCATTTCGGCCTTCGACGTCGTCCTGCCCGAGGGCATTCCCTACAAGGGGCAGGTGCTGAACCAGATTGCCTCCAAGTTCCTGGACGCCACGACGGACATCTGTCCCAACTGGAAGCTTGCCACGCCCGACCCGATGGTGACCGTAGGCCGTCGCCTGCAAGGTTTTCCGCTTGAGATGATTGTGCGCGGCTATCTTTGCGGCAGCGCATGGCGCGCCTATAAGGCTGGCGTGCGCGAAATCTGCGGCGTGCGCCTTCCCGACGGCATGCGCGAGAACGAGCGCTTCCCCGAACCCATCATCACGCCCACGACGAAAGCCGAGCTTGGCCTTCACGACGAGGACATCTCCCGCGAGGACATCCTTGCCCGCGGCCTGGCCACGCCCGAGCAGTACGCACAGCTGGAACGGTATGCCCTCGCCCTCTTCCGCCGGGGCACGGAGATTGCTGCGCGTCGCGGCCTGATACTCGTTGACACGAAGTACGAGTTCGGCTGGGACGGCGAGGAAATCGTCCTGATGGACGAAATCCATACGCCCGACTCTTCCCGCTACTTCTATGCCGAAGGCTACGAGGAGCGTTTCCGTGCGGGCGAGCCGCAGCGCCAGCTCTCAAAGGAGTTTGTCCGCGAATGGCTCATGAGCGAAGGCTTCATGGGGAAGGCCGGACAGCAGGTGCCGACGATGACGCCTGACATCGTGCGGAGCATCAGCCAGCGCTACGTGGAACTCTACGAGCACATCACGGGCGAGACCTTTGTGCCGCAGCCTGCCGAGGGACTTGCCGCGCGCATCGAGGACAACGTCTGCCGCTATCTGGAGGCATAACCGAAACCACAAGGCCAGAAATGACTTCCGGGAAGGCACAAAACGCATGGCGACGGGGCATCTTGTGCCTCGTCGCTGCCTATTGCCTCGCCCACGTCTGCGTCACCGCAGTCTGGATGCTCTCCCCTTGGGTCAGCGAATACCGCGAATGGGCGCAGGCCGATGCGGCCTTGCAGTTTTTCGGCCTGCACGGCGGCGAGCTCTACGGCGGCCCCGAGGCCTCGACCTTCTATGTCTATGGCATCCTCTTCCCTTTCCTCGGCTATTTCTTCACGCTTCTCAGCGGCCTTGACGTGCTGCTTGTCCTCCGTCTGTTGTCCTACCTCTCGGCGCTTGCCGCCGGAGGTGTGGCCGCATGGCTCGTCTTCCGTCGTTCGGGGGACAAGCTGCTGGCGCTGACGGCATTTGCCTTCCTGCTGACGGCTGACTGGCACAACGTGACCGGCACGGCGACGCCCGCCCCCTTGGGCACGCTGCTCATGCTGTGCGCCCTCGCGGCCGCCGAGCGCTGGCGGGTAGGGTGGAGCGCGCTGCTGACGGTGGCCTGCTTCTTCGTGAAACCCTATTTCGTCGGCATCTGGCTGCCGCTGCAAGCCTTCTTCTTCCTGAAAAGCCGCCGCCAGGGCTGGTGGTATCTGCTCGGCTGCGCCGCCGTAGGCTTCGCGACGGCTTTCGCGGTGCATGGCCTCTATCCCAACTACTTTGTCTATAACGTCGTACACCATCTCGCCGCTGCCTCCTCCGTGCCTGCGCACCTGCTGCGGCAGATTGCGCTGAGCGCCGTGTTCTACGGCCCGCTCTTCGTGCTTTTTGCCTATGGTGCGAAGCGGCTGGGCCGGGACTTCTTCCGTGACGCGTATGCCCTTTCGGCGCTTTTGCTCTTCGCCATGTGGCTCCGGCTGGGGCTTCACACGGGAGCTTTCATGAGCTACGTGTTCCACTTCTGGCTTCCGCCCCTCGTTGTCTTTGCCCTCCCGTGGCTTGCAAAGCTGGAGGCATCCCGTCTGCGGACGGCGTTCCTGGGCGGGATTGCCGTCCTGAGCCTTTGGCTGGCCGCCTTTTATCTGACGCTGCCGCTGCCGCCTACGCATGCGGAGCGCAGGCAGTGGGAGCAGGCCGCAGCCGCCTTGGACGTGCTGCCCCGCGACAGCGCGCTTTGCCTCTCTCCCGTCCTTGCATCCCGCGCCGCCGCCCTTTCGCTGCCCTCCCGCGACAACGGCATGGTGCAGTTCTACTCCACGCTGGCGTCTCCCTCGCCCCTTGTGCAGCGCCTCTTTCCTGAGACGCTGGCCTTCCAGGCCGATGCGGCGACCCACGACGCGCAGCTTCTGCGCCGTCGCGCCGGAGACCTTTTCCCCTATGTCGTTGCCGACGAGCGCAGCGTCCTAAGTCCCGACAGCCTGCGTGCCTGTGGCTACGTCCCCCTGCGTGCGGACACGCTCCGCGTGGGCGTCCACCGGATTTGCGTCAGCCAGTACCGCCTGCAATAAGCCACAGTTCGCCACCGGCAGCTTGTCAACAAAGAGAGCATCCCCCGAAGTTCAGGCCTGAACCTCGGGGGATGCTCTTGTGCGGGTTTCCAAAGGCGGAATGCACGCACGGGAGGCGGATGCCTACCTCACGATGACGCGTCCGTCCTGGATGAAGACGCCGCGCGTCGTGTGGCGTGCGCGCCGTCCCTGCAAGTCATAGACGGGAGCCGCCGTGGGCTCGAAGAGGTAGGCGTCGTCGTCAATGCCGTTCAGCACGTCCATGCGGTAGAGTGCGACGGGACGCTGCGAGCCTGTGTAGCAGGCGAAGCGCGGCGAGCCGGGGTTGAACTGTATCTCGCGGTCGTCGTACGCCACGTTGTAGATGTGCGTGCCGTCCGCAGTCACCTCGATGCTCCACTTCGCGTTGTCCGAGTTGGCATCTTCGAGGGCGTGGAGCTTGTTGGCTTTGCTGGAAAGGGCGAGGTAAGCATTCTCCGAAGCGTCATAGAACGTCCAGGCTCCGCGTGCGCCGCCCAGCGTCAGCACGTGGGGGTATTCGCCCGCCGTCTGCGTCGTGATGATGCCGCCCGTAGCGGAAACCTCCGCCCAGGAGCGTATGTCGTTGGACTGTGCGGAGAGTGCCACCTGGTCCGGGCCGCCGGACTTGTTGGTCTGCTCGCAGACGATGAGATACTTGTCGCCCGCCTTGAGCTCGCTCTCCGCCTTGACGAGGACGAAGCGGTTGCCGTCCTCATCCACGGGCGGCTCGGTGCCTGCGATGACGTAGTCCGCGCTCACCATCGGGCTGCGCTTTCCGTTCAGCTCGCAGTAGGCCGTCACGTGTGTGGTCTCGAAAATCGTCACCGTCGAGAAGCTGCCGCAGTTTTCTGCGTTGGCACCGTTCACGCTGACCCAGAGCGAGGCTTCCTCGTTGGGCGATTCGATGTCCACCTCGGTACCTTCCGCCACGACGCCGGAGGGAATGCTGAAGACGGGTTCGGGCGGCGTGGGACGGTCGTCGCTGGCGTCCCATGCGTCGGGGTCGAAGGCTACGCCCGTCTTGCTGCCCCAGACGTATTCCTCCAGTCCCGGGAAGTCCACGAAGGGGTTGCGGTTTTTCTGGAACTTATAGACGGCGTTGTTGCGGTCGATTTCCTTCTGCGACACGGGGTCGTCCTCCGCCCACTGGCGCATCATCTGCATGGTCCAGTCGCTCATGCCCGTATATTTCGAGCTGCCGAAGGCCGCGCTGCTCCATCCCGTCACCTTGTCCTCGTAGCACGTCACCATGTAGAAGTATATGCGCGCGATGTCGCCCTTGTACATGTCGTTCGGTTCGAACACGGTGCCCGAATAGCCCGACAGGCTGCACGGCCCCACCTTCGAGAAACTGCCGTGCGAGGTGTACGTCGGGCGCGTGGTCTCGCCGTAGGGATAGTTGCTGCGGCGATTGTTCACGTAGCCGTCCGTGGGAATCACGTGGAAGGCGTCCGTGCGCATGGGCGCAGCCTTGTTGAACCAGCTTTGCGGCACGCTGTGCTCGCGGTTGTAGCAGTCGCCCTCGGCGTGATAGCTGGAGTGGTCGCCGACGGCGAAGTTGGTCATGTCCGAGTACATGTCCCAGATTTTCCCGTCCGCGCGGATGTCGCTTTCGGCATAGACGGTGAAGAGATAGTCGTAGGAGAGTGTCGTGTGGTTGGTGATGATGCCGTGGAGCGCCGTCTTCAGGGCGCTCCCGGACTTTCCGCGTGCCGCCGAGTAGTAGCTGGCGGGAACCTGTGCCCATGCGGAAAGCGTTGTCAGAAGGATGGCTGCCAGTGCAAGCCGTGTTTTTCTCATGATATCAGTTATACGATTTATAGTTGTCTGGTGATGCGGACGAGGAGTCCGTTCAAGCCGCGAAGATAGTGCAAGCCCTCCGCATAAACAAGGCTTTCGCGCAGAAAACTCATCCCCGCCGCATTTTTCCCCCGGCTCGCGGCTGCTGGCCGCTGCCTCCCGGCGCCCCTTTCCGTGCCTCCCAAGCCCCGGCCTTGAGGCACCGGACGCCCCGTCCGCAGGCTTGCCGGTCGTCGCCCACCGCGGTGGGCAGAAGAAACCACCGCGGTGAAATCATAAAACCACGACGGTGAAATGAAGAAACCACCGCGGTGGTTTATGACCGTGATGCCTTCAGGCGGTGCGTTTCCGGGCTTCAGGCGGTGCATTTCCGGCCTCCGGACGTACAGCCTTTCGCCCTCGTGCGCGCAAATGCGCGCGCAAAAACTTTGCTATTGTGGTATCTTTTCCGTAGTTTTGCGGCAGAAGAATAAAACAAACAAACCTAAACCATGCGAAAACTTACGCTTCTCATGGCGCTGGCCACGCTGGCCGCGCTGACGGCGGGTGCACAGAACGTGAACCGTCGCCTTTATCCTGACTATTCCGACGTACGCCGTCCCGACGCACGGCTTCGTCACATCACGCCGCGTGCCGACGGACAGACGCGTCCCGACCACGTGAACAATGCCGAAACGGAGTATTTCCCCGTCGTCATCAACCAGGACGGCGGCTCCTGCGGCTCGGCATCGCGCATCTACTACATGTTCACCTACGAAGTCAATGCCTGGCGCCGCGCGAACGGTAAGCAGGACGCCAACCGCTATCCCACGCACTTCACGTGGCTTCTGACGAACAGCTCCAGCGGCAAGGAAGGTATGGCGGCCGCCAACGGCATCCCCAACGTCACGACCTACGGCGGCGCCACCTATAGCAAGCTCTTCGGCAACCAAGACTGTGCCTCCAACGACTTTGGCTGGATGCAGGGCTACGACAAATGGTACCAGGCCATGCAGAACCGCATCGAGCGCAATGCGAACTTCCCCATTTCCGTCAAGACGGAGGAAGGCCGCGAGCTCGTGAAGAACTGGATTTGGAACCACTCCGGCGACCCCGACTGGGGAGGCGTGGGCGGCGTCTGCGGCATCGGCGTTGCCAGCGGCGGCGACTGGCGCAACATCCCCAACACGACGACCAACAAGAGCCTCGGCGTCGTCGGAAAGAAGTACGTCGGCGCCTGGGGAAAGCAGGTGGACCACGCCCTGACCATCGTGGGCTACGACGACCGCATCGAGTTTGACCTCGACGGCAACGGCGTGGCAGGCGAAAAGGACAAGGACGAGGTCGGCGCATGGATCATCGTCAACAGCTGGGGCGACGGATGGTGCAACAAGGGCTTCATCTACTGCCCCTACAAGAACGCCGTCACCACTGGTAACTCCTCTGACTATTACTGGCCGGAAATCTACTACGTCCACAAGAACTACCGCCCCTTGCGCACGCTGAAAATAAAGATGGAGTACTCCAAGCGCTCCGAGCTCTGCCTTTCCGCAGGCGTTTCGCAGGACACGACGGCCACCGAGCCCGCCATGACCGTGCAGATGGAGCACTTCAAGTATGCCGGCGACGGCGACGGCGACGGCGTGGATGCCGAAACCCCCATGCTCGGACGCTGGACGGACGGCGTACACAGCGAGCCGATGGAGTTTGGCTACGACATTACGGACCTCTCCGCAGGGCTTGACACCCACCGCCCCGTGAAGTACTTCTTCATCATCGAGACGAAGAACTCCGCAAACGGCGTCGGAAAAGTGGACGCCCTGTCCTTCATGGACTACGAGGCCGATCCTGAAGGCATCGAGTTCCCCTTCCCCGTCGGCAAGGACGGCGTGCAGATACAGACAAAGGGAAAGAAGACCATCATCTCCTACGTCGTGAAAGGCGACGGCCTCAACGCGCCGCTGAACGTGGCGATGAACGACGGCACGCTGACGTGGGATGCTCCCGAGGCAGGCGGCTGGAGCCTGCAAGGCTTCAACGTCTATGCCGACGGCGTCCTTGTCAGCACCCTCTCCGCCGACGCGCGCAGCACGAAGCCCACCGTCGAGGGCGCCTTGGACTATTCCGTCAGCGCACGCTATGCCGCACGCGACGGCGAGCGCGAGTCCAACCGCGTAAGTGCCTACACAAGCCTCTGGCGAGGCAAGACTTCCTCCCCCGACTACACCCGCAAGTTCGCCAACGGCGGCTTCGTCATCAAGAACCTGCTTCCCAACAAGCTGGAAAAGGCAACCATCGAATTCTGGATGAAGCCTACGAGCTGCGCGAACTACAACCAGCAGATCGGGCCGGGATGGGGAACCTTCCTCTTCCACACGACGACCGCCGGAGAGATTGTGGCCGGATGGGACACGGGCAACCGCTTCACCACCGGGCGCACAAAGCTCTCCTCCACCAAGTGGACGCACGTCGCCCTGGTGTTTGACGGCAAGAAGCTCACGTGCTACGTCAACGGCGTGGTGGCAGGCGAGGCCGGAAGTGCCTCCGGCGGACTGCCCGGTATGGGCGACCTCTCCGTAGGGCGCGCAGACGCCAACGGCATAAGCGCGGAAATCGACGAGTTCCGCGTATGGTCCACCGCCCGCACGCAGACGCAGATCAGCCAGTACATGTACTCCGAGATAGAAGACCCCGCAACGATGCCGGGACTCCTCGTGGAACTGACCATGAACGAGGACTCCAACGAAAAAATCGTGGACCTCGCCCAGGGCCACACCATAGAATACATCAACGGCACGCCTTCGCGCATGAGCAACTACTCGCGCAAGGACAAGCGCACCACCTCGGCCGACTTCACCTTCCCCGCGCAGACGCTCTACACGTACCAGCCCATCGCCCTCCAGAACGCTTCCAGCGGAAACGTCATCAGCTTCCTCTGGGAAGTGGAAGGCCGCAAGTACACGTCCGACAGCCCCTCCGTCGTCTTTGAGACGCCCGGCGAGAAGGAAGTGAAGCTCACCGTGACGGACGCCGCAGGCCAGACGGCCGAGGTGACGCACACGCTCAGCGTCCTCGCCCTGCCGGCTCCCGTCGCCAGCTTCTCCTGTCCCGACACCATTGCCATCGGCGACCGCGTAAGCTTCATCAACCAGTCCGTGGGAGCCACTTCCTACGAATGGTCCCTGCCCGGAGCGGAAACTTCGTCCGCCACGACAACCCACCTGGCCACGTCCTACGTCATCCCCGGGCGTCAGACCGTCACCCTGACGGCACGCAACGCCTCCGGAACCTCTACGGCACAGCGCGTCATACAGATCAACGACCTCTGGCCTACGGCCGACTTTACGGTTTCTCCCAGCGTGACGGTCAAGAACACGGCAGTCCGCTTCACCGATGCCTCGACGCGCACGCCCAGAACATGGCACTGGGAGATTGCCGCACAGGACACCGTCATCGCGAAGAAGTTCAAGAACGGAAGCATCAACTTCCGCGCGCCCGGCGTCTTCGACGTCTCGCTCGTGGCCGCCAATGACAAAGGTGCCAACAAGGTATTCCGCCCGCGCGCCCTCGTTGTCTGCAACGCCGACGGCAAGAACGCACTCAACTTCAGCGGCAAGACGACGGAATACGTCACCTTCAAGAACCCCGTTGCCAACCGCGCCTTCACCGTTGAATACTGGCTCTATGCGAAAGAACTGCGCAGCAACGTGAACCGCATCGGTGGCACCAGCAGCGACTTCCAGATCAAGAGCGATGCCGAAGGCCGCATCCTCGTCAGCGTGGCGGGCATGGAGGCCAAGACGCCTGCGGGCGTCGTCACCCTCGGCCAGTGGCATCACTACGCCGTCGTTGTGAACGGACAGGACTGCACCGTCCTGAAGGACTGCCAGCCCGTTGCCAAGCTGCGCTTCGCCGCCCTGGCCTCCGAAAACCAGCCGCAAACGATGCAGCTGGGCGGCAGCGACGCGCCGATGAACGCCGTCATCGACGAACTCCGCATCTGGAACAAGGCGCTCTCGCAGGAGCAGCTCCTCGCATACGCCAACAATCCCATTTCCGACGTCACCGCAGCACAGACGTCCGACGCGCTGGCACTCTACTACCAGTTCAACCAGTCCTCCGGCAACGTGGAGGACGCCACGTCCTATGCGCAGACCGGTACGCGCACGGGCTTCGGCCCCGACGGCGACGCCTGGAGCTCCAGCCTCGGCATATTCTGCCTTTCCGAGAAGTCTCCCGAGGACATCACGGCTTCCGTCCTCACCAATGCACAGGCTCCCTTCCGCCACACAGCCTACTCCACGAACACCAGTGCCGACGCTGGCGACGGCTCGCGCTACCAGCAGCTTGAAACCGGCACGGCCCAGAGCACGTGGGTGGTAGAGAATGCCGTCGAAAGCGGTGCTGCGACCACGGAGTTCTATGTGGACAAGGACATCGACGACGCCCTGGCCCTGATGACGGGTTCCCACGGCTTTGCCAACGAGGTGAGCAACCTCAAGCTCTACCAGACCGTCACGCTGCCCGTAGGCTACTACGTCCTCGTGGCTGAAGGCTATACCGACAAGCAGCCCGACGGCTGTTACCTCGTAGCTGCCAGCGGCACCGGGCTTCCCGACGCTGCGCAGTTCGCATCCGCGCTGGCCTATGCGCCTCTTAACAGCGGTCGCCTGGAGTTTGCCGTCCGCAGTGAGGGTGCTCCCGTCTCCCTGGGCATTGTGGCCAATGTCAGCGGTGCCCACTGGATGGCGCTGAACGGCTTCCGCCTGTTGCGCCGCGGCACGAACGACGACTGGACCTTCACGGGCATTGAAACGCCCTCCGTCCAGGATGGTCAATGGTCAACGGCCAACGGTCAGTCGTCACCCCTTTACGACCTGCAAGGCCGTCGCATCGCAGAGCCCGCACGCGGCGTCTATATCCGCGACGGACGAAAGGTGCTGCGATAAGCCCGGAAGTCTATCGTAAGAGCCCAGAAGTCTTTCGTGAAAGCCCGGAAGTTTCTTTAGACGCCTTTCCATCCATGAAAGCAAAGGACATACTCAGGCGCACGCTGCTTCTTGCGGCGTGCGCCTGCTTTTCGCTCTCCGGCCGCGCGCAGTCGGAGACGGAGTCCTTTGTCCTGATGGAATACAACGTGGAGAATCTTTTCGACACCGTCCATGCAGAAGGCAAGCACGACGTGGAATTTACGCCCCAAGGTGAGAGGAAGTGGGACACGCGGCGCTACCGCCACAAGCTTTCCATGCTGGCGCGCGCCATCATCTCCGCCTCCGACGGCGTGCCGCCCACAGTCGTCGGGCTTTGCGAGGTGGAAAACGACTCCGTCCTGCGCGACCTGACACAACGCACACGCCTCGCGCGCGCGTATTATTCTTATATATGTACGAGCAGCAGCGACGTGCGAGGCATCAATGTGGCTTTGCTCTACGATCCCCTGCGCTTTCGTCCCGTTTCCGTCGATACGTTCCCCGTTTTTCTCGGTGCGGACGTGCGGCCTACACGCGACGTGCTCCACGTGGCGGGCCTGTTGACGTCCGGCGATACGCTGGACATCGTCGTCTGCCACCTTCCCAGCCGCATGGGCGGGCGCAGGCACACGGAACCCTCCCGCATGCGCGTCGCCGAGTGCCTCCGCACGCTGACGGACAGCATCATGACGGTGCGCACAAGGGGTGGGGTAGTGCTCATGGGCGACTTCAACGATGACCTGGCGGCACGCCCCTTGCGACAGACGCTGGGAGCGAGACCGGCGCGGGGCATCTTCCTGCCCGCAAAACTATACGACGTTTGTTGCCGGAGGCAGGGGAAGAACGTTCCGCAGGGAACCTACAAGTTCCGCAGGCGTTGGCAGCACATTGACCACGTGCTTCTCAGCGGCACCCTCCTCATGGGCGCCCACAGCCTGCGTGCCGCGACGGATTGCGCAAGCACCCTCTCGCCGGACTTCCTGCTTGAAAGCGACGGCGAGCACGGCATGCGTCCCCGCCGCACCTTCCTCGGTCCGGTCTATCACGGCGGAACCTCCGACCATCTCCCTACCGTCGTCCGTTTCGCCCTGCAAAGATAGCTGCTCCTCCCTGCTTCCCGCCTTCTCCTCCCTCCCTCGCCCTCTTCCCCTTCCTGCCTCGCCCCCTTCCCTCCCATCTTTGCCCCTGTGTGCGGCGGTTTTCCCGCCGTTCTCTCTCCGCCTTCCGCGTCTTTCTGCTCTCGGGGGGCACTTTTTCGGCTTCCTGACGGCAGAAAAACCAAAAACGATTTTTCCGTTTCCAGCATTTATGCTTTTTTTGCACCGCAGAACAAGCATCACGCAGGAACTGAACAATGACAAGACGCCTTACGCTTTTGGCCGCAACCCTTCTGCTGCTGGGTTGCAACGACCATCTTTTCGACACGCACCCTTACGACGTGGACATCAACGGAGCGTGCGACATCAACGCCCGTCAGGTTGGCCGCATAGAGGCTGCCTGCGAGGGTAAAGATACGCTGCGCGTGGCGATGATTTCCGATACGCACCTTTGGCACAGCGACATGGAGGACGAAATCCGCAGCATCAACGCACGCGCGAACCTTGATTTCGTCGTCCATCTGGGCGACGTCACCGACACGGGCACGACGAAGGAATTTCTATGGGCACGCAATATCCTGGGGAAGCTTCGTGCGCCCTATGTGACCCTACTCGGAAACCATGACATGCTGGCCACGGGACGGCAGAGCTTCAGCAAAATGTTCGGGAAACCTGATTTCAGCTTCATCGCGGGGCGCATAAAATTCGTTTGCGTGAACACAAATGCGGCAGAGTACGCGCATATTGCCGCTGCGCCGGACTTTGACTTCATGGAAAGGGAGACGATGAGCCGCGCGGAGGACTTCGACCGCACCGTCGTGCTCATGCACGCGCCGCCCTACTGCGAGCAGTTCGACAACAACGTCGCGCGGCCGTTCCGATACTACCTCTCGAGATTTCCGAACCTGCTTTTCTGCGTCTATGGGCACATGCACGAGACCACCGTGCGCTATCCTTACGACGACGACCTTGCATTCTACGGCGTTGGCTGTGCCAACAAGCGCCAGTACCGTGTATTCACTTTCACTCCCGATGGCTATGAAAAAGAGACGGTATCTTTCTAAACTTGCACTTGTCGCTCTGCTGGCTTTCCCCTTGCAGAACCTCTGTGCGCAGCATCGCCGCAACGCCCTGATACTGGTGCCGAGCAGCGTCATCCTTCAGAATGCTGGTAACATGGGAACGGTTTCCCTCGGTGCGGGTTGGCAATACGGGCGCGACCATTGGGAGACGCAGGTGCTGGGAGGGTTTATCCCCAAGCACGACAGCACGCGTCCGAAATTCACGATGACGTTCAAGGAAAACTTCGTTCCCTGGAATCTGCAAGCGGGAAAGCGCTGGGAAATACAGCCTCTGACGGCCACGATGTACGTCAACGCAGTCTTTGGCCACGAGTTCTGGGCGCACCAGCCCAACCGCTATCCCAACAAGTACTATGATTATCTTTCCACGAAGTATCGCGTCAACGTCGGCTTGGGGCAGCGTGTGACGCTAAGGTTTTCGGAACATGTCTCGAAGCGCGTGCAAAGCGCGTCCCTCTTTTACGAAGTGAGTACCTGCGACCTTTACATCCGCGCCGCCACGATGAATCGCGATGTGAAGCTGGGACATATCCTCGGCCTCAGCCTCGGCGTGAAGGCGCGGTTGAGGTAACCCCCTCCGTGAGGGGCTGTTACTATTGCTCCAAGACTTTTTCGGCGCTTCCGTCCGAGTAGCGGACGACGTTTACGCCCGCCTGGCGCTCGTTGATGATGCGTCCGGCAGCATCGTAGCGGGCTTGTTCCTCGCGCGAGGCGGCAGAGGGAGCCGACGAGACGCGGGTGTTCTTCGACTGCGTCAGGGTGTCGTCCACGACGAACTGGTAGAAGCAACCGTCGCTGAGGGCATCGGGATGGATGTACTGCACCGTGGTGGGCAGTACAACGCGGAAGAAAGGCTTGTACATGAGGTCATTGCCCGATGCCGTGGCTGCGTAATTGTTCAGGATGGGGCAATTCAGTGCGTGTGCGCCGATGCGCTGCGTTCCGTAGCGTACTTCCCGCGTGATGTCGTAGCCGCTCGTGGGCGCGGCCGAGAGGGCGACGAGTATCTTCCCGTCTGCCGTGTAGAGTCCGTAGCTTCCGCGGTCGGTTCTCAGCACCTGGAAGCCTTCCTGACTGAAGATGGTGCCGTCGTCAAGCACATTGCTCTGGCCGAAAGCCGTGAGGGCGGCAAAGAAAAGCAGGAGAAAACTGGCGTGTCTCATAGGAAATCGAAGTTATATTTTAGCTGACGAGTAACAAGCAGACGAGCTGTTGCGCCGCAAAGGCTTGTCTGCTTGTTTTCTCGTCTTCCGGTTTACTCGTCAAAGTTCCGCATCGCGCAGGCGCTCGGCATTCTCGGCCACGATGAGGTGGTCGATGCAGTCTTGTATGTCGCCGTCCATGAATGCAGGGAGGTTGTAGATGGTATATCCGATGCGGTGGTCGGTGATGCGCCCCTGGGGATAGTTGTAAGTGCGTATCTTGGCCGAGCGGTCACCCGTGCTGACGAGCGTTTTGCGGCGCGAGGCGATGTCGTCCACGTACTTCTGGTGTTCGCGGTCGTAGATGAAGGTGCGCAGGCGTGCCAGGGCGCGCTCCTTGTTCTTCGGCTGGTCGCGCGTCTCGGTGCATTCTATGAGAATCTCCTCCGTCTCGCCCGTATTGGGGTTTTTCCAGGGATAGCGAAGGCGCACGCCGCTCTCCACCTTGTTCACGTTCTGTCCGCCCGCGCCGCTGCTGCGGAACGTGTCCCACTTGATGAGTCCCTCCTGAATGTCAACGTCGAAAGGCTCGGCTTCGGGTAGCACGGCGACGGTCGCAGCGCTGGTATGGACGCGTCCCTGCGTCTCCGTCTGCGGCACGCGCTGCACGCGGTGCACGCCGCTTTCGTATTTCAGCGTGCCATAGACGTCGGCACCCGTCACGGAGCATACGACCTCCTTGAAACCGCCCACGGCGCCCTCGCTGGTGCTGCTTACCTCCATCTTCCAGCCTTTTCGCTCGCAGTATTTTGCATACATGCGGAAGAGGTCGCCGGCGAAGAGGGCAGCTTCGTCGCCCCCCGTGCCTCCGCGAATCTCGAGGATGGCATTTTTCGCGTCTTCCGGGTCTTTGGGGATGAGCATAAGCTTGATTTCCTCCTCCAGCTGAGGCAGGCGGGCTTCACATTCTCCCACCTGTTCGCGCGCAAGCTCCTTCATCTCGCTGTCCGCTTCGGTGACGAGCAAGGTCTTGGCTTCGTCAAGGGCGGCGAGAAGGTTGGCGTACTCGGTGCGGGCGCGCATCAGGTCTTCCAGTTCCTTGTACTCTTTCGTCAGACGCACGTAGCGCGTCTGGTCAGCAATGACGGCGGGATCCGTGATGAGGGTTGCCGTCTCTTCAAAGCGCCCTTGCAGGGCGTCAAGCTTTTGTAGTAGCGTATTTGTGGGCATATAAAATCAGAAGTTGCGGGAGACAAAGGGAAGGCAGAGGCGCAGGGCGTTGTGCCAGTACTCCCAGGAATGCCAGCCGTCGCGCACGCGGAGCTGGGCAGCAACCTTGTGGCTTCGGAGAGCCGCATAGAAATCGAGGCTTTGGCTGAGCAGGTAGTCGTCGTCACCGCAGTCGATGAACCATTTGACGTTGCGAATGGCTTCCAGACGCTCCGGCGTTGCATCGCCAAGGTAGGCGATGGGGTCGTAGGCGATTACGGCTTCCACGAGGGCGGCGAATTTCTCCTGTCCCGGGCGGTTCCGGCTCTGCAGGCTCTCGTCGGCACGCAGCCACGCGCTCATCGCGTAGCAGGAGGAAAAGGTCTCGGTGTGGCGCAATGCGTACCCCACGCTGCCTCCGCCGCCCATGGAAAGTCCTGCGACGGCGCGATGCTGTCCGTCGTAGCGGTATTTTGCCTCTGCGGTGGGCATCAGTTCCTGGAAGAAGAAGTCTTCGTAGTTCCATCCCGGCATGTTGAAGTATCCGTTCCAGATGTTCTTGGTGTCCTCACCGCCTGCGCCGGGCATGATGACAACCATCGGGCGCGCTTCGCCGCTGGCCATGAGCTCGTCGCATACGCGTTCCATCTGTCCCTTCTGCGACCAGGCGCGGTCGTCGTCGGTAAGGCCGTGCAGCAGGTACAGCACGGGAAACTTTCGGGAAGGCTCGTGGAGATAGGCGTCGGGGAGATAGACGGAATAGTATTTCGTGACACCGAGGATTCTGCTGCTCAGGGAATCGCGCACGACGCGTCCCGCCTGCATCGAGATGCTGGCAGAGAGTACGCAGAGCAGTATGATGAGTTTTTTCATGTTCTCGACGGTTAACGTTTATTGGTTAACATTTATGGTTTAACGATACTCAAATTCTCCGTACTCGCTGCGAATGGTCAGCGCGCGGCTTCCTTCTTCCACGCGGCCCACGATGCGGGCATCGACGTCGAAGGATTTCGATATTTCCACGATGCGCGGCGCGTCTTCGGGGGAGACGTAGATTTCCATGCGGTGTCCGCAGTTGAAGACGCGGTACATCTCCTGCCAGCTGGTGCGGCTTTCCTGCTGTATGATGCGGAAAAGCGGGGGGACGGGGAACATGTTGTCCTTGACGACGTGGCAGTTTTCGCCCACGAAGTGCAGGACTTTCGTCTGCGCGCCGCCCGTGCAATGCACCATGCCGTGAATGCGCGGCCGCATCTCGTCCAGGACTTTGCGGATGACGGGGGCGTAGGTGCGGGTGGGGCTCAGGACGAGCTGGCCGATGCTGCACGGAAGCTCCGGCGAGCGGTCGTCGAGGCGGTAGCCGCCGCTATAGACGAGTTCAGAAGGCACGGCGTGGTCGTAGGTTTCGGGATATTTCTCTGCGAGATACTTGGAAAAGACGTCGTGGCGCGCGGAGGTGAGGCCGTTGCTGCCCATTCCGCCGTTGTAGGCTTCCTCGTAGGTGGCCTTTCCAAAGGAGGCGAGGCCCACGATGACGTCTCCGGGACGGATGTTGGCGTTGTCGATGACGTCGCTGCGACGCATGCGGCAGGTCACGGTGCTGTCCACGATGATGGTGCGTACCAGGTCGCCGACGTCTGCCGTCTCTCCGCCGGTGGCGAAGATGCCGATGCCCATGTCGCGGAGGCGTGCGAGGAGTTCGTCGGTGCCGTTAATGATTTCGCTGATGACTTCTCCCGGCACCAGCATCTTGTTGCGGCCGATGGTGGAAGAGACCAGGATGCCATCGACAGCGCCCACGCAGAGCAGGTCGTCGGTGTTCATGATGAGTGCGTCCTGTGCGATGCCTTTCCATACGCTCAGGTCGCCCGTCTCGCGCCAGTAGGCGTAGGCCAGCGAGGACTTCGTGCCCGCACCGTCGGCGTGCATGATGTTGCAATAGGCGGGGTCGCCGCCGAGGATGTCGGGGATGATTTTGCAGAAAGCCTTTGGAAAGAGGCCTTTGTCGATGTTGCGGATAGCGGCATGGACGTCTTCCTTTGCCGCGCTGACGCCGCGCGCCATATATCGTTCCTGGTCGGTCATAGCTGAGGTGTTGTGGATGTGGAAAAGGAGAGTAAGAGGCGCGGAAGCCTCTTACTCGCATGTTTTATGGGATTTAAATGTCGTCGGGTATCTCCAGGTCGGGAGCGTGCTGCGCTGCGGCATCGGCCTCGAACTTGGGCTTCACGTTGAAACCGGACATACTTGCCACGATGCTGCTGGGGAACTGGCGCACCTTCATGTTGTAGTCCTGGACAGCTTCGTTGAAGTTGTCGCGGGCAACGGCAATGCGGTTCTCCGTGCCTTCAATCTGCGCGCGGACTTCCTGCCATGCTTGGCTGGCCTTGAGCTCGGGATAGTTTTCATCGGCTACCATGAGGCGTCCCAATACCTGGGAGATTTCGCCTTGTGCTTCCTGGAAGCGGCGCATGCTTTCTTCCGTCAGGTTGTTGGGGTCAAGGGTGATTTGCGTGGCCCTTGCGCGGGCTTCTGTTACGTCGGTAAACGTTCCGCGCTCGTGTTTGCTCTCGGCGATGGCCGTCTTGTAAGCCTTGTCAAGCAGGTCCAGGCGGCGCTGGTACTGCGTTTGCATTTTTCCGACTTCCGTTGTGACGATTTCGTCCTTTTCAACGAGCGTGTTGCGCGTGCTGATGTACCAGCTGAAGAGCATGACGATGAGCAGGACGAAGCCTACGCCAATTCCGATGAGGATTTTTGCTGTTTTGCTCATAGATTTTGTTATTTATTGGTTTGTGAATAATTGAATTGTTGACTTTCCTTTGTCGCCGGGAAACGGCGACACACAGTTTTGGGGGAGGGGTGCGCTGTTTTTCTGAGGGGATGCGTTGTTTAGGAGAGGCGACACGCTGTTTGGGGAGGGTGCGCTGTTAGAAGCGGCCGCCGGCACCGCCGCCGCCGTATCTTCCGCCGCCGAAGCTGCCGCCTCGGAAACCGCCGCCACTGCTGCTGCGTCCGCCGCTTCCGAGGATGCTTCCCGTAGAGGCTCCGCCTGCTGCTCTCGCGGCCATGTTTACCTTCTTTGTCTTAGGCTCCTGATAGCCGCACTTCTTGCATGTCCATATCTGGTGATAGTAGATCCAGGGGCTTTGATGGGTGCTTTTTTCAGATGTTACACGGAAGGCATGTTTTGTTCCGCATCGCGGACATACTTTGTGCTTGTCCTTATAATCGCTATAGTAGGCACCGCCGATGAGGCCCCCCACGCTGAACAAAAGGAGCAGCCCGGCGATAATGTCGCCGTCGTCCCCCTCGTCCTTTTGGGCTTCTTCGGCTTGTTTCAGCAGGGTTTCGTCGCCTTCGATGCACTCCTTGATGGAACTCATCGTGGTGTATAGTGCGGCTCCCCATTCTTCCTCTTTCAGGAACGGAACCATGATGGCGTTCTCTATGCGCTTCAGGAGGGCATCGGGAAGCGTTCCCTCCAGGCCGCGTCCCGGCGAAATGAAGTAGCTGCGGTCGAGGGTGGCGAGCGTGACGACGAGGCCGTTGTCGGCACCCTTCTGGCCGATGCCGTACTTGTCGAAAAGGCCTTTGTTGAACGTGTAGGGGTCGTCGCCCTCGAGATGTTCGACGCAGACGACGACTGTCTGGATGCCTTTTTCCTGTTTCATGGCTCCGCAGATGGAGTCAATCATCCCGACCACGTTGTCGTCGAGAATACCGTCAGGGTTGCAAACGAAGCGGGTGCTGTCCTCGAGGTGCACCATCTTGAGGTTTTCGGGACTCCACGTGTCTGCCGCCATCCGCAGGGGAAGCAGGAGGAGCAGGAGCAGAAAGGTCTTTTTCATTATCTTTTTCTTCTTTTGTTGCTTTGGGGAGGACGTCGCCGGGAAACGGCGACGCGCTCTTACAGGGAGGCGGGAGTGCCTGGGGAAACGGCGACGCGCTCTTACAGGGAGGCGGGGAGTGCCTGGGGAAACGGCGATGCGCTCTTGGGGGGCGGGCTTAGAAGCGTCCGCCGGCACCGCCGCCGCCGTAACTGCCGCCGCCGAAGGAGCCGCCGCTGGAACCCGAGCTTGAGCCGCCGCTGAACCACCCATCGTCATCGTCGTCATCGTGGGAATTATAGCTGCCGTCGGACGAAAGATAGTAGGGGTCAAAGACAAACTGCTGGTAGAAGGATGCCGCCGTCATGATTTCGACCACGGTCTTTCCGCAGCGGCTGCATTTCCACTTCACCTCGCACATCTCCTCTCCGTTGGTATCCGTAAATTCGTTCTTCTCCACTTCCTGCTGCCCGTTCGAGGCGTGGCAGAGTGTGCACCTGCGTTTGGCCTTTTCGCGGTAGGTGCCGTTTTTCATCCAGCTGGTGTCCTCCGCACGCATTTCCTCATGCTGGCAGGACGCGCATTTCCAAAGTGAGAACTTCATCAGCTTGCCGTTCACGCGGGGAAAGTTGTACCGCAGGAACTCCAGCGAATGTTCTCCGCCGCACTTCGGGCAGGCCACGTGCGTCCGCTCGTATTCCTCCTGCCTCTGCCGCTCCAGTTCCTCGGCGCGTTTGCGCTTTTTCTCCTTGCTGTCAAAGAGGCCGTTCACCCAGGCAAAGAAGGCGCCGCCGCCAGCAACGAGGATTCCCATGAACCACATCCACCAGTTCGACCCGCCTTTTTCCTCTTTCGGGGCATCTGCTTCCGAGGCGCTGAGGCTTTGCATCATTTCCTTGCGGTAGGCATCGTCGGAAACCAGGTAGTTGTGGATATAGACAACCATCTGGTAGATCCCCGTGTCCCATTTCCCTTCTTTCAGGTAGGGAACAAACACCTGGTTCTCAATCCTCTTGCAGAGTGCGTCCGGCAGGATGCCTTCCATGCCCTTGCCTGTGGAGAGGAAGTAGCTGCGGTCAAGCGTTGCCAGCGTCAGCAGGAGGCCGTTGTCCTGTTCCTTCTGGCCGAAGCCGTAGCGCTTGAAGAGGGCTTTGTTGAACTCGTAGGGGTCGTCGCCTTCGAGGTTCTCGACGCAGACGACGACGAACTGCACGCCCGTGACGCGCTGGATGACGCTGATGAGGGAGTCGCAGACTTCGAGGGTGCTTTCCTGGAGGATGCCGTCGGGGTTGCAAACCCAGCGGGTGCTGTCCTCGAGGTGCACCATAGGGATTTTTTCGGGCGTCCACACGCCGGCGCTTGCGCGCGAAAGGCACGTAGCGAGGACGAGTAGCAGGAGAAAGGTTTTCCTTACGGTATGCATTTGTCTTTCAGTTGGCTAATCGGTTTTGCTTGAGGCTTCCACGAATCGGCTCGGAGGCTTGGGCTTTGCGCCGGGAGCGCATCCGGATGCTTCCGCGAGCCTTGCTGACGGTGCGAAGATACGACATTTTCTCGGAACGCACGCTCTTTCCCGCGCTTTTTCTTGCGCCGTCCGCCCTGCCTTCCGGCTCGGGACGCCCCGCCGGAAGCCTTCTTGCCCGTCGCCCACCGCCGTGGGATGAAAAAACCACCGCGGTGAAATCATAAAACCACCGCGGTGAAATATAAAAACCACGTACGTGGGCGACGGCCGCGGTGCCTTCTCGCCGCACGTCCGGCGGCAGAAGGGTGGGGCGGAAGAGGCCGCAGGAGGTGCAAAAGTGGCTGCGAGGGGGCACAAAAGAGGCTTCGGGGAGAAAAAAGTTGGGTGCAAGGGTACGTTTTCGCGGCGATTCTTGTATCTTCGCGGCACAAAAACGGAAACAGATGAAATATAAGCCGCAATACAGCGCAGACGAGGTCGGGGAACTCCTGCAATGGGTGGACGAAAACCTCGACAAGCTGCCGCAAAGCCTGAACCTCGGCCGCGAGATAAGCATTCCCGACCTGCGCCGCACGGTGGAAGCTTACCGCGAGATGGCACAACTCCACGGCGAGGAGCGTCCGTTCAGCGGGCAGGTGTACACCCTGATGCGCATCCGCGAGGCTGTGGAGGCCGGCCCGTCGGCAGGCGGTCCCGACGAAAAGGCATGATGAAGCTTTGCTTTCGCATCATGCACATAAAAGAAACGTAAACAAGCAGATAAGAAACAATGAACAACCAGATAGCACAGCGCGTCCTCGTCGTCTTCAGCGGCGGCCAGGACTCCACTACCTGCCTCTACTGGGCCAAGAAGCACTTCGGCGAGGTTTATGCCCTGACCTTCCGCTACGGGCAGAAGCACATGGCCGAGGTCGAGGCGGCAGCGGAAATCGCCCGCGAAGCCGGCGTCCACCACGACGTCATGGACGTGAGCTTCATCGGGAGCCTCGGGCAGAATTCCCTCACCAACCCGGCGCTGCCGATGGACGAGGAACAGCCCGCCGGCGGCATCCCCAACACCTTCGTGCCGGGACGCAACCTCTTCTTCCTCAGCATCGCCGCCGTCTATGCCCGCGAGCGCGGCATCTTCCACCTCGTGACGGGCGTTTCGCAAACGGACTTCTCCGGCTATCCAGACTGCCGGGATTCCTTCGTGAAGAGCCTCAACGTGACGCTGAACCTCGCCATGGACGAGCAGTTCAGCCTCCACACGCCCCTCATGTGGCTCGACAAGGCGCAGACGTGGGCACTCGCCGACGAGCTCGGCGTGTTCGACCTGGTGCGCCAGCGCACCCTGACGTGCTACAATGGCGTCCGGGGCGACGGCTGCGGGCACTGCCCCGCCTGCAAACTGCGCAGGAAAGGCCTTGAGGACTATCTGGCAACCCGAACATCCCCCAAAAACGCAGCATCATGAGCAGAGAACAGGAAGGACTGTCCGCACTGGGACGGAAGACAGAGTACCGCAGTGACTACGCGCCCGAAGTGCTTGAGACTTTCGAGAACCGCCATCCCGACAACGACTACTGGGTGCGCTTCAACTGTCCCGAGTTCACCTCGCTTTGCCCCATCACGGGACAGCCCGACTTCGCGGAAATACGCATCAGCTACATTCCCGCGCGCAGAATGGTGGAGTCCAAGAGCCTGAAGCTCTACCTCTTCTCCTTCCGCAACCACGGGGACTTCCACGAGGACTGCGTGAACACCATCATGAAGGACCTCGTGCGCCTGATGGAGCCCAAGTACATCGAGGTGGAAGGCTTCTTCACGCCGCGCGGAGGCATCAGCATCTATCCCTACGCCAACTACGGCATGCCCGGAACGCGCTACGAAGAACTCGCCCGCTACCGCATGGACAACCATAAATAGGAAGAACATGGGAAAACGCCTCAACAACCTCGGCCGCAGCTTCCTGCGCCACAAGACGTTCTGGACAATCGTCCTCTTCGTCGTATATGCCGGCTTCCTTGACCCCAACAGCCTCATGGAAAGATACCGCCTGCACAGCGAGAACACCGCACGCCAGGCCGAAATCGCCAGCCTCGACGCCCGCTACGCCCGTGGGCAGGCCCGCCTCAACGAGCTCGGCACCAGCCGCGAAGCCATCGAGAGCGTTGCCCGCGTGAGCCTGAAGATGAAGACGGACAACGAGGACCTCTACATCATCGAGGAAGAATAAAACAGCAAGGCAGCATGACGCGTACACAAGCCCTCATCCAGCAAATCGGCGGCCTGGCGATGATCGTCGGCGCCGCCCTGCCGCTTTTCGTCAGCGACTTCGGCATCGCCTTCTACGTATATTCCGCCGGTGCTGCCGCCTTTGCCGGCATCCAGCTCCTGCAGCGCTACGACGGCGACGACTTCCGCATCCGCCGCCTGCGCTTCCAGCAGGTCATCGGCGCCCTCCTGCTCATCGTCACGGCCGTCCTCATGTACACCCACTGGCAGCACATCGCCCCCTTCCGCGGCGACGAGTGGAAAGTGTCCCTCGCCATCGCCGCCGTCTTTGAAGTCTATACGGCTTTCCGCATGCCCTGAGGCTGCCGGAAGCCGCCCCGGGGCGTCGTGCGGCGTTAAATTCTGTGAAGAACGCCCCCGTTTCGTATAAATATCCTTTATTTTGGGAAAACAGCGCCCGCCGCATTTCCGCTTTTTGCCGCGCCGCACTATTTTTGCACCTGCAAATATAGATTTGGCCGTGCGCACGTTCCACCACATCCTCACCCTCATCCTGGCCCTCAGCCTCGCGTCCTGTGCCGAAGAGTACAAAATCGCCGGGAAAAGCACCCTGCCCGCATTGGACGGGAAGGTGCTCCATCTGCGTGCCACAAGCGGGGAGAGCGTCGTCGTCGATATAGACTCCTGCCGCGTCGTCCACGGGCGCTTCAGCTTCTACGGGGATGTGGACACCGTCTGCATGGCGCAAATCTACATGGGAACGCAGAACATGCAGGTGCCCATCGTCCTGGAAACCGGCGACCTCTTCATCTCGATGGACAACGTAGGCCAGCGCGTCACCGGGAGCCCCCTGAACGACCGCCTCTACCGCTACATCAACCAGCAGAAGCGGCTCTACAACGAGTGGGAGGACCTGCAGACGCAGTTCATCAAGCAGGTGCGCAAGGGAAAGTCGCCCGACACCGTGCAGAAGAAGATGGCCCCCAAGTTCCGGCGCAACGCCGAGGAGTCCGAAAAGCTGGAGACGCGCTTCATCATCGACAACTCCGACAACGTCCTCGGGCCCGGCTATTTCATGATGCTTTGCGAGCAGTATCCCCTTCCCGTGCTCACGGAACAAATCGTGGAGATACTTCGCGAGGCCTCCCCGCGCTTCCGGAGCCACCCCTTCGTCGTCAGCTACGTCCGCCAGGCGCAGATGAACCCCATGAGCGTCCCCTTGCACGCCAAATAGTACCAATGGTAAATCGTCAAATAGTCAGATAAACATGGTGGATTACAAAGAGAGCGATAAAATGTTTGACGTCATCTGCGACCAGTACCACCTGCTGCAGATGATGAGCCGCTTCGGGATAAGCCCCGGCTTCGGGGAGAAAACCGTGAGCGAGGTCTGCGAAGCCGCAGGCGTCGATGCCCAGACCTTCCTTGCCGTCGCCGGCTACATGAAGAACGGGCGCGAGTCCGCCCCCTACTACGTGGGACGCATCTCCGTCCAGGCCCTCATGCACTACCTGCGGCAGGCACACACCTACTTCCTCAACTACCAGCTGCCCACCATCCGCCGCAAGCTCATCGGGGCCATCGACTGTTCCGCCGCCAATGAAGTGGCCTATCTCGTCCTGAAATTCTACGACGAGTACATGGGCGACGTGCGCCGCCACATGGCCTACGAGGACGAGCACGTCTTCGTCTACGTAGACCAGCTGCTCGCAGGGCACGCCTGCGAAAACTTCCGCATCACGCAGTTCGCCCGTGCCCACGTCGGCATAGACAAGAAGTTGCAGGAACTGAAAAACCTCATCATCAAGTACTACAGCGCCCCTGACGCTGCGGAGCTGCTTAACAACGTCATCTTCGACATCTTCAACTGCGAGGACGACCTCCGCCAGCATTGCCACGTCGAGGACGACCTCTTCGTGCCCGCCGTGGAACTCCTCGAACAGCAGGTGGCACAGGGCGAGGCACCCGTCGCCACGGACATCGCCGCCGCCCCGCCCGCCGAGCAGCTCTCCGAGCGCGAGAAGGAAATCGTCTGCGGCATCGTGCGCGGACAGAGCAACAAGGAAGTTGCCGACAACCTCTTCATTTCCGTCAACACCGTCCTCACGCACCGCAAGAACATCTTCCGCAAGCTTGACATCCACTCCGTCTCCGGCCTTACCATCTACGCCATCGCACGCGGCCTCGTCAAGCTCGACGAAGTAAAGCTCTGAGGCTTCCCTCCTTTTATCCCAGCTTTCCTCGCAAGCGTGAAAGGAAGGGGACGGAAGAAAGATTAACAGAAGCATCATTGACAAGTGGGTGAAGTTTTTCGTCCTGAAGCAAAGTGTCCGCAGTACGAACATCAAGAAGAAACTATAAGAAGGAGGAAAAGATTATAATCAAATTTCTATTGACCACGGTCAATTAAAAACGGAGCAAGCAAAAATGTGCCCGCAGAAAAGCGTTTTTGAGATGTGCGCACATCTCGTTCTGAGGTGTGCGCACACCTTGCCTCAAGCTTTGCGCTTACCTTGCCGCGAGCTTTGCGCTTACCTCAACATGAGCTTTGCGCTTACCTCAAAAAGGGCTTTGCAGAGGTGAAGACCCCGAACTGGGGTCTGAGAGTTTAGGCCGGGGTAAAGCGAGCGTATGCGAGCGACACCCCGGTTGAGTCGCATCCGCCGCAATCGAACCCCGCAGGGGTTCCAGAACCGTCGTACATTGCAGGTGTTGATTCTGGTATGCCTGCGGCATACATCTTCTTGCCGGTCATGTAACAGGGGCGTTGCCCCTGCCTAAATTCGGCTTCCCCTGCGGGGAATCTGCCAAGCCCTTCAATCCTTAAAAAAGGCCTCCCCCTGCGGGGAATCTGCTAAGCCCTTCAATCCTTTAAAAAGGCCTCCCCCTGCGGGGAATCTGCCAAGCCCTTCAATCCTTAAAAAAGGCCTCCCCCTGCGGGGAATCTGCTAAGCCCTTCAATCCTTTAAAAAGGCCTCCCCCTGCGGGGAATCTG
>JAFUXE010000030.1 GCA_017477205.1 Alloprevotella sp.
CACAGGTCCATTGACAACTTTGCCGTCAACCTCTTCGCCGCGCTCATCGCATACAATCTCATGCCCAAAAAGCCGCAGATGAACATTGAGATTATTGACAAAAGCAGGATTATTGCCTAATCTTACGCCGAACTCACGTAGCATTAAGCTTTATAGACGTTATTTTATAACCTTCGCCAACGGAGAGCGTAAATGAGCCTCCTTTATATACCCTAAAGGAGCTTGAGTTTATTCGAGTACTTGTGCTACCACTTGTGACGCTTAGCGTAACACCGTCTTTCTCTTCCCCTGAATAGCTAGTGTCATTTGAGGCTCCAGACCAACTAAATGTAACTTCTGTTGCCCACGCTGTTCCAGCTCCCAGCACCATGAATAGCAGGAGCAATAGTTTTAAGTGTAATTGTTTAACCATAATTGTATTTAATTGATTAGTTGTTTGAAGTTGCATGCGTTCAGGCCGTGTCTGTGCGGTCTCTCATAGAATCTCCTGCACGGTGTTAGCGTGATTGCCGTTGAAGATTCTGTTGTTGTCCTCCTCGTCTTCTGTGTGGATGAAGGGACGGATGGTTTCCCACGTTGTTGGTGTGGCGGGAATCCGCTTTGACTTGTAGGCAAGAAAACTTATCATTGCAGTTTGCTATTAATGAATGTGCCTGTTTTCAATGATAAGGTGAGCACTAATCGTATAAATACAAAAAAGCGCAGACCCCTCAGTATTCCAACTCAGGTCTGCGACAACCTATACTATCATACTATGAAGTCTACGCATAAAGCGTACTTCAACGATAGTATTATGGCTCGTTATCCTTTTCGAGGTCGCAGTTCGAGTTGGAATTGAGCTTAATATGTTTGCCGAAGGGTCGAAACCCAAAGGCGCGGCAAAAGTACAATATTATAATAATACGCGCAAACGTTGCCGCAGATTTTCTTCGCCCCCGGTTGTGCCGGGGCCTTATGGAACCACTACATACACAGCTTATGGAACCACGAAGGGAACCACTACATACACTGCTCTTGGGGACCACAGATTTCAGGGATTTTGGAACCACTACATACACTGCTCTTGGGGACCACAGATTTCAGGGATTTTGGAACCACTACATACACAGCTCTTGGGGACCACAGATTGCACTGAAATTGGAACCACTACATACACTGCTCTTGGGAACCACAGATTGCGGATTCCTATTTGTTGAACCACGAACGGCACGAATTTCACGAACTTACACGAAGCTTTGCGAGTATGTAATCTTTCGTGTTTCTTCGTGCAGTTCGTGGTGAAAAGATAGATACCGTCGCGGTTTTCTTTACGATGACGACAGCATCCTGACAGCTCTTTCCGAGGTGTGCGCTTACCTCACTTTGAGCTTTGCGCTTACCTTGCGTTGAGGTGTGCGCTTACCTTGACCTGAGCTTTGCGCTTACCTCAAATAGAGGTGTGCGCACACCTTGCGTGCTCTAAAAAGCATCCGCAGAACCGGAAGGGGCTCTGCGGATGTTTTTGGGGCCGGGGAACTACGTGCGGCGGGCAGCTGCCTGACGGTCGCAGCAGGGTTCACCGATGCTGGGCTTTCAGCCAGTCGAGGATTTCGGAGATGCGGCCGTGCGCCATGCAGACGCAGGTGTCGGCAGCACCGTAATAGACGGAGACCTTGTCGCCATCCGTGAGCGCGGCGCAGGGGAATACGACGTTCTGCACATCGCCCGTGAGCTCATAGGGCGCAGCGGGTGCGAGGAGGTATTCCATGGAGCGATAGAGGACGCGCGAGGGGTCGTCGAGGTCGAGCAGGGCGGCGCCCATAGAGTAGCGGTAGCCGTTGCAGGTGGTGATGGTGCCGTGATAGAAGACGAGCCATCCCTCGGGCGTCTCGATGGGTACGCTGCCGGCACCGACCTTCGTGCATTGCCATGCGCTTTCCTCGAAGGGGGTGGGGGACATGACGTGGCGGTGGAGGCCCCAGAAGGTCATGTCGGGGGAGAAGCTCAGGAAGATGTCGCCGAAGGGCGTATGGCCGTTGTCGCTGGGCCGCGAGAGCATGGCATAGAGGCCGTTTATCTTGCGGGGGAAGAGGACGCCGTTGCGGTTGAAGGGCAGGAATGCGCTCTCCACCTGCGTGAACTCCTTGAAGTCGAACGTGTAGGCAACGCCGATGGTAGGGCCGTGGTAGCCGTTGCACCACGTAATCCAGTAGCGGTCCTCGATGAAGGCCACGCGGGGGTCGTACTTATAGTCAGAATCGGGGAGCTCGGGCGATACCTTCTTGAAGTCGATGGGCTCGTTCTCAATGTCCCAATGGATGCCGTCGGAGGAGAATCCGGCGAAGATGTTCATCTGTACGCGGCGATTGTCGCAGCGGAAGACGCCCGCAAAGCCGTCCCGAAATGGAACGACGGCACTGTTGAAGATGCTGTTGGAGGACGGTATGTCGTAGCGTCCGATGATGGGGTTGCGGGTGTCGCGCCACATGATGTCCTTGCAGCCGTCGGGGCGCTCTTGCCAAAGTGTTTGCATAGTTTTTTGAGAATTATCGGAGTTTTCGGAGTGATCGGAGTAATCGGAGTAATCTGAATTATCGGGTTTCGGTATAACGAGATAACGACGCTATTTCAAACTTCCCTCTTCGCGACGGATATCGCGGAGCTGGTTGTTGATGTCGCGCATGCGGGAGGTTGTCAGCGGATAGAGGGCGATGAAGACGAGGGCAACGACGCTGATGGCAGCGGGCAGAAAGCTCATCATGAAGCGGAGTCCCTGCAGGGCTTCGGGCGTCTGGACGGCGCCCTCCGCCGTATTATAGCCCACGGCGGCGAGCAGGTACATGACGATGGAGCTGCCGAAGGCCCCGCCGAACTTCTGCGCCATCGAGGAGGAGGAGAAGATGAGGCCGGTGGAGGCCGTGCGGAACTTCAGCTCAGCATAGTCGGAGATGTCGGCATACATGCTCCATGCCAGCGGCGAGAGCACGCCCGTCAGGATGCAGACGAGAATCTGCAGCGCGAGCATCAGCCAGTAGCCCGTCGGCGTGTTGGGGATGAAGTAGAAGGCGGCATTCAGCGGGATGAGCAGGATGAGTGCCCATGCGAAGGTGCTCTTCTTGCCGAGGCGGCGTGTCAGGGGCGTGGCGGCGGCAACTCCCGGGAGGTTGGCGATTTCGCCAATGAGGAAGAAGATGCTCGTCGTGAAGGCGAAGGCGATGCCTGCGAAGACAAGGCTCTTTCCCGTGCCGATGACGTCGTTGAAGAAATAGGGTATCGTCGTGTATCGCGCTGCGTTCATCAGGTTGAAGAAGAGGACAGCTCCCAGCAGTATCCACCAGGGTGCGTTGCGCAGCAGCGACTTCAGGTCGCTTCCGATGTCGGACTTCGACGTCGTCTCAATGCGCTCCTTCGTCAGCAGGAAGGTGAGCAGAAAGAGGACGAGGCACACGGCGGCCACGGCCACCATGGCATACTGCCACGAACGGGCATCGAAGGGATAGACGCCGTTCAGTCCCTGGAAGCGGTTAAAGAAGCCCAGCAGGGGTTCCCAGAGTCCCAGGACGATGAACGAGCCCACGTAGGCGAAGAACATGCGGTAGGAGGAGAAGACGGTCTTCTCGTCGCCGTCGTCCGTCATGACGCCCAGCAGGCTGCCGTAGGGCACGTTGATGCCCGTGTAGATGGTCATCATCAGGATATACGTCACGAAGGCCCATACGGTCTTGCCGCCCGTGCTGAGGTCGGGCGTCGTCAGCAGCAGCACGCCGCAGACGGCGAAGGGCAGGGCCATGAAGAGCAACCAGGGGCGGTACTTTCCCCAGCGGGAGTGCGTGCGGTCGGCCATCATGCCCATCATGGGGTCGCTGACGGCATCCCACAGCTTGGTGACGAGGAAGAGGATGCCCGCCATTTCCAGAGGCAGGCCGAAGACGTTGGTGTAGAAGAAGGGCAGGTAGGCGGAGAATATCTTCCAGAACATGGAGGAGGCCATGTCGCCAAAGCCGTAGCCGATCTTTTCCTTTAAGCTTGCATGTTTCATTTGCGTGTGGTATTGTTTTTTCGGCCGCGAAGTTAACAACTTCGGAGGAAATCTCCACCCCGTGCGTCGGAAATGTATCGGCATTGGGCAAGAAAGTGCTATTCAAAGTGTCATTTCTGAGGTTATAATGCAGGCTATTTAAGAAGATTTAATACTCTTTTGCTTCCTTTTTGATACAATTCCCGGCAAAACGCTTATTTTTGCGCGCACTTCGGGATATCTTCGGCTTTCCCGGAGTCTTTTACTTCTTTTTACACAAAAACGTATGAACAATTCTGCCTGGCCGTTCCTCCGGCCTGTATTCATTTCGCTGCTTTTTGCTTGTGTGCTGCCGCTCAGCGCCCAGCGCATCATGCTGAAGACGAATGCGCTGGGGTGGGGGACGCTGACCCCGAACCTGGGCCTTGAGACACGCCTCTCGCGCCACAACACGCTGAACCTGGAGGCATACGCCACGCCTGCACACTACAAGAAGTACCGCTGGAAACATGCCACGTTCGCACCCGAGGTGCGCCACTGGTTCAGTGCCCGCCCGCAGGCCCGCCACTTCGTGGGCGTCATGGGTCTCGGCAGCGTCTATAACATGATGCTGAAGGAGGACAACCACGAAGGCATGGCTCTCGGTGCCGGCATCACCTACGGCTACAGCCAGGTGCTGAGCCGCCGCTGGAGCCTTGAACTCACGGCCGGGGCGGGCTATCTGTACCGCCGCGAGAAGGAACTCTACCGCTTTGCCGACCCCGTGGAAGGCATCAACCGTCACAAAAGCAGCTTCTCACCGCTCAAGGCGGGCGTGACGCTCGTCTATATCATCAAATGACATCCACGATGAAACTTTCCTCCAGCAGGTCGCTCACAATGACCGGCCTTTTCCTCTTTTTCCCGCTCCTTTCGCTCCTGGCCCTCTGCCTTCCACCATCTATCGTCCGCGTGACGGGAAAGGTGGTGTCGCAATCGAGCGGCACGCCTCTGGAGCACGTCCTCGTCATCGACAGCCGCAGCCGCGTGGTCCTCGCCAGCACGGATGCCGACGGCCGCTTCGCCATAGACTTCCACGACGGCGGCACGCTGCGCTTCCAGCTCATCGGCGTGGAACCCGTCACGGTGAAGCTGAAAAGCGGACAGACCTTCGTGGAGGTGCGCATGGCCGACCTTGACGTGAACCTTGACGAAGCCGTCGTCACCGTCAAGCGCGAGCGCAAGAAAATCATGCCCGAGCCCACGGACATCGAGGTGCGCGGCAACTACCTCCACGTCCGCACCCGCGTCCGCGTTCCCTCGGAGATATTCAGCCCCAACACGCGCCTCGTCGTGCAGCCCATCCTCACCGACGCCACCGACCACCGCAACACGCTCATGCGCCCCCTCGTGTTCGACGGCGAGGAATACCACCGCACGCAACTGCGCATGTACGACTACAAGCTGGAGGGCCGCGACCCGCTGGCGCCCTACACGGGCGTGCGCAGCAAGGCCACGCGCGAGCGCGACACGCAGGATAACAATGACATCATCGGCTATGCCGACTCCATCTACGTGCAGGACGTCCACCACGACTTCTCCTGCGACGTCTTCATGGCCCTGGAGGACTACCAGAAGATATTCTACCGCGACACCGTGACCATCGCACGGGGCACCGTGAACCCGCTGCGCTTCCTGGAATACGACTTCCCGCCCGTTCCGCTCACCGACCCTGCCTACATCCCGCAGGTGGAGAAGCAGCTTCGCGACACGCAGGGGGAAATCAACCTGCTTTTCCCCATCGGCAAGAGCGACCTCGACCTCTCGCTGGGCAGCAACCGCGAGGAGCTGGACAAGCTGAACCGCCAGCTGGACAGCCTGAGCAGCGGCCGGGGCACCATCCTCCAGCGTTTCGACATCACAGGCACGGCATCGCCCGACGGTCCCTACGCCGTCAACCAGAAGCTTGCCGACCGCCGCATGCAGAGCGCCCTGAACTACATCGTCTCGCGCCTTGACAGCGAAACGAGGCAGAACCTCGAAGTGGGCAGCCAGGCACACGTGGCTTCCTGGAACGACGTGGCCGCCCTGCTGCGTGCAGACTCGCTCTTCGACAAGGCCGAGGCCGTGGAGGCCGTTACGCGCCGCTTCCAGTCCACCGACGCACAGGGACGCGAGCTCAGGCGCTCGGGCTTCTACAACCTCATGCTGGAAAACTACTGCCCGCGCCTGCGCCGCGTGGAGTACCAGCTGCAGTATTCCATCTTCCGCCAGCTCACGTTCGACGAGATAAAGGAACTCTACGCGCAGGACTACCACCAGCTCTCGCGCTTTGAGTTCTACACCCTGTTCCAGGGCGAGAAGAACGACAGCCTGCGCGAACGCCAGCTGCGGCAGGCCCTGGAGGTATATCCCAGCTTCACGCTGGCTGCCTGCAACCTCTCCGAAATGCTCATCCAACAGAAGCGTCCCGACCCCGAGATTACGAAGCCCTTTGCCGGGAAGAAGGCTCCCATGGCGATAAACGCGAACCACGTCATCGCCCTCATGGCGCAGAGCCGCTACGACGCTGCGGACACCATCGCGGCGTACCTCCCGGACGTGGAGGAAACGCGCCTCGTCAAGGCCGTCGTCGGCATGCTGAACGGATACTTTGAGGAGAACTACGCCGTCGTGGCCACCTCGGGACAGCAGAACGAGGTCGTTGCCCTGATGGCGATGAAGAAAAACGGGGAAGCCCTGGAGAAAGCGCGCCTCCTGCCGAAGGACAAGGCCATCTCCCACTACCTCCTGGCCTCCTGCCTGAACCGCATGGAGGACGTGTCGAACGCAGTCGTGGAACTGAAGGAGGCACTGCGCATGGACCCCGACCTGGAACAGACGGCAAAAGTCGATGGCGACGTCAACGACATCCTTGAACTGGCAAAGAAATGACTATTATGAAAACCGCACGATACATCCTCGCCGCCCTCGTCCTCTCCTCCCTCTCGGCGCAGGCACAGACGGGGTCCAGCATACTCCCCAACAGTGCCCTGGAATACATGCTGCAACGTCCCGCCGTGGCCAAGAAATACAAGGAAAAACACTTCCTTGACCACTTCTTCCTTGAAACAGGCTTCGGCGTCAACAACACGCTGCGGCGCAACACGACGCTCTACCTGGACCGCGGCCACTTCGGTTTCAACGGACGCGTGGCCTTCGGTGACTGGATAACACCGGAACACGGCTTCCGCGTTGCCTTCGAAGGCAACATCTTCCGCCGCAGCGGCATCGGGAACAAGGCCAAGGCCTACGGCCTCTCCGCTGACTACCTGATGAACCTCTCGGCCGTCGGCAGCCGCATCTACGACTACCCGCGGCCCTTTGAGGTCATCGGCACGGCGGGCCTCGACCTCCTCCGTTCCCACATGGACGGGGAGGCCCAGTGGGCGCACGGCTTCCATGTAGGGCTGCGCGGTCAGGTAAACATGTCGCACTACACCTACCTATACCTCGAACCGCGCGTCTCCGTCTTCGACGACGCCCTGCTCCACCGCGACAGCCGCCTTGGCTGGCGACCCGTTGCCAGCGTGTCCGCAGGTCTGGGCTACCGCCTGCAGCCAAGCTACAGGGAGGACGGATACGAGTTTGAAAGGACAAGGATGCTCCTGAACCACACGTTCCTGAGCTTCAGCGCAGGCCCCGCCGTGATTGCCAATGCCGACCGCGACGTGTGGACGCACCAGAAAGGAGCCCGTGCCTTCGGATTCGTCGGGCGATGGCTCGACCCCTACAGCGGTCTTCGCCTGGGACTGTCCCTGATGGAGTATTCCCAAGCAGGCAAAGGCCACGTGAAGGGCGGACAGGTCTCGCTGGACTACCTTCTGAACATGAACAACCTCTTCGGAGGCTACTATCCCCCGCGCCACTTCTTCATAAACGCCGTGGCCGGTGGCAACTACAGCTATCTCCAGACCGGCAACGGGAAGAAATGGGTGCCCGGCGTAGGCGGCGGCTTGCAGGCGAACCTCCGCGTGAGCGAGTTCGCATCCCTTTTCGTAGAACCGCGCCTTGACCTCTACCCCAGGAAATATGCCGCCTACGCCTCCACGTCGAACAGCGGCGACCTCGTGGCGTCCGTCCTGATGGGCGTGACGATAGGGCAGAGTAACGACATGCACAGTGCCTACGAGCGCAATGCCACCTTTGAAAATGCAGCCTGGTACGACCACACGTTCATCGAGGGTAGCCTGGGCGGCATGGTGCCGCTTCGCAGCTATTCCCTGCATCACCCCAGAGCCTCCCTTGCCCCCACGGCACAGGCGGGCATCGGAAAGTGGTTCTCGCCCCTGTCCGGCGTGCGCCTGAAGGCAGAGGCCGGGCAGGCCCGGTGGGACGCGGAGAAGCGCCGCTCGTTCGTCACCCTGGGCGCAGACTACCTCTGGAATATCTCCAATGCTTCCACGGGCTATAATCCCGACCGCCACTTTGAGCTTCTGGGCTTCCTGGGCGTGCAGGGCTCCGCCTATCGCAACCGCGGGAGGTTCTACTACGGTGCCAACGCCGGGCTCCGCGGCCTCTGGAACGCTACGCCGACCACGAGCCTCTTCCTCGAACCCACGCTTTACGCCTACGACAATGCCTTCCTGCCCGGCACGACGGCATCCTCCTTCAAACTGGATCTGATGGCTGCCATGCGCGCAGGCGTACAATTTAATATAAACGCGCGCGACGGGAAGTCGCAGCCGTGGTACGAAGCCGGCGACGAGCGCACTTTCTACAGCCTCAGTGCAGGCGGCGTACTTTCGCCCATCGGCCTGCGGGCACGGGCGAACATGGGCGTGACGGCGCGCGCAGCACTGGGACGCTGGTACAGCCCCGTTTCCGCCTGGCGCGTAGGCATCGGCACGCAGGCCATGCGCCACAAGAGCTCACGCAATTCCTACAGCGGAAAACTTTTCCTGGGTGCCGACTACCTGACGGACATCACCGCCGCAACCTTCGGCGAGAACCCAGACCGCGCTGTCAGCCTCCGCACCCTCTTCGGCGGCGACCTCGCCCTGCGCTACAAGAAAGGCCGCAGCACCTTCTGCCCCGATGTCCACGCTGGCTTACAGCTGGCTGCGGGCATGGGATGCGGATGGGAAATCTACGGAGAACCGCTCCTCAGCTACCAGCTGGAGAAGGACATGGATGACAAGGCCGAGCGCCTGCTGCCCTCCCTGCAGCTGGGCGTGAACTATTCCTTCCGCCGCGGCGAACGCACGGCGAACGCCGATGCCCCGGAACAATTTGCGGAAGTGTTCCTCGGCCCCGGTGCCTTCTCCGGAACGGTGACAACGGCGCACCCCATGAAGCGCAAATACACCTTTACCTACGGTGCCGCCTACGGCCGCAGGGTAGGGGAGCACAGTGCCGTTCGGGCAGGCATCACGCGCACCCTTATCCATAAGACACGCAAGGGTGGAAAGGGCAGTGAACTCACCACGCTCCATGCGGACTACGTGCAAAGCCTCCTGCCCCGTGACGACGGCAGCTTCCACCTGCGTGCTGCCGCCGGTATCAACGTGAACATGCGCTCGCTGCCCGGCAAGACGCGCTTTGCACCGGGCGTGAACTTCTCGGCACAGGCCTCTTACGAGATTTCTCCGAGCGTGGAGATATTCGCAGAGCCTACCGTGACGATGATGGGGAAGACCATTTCCGCTGGCACCCGCCATCCCCTGGAGGGTGAGGGGAAGCTGCTCTTCGGCACCCGCCTGAACTTCTGAGGCGACTCCCCTTCGCAGCGCGGAAAATCACCCCCTCAAGGTATTGCGGCCTCAAAGAGATAGTCCGACCTTTGCACCGCAAAACTTCAATACGATTTGTAGAGACTATGCAGATACCCAAAACGCAGAACAACCACGGGCACGGACAGGGACCATCGGACCTACCCCAGCCACCTGAAACCTCCCGTTTTTTTAATATCATTTTTCATAGAGCGAGCCGCCCGGCACTGGGCGGCCCGCTCTGTTTTTTGAACAAATCAGGCTTTTGTTCCCTTTTGAGTCAACAGCCCGCGAGGACGTCGCCAAAGGCCAATCCGCTTTTATCCTCACTCCATGAATAAGACAACTAACAAATAACAAATGACATGATTTTAACAACATTACAAGCCGGATGGCTTAACGCATGGATACCATCATTCGGTATGGTACTTATACAACTCGTTTATATGGCTGTCTTCCGGGAAGGAGGAAAGCGTGCGGTGGATACCTCATGGTATTCTGCCAGAGACAAGGTGAATGCCTTTGTCAGTACAATCCTGCAAATTGCCTTATTGGTGATTTCCATTTTCGTCCCGTTGAAGTTCGGAACGGTGTGGTTCGCTGTCGGGACGATTATCTTTGCTATGTCATTGATGGCATTTGTCTGGGCTTTTCATAGCTATGTGGCAACTCCTGTCGGAAAAACCATTAAGGGCGGAATCTATCGCTGGTCGCGTAACCCGATGTACTTTTTCTTTTTCACGGGAATGCTCGGCGTTTGTATCGCTTCCGCTTCGCTGTGGATGCTGCTCGCTTTGATACCGTTTATCATTGCTACGCATTTCATCGTACTGGGAGAAGAGCGCTATTGCGAGGAGACCTACGGGGAGGAATACCGGGAATACAAGGCAAAGACGCCACGTTACTTCGTATTCCTTTAGCAATATGGGCAAAGGCAAATTATAGTTATTAAACGGAAAAAACAATGAGACAGAAAGTACTTTATCTTTTCTTATCACTGATGTTCGTGAGCATCAGTGTATCCGCCCAAACAGGGGGCGGACGGATTGCGGGCGTGGTCATCGACGACTCAGGCGAGGAGCCATTGCCCGGAGCAAGCATCTTTATTGAGGAACTGAATAGGAGCATTGCAACCAATGAGCACGGAGAGTTCTCTATTTCTGATATTCCCCCAGCTACCTATACGCTTACGGTGAGGCTTATGGATTATCACACACAGACGCGTGAGGTTACAGTGGGCAAAGAGAAAGGGAAGAAAATAGTCATCCGCATGAAAGCCCAATCCCAATCGCTCGAAGAGGCAATTGTGATGGGCAAGAGCGAAGCCCGCAAGATACGGGAGCAGGCGATGCCTATCTCCGTAATCAGCATGAATTTGCTGCAAGGGACGGTTAACAACATACAAGACGTTCTGGCAAAGACTGCCGGTGTTACCGTACGGGCAACGGGCGGCATGGGCAGCAATTCCCGCATTTCGGTGCGAGGGTTGGAAGGCAAACGCATCGGACTTTTCATTGATGCGGTTCCCATAAACGATAATTCAGATTTTATCGACATCAATGATATTCCGGTGGAAATGATTGATCGCGTTGAGATATACAAGGGGGTTGTTCCGGCAAAATTCGGAGGATCTGCCGTGGGTGGAGCCGTGAATATTGTCCTCAAGGAATATCCGCCCAAGTATCTGGACGTGAATTATTCTTACGGTAGCTTTAATACGCACAAGACATCCGTGGTGAGCAAGATGAACATTGCTCCGAAAGGTATCGAGTTCGGTTTAGGAGGTTTCTATAACTATTCCGACAACAACTATAAGATGAAATCTCCTTTTCAGGAAGGGCTTACGATAACCCGGGATCACGACAAGTTCAAGAAAACGGTTGTCGGCGGTAGCTTTAAGGCTCGTAAGTGGTGGTTTGATCTGGTGGAACTCGAACCTACATTCGTACATACCTATAAGGACATACAGGGAATAGAGTCAAACATCCAATATGCCCACAGCTATTCAGACGCCTTTATTCTCGCCAATAAGATGGAGAAAGAGAACTTCCTGCTGGAAGGCCTGGACTTTGATTGGCAGTTGGGCTATGTCTATACCCGCTATAACTTTGCCGATACCGCTTCTCATCGCACACATTGGGACGGGACGCATTATCCGGCAGTTTCCGAATTCGGTGGAGAAACCGGCAAATGGGCTTCACTATTGACAAATGATAAACACCAATTGCAGCACAAATTGAATCTCAACTATCTTGTCAATGAGAACCATTCGGTTAACTTCAACTCTTTGCTGAAATATGCCCATGCCAATCCCCGGGACGAGATGAAGGATAAGGTCATTGGCTATCGTACGGACTTTCCGAGCAATATGTTCAGCTGGGTGGCGGGATTGAATTACGACTACCGCACTTCAAACGACAGGTTTCTCAATTCCGTCAACGTGAAATACTACCACTACTCAATGAAAACGAGGATGGCAAGTGTACTGCTAAAGACGGCGGAAGACATCGATACGCACAAGCATGATTTCGGTATCAGCAACGCGCTCCGTTACCATATCGCTTCCAATCTGATGGCTAAAGCGTCACTCGGATATGATGTAAGGCTTCCATCCGAAGAAGAACTGCTGGGAGATGGATACGTGATAGCTCCTGCAGGCAATTTGGTGCCCGAGCGCAACACAAATGTAAACGTGGGAATGCTGTATGACCTGACGGGGAAATCTCCCAGTAACTTGCAAATTGAAGTAAATGGGTTTTACATGTATCTTCAGGACATGATTCGTTTTACGGGCGGATACTTGCAGTCACAGTACCAGAACTTCGGCGAGATGAGGACTCTGGGTGTGGAGGCGGAGGTGAAAGCCGACGTTACGCGCTGGCTCTATGGTTACGTGAACGCAACCTATCAAGACCTGCGGGATATGCGCAAGTATGAAAAAAACACTGCGGTTTCCAACCCTACCAAAGGCAGCCGTATGCCCAATATACCTTATCTGATGGCAAATGCAGGACTGGAGTTTCACAAAGAGAATCTATTCGGAGGCAGAGGGATGAACACGCGCATATTTACCGATGCCTCATTCGTAGAGGAATACCTCTATGATTTCGAGCAAAGCCAATTCCAACTGCATCGCATACCTCGTACCTTTTCATGCAGCATGGGCTTTGAGCAAAGTTTCGGCAATGGACGCTACTTCATTATGGGGAAAATAAACAACCTGACCGATGCGCAAATGATCAGCGAGTTCAACCGTCCCCTACCAGGACGTAATTTCTCTATCAGATTCAGATATGTATTCAAGTAATCCATCATCAATTAATTAAACAAAAAGTAATGAAAAAGAAAGTATTTTTCGCAGCAGTCACATTTGCTGCCCTGTGTCTCAACTCATGTGACAAGAACGAACCAGATGCCCCTCCCGTAGCCGGAGGAAAAGGAAATACCCTGCTCATGACGGCCTTGCCTAATGCTTCAGGTATGGACGGTACATATTATATTCAGCTGATTGACGAGCCTGAGTTGGGGAAAACGGTGGCCGTTGACAATAAGAACGGCATCAATGCCCCCTATGGCAGCTCTTATCCCATGATAATTGGCCAGGATGTCTATGTCTTCCCAAGTTATTCCTTGACAATGGACAAAAACGAACTGATCAAGTACCGACGCACGAACGGCGTTTTGCAAAAAGTGGGAAGTATGCAACTGCCTGCCAATAACAGTGCCAACAACATCGTCAAGCTCTCCCCGACAAAGGCGTATCTGTCGCTTGCCGGACTGGGACTAATCTACATTTTCAATCCTGAAACCATGCAGAAGACGGGAGAGATAGACCTTACCTCTTTGGGCATTCAAGACAAGAATCCGGACATCGGAATTATGATTGAACGTGACGGATATGTGTTTGCAGGCTTGAGCCAGATGGTGGGAGGCTGGACCAGCCCTGAAAATTACAAACAAGCCGATGTGGCCGTTATTGACACAAAGACGGACAAACTGGTCAAGATGATTTCAGAAAAGACCAGCGGTTTCTCCCAACCCACGCGTCCTATCGACCCGAAGTCTTTATTCATGGATGAGAAAGGGGATATATACATCTCCTGCATCGGCAACTTCGGAATGGTGGCAGGACATAAGGGTGGCATCCTGAGAATTAAAAAAGGCGAGACAGACTTCGACCCCACATACCATTGGACGATAACCGGTGCTTCCATCGAAGGAGAAGAAAAAACGGGCGCCTTCGCGGCAAGCATTTGCTATGTAGGCAATGGAAAAGCCTACGGATACGTTGAGATTCCGGATTATTACAAGCCCGGAGAAACAGGACATACCTCCTTGTCAAACAGAGCCGTAGTCTATGACCTCTACAATCAAAAGATGAAGAAAATCGAAGGATTGGAATTGTCAAACGGTTATGGCGTGTTGGTGTCTAAGTACAAAGACGGTTTGGCCATCAGTAATGCTTCATCGACAACCAAAGGTATCTATTATCTCGACTCCAAGACAGATAAAATTAATCCCACTCCCATGGTAACCACCGTTGGAAATCCCATGGCAATAGAATGGTTCGGCAACTAAACCGGCTTAAGGATAAAAATACATAAAAAAGAAGAGAGTACTAAACCAAAGCCTGCTTTGAGATTTAGCGCTCTCTTCTTTTTTATGTGACCCCGCCCGGATTCGCTGCGCGCTTCCCTTGCCCTGCCACGGGCAGGTCTTACACAAAAAGGGAAAGAAGCCTGAATCTCAGAGTAAACTCTGGTTTCAAACTTCTTTCCCTTTTTATGTGACCCCGTTGGGATTCAAACCCAAGACCTTCAGAACCGGAATCTGACGCTCTATTCAGCTAAGCTACGGGGCCTACAGCCTGTTTCAGGCTGCAAAGGTAATAAAAATTTCTTATGCACCGCTTTTCTTCCGCCGCAAACTCAGGAAAAGGGCTGCGGCGAGACCCAGGAGGATGAGGCCGATGGCGACGAAGGCCACGGTTTCCGTCGCCGTGACGGTAGCGGGCCTGAAGGTCATGACGACCTCGTGCCGCCCAGCCGGAATCTTCAGGGCGCGCAGGACGTAGTTGACGCGGCCCAGCTCCGCGGGCTGGCCGTCAACGGTGGCCGTCCAGCCGGGATAATAGACTTCGCTGAAGACGGCGAGGCCTCCCTTGGGCGAGCTGATCTCGTACGTCAGCTCATTGGCGGTGCGCTGTTTCAGCACCACGGTGCCGCTGTCCAAGGGCGAACCCTCAAGCTGCGGGCGGAAGCGCTCATCGGCCACGGCGACATGCTTCGTGTCAAGTCCGTGTAGGGCGGCCATCTCCTCGTCCGCATTCCTGACGAAGTCCAGCTTGCGCACAAACCATCCGTTGCCGTTGGCGTAGGGGTTCTGCACCACCTGCACGGCCTTGGCTCCAAAGACGATGTACTTCGCGTTGAGCATGTTGAGGACAGGGGCGAGGCTGTCGCCAGGCACCTGCGCCATGTCGCCCTGCGCCTCGCTGATGTGCCCGAGGAAGGGCGGCATCTCCTGCTGTAGCTGGTGGTCGATGAGGTCCTGATAGCGATGGAGCTTGGCGGCGTTGTAGCCACCGATGCTCTGGTGGAAGAATGCAGTGTGGTTGCTGGTCTCGTTGAAGGGGCTGCCCTCCGCGACGCTCAGCACGCGGTAGTCCGCCTTGTCCTGCAATACCACCTGGTCAGCAGGGGTCGGAGCGGGATTCTGCAACACGACGGGGTCGGTGAAGCTGTCGTCGTTGAGATACTGCCTGTTCACCAGCCACATGTCCGCAAGGCACAGCGCGAGGAGCCCGCCGCAAAGCATCACGGCTCCCCAGTTCAAAGCCTTTTCCGCCGTTTCATCGCTGACAGGCTCGGACTTGCGACGCATATATATAAATGTACCTGCCATCGCCAAGCCTGCGACGAGCACGAAGAGCGAACGCCCGGCACTCTGGGCGAGCACGTGATGGTGGAGGGCTGCGATGGCTTCGCGATAGGTGTTCACGAAGTCTGCCCCCAGAGACCCTGAGAGGGCATTCAGCAGGCGGGCATCCTGCGCAGAGAGGCAGTCGCCAGCCATGCCGGGCACCAGCCAAAGCACAAGGCAAACGCCTGCCGTCAGCACGAGGGCCACACCGAGGCCCAGCTTCCCTTCCAGCGTCCCCAGCACGTCCCCAGGGCGGCGGATGACGCGAGCCAGCGCCAGCACGGCGAGAAGCGGCATCGTGAATTCTGCCACGACGAGGGCTGAGGAGGGTGTGCGGAACTTGTTGTACATCGGCAGGTGGTCGATGCAGAAGTCCGTGAACCACGCGTCATTGTGCCCCCATCCCATGAGGAAGGAGACGGCGGTGGCGGCAAGGAGCGCCCACTTCATGGGACCGCGGACAAAGAACAGGCCGAAGACGAAGAGCAGGCACACGAAGGCACCCACATAGACGGGACCCACCGTGAAGGGCTGGTCGCCCCAGTACTGGTTGAGGCCCGGAGGCGTGGGGGCCTGTCCGCCCTCCCAGAGGTCGGTGCCCTGCTCGCGCAGGTACTGGTCAGCAGCGGCAGCGCACTGGTAGAAGGTGGCGAACTCGTCCAGGTCCTGCAACTCCTCCCTTGCCATCAGGCTTCCGGAACCGCCGCCCTTGAAGTCGGGGATGAGGAAGGTGAGGCTTTCGTCGATGCCGTAGCTCCATTGCGTGATGTAGTCGCGGTCAAGGCCTCCGGTGGCAGCCTTCGCGGCATTCGCCTTCGAAGGGGTGAGCTCGGAGGGGCCGCGCAGCGAGAGCTTGCTGTAGTCGTAGGTATGGTAGAGGTTGGGCAGGTTGGCGGCGATTCCCAGGATGCCCGCCAGCAGAGCCACGCCCGTGGCCTTTCCCCATGCCGGCAGCTTGCGGCGCACGACGGCGTCCACGAGGTAGGCCAGGGCAATGAACAGCATCAGCGGCAGGAAGTAATAGGACATCTGCACGTGGTTGGCGTGTATCTGCAAAGCCGTGAACAGTGCCGTGACGGCACCGCCCCAGAGATAGCGGCCGCGGTAGCACAGCACCATGCCGCCTATCGTAGGCGGGATGAACGTCAGCGCCAGCACCTTCCAGATGTGCCCGGCCGCAATGATGATGAAGAAATACGACGAGAAGGCCCACAGCACGCTGCCGAGTGCCGCCAGCCAGGGGCGGAAACCGAAGGCGCGCAGCAGGATGTAGAAGCCCAGCAGGAACATGAAGACGTAGCAGAACGCGCTCCCCGTGCCGAGGCCGTAGATGCGGCTCAGCGTGCTCAGCACGTCCGCAGACTTGTAGGAGGGCGCAATCTGGTACGTCGGCATGCCGCTGAAGAGCGTGTTCGTCCAGCGCGTATAGTCGCCCGTCTGCTCGTGGTAGTCCATGAGCTCGCGGCCCTGCCCGATGGAGGCCACCGCATCGTGCCCGCCCAGGACGAGGCCCTCGCTCATCGGCTTCATGAAATACACGAAGGAAAGAACCATGAAGGCCAGCACGCAGGCGACGTCGGGCACCCACTTCTTCCAGTTTGTAATGATATCCGTCATGTGTCGATAGGGTATGTTCTATAAACAAAAAAGCCTCCCCTCGCGCGGGGAGGTTTGTCAAGGAACTCCTTAGAGATTCGGGTTTACCTTGCTCCACTCGCTGACGGGCGGCACGATGCCGAGCGTGACGAGCTCGTCGCGCATCTTGCAGAGGTGCTCGTAGCTCTGGTCAAGCTTGGCAAGCTCCTCAGCCGTACCCTCGGGCATGCGGTAGGTGCAGCCCTGCTCGTCGAGCGTGGTGTCCATGGCCATCATGACGTTCTGGTAGCGGTCGGTCTTCACGTACGTGCCTGCGGGGAAGCGGAACTTCTCGCCGCCCATGACCGAGCGAATCATCTCCACGCTGAGCTGCGAGGGACTCTGGAAGGAGCTGCGGCCGCGCAGCTTGATGATGGCGGCACCGCCCTGCGTCACGTCCTTCTTCATCTGCTCCCATTCCTCAGCGGGGAATTCGGGCGTGCCGATGATGTCCGTCAGGTTGCGGCCGGCCACCTTCACGCGGCTGCCGAAGACGGCCATCTGCTCGCCGTGGCCGCCGTAGGTTGCGCAGCCCGTAATCTCGTTCTGCATGACGCCAAACTTCTTGGCCAGCGCGCTCTGGAGGCGCGTCGTGTCAAGGCCTGCGAGGGTCGTCACCTGCGAAGGCTTCAGGCCGCTCCACAGCAGCGTCACGAGGCCCGTGAGGTCTGCGGGGTTGAAGATGATGACGACGTGCTTCACGTCCGGGCAGTACGCCTTGATGTTCTTGCCGAGCTCCTCAGCGATTTTGCAGTTTCCTGCCAGGAGGTCTTCACGCGTCATGCCTTCCTTGCGGGGAGCACCGCCGCTGGAGATGATGTACTTGGCGCCCTCGAAGGCTTCCTTCACGTCCGTCGTGGCCGTGATGGTCACGTCCTCGAAACCGCTCTGGCGCATTTCCTCGGCCACACCTTCGGGCGAGAATACGTCGTAGAGGCAGATGTTGTTCGTGAGGCCCATCGTGAGAGCCGTCTGTACCATGTTGCTACCAATCATGCCGGCTGCGCCGACGATGACGAGTTTGTCGTTTGTAAGTGCCATTGTGCTTATGTTTTGATTTGTTGTTTTTGTTATTGCCGCGCAAAAATAGCAAAAAGGACGCAGAAAAGGCCTGCCCCGGTACATTTATTTGTACAGTCCGCCCGTAATCGTCCTGATGTCGAGGGGAAGATACACGATTTGGTAGCTGCCGGGCTCCTCTTCGTAGAGGAAGGCGATGCATCCGTCCTGCTGTTGCACCATCGTGCTGTAGGCCGACTGCTTCTCCGTCACGCGGTAGCTGCCGTCCCACGCCTCGGCAAAAGCCTTGGCATCCCTGTACGTGGCGGGGTCGGTGATGTCCTTGAAGTATATCGTCACGTGGCTCCTGCCCGGTCCTGCCGGCATGCTCTGCAAAGCGAGCGTGGCTTTTTTCCCGCCCTTCACGCGACGGGCGTTGACGATAAGAATCTCACCGTTGCAGGAGTTTCCCTCGTTGCTGATGCCGCCTTCGGCCTGCTGGGAGTCCACGACGCCCGTCCAGGCACCCACGGCATTCTTCCTGTCCGTGAACTTAAAGATGTTGAAGTACCTTCCGCAATGCTTGCGGCTGGAAAGGAGCACGCTGCCGTCGGGCAGTTCCTCGCACTTCGGCTCGTCGCCCTGCGGCGCACAGCTCACGGCGGCGCTTCCCAGCACCTTCCACGTGTCACCAAAGTCGTCGGAATACACCACCCAGTTGCCCTTGTGCGTACACATGGCGGCATAGAGGCGGTAGTAGTTCCCCACCTTCACCTGCCTTGACTGGCAGATGCGGCCGGAACCCATGAACATGCCTGGCACGCGGCCACCGAAAAGGTCGCGGTAGAAACTCTCCGAAATGTCCTTCGGCTCGCCCCATCGCCAGCTTCCCTTGCTCCTGTCATATCTGGCATGCGTCACCATGATACCCTGATGGTGGTCAATGGTGTTGCTCCAGTACGGCACGTCACCGGAACAGCATATCAGGGTCAGCTCGTTACGGTTCCTGTCCGCCACAAGGCAGGCGTCGCCAAAGCCCGTCAGGGGACCTTCTCCGGTTCCCACGAGCACCTCTTCCGCACCGTCCCACGTCGCACCGTTATCCACGGAGACACGCATCAGGATGTCCACGCGGCCATAGCCGATGTCGTTGCCGCAGGGGCGGCGGTCGCTCAGGGCGATGAGGTCGCCGTTCTTGGCCTTTGCAATGGCGGGAATACGATACGGGAAACCGCTTTCGTCACCCGTGTGGAAAAGCACCTGCTGTGCCGCTGCCGCTACGCAGAAGCCCAGTGCAGCAAGGAGGGAAAATGTCTTTTTCATATATCTGTTTCGGTAGGTTTCATTCCTTGTTGCTAATCTTCGGTCCAAAGGAGAGGTCGCCCGCATCGCCCAGGCCGGGCACGATGTAAGCGTCGGCATTCAGCTCGGGGTCTATCGCTGCCGTCCACAGCGTCACCTCGTCCGAGGGGAACGCCTTCTTCAGACGCTCCACGCCCTCCTGCGCAGCAATCACCACGCAAATGTGGAGTTTTGCAGGACATCCTGCACCGAGAAAAGCCTTGTAGGCCAGGTCAAGGCTGCCGCCCGTCGCCAACATGGGGTCAACGAGCAGAAAGGTGCTGCCGTCCAAGTGGGGCGCAGCCATGTATTCCAGGCGTATCTTCACGTCGGCATGCCTGCTGCCGCCTGCCGTTTCCTCCACGCTGCCGCCCTCCTCGCGATAGGCAGCGACAAAGGCCGAATCCGCACCGTCGAACACGTCGAGGAAACCCTGATGGAAGGCAAGGCCGGCACGAAGCACGGTTCCCACGACGATATGGTCGGCAGGAAGCTGCACGTCGCAGCTGCCCAGCGGTGTTTCTACCGTGCGGGGGGCATAGTCCAGCGTGCGGGAAATCTCGTACGCCATGACGTGGCCGATGCGCGTCAGGTTCTGACGGAAGAGGATGCGGTTCTGCTGATAGTTCCTGTCGCGCAGTTGCGACATGTATTGGCTGACGATGGAGTTTGTGGCTCCGAGGTTGATGACTTTCATTTTTTATTCAAATTTTTTTACGAGTGACAAGTGACGAGTGGACGAGCTGCGGTAAAGTTGGTTACTAATTAACTAACCTACTTGTCTACTAATTTACTTGTCTACTTGTTTACATGCTTTTAATTGTTGAGTTCAGGATACGCAATACGCGTGTGGTAAACGGTCTTCAGGCTTTCTATCAGCACGCGCTTCGTTTCCTGCACGTCGCGATAGGTGATGGGGCATTCACGGAAGTAACCCGCCTGCTCCTGTCCGTCGATGATGCGGTTGACAAGGCTGGAGATGCTTTCTTCCGTGTACTCCTTCAGGCTTCGCGAGGACGCTTCCACCGCGTCGCACATCATCAGGATGGCCTGTTCCTTCGTGAAAGGATTCGGCCCGGGATAGGTGAAGCGCTGGGTGGGCGGTTCCTCTCCGGGATGGTTGTTTTGCCACTGCACGAAGAAATACTTCACCTGGCTTTTGCCGTGATGGGTGGTGATGAAATCGCGCAAAAGCTTGGGAAGATGGTATTTCTCCGCCAGCCGCACGCCCTCCGTCACGTGGTTGATGATGATTTGCGCGCTTTGCTCCTCGGGGGAGAGGCCGTCGCGCTCCACGAGGTCATCGTGCGGATTCACACCGCTTTGGTTTTCGGTGAAGAAGGCCGGGTTCAGGATTTTTCCGATGTCGTGATAGAGTGCCGCTGTCCTGACAAGCTGCGGCTTGCCCCCGATGGCATCGGCCACCTCTGCAGCGAGGTTTCCCACCTGCGTGGAATGGTTGAACGTCCCCTGTGCCTCCTTTGAAAGGCGGCGCATCAGGCGGTTGTTGATATTGGAAAGCTCCACCAGCGTCACGCTGCTCGTGAATCCGAAGACGCGCTCAAAGAGGTAGAGCAGGGGATAGGCAAAGAGCAACAGCACGCAGCTGACGAGGATATAGACGTAGCGCGAACGGTCGAGGTCTTCAAAGGCAATGCCCTGCGAAATGTCGTAGGCCAACTGGAACAACAGGCCGCAAACGGCCACTATCACGGCCACACGGAAAAGCTGCGCGCGCTCCGTCAGCTCCTTCAGGGCATAGACAGCGGCGATGCCCATCGCCAGCTCCACCGTCAGGAACTCGTAGGGACTTCGCAAGCCCAGCGACGTCAGCAGCAACATGATGAGCAGGATGATGGTCGCCGTGCGCGAGTCGAAGAATATCCGCACGAAGAGCGGCACGATGGCAAAGGGAAGGATGTAGATGCTGAAGAAGTTTCCACGCACCATCAGGCTCGTGACGAGCGGGAAGATGACTATCAGCGTGAAGAAAAGCACCACGTTCTGCGGCGACTCCATGTAGTCGCGGCGGAAGGTGCGCAGGAAGAGCGGCAGCAACTGCAAGACGAGGAGCACGAAAAGCGCCTGTCCGCCCACCTGTCGCCAATATTCCCATCCGGACACGTTCATGCGCTCGTTCTCGCGTACGAAGGAGTCCAGAATCTGCTTTTGTTCCTCCGTGACGATTTCCCCTCGGTCGATGATGCGCTGACCGGTCACCACCATCCCGCTGTTTGCCGATACGGCGGCCAGCAGGTCTTCCTCCGCCTGCTCCGTACGCTGCTGGTCGTAAATGATGTTGGGGACAAGATAATCCTGCACGTTGCAGCGCGCCAGCATGTCGTGCGGGATAGCGGCGTCGTCCGGGTGCATGATGCTTTCGTAAGCCGAGCGCGTGGAGAACAGGCCGCTCAAGCTCACGGTGGTGGCTTCCTGTTCCTCCACGAGGCGGATGGCGGTGTTGCGGTGTTGCGTCAGCTCGGCAGAGGATTCGGGAGAGATGACACCCGTCTCGTAAACGCGGCGAAGGCTGGCTTCCACGTAGCGCGCGCAAACCACCGAAACATCATTCATCTGCCCCGCAGCAAAGTCGCGCAGGAACGATTCCACCTGCGCCTCGCCTATCTCTGCCTGACGGTTGAAAAAAGGTTGGAAGACGACTAGCGCGCTGTCCTTTTCGGCCTGTATCTGCGCGTCGGTCTTGCTGATGGGAAAGTCGAACGGGGCTATCAGGGGCGCATACTTCCACGGGCGTCCCGTCTCGTATTCAAAGACGAACTTGCTCTGTCGCGGCAGAAGTGCCGTGATGACGACGGCACTCAGTATCGTGCACAAGGCAAGCAGCAAATGGTCTCTCTTCATGGTTTTCTTTTAGTCTTTTGCGAGGCAAATATAATGCAAGGCGAGATAAAGTTGAAACGTGGAAGTTAAAAACTTCGCCCAGCACCTCCAAACATCTGCGCATCTGAAAAGATTTTCAAGGCTTGAGGATTATTTTTCAAGGCACAAAAAACTTTTTTCAAGGCATCTCATTTTCCCAGCCAACGACGTACGGGCAAATCGTAGAGGCGGAAGCAGAGCCAGCCAAGCAGGATGCAGGCAAAGGGAAGCACCAGGGCCACCGGCCACACGTCAGCGAGGCAGGAAATGGGGACAAGTTCGCCGTCGAAGCCGATGTGGGCATAGAAAAGGTACATCAGGGGATAGTGGACGGCATAGAGCGGATAGCTGAGGTCGCCCAGGAAACGCACAACCTTGCCATCGGCACCGCCGCAATACTTTGCCACCATCCAGACGATGGCGGGAAAGACGAGGATGACACACAAGGCATCGTAGAGACCGTTCGCCCACGCGGGAATTTCACCCGTCACGAGGGGCAGGCATCCCGCAACGACCAGCGCGAGGGAGGCAAGGAAAAAACGCCGCCCCGCACCCTGGACGCGGGCGGACACCGTGGGCGCAAAGCGGGCCATCAGCATGCCCACGCTATAGGGGAACAGCATGCGGACAAGTCCTGTCCACAGGCCACCGTCCATCATGGACCATCCCACGCCAAGATAACCGTTGCTGACGGATATATACACCAGGATGCCGCCTGTCACAACGCTCAGCGCGGCAAGCCACTTTGTCCGCATGCGGCGCAGCAGGAGGGCATAGAGGATATTGCCGATATATTCAAAGAACAGCGACCAGTTGGGGCCGTTCAACGGAAAGAGTTCGCCGTTACCACGCACATCGGCAGCGACACCTGTCGGCAGCGGAAGCATCAGCATGTTCAAAAGCATGGCGAGCATGACAAGACCCAAGCCCACGTGACTGCCGTCCCAGCGCACGCTGCCCTGAAGCAGGAAGCACACAGCACCGATGACGGCACCCATGATGACCATCGGGTGCAGGCGCACAAGGCGACGACGGAAGAAACCGCGCATGCTGAGGCCATGCTCCCAGCGGTCGTCGTAGGCATAGCCGATGACGAAGCCGGAAAGCACGAAGAAGAAATCTACAGCCAGGTAGCCATGCGGCATGGGCGACCACGTGAAGCACTCGAACACGTGGTAGAGGATGACGATAAGGGCTGCAATGCCGCGCAGTCCGTCAAGCATCGCATAGTGCGGCTTTTCTTTGAATTGTCGGGACATATCTTTATTGTATGCTGATGGTGCTGCGTCCCGTGGCGGGCTGCTTGGTGACGCGAATCTGCGGAGAAATCTGCTGGCGTATCTGCTGCGTATGGCTGACGATGCCGACGCGACGCCCCTGCTGACTGTCAAGGCGGGCAAGCGTCTGCATGACGAGGTCGAGGCTCGCCTGGTCAAGGTTGCCAAAACCCTCGTCTATGAAGAGCGAGCGGATAGCAAGGCTTCCGCCCGAGATGTCGGCAAGGCCGAGGGCAAGGGCAAGGCTTACCACGAAGGTTTCTCCACCGCTGAGGGAGCTGACGTAGCGCCGCTGGTCGAACATGTAGCGGTCGATGACTTCGAGCACAAGCGTTCCGGGGATGGAGTGCAGTTCGTAGCGCGACGAAAGCTGGCGCAGCCGCACGTTGGCACGTGCCACGAGGACACGGAACGTAAGGCTCTGTGCCAGGCCCCGGAACTTCTTGCCGTCGGCACTGCCCAGGAGCGCATCTAGCCGACGCCATTCCTTCAGGGATTCACGGGCGGTAAGGAGTGCCTTCTGTTCCGCTTCGGCTTCCTGCAAGCTCTGTTCGTGCGCTCTCATCTTTGCGACGAGCGACAAATGGTCGGTGACGAGTGACGAGTGGCGGGTGAGGATCGACGCATGGTTGTCGGCCAGCGAGGCGTGGAGCGTTTGCACCTGCTCCGCATTCACGGGTAGCGGCCCGCTTATCGGTGTGTGGGCAGCAACCGTTTGGATATGGTTTCTGGCACCTTCCAGTGCATGGCGCGCCACAAGCTGACGATGGCGCGCTTCGTCCACGCGACGACGCAGTGCGTTCCAGTCGCAAGGCGAATTGAAAATGCTCTCCAAAGTCTCCATTTTCAGGGACACGCCGTTCTGCTCCTGCGCAGAAAGCCAGGCATGGAGTTTCGTGCTTTGTTCGGAAAGCTGCTGCTTCACGCTTTCCCTGCGCCGCGCTATTCCGGCAAGGGCTTCTTCCAGGCGGACAAGGGCTTCCCCCTGTGCTACGTATTCTGCATTTGTCTTCTCCAGCGCCGCCCGTGCCGCAGACAGCTGCGCATTCAGGCGCTCTTCCTCCTCGCGCGGCGTGAGTGCCCCGAACACGCGGCGTATCTCGTCACGCTTGGTTTGTAGGCTCTCCGTCGTGATGCTGATGCTGTCCTTCACGGCTGCCACGCTTTGCTGCGCCTCAGCCTTGGTTTCTTCCAGTGACTTTATCTCCGTCGTAAGCGAAAGGTGTGCGTCAGAAAGGGTGTCAATGTCCTTTTCTGCCTGCTTCCACTCCCGGTGAAGCTGGAGGATGTTTTGGCGGAACCCGTCGGGTGCCTGCTTCCAGGTTTCAAACCATTTGGGAAGCTTTATCAGTTCGTCCAGGTCGGCATAAAGCTGCTTGATGACCGACTGGTGCCTGGAAATGGCCATGCGAAGGTTTTCCATCGCCGCCTGCTCCACTTTGCGGTTGGTGCGCATGTTGTCCAGGGCCGCACGCTCCGTCTCCATCTGTGCCGTCACCTTTTCCATAGCTTCGGAGATGCGGTTCGCCTCGTCCTGGTGCTGGTTGAAAGTCTTCAGTTCCTGCTCCGCCTCCTCCAAGGCCCGCTTTGTGGACATCGTGAGCAAATCCAGGGTGGCATGGCGTGAAACGTGGTCGGAATTGGGGGAACACCCTGCAAGGGAGGCATCGATAGAGGCATACTTTTCCCATTCCTTCTCCGTTTGCCTTTGCTTAGCCTTGCTTTCCTCATAGTTTCGCTTCTCTACATTCAGCGTGGCCTCAGCGGCTGCAATCTCTGCCGTGAGCCTGTCGAAATTCTGGCGTCCGGCTTCATAGTTTTTCTTTGCTTCCTCGTAGTCCTTTTCAAGGTTGCCAATGACTTCACCAAGCTCGCGCTCGGTTTCCGTGTGGTAGGGATGGTGCGTAGCTCCGCAAACGGGACATGCCGTCCCTTCCTTCAGGTTTTTGCGCAACGCCACGATGTTTTTGCTTCCCGTGAGGGTGTAGGCCTCGCGCATACTCTCGTACCTGCCCTGCATGACGGCAAGTTCCAACCGCATGTGTTCCAAGTCCTTGCGGCGCTGTGAAATCGTGGCCGTGTCGCGACGTATTTTTGCATCGAGGGAAGATGTCTGCTCATAGCCGGAAACGATGCGCTGCCATAAGGCCGTAGCCTGTTCCAGCATCGAATGGCGCGTGACAAGGGAAGCGTGGCGGGAAATCAGCGAAAGTTGCTCCTTGCCTTCGCACATCTGGCGATGCACTGCCAGTTCGCCACGTAATGCGGCGAGCTTGTCCTCCAGCAGTTTCTGCTGCTTCTCCGCCTTTTCCAGTACGGCAATCAGCTCTTCCTGCCTTTTTTGCGCTTTTTCAAGCCTTCTTCTTTCGTCTTGCTCCTGTTCGGTTTCTGACGTAAGCGTGGAAAGTTTGTCGCGCACGAGGTCTATCCGCTCAAACATCAGGTGGTGGACGGAAAGCTGCTGGCGTTTCAGCTGCGCCTCCTTCAGTTCCTGGCCGACGTGCAGTTCTTCCTTGCGCTTTTCCTCCAGCTTGTTCTTTTTCTCCGCAAATTCCTTCTCCTCTTTTTCCTGCCTGCTGCGCAAGGCCGTAAGCTGTTCCTCGCCCATGCTTATCTCTCCCGTCAGCGTGTGTCCGCGACGGATGTCGGGTTGGCGCATTTCCAGCTGGCGTTCCGCCACAGCGGATTCGTCGCGGTATTTCTTCACCTGCTTGTCCAGCAAACCGCATTTTTCCTCCTGCTCCTTATGGCGCAGACGGGTTTCCTTCTCCTGCTCCTCCAGCAGGTCTATGTCCGCCCTGCGGAGGCGCACCTGCTGGAATACGGGCTGTATTGCCTGTACGCGGTCGTACTGCTCCAGAAGGCGGCGGTCGGCATCCATCGACACCATCTCCTTGTTCGCACTCAGGTCTTCCTGCTCGCAAGCCGCCACCTGTCTCATGGAATCCTCGTATTCCGAAAGCCACTGTTCCTTGCCTTCCACCTCGCGCAACTGGCGCTGGGCGTCCTCCATCTGCACTTCCTTCTGATGAATCTCGCTCTTCAGGTCTTCCAGCTCCTCGGGCTCAAGGCGTTGGCGCAGAATACCTTCCAGGCGGCTCTCCATCTCGCGCAAAGCCGTGTCGGCAGCCATTGTCTTCTCGTGAATCTTCATGGAGATACGGCCGTAAATCTCCGTTCCCGTCAGTTTCTCAAGCAGGGCGGATTTGTCGCTGCGCCGTGCTTGCAAAAAAGTGGCAAAGCTTCCCTGTGCCAGCATGACGGTACGCGAAAACTGCGTGTAGTCAAGGCCTGTCAGCTCATCGATGACGGGCTGTACCGTGCGGGTGGAACCTTGCGCCAACAGTTTCTTGTGGGGAGACACCTGGCGAAACTCTCTCGTGACGGAATCCAGCTTTCCCGTACGCTTCACGCGGCATTGCCATTCAGCTTCGTACGTCGCGCCGTCGGGCATAGAGAAAAGAACACGGCTGTATGCCGACTTCTGCCCGTGGCGGATGATGTTTCGCGTGTCGTAGGCCTGAATGACGTTCTTCTCCTCACCGTCGGCACGCAGTTCTTCTTGTGCCACGCGCTCGATGTCGTCCAGTCGCGGCGCATTGTCGTAGAGTGCGAGGCAGATTGCGTCCAGAAGTGTGGATTTTCCGGCTCCCGTATCACCGGTTATGGCAAAGATACCGGCTGAACGGAGGGGTTCTTCGTTGAAATCCACCACATGCTCACCCTCAAAAGACGTCAGGTTGCACAGCACTATCTTTTCTATCTTCATCGTAGGTATTTTCTAATAAGTCCTAAATACTTTCTTCAGCTGCCGTTTCAGCGGCTTCCCTGAATTTTTCCACAAGGCTTTCGGGCATTTTCTCGCCATAGCGACCCTGGAAAATGCGCTGTGCCATCTCTATGGGTGCCAAGGTCTGGAGGTCGGATATGCTGACAGCCTCATCAGCGGCATTTTCCACAGGGGGAATTTCGCGCAGCATGCGGCAGAAATGCACCGCCCGTTCTCCCAGCACCTGCGTCACCTCTGCCAGCAGTGTAGGTTCGGGTTGCTTTTCACGGACGTGGATTTCCAGATAGGGCCACGTAAGGCCTTCGTCACCCTTCTCGCGCTTAGGAAGGCGTTCCAGTTCCCCTATCACCTCACCCGCAAGCACGGAACCTCGATCGGGAATGCTGATGAGCCGCCGCAAAGGCTTGTATTCAAGGCGTGAAACCTGCACCTCGCCGTCAACTTCCACATTCACCAACAGCGCACCGTGGGAATAGGACTTTTCGCTGAACGACATGGGGAGCGCACTGCCGGAGTACCATGCCGACGCTCCTACCTGCTGTACCTTGTGAATGTGTCCAAGTGCTACGTAGGCGGCTTCCTTGCCGACCACGTTCACGTCAGCCACGTCCTGCCCGCCCACGACGAGGCGCTCGCTGTGCTCGTCGGCACAAATATCTGCGCCACCGGCATAAAAATGCGCACACACCACGATGGGAAGACCTTTGAAGTCGCTTTTCTTCAAACTTTTGTACATTCCCTGAAAAACGCTGCGAAGACCTTCTTCCTGCGACATCTTCAGGGGATAGTCCGTGCTGCGGAGGTAGGGTAGGGCAAAGACCACCACCGAAGCCTCGCTCTCACCCCTTTTGCTCAGTGGCAGGATGTGATAGTCGAAATCGGGATTGTCCTTTTCGTCGCGCCGCAGGATGCCCCTCACATAGACGTTGTGCTTCCTGAGCAGTTCCGAGGGGGCCTCAAGCCGTCCTCCGGAGTCGTGATTTCCTGCCGTAACAACGACCTGTATGCCTGGAACGGCTTCCGTTGCATCGTGCAGGAAACCGTAGAACATGTTTTCCGCCATTGCGGAAGGGTTTGCCGTATCAAATACGTCGCCTGTCACCAGCAGCGCGTCGGGTTTTTCTATCTTCAGTGTTTCCAGAAGCCAGCCGAGGAAATGGCTGTGCTCCTCCTCGCGGTTGTGGCCGTGAAAGGTGTTGCCTAAATGCCAGTCGGCAGTATGGATGATTTTCATGGATGCTGCTTTCTAATCTTTTTTCTCTAAGGCCTTTGCCAAATACCGTGCCGTATAGCCTTTGCCTTCCTTTACGATTTCCTCGGGTGTACCAGTGGCCACGATGCTTCCGCCCTCGCGGCCGCCTTCTGGGCCGAGGTCGATGACATAGTCGGCACATTTCACTATTTCCAGGTTGTGCTCGATGATAAGCAGGCTGTGTCCTCGCTCTATCAGGGCGGCAAAAGACTTCAGCAGGCGGCTGATGTCGTGGAAATGCAAGCCCGTGGTGGGTTCATCAAAGATGAAAAGCGTGGGTTCCGAGTGTTCCTGTGCCAAGTAGTATGCCAGCTTGACGCGCTGGTTCTCGCCACCGCTCAGGGTGCTGCTGCTCTGTCCCAACTTGATGTAGCCAAGTCCCACGTCCTGCAAGGGGCGCAGGCGGCTCACTATCTTTTCCTGTCTGTGCTCGGAGAAGAATTCTATGGCCTGGTTCACGGTCATGTCAAGGATGTCGTCGATGTTCTTTTCCTTATACTTCACTTGCAGGATGTCGGCCTTGAAGCGCTTGCCGTGACATGCCTCGCATTCCAGCACGAGGTCGGCCATGAACTGCATCTCCACCTTCACCGTTCCCTCACCCTTGCACTCCTCGCATCGGCCACCGTCCGTGTTGAAACTGAAATAGGCCGACGTGAAGTCCATCTGCTTGGCAAGGGGCTGTTCGGCCATGAGCTTGCGGATTTCGTCGTATGCCTTCACGTAGGTGACGGGATTGCTTCGCGTGGATTTTCCAATCGGGTTTTGATCCACGAACTCCACGGCCTTTATGCTTTCCAGGTCTCCACGAAGTTCCGTGAACTCACCCGGACGGTCGGCCACCTGGTCCATGTGGCGTTTCAGGGCGTTATAGAGAATGCTTCTCACCAGCGTACTCTTTCCCGAGCCGCTCACACCCGTCACCACCGTCATGACGTTCAGGGGGAACCTGACGTTGATGCCTTTCAGGTTGTTGGCGCGAGCACCGCATACCTCCACGTAGTGGTTCCACTTCCTGCGCGTGGCGGGAACATCTATCTTTTCCATTCCCAGCAGGTAGTTCAGCGTGTGGGAGTTCGTTTTCTCCGCAGGGAAAGTGTCGAAAGGTTGCGGCGCGCCTTGGTAAACCACTTCGCCGCCCAGCCTGCCCGCTTCAGGGCCTATGTCTATGATGTAGTCCGCTGCCCGCATGATTTCCTCATCGTGTTCCACGATGATGACCGTGTTTCCCAAGTCGCGCAGGTTCTTCAGCACGCTGATGAGCTGTGCCGTGTCGCGGCTGTGAAGGCCTATGCTCGGCTCGTCGAGGATGTAGAGCGACCCCACAAGGCTGCTGCCAAGGCTCTTTGCCAAGTTGATGCGCTGGCTTTCGCCACCGGAAAGGCTGTTTGAAAGGCGGTCAAGCGTCAGGTAGTCAAGTCCTACGTCCGAGAGCACCTGCAGGCGGCTTTCTATCTCCCGCAACAGGCGCTCGGCCTTGGGAAGGTCTTCCTCGGGAAGCTCCAGGTTGCTGAAGAAAACCTTCAGTTCGCTCACCGGCATGCGTACCAGCTCGGGCAGCGTCCTGCCGGCTATTTTCACGTATTCTGCCTCCGGCTTCAGGCGCGAGCCGTGACAGCGTGGGCATTCCGTCTTGCCTCTGTATCGTGCCAGCATGACGCGATACTGTATCTTGTACTGGTTTTCGCGCAGCATGTCGAAGAAGGCATCTATGCACACACGTTCGTGCCTGGGCATTGCGTTTTCTTCCTCATCGCCGTGCCACAGCACGTCCTTCTCACGCTGCGTCAGCTCGTAGTAGGGCTTGAAGAGCGGAAAACCCTTTGCGCTCTGGCGGCGTATGAACTCCTGCTTCCACATGCTCATCTTCTCGCCACGCCAGCAGACGACGGCACCGTCATAGACGCTCAGGCTCGTGTCCGGAACGACGAGATGCTCGTCAATGCCTATAATCCTTCCGAAACCTTCGCACTCCGGGCATGCTCCTATCGGGGAGTTGAAGGAAAACATCTGTTTGCTGGGCTCCTGAAAAGTCATGCCGTCCGCCTCGAAACGCGTGCTGAAGGCATGCAGCGCACGGCTGGGATAGAAGCGCAGGAAACATTCTCCTTCCCCTTCGTAGAGAGCCGTTTCCACAGAGTCCCGAAAACGGTTCAGCGCACCTTTCTCGTCGCTGACGGCAAGGCGGTCGATGATGAGACGCAAGGGCTCACCGCTCACCTCCGTGTCATCCAACCTTTTCCGGATGGCTTCCAGCTGCGGGGAAGTTCTTTCCGAATAGAGTATGTCGTCTATGTGGAGCACGTCCTGCCGCCCTTCGGCCTTTTCCCCGCCTTCCGTCACCGTGTCAGGCGTTTCTATGCGCGAGATGCCCTGCTTCAGGAGTATTTCCAGTTGTTCGCGAAGCGTGCGCCCGTGGCGCAGGTGCAGCGGGGCAAGCAACGTGAAGCGCGTACCCACGCCGTAGGCCAGCGCCTGGCGTACCACGTCCTCCACGCCGTGCCGCTTCACCTCCTGTCCAGACACGGGCGAATACGTCCTGCCCACACGGGCAAAGAGCAGGCGCAGATAGTCGTATATCTCCGTGGATGTCCCCACCGTCGAACGCGGATTCCTTGCCGACACCTTCTGCTCGATGGCGATGGCGGGCGGCAGGCCTTTTATATAGTCGCAGTCGGGCTTGTGCATGCGTCCCAGGAACTGGCGTGCGTAGGCAGACAGGCTCTCTACGTAGCGGCGCTGTCCCTCCGCATAGAGCGTGTCGAAAGCCAGCGACGACTTGCCGCTGCCGGAAAGTCCCGTCACCACGACCAGCTTGCCTAGCGGAATCTCCAAATCTACGTTCTTGAGGTTATTGACGCGCGCACCCTTCACGCGGATATATTCTTCCATTTCCGTTCCTTTTTTCGTTTGAGCGGCAAAAATACTATTTTTTAAACTATCTTTGCAGCACCATGCACGAAAACTTTCTAAAGAAATACGAAGCCCATATTCTCCTGGAACGGGGACTCTCCGCAAACACGCGCGAGGCATACCGTCGCGACGTGCAGAAAATGCTGGAGTTCATGAAGGACGAAGGGATAAATCCTGCCGACGCCACCCTGACGGATCTGGAACGCTTCCTTTCCACGCTCCACGACATGGGCATCGCCCCGCGCAGCGTGGCGCGCATTGCCAGCGGTGTACGCTCCTTCTACCGCTTCCTGCTGCTGGAAGGTATCGTGGAGCAGGACCCCACGGAACTTCTCGAATCCCCCACCATCGGCACGCACCTTCCCACCGTCCTCAGCATAGAAGAGGTGGATGCTATCGAAGCCGCTATAGACGTCAGCCTTCCCGAGGGGCAGCGCGACCGTGCCATCGTGGAACTCCTCTACAGCTGCGGACTCCGCGTCAGCGAACTCTGTACACTACGCATCAGCGACCTCTTCATGGAGGAAGGATTCCTGCGCGTCAGCCAGGGCAAGGGCGACAAGCAGCGCCTCGTACCCCTGTCGCCGCGCGCGGCTGACGAACTGCGCCGCTGGTTTCTCTTCCGGCATGCCGTCACGCCTGCGGCAGGCGAGGAGGACTACGTCTTCCTCTCGCCCCGACGCCGCAAGCACCTCTCCCGCATCACCGTCTTCCACAACCTCCGCCAGCACGCTGCTGCAGCAGGCATAGAAAAGACTATCTCTCCGCACACCCTGCGCCACACCTTCGCCACCCACCTCCTCGAAGGCGGTGCCAACCTCCGTGCCATACAGGCCATGTTGGGACATGAGGACATCTCCACCACCGAAATCTATACGCACATCGACCGCAGCTACCTTCGCGAACAAGTCATCAGCCACTTTCCACGCAACTTGTCCACAGGCAAAAACAAAATTAAATTTTAAATGAAAAATAAAAGATTTGAATTTATGAATGAAAGAATGTATGATGTTGATGGTACGCGGTTGAAACTGTTGAAAACCTCCTTTGCCAGCTGAAAGAAAGAAAGATAGAAAATGATAAAAAGCGTTGAAAAGGTTCTTTCGGAAGGTATAAATCCTTCGGGCATATTGAAAACCTTCCACGGCTTCCGTACCTCCGTGAATCCCCCGCTTTCCCATCCTCTTTTTAAACAGATATCCACACACTTTTCCACAGATGAAACATAAGCTTACCCCCGAGGAAATGAACCGCCTCGACATAGACGCCTTCCGTCAGGCAGAGAAGGCACCCGTAGTCATCATTCTCGACAACGTCCGCAGTCAGCACAACGTGGGAAGTGCCTTCCGCACAGCCGATGCCTTCCGCCTCGAAGGTGTATGTCTCTGTGGCATCACGGCCGTGCCGCCCTCTGCCGAAATCCACAAGACCGCCCTCGGTGCCGAGGACAGCGTACGCTGGCAGCACTTTCCTACCGCTCTGGATGCCGTCCTCGAACTCCGCAGCAAGGGCTACCGCATCTATGCCGTGGAACAAGTCAGCGGCAGCATACCCCTGCAAAGCTTCTGCACGGCAGAAATAGGCCGGCAGTGTTCCGCTTGGCCCAACGGAACGCTTGACACTTCAAGAATGGTCAATGGTCCCGTCGCCCTCATCTTCGGCAATGAAGTTCATGGTGTCAGCCAGGAAGCCCTTGATTCCTCTGACGGAGCAGTGGAGATACCCCAGTACGGCACCAAGCACTCCCTCAACGTTTCCGTTTCCATCGGCATCGTCCTCTGGGCCCTTCTGTCGTCCTTTCCCCGGACATGATAAATACGACCACAAAGGGCGTCGCGGAGGAAGGTATACAGTTCCATTTTTAGACAACATCTTCAGAACATATTTTCGTGTTCCTTCGCATCCTCCGTGGTTGAAAATATATGCGGGGAGTCTTATTTGCCCTTTACCACTTTCCTGCCGTCCCTGATGAAGACGCCCCGCTGTGGCTCCGCTGTGAGCCTGCGGCCTTGGAGGTCGAAGGTAGCCCGCGAGTGACGAGTGACGAGCGGGGAGGAGATGGCTGTCTTCTCGCGGTAGGGGACGATGGCCGCTTCGATATAGACAGTGCGGGAGGAAAACCATCGCCGTGCACGGTCTATCTGCTGCTGTGCTGAGGGGAAGTCCCTTTCGTAGCGCTGCAAGTCCCAGTTCCAGCTGCGCTCTGCCGCCTTGAACTCTTCGCCCGCCCTGTATTCTTCGAGCCATTCTTCCATTTGCTGCGGCAGCGCATCTTTTATTTCGTCCCAACGGTCTATGTATGCCCGCAGGAATGTGGTGTCCTGGTTGTCAAGCAGCCTTGGGTACCAGAATTCCTGGGCATAGTGGATTCCGCTCCATCCCCCGTCCTGCCGCATGATGGTGTCGAAGTCCCATAGCGTCAGCATGCAGAAAGAAGATGAGGCAGTATTGTCGTACTTCGTGAGGAACGTGTTGGAACCGGCTCCGTCAAAGGTCCCGAGGATATCGTGTGCAAGGAGATAGTTTACGAACGAGGGTACGTCGATATAGTCGGTATATGTCCCCTTGTCGATGGATACTTCCGTGCTGTCAACGACAGTCCGGAGGTATTCGGCACTGACCATGGTCAGTTTTTCGCTGTTCGGATATTTGAAAGTGAACTTGCAGTCCCGGCAGTCCGTTATGTAGTAAGGCTCGTTCCACCAGTATGCGTCCCATTCGAAGATATATCCTCCCTGTTTCTCCACATCCACCCGGGCCGAGGGATTCCGCTTAACGTTTTCCGTCAGGGTATAGATGCCTCGGTAGTCTCCGTTGAGGATGAGGTTGACAAGTCTTGCGCGTGGCGTCCAGGGCATGCCTACGAGTCTGCTCACCATCAGCCCTATCTGCGTGTTGAAGGATGTAGTATCATTCTTGATTAGCAGCCATTCCGTGTCCTCAAACTCCTGGTTGCCTTCTATAAGGTCTGCCTCGTGCTGCAGTTTCATCTTGTATGGTTTCTTCTCTGCGTATGCGCTGCTGTTTCCACGAATCTTGAGAGTAAGTCCGGATGTATCACTCTGGTATTTTCCGCTCTTCCATGCGATACTGTCCCCGAGAATCATATATCCCTCTGCAGGCACTTTGGTGGCATTTGTGATACCTTCCCCGATGCATCCCGGAGGAGCTGTCACGAAATCGCACGTGGGCTCCACGTGCCCCACGGTCTCAAGGACCACGACGGGCAGCCCCAGTGCCGCCACCTCGCGAACATCCACATTTTGGGCGAGGCCCCAGCGTTGAGTCCATGCTGACAGTAAGGTTATTGCAGTCAGGAGTCGTAAAACTTTTATTTCCTTCATCATTTCATGCTGCGGGATTTGGCTTTGCACCAGTTGTATGCTACTGTCTATTGCAATATGTATCCCACTCCGAGTGAGTATGTATTGCTCTGCATATATGTATTGCCGTGGCTGTAAATGTGCACCATGCCGACATCCTCAGAAAACTGCAGTCGCCAACGTTTGTAGTCAACAGCGAATCCGAGCGTGAAGCAGGCATTGAATGGCTTCAAATCATGATTGTACTCATTTACGTGTTGATTATCAAAAGTCACATCATCTAACACGCCAAAGCCCGCATTTGCCCTTAACTGTGCCGCCGCGGGCAGTGCTGCGCACAGCATTACGGCGGCAGCGAATAGTCTTATTGTATTCTTCTTCATTGTGGTGTGTGTTTCGTAAGTTGTGTTGTTTACGCCTGCAAATATATGCATTATTCCCGGAAGGAAAACGGGGGGGTGATTTTAACATTTCCACATGTCAAAGCTCCCTTCCGAAGTCATGTTCTGCGAGAGATTGCGTGTTTCGTTTCCGTTCTGCATTTATTCAGAGGCTAGAAAAACAATGTATATTTACCTTTCTTTATAGAAACGGACTATTTTTCCATCATACTTATCTAATACTAACACAAAACCTTCCCCATCAAGAAAAGTTCCATGATTGTTAGTACCTGTTACTATCCATGTGCTATCATTTTCATATACTTCGTACGGTTCCATTTCATCTATTATGGAAGAGCCATATCTATCTATCCAAATATGTCTGGCCAAAATAGAAACGATACGGGGATTATAGACTTTTTCAATAGGCTCAATCTTCTTCATTTCATTCAAATATGTATACTTTGGTACACGCACCACATCATCACATCTTATGAAGATATAAGAGAAAATTCCGCCTATGGCAAAACACAGAAGGTAACCTAATATTATAATAATTTTTTTCATATTCTACTATCTTTCTTTCGTTCTTTTAATGAGTCTTTCAAGATTTGATACCATCTGCATTCTATGTCCTATGTTCCCATTATATGTATATTTTATTGTGCCGTTTCGTGCGGTGTTGCCCGGGTATGATGGTAATGCCTTTTTCAGGTTTCCAACTGGATACTTCCAACCACGAAGGGCACAAAGGAACGCGAACCTTGGATGTGCAGCGGTTTCTTGTTTCGTGTATCTTTGTGTCCTTCGTGGTTAAAGTTATATATGCGTGGAGTATTATTTACTCCTTATCACTTTCTTCCCGTCCCGGATGAAGACGCCCTGCTGCGGCTCCTGTTTGAGCCTGCGGCC
>JAFUXE010000031.1 GCA_017477205.1 Alloprevotella sp.
GCGCATCCTTGGCAAATCCGCACTCACCACGGACAGCATCGGCGACCTTCTCCACCTCCTCAGGGATACCGAAAAACCGGATGATGGGCAACTCTACATTGACTTCAAATTTGATTAACATAAATTAAGAGACACTAGTGAGTTTAGATATGGTTTGGGCAGCTTTGTATGTGAGAGATTCAATTTCTGACTTGGCATTTAATGCATACTTCCCCGTAGGGAATCGTCTAAGATATTCATTAAAGGCAGGAATACTCTTACAAGAAAGATAGAACTCTTCATCTGTTCGTAAATCCACGTCAGAAACGTCCAGGTTATTGCACCATCCACATCCATATTCATACATGAATGAATATCCGGAATCCTCAAATCCTTTACATTCGTCAATGATGTTGTATAGTGTATCTCGGTTTTCTTTGTAACGTCCTTCTTTATATTTCGGCTCCAAGTCAAATTTGTCCAAATACAACTGAGTACGCCATGCAGAGACAAGGACGTTCTTTACGGAGCTAAAATCTTTCCCTTGAACATTATTAACTTCGGCAATAATGTTACCAAGAGCATTATCAACAATCGTTGTAGAGATTCTAAGATAATAATGGTGTGTATTTCCAAGTTTTTCTTTTATTGTAACGATGTGGGGCGCACACTCTTTTATCAGTTGTACTGAATAAGAGATACTATTTGGCAGTAAGGAAAATTTTGCAAGAAATGCCATTATGGCTTTATGGTTTTCTTTTACTTCCTTTGGAGGCAGTTTTTCTATAATTTCCTGTAATATCCTTACATTCTCTTCACAACGTTGCTTTGCCAAAGTCCCCACTACGATTGATTGTGCATACTTTTGCATCTTCATCGCCGTTTGATGCTTATCGTCATCATCAGCATTATTAAAGTAGTCAATTCCACATTGCAGAATCTCTAATCCAAGCTTGTCAGCTATCATCTGATACTGGGAATCAGTAGCAGGAAGAATGCTTTTTAACAGAGAAAAAGTCTCTTTTGTATCCACCACAAGTTTCCTCGCGGCCTCTATACGCGCCTTGGGATCTTTACGGTTAACGTTCTTTGCTCTATCAACCGCAGACGAAATCCTGCTGATGAGTGGCCCAACAGTCTGGCTACTGATGTATGCCTTCGTCTCTGCCCCCAGTTCATATCCTAAGAGTTTCTGCATTCCCACTTCAGCACCCAGCGAATCGATGAACTGATGCAATAACTCTGTTCCTGACATCTGGAGGGTACAGTTGGCATCCACCTTGCTTATGTATGACTCGCCGAATCTCTCGTAAAGCTTCTCGGCTGTTTTCAATGCCAGCCAGGGCTTTGCTTCTATAAGATAACAAATCAACTTGTTCTGAAGCGATGACAACGATTCCTGCTTTGACCATATTTCCTTTGCCTGCTGCATGTCGCCTGCAAGAAGGTGGTTGAAGGCTACATCATCAATAGGCGTCATCTTCAAAAACCAGAACTGCGCATACTTTATTTGTTCCTTGGCTATTGCGAGATGCGCTTCCGCCTCATTCATCATTTCAAGTGTACGCTCTATTGATGGTAGAAGGCTCTTCAAATCCAACGGATATTCAACAGGTCTTCCAACATTCAGAAATGCTGTAGCTCTTCCTTTGTTAGCGACAATGTCTTTCCTCGGCGAATTAGCATATACGCCAAGTATTCTAAATGGATTTTCTGATATTATGCTATAACTCATTGTTGTTTATGATTGTACCTGTGATCTATTTATGGACTCTCTGCAAAGCTACTGATTCTTTCTGATTTAAAATGTGATTAGCACTTTCGCAAGGCTTGTGAAGAAAAACTGCTGGCGATTTATATTGGTGTAGATTGAATTAATCATACCTTTGCGGCATTTTCTCACATTAGCACCTATGCGACCGCGCAAAAAGAAAGGTGTGGCTTTCTGTTGCTACTCTAAGGTATCGCCAAACACCTGTACACATACAACAGCGAAGCTCACACCGTAACGATGCAAGCGTTCGCGTTCCACTGTTGATGTGTACTAAAAATTTGGCGATTTATTAGAGTACATCAAGTAGAAGCAAACACTTCCTTTTTGACTGAGTCTGATTCTATGTCATGCTTTTAGTCGTTTGAAATATCCCGTTTGTTGGGATTCCGTTGCAAAGATATATATTCTTTTGTGAAGTTCGCTGCTTTCATGGACATTTTTTATGGGAATGCCATGAGGGGCCACGCGGGGAGTCTTGCGCGCGCGTATAAGAGAATAATGTGTGAGGGGTGTGGGGATGTAAAGAATAGCGAGAGTTTGGTGGGGCGTGGCTGGCGTAGAGGTGAGGTGAGGGGCTTCGGGACGGATATGGTGCAGGGATTGCGGAAATGCGGAAGCGGCTGATTATTAGGTGGGTGTGGGTTTTATGGGCTGGGGCGGGTGCTTCGGTGGGGGTGAGGTATGCGCATAGGTGGGTCTGAGATGTGGGACATCTCGCCTTGAGGTGTGCGCATATCTCGGGGTGAGATGTCCCGTTTCCTCAAGTGAGGTGTGTGCATACCTCACTCATGAAGGTGCATTTTCCGCCTTTTGAGGCTTCTCGGAAGGCGGTTTTTCGTTTCGTTAACACCTGCTTTTCGTTTCCGCATTGTCAAGATATGTGCTTGGAGGTGGGCAAAAAAATCCCCCCGCACGGCACTGCCATGCGGGGGAGGTGTTGTAAGGTTTTCTCGCCTCGCTTTTGTACCCCAAACTCCTCGGACCTTCGTCCCTCGGGTTTGACGTGTACTGCGAGGCTCATGATTATTATCGCTTGCCGCTTGCAAAATTATTCGCCTTTTCAGGAGGTTTGCCCCAGCCCCGAGAGAACGTTGTCCTCTCGGGCTGACAGCAAACGCAAAGGCTCATGATTATTATCGCTTGCCGCGATAATAATTCATCAGGCAGCCGTCGGCGAGGATTTGGCGCTCGTCGGCGGTGAGGTTCTGGAAGTAGAGGTGCAGGTCGTGGACGCCGTCCTTGGCGATGACCTTGGCGTCTATTTCCTCCTTACCGCTGAGGATGGCATCGCGCAGTCCGGGAACGAAGACGTAGTCGCCGGTTTCGTAGGGGAACTCCGTGCCTTCGGCGAGTGTGAAGGGCACGATGCCCCAGTTGATGCAGTTGGAGCGGTAGCGCTTCGTGGCGTACTCGTAGCAGATGTTGGCGTCGCCGCCGAGCACCTTCTGGCAGGATGCGGCCTGTTCGCGTGCGGAGCCGTCGCCGGGACGGTTGGCGAAGACGCAGGAGCCGAAGCTGGTGTTCTCGGCTTTCGCGCCCACCTTTGCGAGGGCGTCGAGCACGTGCTGCGGGCAGTTGCCGGCGCGGCGTTCGAGGTCTTCCTGCTGGATGCGCTTGGCGGTGGGCACGTATTCGGGCACGCGGCGCGAGAGGGCGAACTCGGAGAGCTTCAGCGGGTTGGAGCGGTAGCTGCTGGTTTCGCCGGAGGGGATGAGCTCGTCCGTCGTGGTGACGGGGTCGCGGATGACGGCGGCCAGTTCCACGAGCATGTTGTCCTGCATGGGGTACATCGTGGGCCAGTCCTTGATGTTGGGGCCGTAGCGCAGGGGCTCTTCGGGGTTGGCGTGGCCGTAGCCGTTGAAGACGCGGCGCTCGTAGATCTTCTTGTCGAAGTCGTAGGGCTTGTGGTCGTTCTGGAAGTCGATGTCCGTGGCGGCCGTGATGACACCTCCGTTTGCGGCTGTGGCAGCGATGCTGCGGGCATCCATCAGGGCTACGAGTGAGAGCTGTCCCTGTCCGGGCTTGGAGCCTTCGCGGTTGGGGAAGTTACGCGTGGTGTGACGGATGGAGAGGCCGTTGTTTGCGGGCACGTCGCCGGCACCGAAGCAGGGGCCGCAGAAGGCGGGCTTCAGGATGACGCCGGCCTCGATGAGCTCTTCGGCTATCTTGTTGCGCGTGACGCTCATATATACGGGTACGCTCTGCGGATAGGCGGAGATGGTGAAGTAGTCGTTGCCGACGCTCTGCCCCTTCAGGATGGCGGCGGCTGCGCTGAGGTTGTCGTAGGTACCGCCGGAGCAGCCTGCGATGATGCCTTGGTCGGCATATACCTTGCCGTTGCGCACCTTGTCCGTGAGGTGTACGTCCACTTTGTCGCCGAAACGCTTCTTGGCGTCGGCTTCCACCTTGGCGAGGATTTCCGTGGGGTTGGCCTGCAGTTCGTGGATGGTGTAGGCGTTGCTGGGGTGGAAGGGCAGGGCTATCATGCTCTCCTGCTTGGAGAGGTCGATGCGGATGACGGCGTCGTAGTAGGCCACCTTGCCGGGACGCAGTTCGCGGTAGTCCTCGGGGCGGGCATGGAGCTCGTAGTGATGGCGTACTTCCTCGTCCGTCACCCAGATGGAGGACAGGCAGGTGGTCTCCGTCGTCATGATGTCGATGCCGTTGCGGAAGTCGATGGGGAGGTTCTTCACGCCGGGGCCTGCAAACTCGAGCACCTTGTTCTTCACGAAGCCGCTTTCGAAGGTGGCTTTCACGAGGCTGAGGGCTACGTCGTGGGGACCGATGCCCTTGCGGGGCGCGCCTTCGAGCCATACGAGCACCACTTCGGGGGCGTTGATGTCCCAGGTGTTGCGCAGGAGCTGCTTGACGAGCTCGCCGCCGCCTTCGCCGACACCCATGCAGCCGAGGGAACCGTAGCGCGTGTGGCTGTCGGAACCCAGTATCATGCCGCCGCACTTGGCCATGGCCTCGCGGGCGTACTGGTGGATGACGGCCTGGTTGGCGGGCACGTAGATGCCGCCGTACTTCTTCGCTGCTGAGAGTCCGAAGACGTGGTCGTCCTCATTGATGGTGCCGCCGACGGCGCACAGCGAGTTGTGGCAGTTGGTCATGGCGTAGGGCAGGGGGAATTCCTCCAGGCCGCTGGCGCGTGCCGTCTGGATGATGCCTACGTAGGTGATGTCGTGGGACATCATGGCGTCGAAGCGCACGCGCAGTTTGTCGCCCTTCGAGCCGTCCACGTCGTGGGCGCGCAGGATTTGGTAGGCGATGGTGTTCTCACGGGCCTCCGCAGGTGCGGGCAGCCCTTCAGCCGGCTGGGCGATGCGTTCGCCGTCCAGCAGGTAAACTCCTTGTTGGGTGAGTTCAATCATGGCATTAAAAATGTGATTATATAAAGTATGGTGTGTTTTTACTTCGTTTTGCGGCGGCAAATATAGGGATTCGCCGAATAATAAGGAAAGATTTCAGGGAAAACATTTCACTTTGGGGAAAATTCACACCGAATGTTTTGCTTGGAAGGAAACTATCCATAACTTTGCGGCGATGAATACAGGACGGCACCATTGCCGGGCTCTGTCACCTTGTCAACTAAAATAAATAATAAAAAAGTACCATGAACATTCACGAAGCGAGCGCTGGGACGCTCGAGTCCGGCGACATCCAGGTAAGGATTGCGCCCACGGACGCCGAGGGGCTTACGATTAACCTCGAAAGCCCCGTAGCCTATCAGTTTGGCGACCAGATTAAGAAAGTTATTCAGGAAACCCTCCGCGAATGCGGCGTGGAGCAGGCCGTGGTGGACGCCACGGACAAGGGTGCCCTGGACTGCACCATCCGTGCCCGCGTCATGGCGGCGGCAGAGCGCGCCACGGGCGAGGCTGCTCCTCTCTAAAGAACGTTGTCAATTACTTGTTACCTTTTTCTTCCTAATAATAATATGCGACTCAGAAGAACAATGATGTTCGTGCCGGGCAACAACCCCGGCATGATGCAGGACGCTTTCATCTACGGTCCGGACTCCATCATGCTTGACCTGGAGGACTCCGTCACGATGGCAGAGAAGGACGCTGCGCGCCTGCTGGTATATAATGCCCTGAAAAGTGTGGACTACGGCGACACGGAAATGGTCGTGCGCATCAACCCGCTCAACACTCCCTACGGCAAGCGCGACGTGGAAGCCGTCGTCAAGGCCGGCGTGGACGTCATCCGCATGCCGAAGACGGAAACGGCGGAGGAAGTCGTGGAGGTGGAGCGCGAGATAGAGCGCGTGGAGCGCGAGCTCGGCTGCCTCGGACGCACGAAGATCATGGCCGCCATCGAAAGCGCGCTCGGCATCGTGAATGCCTACGCCATTGCCACGGCCTCCAAGCGCATGATGGGCATCGCCCTCGGCGCGGAGGACTACTGCGCCAACCTGAAGACGCAGCGCACGCCCGGCGGCGACGAGCTGCGCCTGGCACGCGAAACCATCGTGGTGGCTGCACGCGCCGCAGGCATTGACGCCCTCGACACGGTGTATTCCAACCTGAACGACATGGAAACCTTCCGCAAGGAGGTAGAGTTCATCAAGACGCTCGGCTTCGACGGCAAGAGCATCATCAACCCCCGGCAGATTGAAATCGTCAACGAGGTCTTTGCTCCGAAAGAGAAGGACATCAACAAGGCACGCACCATCCTCGCCGCCATCAAGGAGGCTGAGCAGAAGGGCAGCGGCGTCATCAGCGTGAACGGAAAGATGGTGGACAAACCCGTCGTCATCCGTGCACAGCGCACCATAGACCTTGCCATTGCATCGGGAATCTTAAAGAAGGAGGAAGTACTATGAACACATTAGCAGAAAGAAAGACGCTCATCGAAGCCGCTGCCGCCAAGATGGGGAAAGAAGTATGTTGTGAGGCTGGCTGCAAGGACGCCACGCCCCGCCAGGAACTGCAGGGACGCAGCCCCAAGCTCGTAACCCTTGAGGAGGCCATCCGCCGGAGCGGCCTGAAGGACGGCATGACCGTCTCCTTCCACCACCACTTCCGCGGCGGCGACAAGGTCATCAACCTCGTTGTGGCAAAGCTTGCCGAGATGGGGTTCAAGAACCTCCACCTCGCATCCTCCAGCCTCATTGACGTCCACGAACCGCTCATCGAGCACATCAAGAACGGCGTCATCACGAAAATCTCCACCAGCGGCCTGCGCGGCGAGCTTGCCAAGGCCGTCAGCCACGGCCTGATGGAGGAGCCCGTCGTGTTCCGCAGCCACGGCACGCGCGGCGCCGCCATCGCCAACGGCGACATCCACATTGACGTGGCCTTCATCGGTGCCTCCTCCTCCGACCCCCTCGGCAACAGCTGCGGCTACAGCCGTTCGGAGAATGCCAAGAGCATCTGCGGCTCGCTGGGCTATGCCCTGCCTGACGCGCAGTATGCCGACAAGGTGGTCATCCTCACAGACGACCTCGTGCCCTATCCCAACGTCCCCGCCTCCATCAGCGAGCGCCTCGTGGACTATGTCGTGGAAGTGGAGAGCGTCGGCGACAGCTCGAAGATTGCCAGCGGCGCTATCCGCGACACGAAGAATCCGCGTGACATCCTCCTTGCCCAGCAGGCTGCGAAGGTTATCATCAACAGCGGCTACTTCCGCGACGGCTTCTCCATCCAGACGGGTTCCGGCGGTGCCAGCCTCGCTGCCGTGAAGTTCATCCGCGAGGAAATGCTGCGCCAGGGCATCAAGGCCAGCTTCGCCCTCGGCGGCATCACGGCCCACATGGTGAAGATGCACGAGGAAGGTCTCATCGAGCGCCTCATCGACGTGCAGAGCTTCGACAAGGTGGCCGCCGAGTCCCTGAAGAGCGACCCGATGCACCAGGAGGTTTCCTCCAACGAGTACGCCGCCGCCAACGAAGCGGGCAGTGCGACGCACTATCTCGACATCGTCATCCTCTCCGCCCTTGAGGTGGACACGCAGTTCAACGTGAACGTCCTCGTGGGTAGCGACGGCGTCATCCGCGGCGCCATCGGCGGACACCCCGACACCGCAGCCGACTCCGCGCTGTCCATCATCGTCTGCCCCCTGCTTCGCGGCCGCATTCCCTGCGTCGTGGACGAAGTGACGACGCTCATCACGCCCGGAAGCAGCGTGGACGTCGTGGTTACGGAGTACGGCATTGCCGTCAATCCGCGCCGTCCCGAATTGGCCGAGCGCCTTCGCGCCGCAGGCCTGAAGGTTGTAGATATCCACGACCTCGCCCAGCGTGCCAGGAAGGTCATTGGCGATGCCGCCCCGCTGCCTTTTGGCGACAAGGTGGTCGGCGTTGTCCTCGACCGCGACGGGCGCGTGCAGGATGTAATTAAGAACATTGGATAATCTCACCGCCATACTCGCCTCCCGGGATGCCCGCCGGCAGCACCAGTTGGAGCTGCTGCGCGAGCATCCTGCGGAGGCGCTTGTATGCCTCACCGTCATCATGCCCGGTGCGGAGAAGCGCAACGCGCTTTCCCTGGCCGTAGCCCGTGCCGCCTGCGATGCCCTGCGCGCCGCCTTCCCCGGAGCCGCGCTTGAGGTGCGCGACCTCTCCACGGGTTTTGAGGCATATCTGCTGACGTCCCTTCCTCCGCTTGAGGCCAAGCGCATCGCCGTTCGCATAGAGGACACGCATCCCCTCGGCCGACTGTTTGACGTGGACGTCATTGTCCCTTCCCGTTCCGCTTCGGAGGAAGTATCTCCCGTCTCCCGTGCCGCCGTCGGCAGCGCGCCGCGCCGCTGCCTCCTCTGCGACAACGAGGCCCGCTTCTGCATGCGGCAGCACACCCATACGCAGGAAGAGCTTATGGCCCGCATCCGCGAGATGGTGGAGGAGTGGGGGGAAAGACATCGGCAATAGAACTTTACCTATATAGGAAAGATATGGAAAGCAAGCAGAATCCTGAAGTCCGTCACTATGCCGATGGCACGGCAAGCGTATTGCGGCCTGCCGTGGTATATACGGACTTGCGCTTTTACCAACGCAGCGACGTGCTTTATCAGCTCACGCAGCAGTTTTGCCAACGCTTCCTGCCCCGTTATGGCGACCGCACCGTGGACCAGATGGTGCAGGCGGCACGTAGCACCAAGCAGAACATAGCAGAGGGGAGCAGCGATGCGCAGACCTCAGCCGAGACGGAGCTGAAATTGCTGGGCATAGCACGCGGCAGCAATCAGGAACTGCTTGAGGACTATCAGGATTATCTCAAGCGTAAAGGTTTTGAGGAGTGGCATGGCAGCAACCCACGTTTCGACAAACTTCATGCTTTCTGCAAGCGGCATAGCCGTTATGAAGACTATCGTGGCCTCCTGCCGCGCATGAACGATGAGGAACTTGCCAACACAGCCATCTGCCTTTGCCATCAAGTAGATAGTGCCTTGACAAAATACATCGCCCGCAAAGACCGCGAGTTTACGACGGAAGGCGGTATCCGCGAGCGCATGACGGCAGCCCGCCTCGGACAACGTGAGACACAGCGGCAAATCATTGAACGCCAACGCTGCGAGATTGCAGCTCTGCGCGAGGAATGCGCCGCCTTGCGAGAACAACTGGCCAAATTAACCGGAGGCTCCGGATATCCCGGAGAACCCGGAAACTCCGGAAATCCCGGATAATCCGGATATTCCGGAATCAACAAAACCGTGTACGAAGAATACGACATACGCGAAATGCCGCTCTCGCTGGACTTCAACCGGCGGAGCGTGGAACGTTTCCTTGCAGAGAACGGGCTGAGGCTTGACGGCGTGGAGACATACGTCGGCGTCTTCAATGCCGACGAGGAGCTGGTGGGCGGCGGCGGCCTGGAGGGAGAGGTGATAAAGTGTGTGGCAGTCAGCGAGAGCGAGCGCGGAACGGGGCTGATGGCGCGCATCGTCTCCCGTCTGCAAAGTGTTGCGGCCGCACGGGGGCACACGACGACGATGGTCTTCACGAAACCCGGAAACCTCGCACTCTTCCGCGACTTGGGATACGTGCTTCTGGCCGAAGCGCCCGAGGCTATTCTCATGGAAAGCAGTCCACAACGGCTTTTCCGCTATCAGCGGACGTGGCAGGAGGCCGTCGCGCAAACGGAGGCGGAACGTCTGGAGCCTGTGGGCGTCGGCGTCATCGTCATGAACGCCAATCCCTTTACGCGTGGCCACCAATACCTCGTGGAGCAGGCGGCAAGGCAGGTGGGGAGGCTCGTCGTGATGGTGGTGAGCGAGGAACGTTCGGCCTTCCCCTTTGCGGAACGCCTGGCCATGGTGAAGGCCGGGACGGCACACCTGCAGAACGTCTGCGTCGTGGAGACGGGACCGTATGCCATCTCTGCCGCCACGTTTCCCACGTATTTCCTGAAGGAACTCTCCACAGCTGCCGAGACGCAGATGCAGCTCGACCTCAACCTCTTCCGCCGTCACGTTGCGCCCGCCCTCGGGGCCAGCGTCCGCTTTGTGGGCACCGAGCCCGCGGACATGCTGACGTGTCGGTACAACGAACTGATGAAAGCCTCGCTGCTGCCTTCCGGCCTGCGCGTCGTGGAGATTGAACGGCTGGAGGGTATTTCCGCCTCGAAGGTGCGGGATGGCGCCTGGCTGCTTGTACCTGGGACTTCTTTGCCTTACGTCCTGGCGCACTATGCATGCTGCGCGATGCAGGAAGAACTTGACCTGACGCCGAAGCCCGGCCTCGTGGACCGTCACGACAGCGGGGCGCACAGCGACATGGACTATGCGCTGATGTCGCGCAGCATCAGAACCTTGCGCCCCTACTTTCGCGAGATTGCGGAGGTGGCGGTGCGCCCTTCGTTTAGCGTGAAGGACTTGCAGGAGGTGGGCCTCCGTGCAGAACGCGCCATGCTGGAGGCCACGGGCGGCGTGAATACGCACCGCGGTGCACTCTTCTGCCTCGGGCTGGCCGTTGCTGCGGCCGCTCGGCTTGCTGCCGCTGCCGTTCTGCCCCCAGCAGGCTTCCCGGCTGCGCTTCAGGAAGAAATCAGGCGGCTTGCCCGGCAGTTCCCGGAGGCTTCGGGAACGCATGGCGCCGCTGTGCGGAAGCGCTATCCCGGCGTGAAGAGTGCGTTGCAGAACGCATGCGAGGGCTTTTCGGAGGCCTTTGACGTGAGGACGGCCGAGGCAGGCTTGCCCCAGCTGCTTGCCATCATGTCGCGCCTGGATGATACGAACATCCTCTATCGCTGCGGAGCGGAAGTGGCTGAGAAAGTGAGACAAACGGCGGTACGCTTCTTGTGCGACGGCTTCACGGAGGAGGACGTTGCCGCGCTCAACGAGGACTTCTCGCGCCGCGGCATCTCTCCCGGTGGCGCAGCCGACATGTATGCCCTCTGCTGCTTCCTCCGAATCCTCCTGCGCCATGAAGGAAGCAAGTCCCAAGGAGACCGGACGCCCTGCGATACAGGGAAAAAATAGAAAAACGGCGGGGACTTTTTGTCTCTCCAAACGTTTATCCCTCCGTTTCATTTGCGCTTTAACTGCGAAATACTTACTTTTGCACACGATTTCCAAAAAGACCGGACACCGTGACTCCATCGCAGATACAAAACACGAAGCGTCGCTACGACATCATCGGAAATGCCGAGGGCCTGAACCGTGCCATAGAAGTGGCGCTGAAGATAGCCCCCGTGGACATCTCCGTACTCGTGGAGGGGGAGAACGGTGTGGGAAAGGAAATCATTCCCCGCATCATCCACGACAACAGCCTGCGCAAGCAGAAGCGCTACCTCGCCCTGAACTGCGGCGCCATTCCCGAGGGAACCATCGACTCCGAGCTCTTCGGGCACGAGAAGGGTGCCTTTACAAGCGCCGTTGAGAAGCGCGAGGGCTACTTCTCCGTTGCCAACGGCGGCACGCTCTTCCTGGACGAAGTGGGCGAGCTGCCGCTTTCCACGCAGGCGCGCCTGCTCCGCGTGTTGGAGACGGGGGAGTATATCCCCGTGGGCTCCAGCGAGGTGCGCAAGACGAACGTGCGCATCGTGGCGGCAACGAATGTGGATATGGAGCGCGCCGTGGAAGAGGGCAAGTTCCGCCAGGACTTGTACTATCGCCTCTGCGCCGTGCGCCTCTCCGTGCCGCCCCTGCGCGACCGCGGCGACGACATCACGCTCCTCTTCCGCAAGTTTGCGCTCGACGTGAGCGAGAAATACCGCATGTCGCCCGTACGCCTCACGCCCGAGGCGCAGGACGTCCTGAAGGCCTATCCCTGGCCCGGCAACGTGCGTCAGCTGAAGAACCTCGTGGAGAGCATGAGCGTCACGAGCGAAGCGCGCGAAATAACGCCCGAAATCCTTCGCACGTACCTTCCCGAGCCTCGGCAGAACCAGCTCGTTGCGGTACACCACGACGCTTCCGACCACAATCTGGAGCAGATATACCAGCTCATCCTCGACCTGCGCCGCGACGTCAACGAGCTGCAGCAGATAGCCGGCCTGCGCTCAGGGCGCACGGCGGGCCCCCGCGCCCTCGTCCCCTACGTCCATGACGAGGCGCAGGATGCCGGGGAGACGGACTTCGCGCCCTTTGCCGAGGCGGAGGAAATCCCCGAGGACGGCATGCGCCAGCCCCTTTCGCTTGAGGACAACGAGCGCGAACTCATCCGCGCTACGCTGCACAGGAATGCCGGGAGGCGCAAGGACACCGCGCGCCAGCTGGGCATTTCCGACCGCACGCTGTATAGAAAAATCAAGGAGTATGGCCTGGACTACTAAACTGACCGCCGGACTGTTGGCAGCCCTCCTGCTGACGGCATGCAGCGTGAGCTACTCGTTCACCGGGACGTCCATCAACTACGATGTCATCAAGTCGATACAGATTGACAACATCGCGAACCGCGCGCCCTACGGCTGGGCACCGATGGAGGCCATGTTCAACAACAAGCTGCAGGACCGCTATGCCAACCAGACGCGCCTGAAGCTTGTCAAGCGCGCCGGCGACATGCACATCAGCGGCGAGATTACGGCCTACGACCAGTTCAACAAGGCCATCTCGGCAGACGGCTTCTCCTCGCAGGTGCAGCTGAAGCTCACCGTGAACATCCGCTTCTCCAACTCCAAGCAGAACCAGAACTGGGAGCGCCAGTTCAGCGCCACGACGCAGTACAATGCCAACCAGCAGCTCTCCGCCGTGCAGGAACAGCTCGTCACGGAAATGATAGACGACCTCACCGACCAGATCTTCAACGCCACCGTGGCAGACTGGTGAGGCGCAGCGGCAACATGAAAGACAACCAATGGATTTAGTACACTACATAGACCATCCCGAGCAGCTCGGCAAGGAAAGCCTCTACCAGTTGCGGCAGGTAGTGGCGCAGCATCCCTACTACCACGCGGCACGCCTGCTCTTCCTGCAGAACCTCTTCCTGCTCCGCGACCCTTCCTTCGGCGAGGAGCTGCGCCGCGCCGCCCTTTACCTGCCCGACCGCCGCGTGCTCTACGAGATGGTGGAGGCTCCCGTCGCCTCAACGCTTCCCGGGCAAGCCGCTTTGCCTGCGCAGCCGCAGGACACTGCCCGTCCCGCCTCCCGCACGCAAACGCTCATCGATGACTTCCTGAACACCTTGCCGCCCGAGGAAATGCCCACGGCCAGGCAGGCTACTGCCGACTCGGCTTCCGACTACACGGCCGTGCTCATGGGACTTTCCGACGTGGCGACGGACGGGGAGTCTGCCGCGCAGGCCGCTGCGCAGCCGAAGGCAGAGACGAGCCGTCAGCACCGCCGCCAGCTCCTGGACAGCTTCATCGAAAACTCCGAGGAGCACATAGAGCTACAGGAAAAACCGGAGTATCTCCCCGAACTTCCGGACGAGAAGCGGGAGGACGACGCAGACGAGGAATTCTTCACCGAAACCCTCGCACGCATATATACAAAACAAGGCCGCTACGACAAGGCGGCGCAAATAATTCGGCGGATATATTTGAATAATCCGAAAAAAAGTGCTTACTTTGCCGACCAATTACGCTTCCTGGAGAAACTGAAACTCGTGGAGACGTACAACAACAAGCAGAAAATCAACAAAAAACAATAAACAAAAACGACGCGGACAACGTTCGCAACCCAAAAACATAAACCAAAAATGTACAGCGTATTAGTAATTCTGGCCCTCGTAGTGGCCGTTCTGCTCACACTCATCGTTCTTGTTCAGGAATCCAAAGGCGGCGGCCTGGCTTCGGGCTTCGCATCCGCCAACGCACTGGCGGGCGTCCGCAAGACCACCGACTTCGTGGAGAAAGCCACGTGGACGCTGGCAGGCACACTCGTCCTCCTGTGCATCCTCACCGTCTATGCCACGCCGCGCGAAGACAGCGCCGCAAGCGTCGTGACGGACATGAAGACCACGACCGTGCCCAACCTGCCCGGTACGGCAGCCACCGGTGCCGACGCCGCAGCAGCCCCCGCCGCTGACGCGCCCGCGGCCGCTCCGCAGCCCGCCGAGTAAGGATTCCCTTTCCATACAAGTCCTAAAACGCCGGGACGAAACCGCCAAGGTTTCGCCTCCGGCGTTTCTTTTCATACATGTATTGCCTTAACGATTTGGCGAAGTGCCTTTATCTTCCGACAAGATGCCTTCATGATTCAGCGAGAAGCGCAGAAGAGTCTTGTAAGATGCCGTGATGAATTGATTCAGATGCTGTGATAAATCGATTCAGATGCTGTGATAAATCGATTCAGATGCCGTGATGAATGAATCCGTCACGGCATCTTTTGCGTACGTATATGTACGAAGAGAGGATATTGTAGGCAAAGCGGCACTTCCTGCCCCCTTGCGGAGCGCGGAAGTGCCGCTTCTCATTGCGTTTTTATGTACAGAGTTCCTGGCGCGCTCAGCGTCCGTTGGAGAGCACCTTGTGCATCGTGGTGGATTTCGTCTTCGGCTGGTAGGTGCGAACGATATAGACGCCCCTCTCGGGCACGCGGGTCAGGCGGCGACCGTCGATGGAGTAGAGGCCGAGGACCTGCTCATCGTCGCGAAGCTGGCTGATGCCGTCTCCGATGCCGGGCGTGAAGAGTCCCTCGATGCGAACTTCGCCGTTGACCTTCCCGCCGGCGATGACGTACTCGTCGTCGGCATTGAACAGCTCAGCGGAGATGGTATCGACGTCGAACTGCCTGTTGCCATGTACGTACTGCGGGCCGTCAAGGTTGTAGCCGTGCGTCAGGACGATGCCCGTGTAGGTGAAGCCGGGAGCGGGCACAGCCTTCACCGTGCAGTCCTCGCCGAAGGGGATGCGCTTGTCGCTCAGGGCCGACAGGTCGGCAGCGAGCACGTCGCCGTTCAGCTGGTTGGCGGAGATATCGACGTTCTCATCGTGCACGTTGAGCAGCACGTCAACAACTGCGCCGCCGTTGTTCAGGAGCAGGTTGGAGGGGTCGGTGTTGCCGCCCGCATCGTCGCAGTTCCAGTCAACCTTCAGGCGCAGGCGGTAGATGCCGAAGGGCGTGTCGGCGGGAATCTTGAAGGCCGGGCACGTGATGGTGCCGTTTGACACGCTGTTGCCGTTGCTCTTGCTTGCGCCCGTGCTGTCATAACCGTCCAGGAAGGTGTAGCTGACGAGTTCGTTGCCGGAAGCCGCCGCGTGGTTCTCGATGGCGGACTTGAACTGTCCGTCGTTGTCCCAGTCCACGTAGGCGTAGCCGCTCATCCATGAGCCCGAGTAGCTCATCTTCACGGTGAGTGAGTTGCCCGGCGCGGCATTGATGGTCTTCGTCTCCACCTGGTTGTTATAGACCTTGCTGTTGTCCACCGTGATGCTCTGCGAGGGCATGCCCGGCGTGGAGATGGTGATGCTTCTCAGGGCGCGGTCGGTGCGGCTGGGAGCCGCCTCGGCGTCGAAGTTCACGGGATAGAAGGAGGTGGCGATGCGCGTCTTCGAGCTGTTGTCAACGAGGATGTCGTCGATGTAGGTCACGAAGTCGCTGGTGCGCATGTGGGGGGAGGAGAGGTCGGGCACGATGACGAGGCTGTGGATGTCCACGTACTCGTTCGTGGAGATGGGGAAGACGAGGTCTGTCCACTGCCCGGCGGTGATGGAGCCCGAGGAGGCTACCCAGAACTGCTCCGTTTCGGGGCTCTGTCCTTCCCAGTCGCGTCGCTTGCCCAGGCCGATGACCATCATGCCGGAGGTCTCGCCCTGCGGTCTCAGCACCATGACGTGCAGATAGCGCATGGCATTGCCGAGGCGCAGCGTGTCCGCCAGGTCGATGCGGGCGCCGAAGGTGTTGCTGCCGTAGCGCGAGCGCTGGATGGCGAGCACCTTTCCGCTGGGGTTGGCCTGGATGCCGGTTTCTTCGTTGGGAGCGGCGTCGGGGTTCTTCGTCACGCCGACGTAGCGTTCGGGCGAGGCGATGGCTCCCGTGCGGAAGGGAGATTCCTCCCACGTGTCGTAAACTCCCAGACGGCTGTATCCGTCCGTGCTCTCGAAGTCAATCGTTGTCTGTGCCGATGCGGGCATCACAACGGCGAGGGCACTCAGTACGATGTATTTGGATAATCTTTTCATGATTCGGAGAATGTTGGGGGATTAGAAAACAGAGAGCGTATGGAGCGTGGGGCATCCGCGGGCATCGTCGATGGTGATGCGCAGGTACTTTGCCTTCACGGCCGAGTAGGTGGACGTGCTTCCGTTGAGCGGCACGATGCGCTTGTAGCCGATGGTCGTCGTGGAGCTCTTGGCACGCTTCGTCCACGTCTGGCCGTCGAGGCTCGTCTCAATGGTGAATTCCTTCACGCGCTGTCCGAGCTTGATGTACTCCATCAGCATGACGTAGTAGAGCGACTGCTCCTCGTCCCATTCCAGCGTGATGCTGGCGGAGAGGTCGCTGTCGTCCGTTGCCCAGTACGTGTCCTTGTCGTCGTCCGTCAGGTTGCTGGCGCTGAAGTTGCGCGTGGCACCTGCGGCGCGCGTTGCCGATGCGGCGATGCTCTTGGCCGTCTTTGCCTTGTCGTTCGTCAGGCGGTCGGTGATGAGCGTGCCGAGCTGTTCCAGGACGGTCACGTCGGCAGCGGGAAGCTCGCCGCTCTGGTCAGGCGGGAAGTTGAGGATGAGCGTGGCGTTGCGTCCCACGGTCTCCAGGTATATCTTGAAGAGTTCCTGCGCCGTCTTGGGCTTTTCGCCGCTGTGCCAGAACCAGCCCTTGTCGGTGGCCTTGGCGTCGCTCTCGCCGGCCTTCCACTTCCATTCGTTCATGTTTCCGCTTTCGCCTGAGCCCATTGCCCAGTTCGTCTCGCCGGCCCAGCCTTGCTCGTTGCCAATCCAGCGGGCTTCGTCGCCGACGCCCCACATTACGCAGTTCGGGGCAATGGCATGCACCGTGTCGCGGAGGTTCGGGATGTCGTAGTAGTTGGCTGCGTTGGGGATGGTGCGCGTCGTGTTGGCACCGCCGTAGTATCCGGCGTGGTCGCCGCCGGTGGCACCGTCGAACCACATCTCAAACTGGTCGCTGCCGTACTTTGCCAGTTCAAGGCACTGCGGCAGGAACACCTTGTTCACGTAGTCGCTCGTGCCGTCGCCCCAATACTTGCTGTTGAGGTCCCAGGGCGATACGTAGAAGCCGTACTTCATGTCCAGCTCGCGGGCGGCGGCGGCAAAGGCTTCGGGGATGTTCGTGTTGCGGCCGTTAGCATTGCCTGCGTTCACGACGCTGTGCGTCGTCGTCTCCGTGGGCCAGAGGCAGAATCCGTCGTGGTGCTTGACGACGGCGATACCGCCCTTCATGCCGGCAGCCTTCACGGCCGTGAGCCACTGCTTGGGGTTGGGCACCTTCGTCGGGGCGAAGCGGGATTCGGCCTCGCCGCCATTACCCCACTCGGAGTTGGTGAACGTGTTCATGCCGAAGTGGAAGAAGGCGTAGAACTCTGTCTCCTGCCACAGCAGCTGGCGCCTGCTGGGCACGGGATGCACGGGGGCAGGCTCGCCGTTTGTCGGGCTGTACGTCTCCTCCGTGGGCACGAACTGGTCCTCGGCGTCCGGGTCGTAGCAGTTGATGGTGATGGTCTTGTCGCCTACGGTCACGTAGTAGGCCATGTGGGCGTAAGCCTCGGGGAACGTGACAACCACGTCGCCGGGAACAACCTCCGTGTCGCAGCTGACGCTCGTGGCGCCCTCAGCAAGCCTTTCGCCCTTGACGTCAATCGTCATGCCGGGAACGCCGCCCTGGATGACGAGGGCGTAGTCGTAGGTGCCGACGGCATAGACAACGGTGAGCTCTGCGTCGGCACCGTTAACGGTCAGGCTCGTCTCGCCCTGAGGCGCCAAGCCCTTGATTTCGGGAGCCGTGACGCTCGTCCCGTCAACGACGTAGAACACCTGCGCCTTCTGAAAGGGCGCATTGTCAGTGTCCACGCAGTTCAGGGTCACCTTGTAGAAGGGACCATAGACGGCATACGTCGTCCAGGAACCGGCACCGCCGTTGTACTTCACCGCGTTTGCATTGTAGTGCATGGAGGCGTTCTGCGGGTCTTCAAAGCTGATGCTCTGCGCCCCCGTGAGGAGCTTCAGGGCATCGTTGGGGTCGCGGTTCACGAGGCGGAAGTCGCTGCCCGTCTCCTCGAAGGAAGTCGCTTCGGAGGACGTGCTGACGTAGAGGCCGTCGCTTGCGCGCTGCACCTTGTAGCAGCCCGTCGTGGTCGTGCTTTCCTCGAGGTAGAACAGTGCCGTCTCGTCGAGGTTGCCGTTGTGCACATTGGTGAATCTCATCCAATGGTCGCAGCGGGGTTCGCTCTGCTGCGCCGTGACGCTCGTCGCCACGAAGCCGAAGCGCTTCCCCGTGCCTGCCAACTCCTTGAACTGGTCAAGTGTCAGCGGGTCGCCATAGCCCTCAAGGGCCGTGGCCGTAGCCGATTGCGCCCATCCAGCTGCGCTGAGGCACAATACGGCGAGTGAAGTAAGTAATTTTCTCATAGAGATAAACATTTATAGTAGTTGATGGATATTTCCTGTGCTTACCCGACAGTTTCCTGTGCTTACTCAACAGTTTCCTGTGCTTATCGTGTGTTTCTTAGTGCTTTATAGAAAATGCTTTGTGCTTTTGGCATGTTTTTCCGTTACAAATATACTGTTTTTTGAACTTACGCACGTAGGTTGGCCACAAAAAATATCGCGTCACCCCCGAAATTCCCCTCTTTTTCCCGCTTTTCAGCCTCATGCATCCCTCGCCAGTTTGCCCGCGAAGCATTGCGGCGACTGGGATAAAGTAAAAAAAATCGGCGAACACACCATGTGGCGTGTCCACCGATTCGGATGAAGAAGTATAAACGACTTATGAATTACTCTGCTGCGAGGGTGAAGCGGCGGAAAGCGAGCACCTTGAGCTCGGGATCGGCCTTCTTCAGGTATTCGGCAACGGTGGGAGTGTCGTCAATGAGGGCCATAGCCTGGTTCACGAGGGTGTAGTCCTTGTAGAACTTGTTCATGCGGCCCTGTGCGATGTTCTGAATCATCTGTTCAGGCATGTTGGCGAGCTTGGCGGCAGCCGTCTCTTCCTTCAGCTTGCGGATTTCGTCGGCCTGTGCCTCCGTGATGTTGCCCTTGCGGATGCCTTCTTCGAGGTGTTCCTCGCTCTCGGCGATGTAGAGGTTGAAGCCTGCCTTCTTCAGGGCAGCCTCGACGGCCTTCTTCACCTGCTCTTCGCGGGTCTTCTCAAGGGCCACCTTCATTTCGTTGTCCCTGATTTCCTGGGGAACGCTGGCCTCGTCAACGGCCACGGGGTTCATGGCTGCAATCTGGATGGCGATGTTGTGGCCCTGCTCCTCTGCGGCCTTGTTGAGCTGCACCATTGTGCAGAGCATGTTGCGACCCTGGTGGTTATAGACGGAGACGTTGCCGCCCTCGAGGGTGAGGTAGCCGTCGAGCTCCATCTTCTCGCCCGTGATGCCGCTGCGGTCAACGACGGCGTCCTGCACGGTGCCTGCACCGAGGGGGAGAGCCTTCACTTCGTCGAGCGTCTTGCACTTTGCGGCTACGGCTGCGTCGAGAATCTGCTGTGTGAGAGCGATGAAGTCCTTGTTGTTTGCCACGAAGTCCGTTTCGCACTTCAGGGCGATGGTAGCGGCGAAGTCGCCTTCTGCCTTCACGAGCACGCAACCGTTGGAGGTTTCGCGGTCGGAACGCTTGGCGGCTACGGCCTGTCCCTTCTTACGGATAATCTCAATGGCGGCTTCCATGTCGCCTTCGGCCTCGGCAAGAGCCTTCTTGCAGTCGCCAAGTCCTGCACCGGTCATGGTGCGGAGTTTCTTGATATCTTCAATTGTTACTGCCATAGTTGTGGATGTGTTTTCAATGGTAAAAATTAAGCCACGCTGCGGTGAGGCGGCGCAGCTTAATTCTTCTTTTGTTTGTTTTATTCTGCTGCGGGAGCTTCCTCTGCTGCGGGAGTCTCCGTTGCGGGAGCCTCTTCCGGTTCGGGCTTGGCCTCGGCTACGGGTTCAGCTGCGGGAGCTTCCTTCTCCTTGCGCGTGCGCGTCGTGCGCTTGCGGGGAGCTTTCTCGCCTACCTGCTGTTCCTGTGCCTCGCTGTCGGCCTTTTCAATCTTGCGCTCTTCCATGCCTTCGGTGATGGCTGCGCAGCAAGCGTCGAGAATCACCTCTACGCTCTGCTTGGCGTCGTCGTTGGCGGGGATTACGAAGTCGATGGGCGTGGGGTCGGAGTTCGTGTCAACGATGCCGAACACGGGGATGCCGAGGCGGTTGGCTTCAGCAACGGCGATGTGCTCCTTCATCACGTCCACCACGAAGAGGGCGGCCGGCAGGCGCGTCATGTCGGCAATGCTGCCGAGGTTCTTTTCCAGTTTCTGGCGCTGGCGGGAAATCTGGAGCACTTCGCGCTTGGAGAGGTTGGAGTATGTGCCGTCGGCCATGAGCTTGTCGATGTTGGCCATTTTCTTCACAGCCTTGCGGATGGTGGGGAAGTTGGTGAGCATGCCGCCCGGCCAACGCTCTGCCACGTAAGGCATGCTGACGCTCTGTGCTTTCTCGGCAATGAGTTCCTTGATTTGTTTCTTAGTAGCTACAAAGAGAATGCGCTTACCCTGCTTGGCAATGTTTTTCAGCGCTTCTGCAGCGATTTCAACATTCTGCTCGGTTCTGTGCAGGTCGATGATGTGGATGCCGTTACGCTCCATGAAGATGTAGGGAGCCATAGCGGGATTCCACTTGCGCTTGAGGTGGCCGAAGTGACAACCGGCCTTCAGTAGTGTTTCGAAGTTTGTTCTTGACATGTTTGTCGTGTTGTTTGTTTTAGTTCGTTTACTTTCTTTTCAGTTGTTCTTAGTTCAACCAACCGCCGGGTAGAGCATGTTTATATATATAATAATGTGTCCCGTCGGTTTAGATGCTAAACGTCCATTCAGCAAGCGATGCCGATTGTTAACGTTTGCTGAACTGGAAGCGGCGACGTGCCTTGGGCTGGCCCGGCTTCTTGCGCTCCACCTGACGCGGGTCGCGTGTCATGAAGCCTTCCTTGCGCAGGGCGGACTTGTCTTCCGCATTGATTTTCACCAGGGCGCGGGCGATGGCGAGGCGGAGGGCCTGGCTCTGTCCCGTGAAACCTCCACCTGTGAGGTTCACCTTGATGTCGTACTTCTCAAGAGCGTCGAGCAACTGCAGGGGCTGCTTCACCACATACTGCAGGATGCTGGAGGGGAAGTAGTCCTCGAGGTCACGCTTGTTGATGGTAATCTTGCCGGTACCTTCCGTGACGAAGATGCGGGCGATGGCGCGCTTGCGGCGGCCGAGTGCATTGATCATTTCCATAATTCGCTCTTGGTTTATTTGTAGAGATTAATATCAATCGCCTTGGGCTGCTGTGCCTCGTGCTTGTGTTCGCTGCCTGCGTACACGTAGAGGTTGCCGAGGATATGAGCACCGAGCTTGTTCTTGGGGAGCATGCCCTTTACGACGCGGCGCAGAAGGCGGTCGGCGCCATTGGGCTTTGCCATGATGCTGGCGGGCGTGTTCTCGCGCTGACCGCCGGGATAGCCCGTGTAGTGCAGGTAGATGCGCTCGTTCCACTTTTTGCCGGTGAGCTTCACCTTGTCGGCGTTGATGATGATTACGTTGTCGCCACAGTCCACGTGGGGAGTAAAGTTGGGCTTGTACTTACCACGAAGCAGCTTGGCAACCTTCGAGCAGAGGCGGCCGAGTGTCTGGTCGGTAGCGTCAACGACTACCCACTCTTTCTTTGCGGTCTCTCTGTTTGCAGAAATGGTCTTGTAACTTAAAGTGTCCACTCTTTTGTTTGTTTTTGATGTTTTGTAACTACTAATTTCTTATCTCGCCTGCGTCGTCCGATAGACAGAACCCGGCCAAAGGTTGTGCCGTAACTTGCAGACTTACAGCGCTAAGTCGCTGCTTTGATAATAATCGGCGTGCAAAAGTACAACATTTCTCCAATACGGCAAGCATTTGCCGCATTTTTTTTGCGCGTACACGAAGCGCGCGAGCATCTGTCTCAAGTCTTGTCCGAATTCATCCTACGACACCGACGATGTCCCGCACGGATGCGACGTTGTGCCTGCGGAGCCAGTCCGAGATGCCGTCCACAACTTTTTCGGAGATGCCGGGATCGATGAAGTTGGCCGTCCCGATTTGTATTGCGGAGGCACCTGCCATGAGGAATTCGATGGCATCTTCCGCGCAGCTTATGCCGCCAAGTCCGATGACGGGAATCTTGACAGCACGTGCCGTTTGATACACCATGCGGAGTGCGACGGGTTTTACGGCGGGTCCGCTTAGTCCTCCCGTGCCGATGCTGAGGCGGAAGCGCCGACGCTCAATGTCGATGGACGTGCCCATCAGCGTGTTGATGAGCGAAACGGCGTCTGCGCCCTCGGCTTCCGCTGCGCGCGCAATCTCCGTGATGTCCGTAACGTTGGGTGAAAGCTTTACGATAAGAGTTTTGCCGTAAGCCTTTCTTACTTCATGCACTACGCTTGCTGCTGCTTTCGCGTTCGTGCCGAAGGCCATGCCGCCGTCGTGCACGTTCGGGCAGGATATGTTTAGCTCGATGGCGGGGATGCCGGGAAGCTCGGCGATTCGGGCGGCGCATGCGGCGTAGTCCTCCGGCGAGGAGCCGGAGACGTTCACGATGATGGCGGGCTCGTTCTCCGTCGTGCTTTCCTCAAGCTTGAAGAAGGCTTTCAGCTCGGGGTAGATATGTTGACAAAAATAGTCGGCGCCCTTGTTCTGCAAGCCCACGCAGTTGAGCATGCCGCTTGCCGTTTCCGCCATGCGCGGGTAGTCGTTGCCTTCGCGCGGCTGCAGCGTCGTGCCCTTCACGATGATGCCGCCCAGGCGATGGAGGTTTACCAGGCCGTCGTACTCAAGGCCGTAGCCGAAGGTGCCGCTTGCGGTTATGACGGGATTCTGAAGCTGTAGCTGTCCTATCTTTACGTTTAGCATCTTTTTCTCGATTTATGCTTTTGCCCTTTCAGGGCGTTGATTCGCGTGTCTCAACCTACCCAGGGCGCTGCCCTGGGCTGGAGGCTCGTTGGCCCTCGGGCCGCTTGCCACTCGTCACTTGTCACTCGTCACTTGTCACTCGTCACTCGTCACAGAACCATCAGGTCCTTTGCATTGAAGACGGGGCCTTCCTTGCATACGCAGAGGTTGCCGCGCCGCGTCTTCTCCACGCAGCAGAGGCAGGCGCCGAGGCCGCAGGCCATGAGGTTTTCCAGCGAGAGCTCGCAGGGAATGTTGCGTTGCAGGGCTTCGCGTGCCACCGCCCACATCATGGGTTTCGGGCCGCAGGCGGCGATGTGCGTCCACGCCTCCGCGAGCGCGGGATGGTGCGTCACGAACCCCCGCACCCCGGCGCTTCCGTCCTCCGTCGTGACGTACACTTCGCCGTAGCGTTCGAAGAGCCGGCGTTGCAGGATGTCCTCCTCCGAGCGTCCGCCGAGGAGGAACGCCACCTCTGCACCTTGCTGCCGCAGCGCGTGACCGTAGTAGAGTAGGGGAGCCGTTCCCACGCCGCCGCCCACGAGCAGGACGCGCGGTTTCCGGCGTAGCTCTTCCTCCGTGAACGCGTGGAAGCCGTGCCCCAGGGGATAGACGCAATCCAGCGTGTCGCCCGCCCGCAGACGTCCCAGGGCGCGTGTGCCCTCGCCGATGCAGTGGACCAGCAGCCAGAGCTCGTTCCGCTCCTCGTCGCAGAAGTTCACGGAGATGGGGCGCCGGAGGAAAGCCTTCTGAACACCTTCGGCAAGCACCTCCACGAACTGTCCCGGCTGCACGGGGGGCAAGGTGCCCTTGGCGGGCGTCAGGCGGAGGAGGATGTGGTCTTTGGGGAGCACTTCTGCGGCTGCGACCCGCAGGCGTTCCTGGTGGGGATGGTGGGGATGATGGGGCATGGTGGAAAGAATATCTTTTATTCGGCAGGCAAAGATACACATTATTTTTGTACTTTTGCCGATGAAACGCCAAGAAAGGCACGTTTCCCCATCGAAAAAAGCACGCGAAATGACAAAGCAACACATTCAAACCCCTCTCCGCCCGCAACTCGAGGTATGCTGCGGCACGATAGGCAGCGTCCTTGCCGCCCGTGAGGGCGGCGCCGACCGTGTGGAGCTCTGCAGCGGCCTCGACGAAGGCGGCCTCACACCCTCGCTGGGCTTCATCCGCGCCTCCGTCGCGCAGCAGGGCATCCGCACCCATGTTCTCATCCGTCCCCGTGGCGGCGACTTCCTCTATTCCGACGCCGAGCTGCGCCTCATGACGGAAGATGTCCGCGCGGCGCGCAAGGCCGGTGCCCACGGCGTGGTGGTCGGGGCGCTGACGGCTGACGGCTACGTCGATGTGGCGGCCATGCGGGCGATGGCAGAGGCGGCTGAGGGCATGAGCCTCACGTTCCACCGCGCCTTCGACATGTGCCGCGACCCCGAGCGCGCCCTGGAGGAGCTCGTGGCCCTGGGCTTCGACCGCATCCTCACCAGCGGACAGGCGGCAACGGCCGAGGCGGGCATCCCCATGCTGCGCAACCTCGTGAGGCAGGCCTCCGGGCGCATCGGCATCATGGCCGGTTGCGGCGTCTCGCCCGACAATGCTGCCCGCATACTGCGCGAAACGGGCGCCGGGGAGATACATGCCTCCGCCCGTGCCCTCGTCAGGAGCCGGATGGCGTGGCGCCGGGAGGGTGTGAACATGGGTGCAGCGGGTGCCGACGAGTACGCTTTTCGCGAGACTTCGGCCGAAATCGTGCGACAGATACGTGCTGAAATAGGATAAACTCTACAGTACTACTATTTTGGGCTCTGTTATAAAATTTTTCAGCGATTCATGCTTCCATTTTGCTTCCTTTTTGGTATTTTTGCACCAGATACCGCTTAAAATGCGGTTTCCGAAAAAGAATGTGTAATCACTAAACAGAAAATCCGATGGACAGATAAAATATAATAGAACATAAGACTGAACGTCCACTTTTGATTCTTGTCTTTCGATAATTGGGGAATTAAAGAAGACTGCAAGGACTGAAGTAGATAGTTCACGCCGTTCGGCGTGGGCATTTACTCATTTAAGATGATTAGGTTATCCCCAATCCCTCTGACAAATTTTCAAAATAAAGAATGCTTATACCTGTTTTTAAGGATTATTGTGGTGATAATTGCGGGTAGTTAGCCAATTTTTATTAAGATTTTTATGTGGATGATACAACTCTAATAGGAATTATGTAATTTTGTACCCAATTTTAATATAATATGGAATTTTACGATGTCTCGAGTTGGCTTGTGACCTCCGTTTCTTCAACAAAAGGGACGAGAGACAAACTCGTGTTAGTAAAGCCTCAGACAGAAGATACATATTTCTTGAAATTCCCTATGGTGCGAGAAAAACGCGACTACACGCCCGAAAATTGGTCGGAGGTTCTTGCTTATGAAATAGGAAAGACTTTAGGCTTCAATGTCCTAAGATATGACCTTGCCGTACACAATGGGAGGGTTGGATGCATTTCCAAGAATATGACGAAGCCTGGTAATAATGAGTCTTTGGTAGAAGGTCATTCTATTCTATCTGGATTTGATTCCACATACGATCCGAGTAATAAGGACACTTATAACCGATACACATTTGATTTTGTCTGCAAAGCACTGAAGGCTTTCGATGCAGAATTTTATGTAAAAGATTTCATCCGTACTCTCATTTTTGATGCAATCATTGGGAATAGCGACCGCCATCAAAGTAATTGGGGACTCATTCAATCAATAGAACTGGTTGAAATAAAGCCGATTAAAAGGGGATTAAAATTGCCTTTCGGCAAAGCTAACAACGATGGTTTGCAGTTTACTCTCAAAATTGAAAGGAAGGCAGCGCCAATATACGATAGTGGGTGTTGCTTGGGACGTGAATTTGGAGAGGAACAGTTGCAACAGCATCTAGATATCCAGAGTAAGTTTGACAAATATATCCGAAACGGTGTATCAGAACTTCGGACAGCTGAGACAGAGAAGAAGCCATCTCATGAAGAACTGTTGCGTTTCATTAAGAGTACAGATGATGGCAGATGGGAAACATTTGTAAACGTAGAAATCAATAGAGTAATACATGCGTATAATCCAAAAGCAATTAACGAGCAGATTTTAAATATTGATAAAAATCTGCCAGACCAACACAAGGAGAAGTATGGCATGACATTAGCCCGTAAAGAGTTTGTCTTCCGGGTGATTGATACAAGAATTAACAACTTAAAAAACATATAACTATGCGTCCACATATAAAAAACATCACATTAGTCTGGCGATCTGGCAAAAGCCACAGCAGAATACCCGTGGCGATAGTCAAGTCTAACGTCTTTGGAACTACTTTCAAGTATCTCAAAGATGGAGTGGAACAAGCAAAAAAAGAAGGTTTTGTTTGTTTTCCGGATTTTCCTGACACGATGGAAATTCATAGCGTAAATGTATTGAAAGTATTGTCGCTTCGCATTAACGACAGCGAACGAAGTGACATACAGGACTATTATAAATTCTGGGAAGTACCCAAGGCCGCTCAACAGGACACATACCGTCTTCTCGCCTATACACAAGGAATACTCCCAACAGATAACTTTGAATTCCTTGCAGAATATTATGGTGTAAAAGGAATCAGATTTGTGTCTGAACTGACAGGCTTATCAGAAAATAAGTTGGAAAACGACTGCATTTGCGAGGGTGACGAGCTAGAGTGGAAGTTGGAGCCAGAAAACATATATGATTCAATGGCTGTTGCATTGTTTAAGAATGGTCAGATGTTAGGACATATGAAGAGAGTTCATTCTCGCGTGTTCTATTTGCCATGTAGCAATTTACTCAAAGTCAAGGTAAAGAAGATAGAGCATAACGGGCATATATCTCGGGCTCTTATATTAATATATAATAGTATGGATAAATAGAATAACCAGGTTTGACAAAAACAGAAAATCCAACGGAAAGATAAAGATATAAGGACATAAGACTGAACGTCCACTTTTGATTCTTGTTTCTGATAATTGGGGAATTAAAAGAAACTGCAAGAACTGAAGTAGATAGTTCACGCCGCTTGGCGTGGGCATTTACTTCAGTTCTTGCAGTTTAGGTTATCTCCCGCTCGGCATCCCGAAGGGTGACGCATGCCATAGCAAGAATACCTCAGAAATGTAAACGAAGTAGATTGCTCACGTTTTTAATCCCCAACTATGAACGAGAAACTCGTTCCATTATTGTTTACGAGTCTCATTTGGGTCTATTGTCAATGGCTCTGCATTGGAGTTGTAATAAAGTTCTGGATCATAAGAAACAATGAAGAGATGCTCCAATATCCGGCAGACATATCCATTGACACACCAAGTTTTTGTTTGTATCTCGCTGCCAAATGGTCATATACCTTGCTGTACAATTTCTGCATCTTTTCAGCACTCATCTTAGTTCTCTGTGGGGGTACTTCCATGTCCTTCAATTGATAGCGTATCAAGATGTGCAGCCCATCGTCAGAAAGCGACCTTGAAGTCATCCCCACATGCTTGTCACCCTGTAGCAAGCTCATAGCTTCTCTAAGTTTTTTTTATCATCTATATGGTCAATATCCAAGAAACACAAGTCCATCAATCCCATAACGTCCTGCCTGGCTTTTCCGCCATACAAGATAGCACAGGGACAAAAAGCAGGGAAGCGAGTAATCTTCATCTTCTTAGCCTTATCCCTTTTACCCCATCCCAGATAATCTCTGTATATCTGGGTTCTTTGGGAAAGTGCTTGACTAAAACTCATCATATAGGCAATCTTGTCAAGTTCCGTTTCCTGAGGCTTGACTGCTACAACATTATAGAAAATACTCACTCTCATAGTCTGCCATTCTTGTTTAGTCAGATGCCATTTGTGGCAGAAAGGACAACAATATAACCCTCACTCCTGACATGCTCCACTACGGACACGCCTTGTATGTTCATACACCCTGAACAAGGAAGTGGACGACATCAAATGATCTACAAAGTAGAAATTTTGTATGTTCTTACACCCCGTTAACGGCATCCAGGACGACATAAACAATCTACAATAGTAGAAATTTTGTATGTTCTTACACCAAAATGCGCATCGGACGAAACACGGAACTCATCTACAATAGTAGAAATTTTGTATGTTCTTACACCAAGCATGACCTTCCAGAGTTCTATAAGGAATCTACAATAGTAGAAATTTTGTATGTTCTTACACCGGCCCCCTTTCAAAAAAAATGTACAAACATATCTACAATAGTAGAAATTTTGTATGTTCTTACACCAGATATGTTAGGCTTTCTATGTGCCAAGTCATCTACAATAGTAGAAATTTTGTATGTTCTTACACCCGATTGCGGTAATATCACAGTTGTCCGCTCATCTACAATAGTAGAAATTTTGTATGTTCTTACACCCAAACGAATACCCATTTGCTTCAGCTTTTGATCTACAATAGTAGAAATTTTGTATGTTCTTACACCATACGCTTGCAAAATTAGTGATTAATAATGATTTAACCAAATATTCGTGAGAGATTTAACCCCTTATACGGCTTTTCTACCACAAATTGGAGCCATTTTTCGTTTTCAATATTCTTTGTTTGGGGATTCATAAGTAGGTAGAGCCCTTTCAACGCAATATGATATGCGCCGTTGGCATCTGCATCTACAGGGAACTTAGATACCCAATTCCCATTTGCATCTCGTCCCTTGTTGGCTTCATTCGCACTACAGAAATGCTCTCCATTGACTGTAACAGGCGACAGAATGTAGTCCTCTTCTGTTGCAGCATTGCTGTTTCGCATTTGGAGGGTCTTTTGGAAAGCGTAGAATAAGATGCCGTAAAAAGAGTGTCTTTCCCCATCAAGCACAATCATCGTATTAGAATCGATCGTCGACAACAATGCTTTAATATCAGTTCCTTCTTTCAAAGATATTCCTTTACCTTCAAATGCCTTGACGATTTGCTGTGTGGGATAATAGTCTTTCATCGCCTTGTGTCCCTTTTCATATAGTTGCATAATGATTCGCTTGCCATAGGTGCCAACCGTCCACACGTTCTGATAGTCTGTCTGATAGGTTTTGAACTTACGATAGTCGAAATCAAATTCTATTTCTCCATTCTTCATTTCAATGCGTTCCATCTTCATAAAGAAGTCTTTGCGCTTCTTGGCATTGGTAATGTCGTTGAAGTTGAAGTGATTGACAAAGCCAGAACACTACTGTCCCGTTAAAGTGGACTAATCGTTCTTTGAAATCACTGAAATAAAGTCTTTTACGATCAGTTTTGAGAGTCAACGGACTTGAATTTGCACCTTTGCAGCCTTTTAATGACTGCTTATCATTAGTGTCCCGTTAAAATTGGGACGAGTTAAATATTAATCAAACAACCCCGGAATAAGGGGACCAGATTGCTCTTTGACATCATTGGAATAAGTCTTATCGAATAGTTCTCTGAGCGGTGTCTTGTCCGTGAGTGATA
>JAFUXE010000003.1 GCA_017477205.1 Alloprevotella sp.
AAACCCCGACCTGAAGCAGCGCACCGACATAGACCTCACTTTCAACTACAAATCCGACCGCTGGCTGCAACACCAGGAGCGGCAACTCTACGGCAATGCCGGATGGCACTGTGCCGCGAATGCCATCTCTGTCAGTTACGTTTACGACAAACAGACGGGCGTGACCACCAGCCACCCCGTCAACGTGAGCGGCAACTGGAAAGCCTGGCTCAATGTGGGCTATGTCACTCCGCTGGACAAGGCGCTTCGCCTGACACTCACCACCAACACGGCGGCCAACTACTACCACCTCGTTGACTTCTCTGGGAGCAATCCCGCCGCCACACCCCTGCGCAACACCACACAAACCGCCGTGCTCAGTGAGACGCTTCGGTTAAACTACCGCTACCGGAAAGTAAACGTGGGTGTGAAAGGAAACACGGCCTGGAACCATGCTACCGCCAATCGCAACGATTTCGTGAATGCCAACACCTGGAACATCCACTACGGAGCCAACGCGGTAATCGACCTGCCGTGGGCGTTCCAGTTCTCCACCGAACTGACCATGTTCACCCGTCGGGGCTACGAATCTTCCACAATGAACCGGGATGACTTGGTGTGGAACGTGCGCCTCTCAAAGGCGTTCCTGAAGAATCGCCTAAACCTGATGCTTGATGCCTGGGACATCCTGGGCAACCTATCCAACGTCAACGCAGGCATTGACAGCCGTAATCGCTGGGAATACTACACCAACGTCATCCCACGCTACGTCATGCTGCGCCTTGTGTATCGATTTGACAAGCAACCCAAAAAGCAACACATACAATAAATACCAACCTAAAGAACATTCTACTCCCCGCCCTCTGAAAATGCTCCGCGCCCTTGGCCTTCGGCGTATTTATGTAAGGCGGCGCTATAGGGCGGTGGACTCCACGCTGTCAATGCGGAGGGAGAGCGTGCCGGAGGGGACGCGGACTTCCACCGTGTCGCCCGCCTTGTGGCCGAGCAGCGCCCGCGCGATGGGCGACTTGATGGAGATTCTGCCCGCGCGGAGGTCGGCCTCGTGGGGGCTCACAACAACGTATTCCATACGCTCACCATTCCCGACGTTCGTCATGCCGACACGGCTAAGCAGTTGCACGGCATCGCCACCGAGCAGGGCTGGGTCCACGACGCGGGCATGCGCCAACACGCGCTGCTTGAAGCGGATGCGGCCGAGCAGGCGTCCCTGCTCGCGCTTGGCGGCGTGGTATTCGAAGTTCTCGCTGAGGTCGCCCTGCGCACGGGCTTCGGCAATGGCGTCCGTCACGCGCGGCAACTCCACGCGCTCCAGCTGACGCAACTCGGCCACGAGGCGGTCGTAGCCTTCCTGGGACATGTACTCCATGGCGGAATCAATGAATCTGGGGGGACAAGCCTGTATATAATATATTATTGTGTGCCTCCCGGTGCCGGGGGCGGCTGCAAAGATAGACAAAAATGCCCGATACGCCCCGCCCGGGCAGGTTCATTTCGCACGACGGGCGGAAAGAAAACGCGCAAAACGCTTTGCCGTCTCACAGTTTCCCGTTATCTTCGCCGCGCAAATATGCACCAAACGGCAAATTCATACAAACAATAACATACAACAAAAAGAAGAAATGAAACCTGCAGAAGGAAAACTGGGCGTCATGTGCGTCGGCCTCGGTGCCGTCACCACGACGTTCATTACGGGCGTGCTCATGGCACGCAAGGGGCTGGCGAAACCCGTCGGCTCCATGACGCAATATGACAAGATCCGCGTAGGCCGCGGTAAAGACAAGAAGTATCTTCACTACAAGGACATCGTGCCCCTGGCCGAACTGGACGACATGGTCTTCGCCGCCTGGGACGTCTATCCCGCCAACGCCTACGAGAGTGCACTCCACGCCGAGGTGCTCCGCGACCGCGACATCGAGCCCGTGGCAGACGAGCTGAAGCGCATCGTGCCCATGAAGGCCGCCTTCGACAAGAGCTACGCAGCCCGACTTGACGGCGACAACGTAAAGGACTGCAAGACGCGCTGGGAAATGGTGGAGGCACTTCGCGAGGACATCCGCCGCTTCAAGGCAGAGAGTGGAGTGAACCGCATCGTCGTCATCTGGGCAGCCAGCACAGAGGTCTATGTGCCTGTGAACAAGGAAGTACACTACCGCCTGGCTGACCTCGAAGCCGCCATGAAGGCCGACGACCGCCAGAACGTGGCTCCCTCCATGTGCTACGCCTACGCAGCCTTGGCCGAAGGCGCTCCCTTCATTATGGGCGCGCCGAACACGACGGTCGATATCCCCGCCATGTGGGAAATGGCCGAAAAGACCCGCATGCCCATTGCCGGCAAGGACTTCAAGACCGGGCAGACCCTCGTCAAGAGCGGCTTCGCACCCATCATCGGCACCCGCTGCCTCGGCCTCAACGGATGGTTCTCCACAAACATCCTCGGCAATCGCGACGGCCTCGTGCTGGACGAGCCCGCAAACTTCCGCACGAAGGAAGTCAGCAAGCTCTCCACGCTGGAAAGCATCCTCGTACCCGAGAACCAGCCCGACCTCTACGGACACGGCAACGACGAGGACACGCAGTACTACCACAAGGTGCGCATCAACTACTATCCGCCGCGCAACGACAACAAGGAGGGCTGGGACAACATCGACATCTTCGGCTGGATGGGCTATCCGATGCAGATTAAGATCAACTTCCTCTGCCGCGACTCCATCCTTGCAGCCCCGCTATTGCTGGACCTCGTGCTGCTGAGCGACCTCGCCGCACGCGACGGGCGTTACGGCACGCAGCGTTTCCTCAGCTTCTTCCTCAAGAGCCCGATGCACGACTATACCGTCAACGAAGTGCCCGTGAACCACCTTTTCCAGCAATATACCATGCTGAAGAACGCCATTCGCGAGATGGGCGGTTACGAGGCTGACGAGGAAATCGACTGATGGTTGTTCTGTAATAAAGCTGATTTATCGAACGTTTTCGTTCAGCCAGAAGAGCAAAGTGCTTGCATTTTGCCTTGGCGAGAAAACGCAAGCCTGAAAGGAACATATCTGGTATGAATAAGCCCCCTTCTTCCTCCGCACGGGGGAGGTTTTCATGGCTATACTTTAAGTCCCCTCGCGCGAGGGGACTTAAGGGGGCTTTTTTTATATTCCTACTATTCTTTTTTCCGCTGTTCGCCCTCGCCCAGAGCCTTGTGACAGGCACCGTGACGGATGCCAAGACGGGCGAGGTGCTGCCCTTCGTGAACGTGTACTACAGCGCCAACGACGGCACGCAGACAGGCATCAACGGCACCTACAAAATCCCCTTCCGCTCGCGGAAGCTCACCTTCTCCTACCCCGGCTACAAGCCCCAGAGCCTGAAGCTCAAGGCGGCGGGCACGCAGGACGTGAGCTTGGAGCCTGTGGAATATACGCAGCTGGAGGAAGCCGTCGTGACAGGAAAGAAGCAACGCTACTCCCGCAAGGACAACCCCGCCGTGGAGCTCATGCGCAAAGTCATTGCGGCAAAGAAGGCCAGCGACCTGAAGCGATACCCCTACTACAGCTTCGACAAATACCGCCGCCTGACGCTCGCCCTGAACGACGTCACCGACCGCATCCTCGAACAGGGCAAATTCAGGAAGTTCCCCTTCCTCAAGGATCACGTGGAGACCTGCAACGAAACGGGCAAGCTCATCCTCCCCATCTCCGTGGACGAAACCGTCTCGCAGGAGATATTCCGCCAGACGCCGCGCTCGCTGAAAACCATCGTCAAGGGCAAGCGCAACACGGGGCTGAACGAGTTCTTCTACACCGGCGACATCCTCACGACCGTCATCGAGGACTGCTTCACGGACGTCAACATCTACGAGGACGAAGTGCGCCTCCTGCAATACCCCTTCAACAGCCCCATCTCCACGCATGCCGCCATCAACTTCTACCGCTTCTTCATCGTGGACACGGTGGAGGTGGGGGGCGTGCGCGCCATAGAAGTGAACTTCACGCCCAACAACCCCCAGGACTTCGGCTTCAGCGGAGCCCTCTGGGTGGCCGCAGACTCGACGTACCGCGTCCTTCGTGCCGACATGGGCATTCCCGGACGCTCTGACGTGAACTACGTGGAGAGCATGCGCATCATCCAGGAGTTCGGGCAGCTCCCCAGCGGCGACCAAGTGCTGACGAAGGACGACATGCTCGTACAGCTCAAGGTGACGGACTTCATGGCAAAGTTCATGGTGAAGCGCACGACGGAGTACAGCCACTTCTCCTTTGAGGAAATCCCGGAGAAAAGCTTCAAGTTCAAAGGCATGGAGAAGACACTTCCTGACGCCATGATGAAGGACGAAGCCTTCTGGGGCAACTACCGCAGCGACCCGCTCAGCGAGACGGAGGCAAAGATGGACCAGCTCGTCCACCAGCTGGAGAACGTGAAAGGCTTCAAGCCCGTCCTCTGGGTGGCAAAAGCCTTCATCGAGAACTTCGTGGAGACGACCACCGACCCCCACACGCCCTCGAAGGTAGACCTCGGCCCCGTCAACACGACCATTTCCCAGAACTTCGTGGACGGCCTGCGCCTGCGCGCCTCCGCACAGACCACGGCGGCCCTGCACCCCAACATCTTCCTGCGCGGTTACGTGGCCTACGGCTTTGAGGACAAGCGCTTCAAGGGACTCGCCGAAGCCACCTACAGCTTCCTGCCGAAAGCATTCCTGCCGCGCGAGTTCCCCGTCCACAGCCTTACGCTCTCCTACAACAGCGACGTCATGTCGCCCGTGGACAAGTTCCTGCCCACGGACAAGGACAACGTGTTCACGTCCTTCAAGTGGACGACCGTCGACCACATGACGTACTACCAGACACTTCGCCTCCACTACGACCGCGAATGGGAGAACAACCTCCGCCTGCGCGCCACCCTTGCACGCCATCGCTACGAGCCCACCGCCGCCCTCTTCTACCAGCCCCTGGACGGCACAGGCAGCCCCACCCGCGACGCCTCGCTGTGGCAGGGGAGCCTCGTCTCCAGCGAAGCCACCCTCTCCCTTGAATACCAGCCCCGCGCACGCTGGATCAACACGAAGCAACGCCGCTACAAGCCCAACATGGACAATCCCGTCTTCACGCTCTCGCACACCATCGGCATGCGGGGCGTGCTGGGCGGCGACTACAGCTTCCACCTCACGGAGGCCGGCGCGTACAAACGCTTCTGGCTGCGCTCATGGGGCAAGATAGACGCGCAGCTGAAAGCCGGCGCACAATGGAGCCGCGTACCCTTCCCGCTGCTCATCATGCCCGCCGCGAACCTCTCCTACATCATGGAGGACAACACGTTCAACCTCGTGGACAACATGGAGTTCCTCAACGACCGCTACGCCTCCCTGATGCTCAGCTGGGACATGAACGGCAAAATTTTCAACCGCGTCCCCCTCCTCAAGCGCCTGAAGTGGCGCGAATACCTGGGCTGCAACGCGCTCTGGGGCACCCTGACAGACAAGAACAACCCCTTCCTGGAAAAGAACGCGTCCGACAGCCGCCTCTTCTACTTCCCCGGCCACTTCGACGGCAGCGGGCACTTCACGTTCCAAAGCGGCGTGATGGACGCCAAGAAGCCCTACGTGGAAGTCTTCGCCGGCGTGCACAACATTTTCAAGATCCTCCACGTGGAATACGTTCGCCGCCTGACCTACACCGGGGGCATCCCCGAAAACCGTCGCTGGGGCATACGCGGCATGCTACGCGTCACCTTCTGACAAGCCTGTCGCGGGCGGAAGGTGCAACCACCCGAAACAAGGTGCAAAGATATAAGTTCGTAAGTGCGTCCGTCCTTATATATGTAAGGACGCACTTACGAACTTAAAAACTTTCTTCGGGCGGCGGGGGATTTATGCAGTTCCTGCTGATTCGCGCAACAAATTGATTCCTTGCTCTTTACAAGCAATAAAAACAAGAATCGCGCACCCTTTCTTTTTTGACAAACCGCCCGGAACAAGGTGCATCCGCGCCATTTTTTTCCGACCTCCGATTTACACTCATGACGCTTGCCACGGGAACGTATCAACGTGCGCACATCAATCAATCCGTGTGCGCATACCAATTAATCCGTGTGCGCACATCAATCAATCCGTATGCGCACACCAATCAATCCGTATGCGCACACCAATCAATCCGTATGCGCACACCAATCAATCAAGCTGCCTTGAAAAAATTTTTTTGTGCCTTGTAAATCTCTTTTTTTGTCCTATCGCCTTTCGTCCGTTTGCGCACAAAATGGCAGGAAATTCTGCACCCAACAGGGCCAAATGCACAGCTGCTTTCCGGACTCCTGCAAAATATAAGGCCGCAATTAGGGCTTCTTCCCAAAAAACTTCGTACTTTTGCGCCCAAATTATATATATAAATATGAAGAGATACAATCTGATAAACAACGTAACGGGATGGATTGTGTTCCTGATTGCGGCGGTCACGTACTGCCTCACGGTGGAACCCTCCGCAAGCTTTTGGGACTGTCCCGAGTTCACGACAACGGCTGCAAAGCTGGAAGTGGGGCACCCGCCCGGAGCACCATTCTTCATGCTTACGGGCAACCTGTTCACGCAGCTTACGGGCGATGCCACGCAGGCCGCTTACATGGTGAACATCATGTCGGCCCTGCTCTCGGCCTTGTGCATCCTGTTCCTTTTCTGGACGATTACGCACCTGGCGCGCATGCTCATGACGCCTGACGGACGCGTCACGACGCTGGCCGACACGATTGTCGTCATGGCTGCTGGCGCCACGGGAGCCTTGGCATACACATGGAGCGACACCTTCTGGTTCTCTGCCGTGGAGAGTGAGGTGTACGCATATTCCTCGATGTTCACAGCCCTCGTGTTCTGGCTCATCCTGAAATGGGAAGACCATGCCGACGAGCCGCGTAGCGACCGCTACCTCGTACTCATCTTCTACCTCACGGGACTTAGCATCGGCGTCCACCTGCTGAACCTGCTCTGCCTGCCCGCCATCGCATTGGTGTACTGCTACAAGCGCTATCCCAACGTCAGGCTGAAGGGTTCGCTCGTCGCGCTGGGCGTAGGCGTCCTGCTCGTCGCCAGCGTGCTCTACGGCGTTGTGCCGGGCATCGTGAAAGTGGGCGGCTGGTTTGAGCTCTTCTTCGTGAACTGGATGGAGATGCCCTTCAACACGGGCATGGTGGTGTATCTGCTGCTGCTCATCGCCGTGGTGGTTGCCGCCATCTGGAGCACGACTACGAAGAACCGCTTCCGCACGAACATCCTCTACGTACTCTCCGTAGCGCTGCTCGGCATCCCCTTCTTCGGAAAGGGAACCGCCTCCGTCATCATCGGCCTCCTGCTGCTTGCCGTCCTGGGCTATGCGCTCACCTACAAGCGCGAAAACGGCGAATACCTGCTGCGCAAGCGCCTGCTGAACACGTCGCTGCTCTGCATGCTGATGCTGATGATTGGCTACAGCACGTACGCCGTCATCGTCATCCGTTCCGAGGCCAACCCTCCCATGGACCAGGACTCACCTGAGGACATCTTCTCGCTGGGTTCCTACCTGAACCGCGAGCAGTACGGCTCCGCACCGCTCTTCATGGGGCAGGCGTTCTCCTCGCAACCCATCGGCACGAAGACGCGCGACGTATGGCACCGCGTCGAGAAGACGCACGAGGGCGAAGCCGACCGCTACGAGCCCGTCGAGGAGGTAGATGCCCTGGAGTATCCCTCCAAGCTGACCATGCTCTTCCCCCGCATGTACTCCGGCGCGTACGCACAGGCCTACGACGACTGGCTGGGCGGCGTGGACATGCGTTCCGTAGAGTTCGACTACGAAGGACAAACGTATTACGGCGAGATGCCCTCGCAGCTGGACAACATCCGCTTCTTCCTCTCCTACCAGGTAAACTTCATGTACTGGCGCTACTTCATGTGGAACTTCGCCGGACGCCAGAACGGCATCCAGAGCAACGGGGAGCGCGAGCACGGAAACTGGATTACGGGCATTCCGTTCATCGACAACATGGCCTATGGCGACCAGAGCCTCCTGCCGGACGAGCTGAAGGAGGACAAGGGGCGCAACGTGTTCTACTGCCTGCCGCTGCTGCTCGGCTTGCTCGGCCTTTTCTGGCAAGCATTCCGCGGCGAACGCGGCGTGCGCCAGTTCTGGGTAGTGTTCTTCCTGTTCTTCATGACGGGACTGGCCATCGTGCTCTACCTCAACCAGACACCGCAACAGCCGCGTGAGCGCGACTACGCCTATGCGGGCTCGTTCTATGCCTTTGCCATCTGGATTGGCCTTGGCGTTGTGGCCCTGGCAGACCTGCTGAAGCGCATCAAGGCGCTGAAGGAAATTCCCGCTGCAGCCCTTGCCGCCGTCCTTGGCATTCTCGTCCCCCTGCAGATGGTGAGCCAGACGTGGGACGACCACGACCGCAGCGGCCGCTACGCCTGCCGCGACTTTGGCCTCAACTACCTGAACACCATGCCCGAGACGCTGCGCGACGGCACGCCTGCAAATCCGATTATCTACTCCAACGGCGACAACGACACCTTCCCGCTCTGGTACAACCAGGAGACGGAAGGCAAGCGCACGGACGCCCGCGTCTGCAACCTGGAGTATCTGAATACGGAATGGTACACGGACCAGATGGTGCGCCCGGCATACGACTCGCCTGCGCTGCCCATCGCCTGGGAACGCTACCAGTACGTGGACGACGGCAAACACAGCTTCTACCGCATCCGCAACGAGAAAGCACAGCTGGACGAGCTCAAGGCAAAGAATCCCGAAACCGACCCCTATGAGCTGCGCTACGTCATTGACAACTACGTCCGCACAAAGGGCTACTTCCCCACGGACTCCGTCGTGGTGCATGTCAACAAGGCGAACGTCATCAACCAAGGCATCACCATCCCCGACAGCGTGGAGATTCCCGAACAAATCTCCATCTCGCTGGCATGGGCCGCAGGACGAGGCGGACTCACACGCAGCCAAGTGATGATCTACGAGATGCTGGCGCGCAACGACTGGAAGCGCCCCATCTACATGTCCGCCACGTTGGGCTACAGCAACTACGCCGGTCTTCAGGACTACCTTGCCCTTGAAGGACTGGCCTACCGCATCACGCCCTTCAAGCGCGGCTATGGCTTCATCGACAGCGAGAAGATGTACGACAACATGATGAACCGCTTCGCCTACGGCAACGTTGCCCAGGAAGGCATCTTCCTCGACGAGACGAACATGCGCATGTGCCTGACGCACCGCAACATGTTCACGCTCCTGGCACAGCAGTTGTTGCGCGAGGGCAAGAAGGAGAAGGCGCTTGAAGTGCTTCGAAAGAGCGCACAGGTGCTGCCGCCCACGACCGTGCCGTACGAGATGGTTGACACGGACCTTGCCAACCTTTGGTTCATGGCCGGCGACACGAAGCACGCTGCCGTCATCGCCAAGGCCGTGGCACGCCAGAACGAGCAATACCTCACATGGCTCAACAGCCTCGGCGACAGTGCCGTCGAAGGCTACACCAAGTCTTGCAGCAAAGCCATGCGTGCCATCTATCAGGCCGTAGCCATCCTGCAAGACGGCAAAGACCCTGAAGCCAGCAAGTGGGAAGAACGCCTGAAGGCCATTCAGAACACATATTCCGGGCAACTCGGCATGCAAGTACTGCAACAGCAACTCATGCAGATGGAGTCCGAAGGCGAGTGATGCTCATCGAACAACCTTCAAAGTTCCTGCGCTGGCTCTATCCGCACGCCCTGTGGCGCATGGACAGCAGTCAGCGCACGGTCTTTCTCACATTTGACGACGGCCCCATCCCCGAGGTGACCCCCTGGGTGCTATCGGTACTGGAACGCTACGGCATCCACGCCACGTTCTTCATGGTGGGCGACAACGTGCGCAAGTACCCCGATGTCTTTGAGCAAGTCCGCAAGGCCGGCCACTACATCGGCAATCACACGTTCAACCACCTTGGTTCCCTGCGCCACTCGCGTGCGGAATACATTCAGAACGTGGAACAGGCAAACGTGCTGCTGCACACGGACCTTTTCCGTCCGCCTCACGGCTGGATGCGTCCCAGCGTCTACCGCGCCGTGAGACGTTCGCACCGCATCGTCATGTGGGACCTCGTCACACGCGACTACTCACGCCTGCTCACAGCCGAAGACGTGTTCAACAACGTGCGACGCTACGCGAGAAACGGGAGCATCATCACTTTCCACGACTCGCTGAAAAGCTACGACAAGCTACGACTGGCACTCCCTCAGAGCATAGAATGGCTGCAAAAAGAAGGATACAGTTTCGGACTCCTATGACGGATGCGGACAGGCACATGCCGCAACCTCAGACCCCGTCACATTACCGCATAACAGTTCTAACATAAGGCAAAACTGATGAAAATACTATTGGTGAACACCTCCGAACGCACAGGGGGAGCGGCAATAGCCTCCCTCCGCCTCATGCATGCGCTCAACAACAACGGCGTGCAGGCTAAAATGCTCGTGCGTGACAAACAGACGGAGAACCCCGACGTGCTCCGCCTGCCCACTCACCGCATCCTCACACGGGCAAAGTTTTGCGCCGAAAGAGCGGAAATCTTTGCCAGCAACATGTTGCGGCGCGAAAACCTTTGGGCTGTGGACATCGCCACCCACGGAACGGACATCACGTTGCTCCCTGCTTTCCAAGAAGCAGACATCATCCATCTGAACTGGATCAATCAGGGAATGCTTTCGCTTTCCGGAATCCGCCGCATTGTGGAATCAGGAAAGCCCATTGTCTGGACGCTCCACGACATGTGGCCCTGCACGGGAATATGCCATCATGCCGAGAATTGCAGGGGCTGGCTCTCGTCCTGCGGAAACTGCCCGAAGCTGGCGCGCCCCGGCGACAACGACCTCTCCGCCCGCACATTCAACAGAAAACAACAGGCCTACAAGGACGGAGGCATCTGCTTCGTAGCATGCAGCCACTGGCTTGCCGACATCGCGCGCCGCGCACCATTGCTGCAAAGCCACCGCGTGGAGAGCATACCGAACGCCATCGACACGCAATTCTACCAGCCTGGCAACAAAGCCGAGGCCCGCAAACGCTTGGGGCTGCCCACGGACAAACACCTCATGCTCTTTGTGGCCTATAAAGCCACGGACGAGCAGAAAGGCATCAACTATCTCATCGAAGCCACCCGCCTCATGGCGGAGAAACGCCCCGAATGGATAAAGAAACTGGGCGTCGTACCAGTCGGGAAGGAGGCCTCCACGCTGAAGGACGCCTTCGCCTGCCCCACCTACCCCATTGATTACGTGACAAGTCCTGAGAAGATGCGCGACCTCTACCGCGCCGCAGACCTCCTTGTGATGCCGACGCTCATGGACAACCTGCCCAACACCATCGTCGAGGCCATGTGCTGCGCACTCCCCTGCGTAGCCTTTAACATCGGGGGCCTGCCCCAAATGGTACAAAACGGCCTGAACGGTTTCCTTGCCCGCTACCGCGACGCTGAAGACTTCGCACGCCTTTCGTTGGAAACCCTCTTCAGCAGCAACTACCGCCACTTGGCTGAAGGTGCCCACCGCACCGCACAAGCCAGCTACAGCGAGGAAGTTGTGGCCGCACAATACATCAAGCTCTACGAGAGCCTCCTGAAATGAAACAACCCATCAAATTCACCGTCGTCACAGTTACATACAATGCCGCTACGCTCATCGCACGCACGATAGAAAGCGTAGAAAGCCAGACCTATCCGGCCGTGGAGCATATCATCATCGACGGAAACTCCACCGACGAGACACTGGAGATGGTGCACCACTACATGGAACGCAACAGCGTGGCTGCCATCCCCCATGAAGTGAACTGCCTTTCCGAACCTGACAACGGCATCTACGACGCGATGAACAAAGCCCTCCACATGATGACAGGCCGCTTTGTGGTGTTCCTCAATGCGGGCGACACGCTCCATAGCCAGGACACGCTTGCGGAACTTGCAGTCCTGGCAGAAGCAGAGCCCCACATGCCAGCCGTCATCTATGGCGACACGAACCTCGTGGACCGCGAAGGCAACTTCCTTCGCCCTCGCCGTCTGGCTCCGCCGCAAGACCTTGACTGGCGCGATTTCAAACAAGGGATGCTGGTGTGCCACCAAGCATTTTATGCGCGCACAGACCTTGCCAAAGAGTTTCCCTACGACCTACGCTACCGCTTCTCTGCGGACTACGACTGGACGCTGCGCATCATGCGTGCCGCCGAAGCACGTAGAGAGAGCATGCTCAACGCCCGGCGCGTCCTGGCCGACTATCTCAGCGAAGGCGCCACCACGCAAAACCACCGCCGCAGCCTTTGGGAGCGTCTGCGCATCATGGGACGCCACTTCGGATGGTTCACGACCATCGGCGAACATCTTTGGTTTATAATACGTGCCGTCATAAAACGATGAAAGAGCTCACGCCTGAAAACCTTTACGCCTGGGCTACGACACGCTGCGCACGCAGCGAATGTAGCCGAGGGGAAATGGAACGCAAGATGCGGGAAAAGGGTGCTGCTGCCGAAGTTGCCCGCGCGATAGCCGACCGCTTGGAGGCTGAGGGTTACGTGGACGACGTCCGCTTTGCACGAGCATTCGTCCACGACCGAACGCTCTACGAACGCTGGGGACGGATGAAGACGCGACAGGCATTACTCCTTCGCGGAGTGAGTTCCGCAATCGCCAACGAAGCGCTCCAAAGTATTGACGAAGAGCAATACGTCGAAACATTGCGCGGACTTCTTGCATCCAAGGCACGTACCCTGCGCGCAAATAGTCCCCTGCAACGCCGCCAAAAACTCATGCGCTTTGCTGCCTCAAGGGGTTTTGAAGCCCATCTCATCATGGATAATCTGCCCGAGAGCGATGAAGAATAAAACCTTTTTTAGTATTTTCGCACACATAAAACTTTAAGCATCATGGATAAAGTAGATCATTTGGACCTCAAGATTTTAAGCATCATCTCCGACAACGCGCGTATCCCGTTTAAAGATGTCGCTGCTGAATGCGGCGTTTCCCGTGCCGCCATCCACCAGCGCGTCAGCCGCATGGCGGAGTCCGGTATCATCAAGGGAAGCACCTATCTGGTAAATCCCAAGAGCATTGGTTACAGTACATGCACCTACATCGGCATCAGCCTTGAGAGAAGTTCCGTCTATCGTAAAGTGGCAGAGGAACTGGCACAGATTCCTGAAATCGTGGAGTGTCACTATACTACAGGACACTTCGGCATGCTCGTAAAGCTCTATTGTCAGGACAACGACCACCTCTTCGAACTGCTGACAAAGAAGATACAGGTCATTGAGGGCGTCACCTCCACCGAAACGCTCATCTCCCTGGAGCAGACCATCAACCGCAACATCCCCATCAACCTTGAGAACACCAACTGCTAAGACCTTCCGACATGAACTTTGAAGGATTGCTCACGGGCCTTTGCACCTTTCTCATCATCGGCCTCTGCCACCCCCTCGTCATCAAGGCGGAATACCACTTCGGCACACGCCCTTGGTGGCTCTTCCTGTTGGGCGGGCTGGCAGGTGCCATCGGTGCACTTTTCATTGAAAGCAACTTCTGGAGCTGCCTTTCCGCCATCACGGGCTTTTCCCTGCTTTGGGGCATCGGCGAGCTTTTCGAGCAGAAACGGCGCGTAGAGCGCGGCTGGTTTCCGAAAAAACCTAAGAAGAAAGAAAACTCATGAACTACGATATCCACGCCGACTATACGGCACTCGTCAACCACTTCCCAAACCATTCCACGCGTCCGCTCATCGGACTCACGGGAAACTTCGGCGAGAAAGGTTGCGAACTGGCAGAAGCCTACACCTACAGCATTGAGGCGGCAGGCGGCATCCCCGTTGTGATTCCCGCCAGCGAAAGCATGCCCATGCTGCTTTCCCTCCTCGACCGCCTGGACGGCATCGTCCTGACAGGGGGGGCCGACATCAACCCGCTCTTCATGGGCGAGGAGCCGATGCCTGCCCTTGGGAACATCAACAGCCGCCGCGACCGTGGCGAGCTGCTCCTCACACGTCTGGCCTACGACCGGCAAATGCCGCTGTTCGGCATCTGCCGCGGCATACAGACGCTGGCCATCGCCTTGGGCGGCAAGGTGCATCAGGATCTCCGCACATGCCTACCCGATACCGACCATCTCCTGAAGCATTCTCAAAATGCACCGCGCCATACGGCCACCCACTATGTACAGGCTGAGGAAGGCTCCATCGTCGGCAAAGTCCTCGGCGAGTGCATTGCCGTAAACTCCTTCCACCATCAAGCCGTCAGCGAGCCCGGCGACAAGCTGCGTGTGACGGCGCGCAGCACCGACGGCGTCATAGAAGCCGTGGAGAGCGCGGAGAAAAAAACCGTCCTCGGCGTGCAATGGCATCCCGAGAGCTTTCTGCCGGCAGGCGACAAGTCCATGCTTCCGCTCTTCCGCTGGTTTGTGGAAGAGTGCGAAAGCTATCGCCGCGCCGTGGAGGCTCATCGCGACATCCTCACGCTCGACTCCCACGTGGACACGCCCATGCTCTTCGACCAGGGCATCATGTTCGACCACCGTGGCGACATCGGCCGCGTTGACCTCCACCGCCTCAGCGAAGGCCGCATGGACGCCGTCGTCATGGCTGCCTACATCCGCCAGGAAGAGCGCACGGATGAAGGCCTGAAAGCCGCCACCGCGAAAGCCGACCACCTGCTCCAGGGCATACGCGACATGGTGGAGCTCACGAAGGGAGCCCAGATAGCACTGACGCCGAAGGACGCCTACCGCCTGAAAAACATTGGCAAGAAGGCCGTGTTCCTCGGCATTGAGAACGGCTACGCCCTTGGCCGTGACCTTGCCAACGTGGAACGCTACCGGCGCATGGGTGTCACCTACCTGACGCTCTGCCACAATGGTGACAACGACGTCTGCGACTCGGCCATGAAATCTACGCGTGAATGGGGCGGCCTGAGCCCCTTCGGCCGTGACGTCGTCCGCGAGATGAACCGCACGGGCATGATGGTGGACCTTTCCCACGCTGCGGAGAGCACCTTCTACGACGTCCTTGAAGAGACGCAGCTGCCCGTGTGCTGCTCCCACTCATCAAGCCGCGCGTGCTGCGACCATCCCCGCAACCTGACCGACGACCAACTACGCGCACTGGCCGCCAACGGCGGCGTGGCGCAGGGCACGTTCTACCCCGGCTTCCTGCGCACCGACGGCAGCGCCACCATCGACGATGCCGTGCGCCATATCATGCACATGATAGACGTGGCCGGCATTGACCACGTGGGCATAGGCTCCGACTACGACGGCGACGGCGGCGTCCCCGGCCTCAACTCCGAGGCGGAGATGCTGAACCTCACGCGCCGCCTCATTGCCGAAGGTCTCAACACGACGCAACTGCGCAAACTATGGAGCGGCAACTTCATGCGCGTCATGAGCCAAGTGCAATATAAAGGCGAAGTGAAATTCTGAACCACCTTTTTTCGTAAAATAAATGCAACCAACCATTATGCAACAACGACATACTCCTATCATCCTTCTTCTGGTTGTCGCAGCCACGCTGCTGTTCTCCTGCAAGAAAGGGCAGAACACGCCAACCGACACGACGGTGGATTCCACCGCACTCGTTCCGCTGACCTTTGACGCCGACAGCGCCATGCGCCACATTGAAGCACAGTGCCAATGGGGCCCGCGCACGCCGGGCAGCGAGGCCCACGACCGCTGTGCCGACTACATCGCCGCGGCCTTCCGTGCCTACGGCCTTGAAGTCAGCTTTCAGCGCGTCACCCTCCAAGGATGGGACGGCAAAAGCTTTCCTTGCGTGAACATCACAGCCTCCTACAAGCCCGACCTGAAGGAGCGCGTTGTCATCTGCTCCCACTGGGAGAGCCGTCCCTGGGCAGACAACGATGCCGACTCCGCGAAACACCATCAGCCCGTCATGGCCGCTAACGACGGTGCCAGCGGCGTTGCCGTGATGCTGGAGATTGCACGCCAGATCCGACAACTCAACCCGGCCGTCGGCGTGGACTTCGTATGCTTTGACATGGAGGACTACGGTGCGCCCTACTGGGGGAAAGGTGCCGACGACGGCTCTGACTGGTGCCTCGGCAGCCAGTATTGGTCTGCCAACCTCCCTGAAGGCTATCGCCCGCGCTATGGAATCCTGCTTGACATGGTGGGCGGTGCCGACACGTATTTCCGCTACGAATACCACTCACGCCAGTATGCGCAGGACATCGTTGCTCGCCTGTGGAGCTGTGCCGTCTCTGAGGAGGCGCGCGAGGTATTCCGCCACGAGGACGGCACGGCCACTATGGACGACCACATCCCCATGAACCGCATCGCCCACATCCCCACCATTGACGTCATCGGCGAAACGGGACATGGTTTCTCCTCCACGTGGCATACCACGCAGGACGTCCCTGAGAACATCTCCCGCCGACACCTGAAGGCCGTAGGGCAGACGCTGTTGCAAATGCTCTACGAGGAAGAAGGAGAACGTTAACAGAAACTCCCCCTAATCAGTTTTTTCAATGAAAACCATCAACGAGATACAAGACGAAATCATTGAGGAGTTTGAACCCCTCGAAGACTGGATGGACCGCTACCAGATGCTTATTGACATGGGCAGCGACCTCCCCACCCTTCCCGACGAGCTGAAAACGGAGCAAAACCTCATCGACGGTTGCCAAAGCCGCGTGTGGCTTGTCTGCGACGACGGCGACGACGGTCGCCTCACCTTCCGCGCCGAGAGCGACGCCCTCATCGTGCGCGGCATCGTTGCCCTCCTGCTGCGTATATTCTCCGGCCAGCGTACCGCCGACATCCTTGCTGCCGACCTCTACTTCATCTCCCGCATTGGCCTCAGCGACCATCTCTCCCCAACGCGTGCCAACGGCCTTCTCGCCATGGTGAAGCAAATCCGCGCCTACGCCCTTGCCATGCAAGCCACAGCATAACTTCCTTTGAGTTATGAAAAGGAAGCTACGAGAGGAGCGGCACCGATACGTGACATACCACGGCACATACTCATCCCCGCAGGGAACCCTGACGCTGGAAAGCGATGGGGAACACCTCTGCGGGCTTCGTTTTAGCTCCGATGCTGATGCGTCAGGCGGCAAGGCGTGCCGCACCGACTGTCCTCCCGCAGTCTTTGAGGTAGTGCACCGCTGGCTGGACACATACTTTGCCGGCCACGAGCCCGGCACACTCCCGCCCCTCCGCCTCGCAGGAACGGACTTTCAGCAACGCGTGTGGCAGGAGTTGCTCACCATCCCCTTCGGACAAACCGTCAGCTATGGCGAACTGGCCCGCCGCATCGGCTGCCGCTCGGCAAGAGCCGTGGGCGGTGCTGTCCACCGCAACCCCATCGCCATCATCGTTCCCTGCCATCGCGTGGTGGGTACCGACGGTTCCCTCACCGGCTACGCCTACGGCATCGGGCGAAAGCGTCAACTGCTGGAGATGGAGAACGACGCAGCCTTCCATCCCCTAAACGGGGGATAGCCCAAGTACGCCGCAAGAACGTTACCGACAGACAAAACAGTAGTTAATTGTTAAGAACAGAAGCAATGGATAAGCTCACAGTTCAACAGCGACATGCCAACATGGCGGCAATTCGGTCGAAGGGAACGAAGCCTGAGATGGTGGTGCGTCGCGGGCTGTGGAAGCGAGGATTCCGGTATAGGCTGAACCACAAGCGGTTGCCGGGACATCCAGACTTGGTGCTTCGCAAATATCGGACGTGCATCTTCGTGAACGGGTGCTTCTGGCACGGGCATAGGAGCCTCACCCCCGTCCCCAAGCCTCACCCCCTAACCCCCTCTCCAAAAGTCGAGGGGGAAGCCTACGGCGGCGAGGGGAGTGAATACATCTTAACAGATTCGGCGTGTTGCAAGATCCCGAAGACGAACCGCGAGTTTTGGGTCAACAAGATAAGGCGGAACAAGGAACGCGACTTGAGGGTTCAGTGCGAACTGGCGTCCCTGGGCTGGCACTCCATCACCATCTGGGAGTGCGAGCTGACGCCGAAGATGCGGGAGAAGACGCTGGACGCCTTGGCCTATACGCTCAACAAGATATTCCTGCAAGACCACAGCATCCGGCGATACGAAGTCCCCGTAGATGCGCCCATGATGGCGGCAGAGGACAGCCCCGAATACAATCATCATGATGTACAACCACAATAGACAGAATGGATAAGGATATGGATTTCCTGGAACTCGTAAAAAACAGATACAGCTGCAGGGCATATAAGCCCGCCAGCGTGGAACAAGAGAAACTGGACTACATCCTCGAAAGTGTGCGTCTCGCACCCTCCGCCTGCAACAAGCAGCCCTGGAGGTTTCAGATTGTCAGCAGCGAAGATGAACGCGCGAAGGTGCAACAGTGCTATGACAGGGAGTGGTTCAAGACGGCACCCGTGTATATCGTCGCCTCCCTCCGCCACGACGAGGAATGGGTGCGTTCTGACGGCAAGCGGCACGGGGACATTGATGTTGCCATCGCCGTAGAGCATCTCTGCCTCGCTGCCACGGCACAAGGCCTTGCCACCTGCTGGGTGTGCAACTTCGACGCGCCTCTTTACAAAAAACTGTTTTCCCTCCCTGCTGACGAAGAGCCTATCGCCTTTATCCCCCTTGGCTACCCCGCCGACGCGCCGAAGGAAAAGCTGCGCAAGCCCCTCGCGGAAATTGTGAGGTAAGGCAAGACTCGATACAAAAAAGGGAGGGGATGCCTGTGATTGCATCCTCTCCTCTGCTTTTGCCTTAGTACCCAGAGCCAATACAAAACCCAGAAAATAAAGGAAAATAAAAGAATTAAAAAGCATTGATTTACAGGGTTTTTCTTGTTTATTGCCTCCCTTTGATAGGATAAAGGTGTACTATTTTATGTTAATTAGTACACCTTATAGTACACCTTTGGAAAAAAAGTTATATCTTTGCACCAACAAAGGAAACCAAAAGAATATAGTAAGTTATGGCAAAGTTAGAAAACAAGAGCAAAGACAACCCCAGACTTGAACAGCGGTTGTTAGCAGATGGGCAAATAAGCCTCTATCTGGAGTATTATTTGGGCAGGGAAAGTGAGCCTGTATTAGATGAGTTTGGTGAGCCTGTATTGTATGAGAGTGGCAAGATGGCAGGAACACCCAAATACAAGGTTAGGCATATAAGGAGAAAAGAAAACCTCAACCTTTATTTGGTGGCTACCCCCAGAACCCCTATTGATAGGCAGCACAACAAAGAAACCTTGCAACTTGCAAAGAAAATCAGACAGGAAAGGGAGCAGGAACTATTAGAGAGTAGTGAGGGCTACAGGCTAAAGAAAGACCGCCAAATAAACTTTCTGGATTACTTCCAAACCTATATTGACAATTACACCAAGAAAGATATTAGGATGGTGCAAATAGCCCTACAGCGGTTTAAGGACTTTTTGAACGATACCCCAGAGTACACCAAGTTTGCAAAGAGCATAAAGCCAGAGCAACTAAACAAAGATATGATGGTGGCTTTTACAGAATACCTACAAAGTAGGAGTATTGGGGAGGGTGCAAAAAGCATTTATCAGCGTTTCAAGAAAGTAATAAAGTTTGCTATTGAGCATGATGTGATGATTAAGAACCCTTGCACAGGGGTTGTTATTAAGGTTGATGACCAGATTTTGAGAAAAGATGTGCTTTCTCTGGATGAGGAACAAGCCTTGATAAACACCCACTATGATGGGGAAAAACCCAATATTAGGAGGGCTTTTATAATGTGCCTGTATTGTGGTTTACGCTTTTGTGATGTGAAAGAGCTTACTTTTGCCAATGTGGACTTTGCTAATAAGTTGCTAAAGTTTGAGCAGAACAAGACAAAGGGGCACTCTGCCAACAGCGGTGTTATTATCCCCCTCAATGATGGATTGTTGAGGCTTATAGGAGAGCCAACAGAGAGCCAGACCAAAGACAGCCTTATATTTCCCCTACCAAGTTATGAAATGTGTCTTAAAGCCCTCAAAAGATGGGTTAAGAGAGCAGGAATTAACAAGCATATAAGTTGGCATTGTGCCAGACATTCTTTTGCCGTTAATATCCTCAACAATGGGGCAAATATAAAGACGGTGGCAAGCCTGTTGGGGCATTCTGGATTAAAGCACACAGAGAAATACACCAGAGCAATAGACAGACTGAAAGAGGATGCAATAAACAGTTTGCCAACTTTGGAGGTTACTAACTTTTAATGGAGGGTTGATGCTATGAGTATAGATTGCTCAAATAATACTTGCAATAATGGATGGCAAAATAATGGCATTATTATAAATAGCGATGATGTGATATTAGCCTTAACCCAAACCATACAGAGGCAAGCCGGGCTAATTGAAACACTTACAAGCAGAATTATAGAGTTACAAAATAAATTGTTGCAATATGATGGTAAATGAGTTTATAGAAAAAGTGGCAGACGGTGAAATTAACGACATTGACATAAGACGGTTTTTTGGTGGCTTATCAGATTTTGACAAATCGGGTTTGCTGGAAGATATGTTTATAGAAAGTTTGGCAGATGGGATAAGCGCACATAATGATGAAGGGCGGAGATTGGCAGATGCAATAAATATGCTTTGTGGGGTTTTTGAATGGCGTTATGATAATGTGGAGAAAAAATACATTTATGAACCAAAACAGGGACCAGAGCAAGCAAACAACGGACAAACAACGGATGCCCAGAGCCTCAACCCAGAGCCTCAACAGATGGAATTAAAAGACCTGTTGCCAGAGAAACTAAAGGCAGATGAGGCGGTTAAAGTGTTCCAAAAGGCAATTGATGCCCAATTGATAACCAACAGCCCAGAGGGGTTAAAACGGAACGATACAAAGCAACTATTGGCATACTTTGCCACAAAAGTAAGTGAAAAGTTTAGCCTTACAACCAGGCTTGATAAGGATGGCAACAAAACAACAGCGTGGAAACCCTTTGAAACCTTGTTTAATGAGAAAGGATTGAAAGGGGCAAAACAAAATTGGATGAGGCTAAACACTAAATTTGAGCCTACAGGATTTGAGAAAGTGGATGCCTTGTTTTAGAGCCTCAACACACCCAACACACCCAACCACACCCAACCACACCGATATAACAACGGTGTGTTTTTTTGTGGATTATCCTTTGTTACTTTGCACTTGCTTTCAAGATGGTGGGATAAGTATAGCAAGCCCTACCAGATAGGGAGCAGGGCAAATAAGGGGTGGACTTGCTAACACCCTCTGACAGCCAAAACCCTCTAAAATAATAAAGCGATGCCAGAGGAATTGAAACAGGTGGCAGACCTTATAACTGCCAACACTATCTTTTGCACAAAAGAGGTGCTAACAAGCGATGAGGCAGCACGATATTTGGGTATATCCAAATCCTACCTCTACAAACTGACAATGAAACAGCAGATACCCCACTACAAACCGATGGGAAAGATGTGCTATTTCAACCGTGTGGAGTTGGAAAGTTGGCTACAGAGCAACAGAGTTGCAACAGCCGATGAGATAAGCCAACAGGCACAAACCTATTGTATGAAGAAAGGAGGCAAGCGATGAACACCCCCAATGTACGCTATTATGCCAAGATGGTGAACACCACCCAGAAAGGCAAGAAAACCCCCAAGTACACGATTACAGCCCAAGCAGGGTATTACCCACCAATGGAACAATTGAGGGGCAGGGATGGGCAAATTTCAATGAACCTAACGGAAAAGTTGAAAGAGGGGGATAATGTACCCTCTATGAGGTTGCAAGCCAAAAACAGCCTCAACTTTACAGGGCTTAAAGATTACTTCCAAGATGGCAAGTTGAGTGGGTTTGCCTATGGCTACCCTCTGAATAAACAGACCTACAGCAAGGATGAGAAACCCAACCCTTTCTTTGAATACAAACAGGATGGCTTTCTTTTCTTGATAGAGCAGGATGAGAAAGACCCAACCAACCTAACACCCACCTCTATAGAGTTGGTTGTTTTGGAGGGTGCAAAGGTGCTTATTAGTGCCTATTGCAAGCAACTTGTTATGGGTGGCTTTGATGAGGCTTTACAGGCTTTGAGGGAGCAAGCCCAGAAAAGGAGTGCCTTATAATAATATGTAGTTTGTGGGCAAAAATTGGTAACACTCCACACCGATGTATGACAAAGTAAAACTCTGGATTGATAGGGCAATAGTTGGGGAGCAATACCCCACTATTGCAAACTATCTGGATAGTGCCAAACAGGAAACAGACCTACAGACCGGGGAGGTTAAGACGTTTGGCAGTTTGGAGGGTTTGAAAGTGTCTATCTTTGTGGGTGGGTTGTCTGTTGTGGGGAGTTTGCCAAAATATCTGTATGGCAGCAATGTTTACCCTCTGGATAGGCACACAACAGCCCGCGCAATAGAAAAGATTGGGGATGCCTTGCACATAAAGATTGGGCAAGCAGCGGTTACAGGTGTTGAGTTTGGCACAAACTTTCTAATGATGCACCAAGTGCCAGATTACCTTGCAAAGTTGGGCAATATGCCCAGATTGAGCCGATACCACTTTGAACCCTCAACCCTGTATTATAAGGGAACAGGCAAGCAGCAGCCCAAAGTGTTTGCTTTCTATGATAAGATGGCAGATGCAACAGCCAAAGGGATGGAGTACCCAGAGGATATGAAAGGGGCAAACCTGTTGAAATATGAAATGAGGTTGAACGGCAGACTACCCCAACAATTAGGAGTGCCAGAGGTTACAGCCTCAACCCTTGCACAAACACCCTTTTACAGGATGATGGTTAAACGCTACCAAGATAGTTACTTTTCAATATCCAAGCAGACCCAAATTAAAACCAATGTTATGAGTGAGATAAAGACCGTTTCAGATGCTTTCAACGTGTTTGTTGCACGATTGATAAGCCAGACAGACCAAACCCAGATAGGGGGCTTTCTGGATGAGTTGAAAGAGGCAAGTGTTCTTGATGATAGAAAGAACTACAGCCGACTAAAGAAGAAAATCCAAGAGGTTGCCACAAAAGCCAATATTACCGTGTCCGATGAGTTAATGAAAGAGTTGGATGATGAGATAAGGAATTGTGGGGCTTATGTGTGATTGTCTTATAATAAAGTGTATGTTGTTACCAACTTTTGGTAACATTCTAAAGTAGATTAAAGTAGATATGGGCAGAGCAAAAGGAACTCCAAAGACAGGTGGCAGAGCAAAAGGTACACCAAACAAGATAACAGGAACATTGAAAGACTTTGTTTCTGGACTGATTGAAGAGAACCGGGAACAGATGCAGAAAGACTTGCAAGCACTGAGCTCCAAAGATAGGCTTTTAGTGTTGGAGAGGTTTTTGCAGTACGTCTTGCCCAAGCAACAAGCGATAACGGCCGATATGTCGGTAGAAAGACAACCAAGAGGCATTACACCCGATGAGGCCAGAGCCTTTTTGGAGCGATTAGAAAATGAGTATTAGCTCATATATTCACCTTCATGTGCAGGTGTGGCAGTCTGTGATAGATAGCTACACCTTTTTTCAAAAAGAGCCTCAACCATATAGGAAACCAAATATATTTTGTACCTTTGCAACGGCTTTGCAAAAAGCCAACTATATTTTTTTGGTTGGGGTGTTGTGTAGTGATACACTTGCACCCCTTTTTGATGAGGCTTGAACCACCCCAAAAGTACACCTATATGTTGAAAAGTACACTTTTAGTACACCTTGAAAAAGAAAAATCCCCTGTAAATACTTGATTTACAGAGGATTGCTTTTTGAACCTTGTACCCAGAGCCGGGGTCGAACCGGCACGGGTTGCCCCACTGGTGTTTGAGACCAGCGCGTCTACCGATTCCGCCATCTGGGCTACTTTTGCGGCTGCAAAGGTAGTGCGCGACGGCGAATTTGCCAAGAATTTGTGTTTTTTTTTATCCGATGCGGTGCTTGGCGGGCGATATTTCGTACTTTTGCGGACATAAAACAAAAGTAGAAATGGTACTAAACTATATCTGGATAGCTTTTTTCCTGATAGCCTTTGTTATTGCATTGGTGAAACTGGTGTTCCTGGGCGACTTCGAAGTGTTTCCCGCCATCATGAACTCCACGTTCGAGACAGCGAAGACAGGTTTTGAAATCTCCATCGGCCTCACAGGCGTGCTCTCGCTGTGGCTCGGTGTGATGAAAGTGGGCGAAAGGGGAGGCGTCGTGAACGTACTGGCACGGGGACTGACGCCGCTCTTCTCGAAACTCTTTCCCGACATCCCAAAGGGGCACCCCGTCTATGGCAACATCTTCATGAACATCGCCGCTAACATGCTGGGCCTTGACAACGCCGCCACGCCGCTCGGCCTGAAGGCGATGGAAGGTCTGCAAGAGCTGAACACGAAGAAGGACACGGCCTCGAACCCGATGATCATGTTCCTCGTGCTGAACACGAGCGGGTTGACGCTGATTCCCGTTTCCATCATGACGTACCGCTTCCAGCAGGGCGCGGCCAACCCGACGGATATCTTCGTACCCATCCTCATTGCCACGTTCGCGGCCACGCTTGTGGGCATCATCGTCACGAGTCTCTACCAGCGCATAAATCTCTTCTCGCGCACGCTGCTGCTCACGCTGGGCGGCGCCTCGCTCCTCGTGGCTGCGATGTGCTGGGGATTCAGCCAGATGGACGCCTGGATGATGGACGTCGTTGGGAGTAGCGTCGCCAACGTGATGCTCTTCAGCATCATCATCCTGTTCATTCTGGCCGGCATGCGAAAGAAGGTGAATGTCTATGACACCTTCATCGAGGGAGCCAAAGAAGGCTTCGACACGGCGGTGCGCATTATTCCGTACCTCATCGCCATCCTCGTCTCCATCGGCGTGTTCCGCGCGGCGGGTGCCATGGACTGGCTCGTTGACGGTATCGCATGGTTGGTAGCACAGACGGGAATGGACTCCGACTGGGTGGCAGCCCTGCCGACGGCACTCATGAAGCCCCTCTCGGGTAGCGGGGCGCGCGGCATGATGGTCGATGCCATGACCACCTACGGCGCGGACTCCTTCGTGGGGCGCCTGGCCTGCATCTTCCAGGGCTCTACTGACACAACATTCTACATCCTTGCCGTCTATTTCGGAGCCGTGGGCATCCGCAAGACGCGCCACGCCGTCGCCTGCGGTCTGCTGGCCGACCTGGCGGGAATACTTGCCGCCATTGGCGTCTGCTATCTGTTCTTCTCCTAAGACCTCCTAATCGCCATAGTTCCCTTAACGACAACCACGAATGAACCTGAAATCTCTCGCAAAAGACACCGCCATATACGGCCTTTCAAGCATAGTCGGCCGCTTCCTGAACTACCTGCTCGTGCCGCTCTACACGCATTACATGCCGAAGGAGTCCGGCGACTACGGCGTCAGCACGAACATCTACGCCTATACCGCCCTCATCCTCGTACTCCTCACCTTCGGCATGGAGACATCGCTCTTCCGCTTCGCCAACGACGAGCGCGAAAAGCCCGACACGGTATTCTCAACCGCTATGGCCGTCGTCGTTCCGCTGACGGCGGTGTTCCTCCTGCTGCTCTTCGGCTTCATAAGCCCCATCAGCGGAACCTTGGGCTACGCGGCAAATCCGGAATACCTGCTGATGATGGGCGTGGTCGTAGCTCTCGACGCCTTGCAGGCTATCCCCTTCAGCTATCTGCGATTCCAGAAGCGCGCCGTGCGCTTTGCCGCGCTGAAGCTGCTGTTCATCGTGCTGAACATCGGCCTCAACCTCATCTATTTCGTGCTTCTCGGGAAGACTTCCGTGTTCTACGTCTTCTTCATCAACCTGCTCTGCACAAGTTTCATTACGCTCTTCTTCATCCCCGACCTTTTCCGCATCCGCTGGAGCTTCGACGGTCGCCTGCTTCGCAGGATTCTCTCCTACTCTTGGCCCATCCTGATTCTCGGCATTGCCGGCATCCTGAACCAGGTGGCCGACAAGATTATCTTCCCACTGGTATATCCCGACGAAGCACAGGCAAACGTTCAGCTTGGCATCTACGGAGCCTGCGTGAAGATAGCGATGATAATGGCGATGATAACGCAGGCCTTCCGCTATGCCTACGAGCCTATCGTCTTCGCAAAGTCCAAGGATGCCGACAAAGCGGAGTACTACGCTTCCGCGATGAAGTTCTTCATCATTTTCACGCTCCTGGCATTCCTCTGCGTCGTCGGCTGGATGCCCCTCTTGCAGCACATCATTGGCGAAGCATACCGCGAGGGGCTCGGCGTTGTGCCCATCGTCATGGCAGCAGAGATTATGATGGGCATCTACTTCAACCTCTCCTTCTGGTACAAGCTCATTGACAAGACCATCTACGGAGCCTGGTTCTCACTGGCAGGTTGCATCGTTCTCTTTGCCGTAAACATCCTGCTCATCCCCACCTGCGGCTACTGGGCCTGCGCTTGGGCTGGCGTCGCAGGCTACGGCACAGCCATGATGCTCTCCTACTTCGTCGGGCAACGCAAGAATCCCATCCCCTACCCCATGAAGAGCATCGCCGCCTACGTCGCTGTCGCCGCCCTGTTCTTCCTGCTCATGACAGTCATGCCCAAGGATTGGCCAGCATGGCTCCGCATCTCGCTGAACACGCTCCTCATCCTTGCCTTCGTCGCACACATCATCTATCACGACCTTCCGCTCCGCAACCTCCCCGTTGTGGGAAAATACTTCAAGCGAAGATAATTCAGAATACTCAGAGAACTCAGAGAACTCCGAACACTTCGAGCCCTCCCAATCCTCCCAATAAACTCCCAACCTCCCTTGCACCACCAACTCCCCAACGGCCTGCGCATCATCTGCCAACAGAATAGTTCCGACGTCGTCTATTGCGGCTACGTCATCGCCGCCGGTACGCGCGATGAGGAGCCGCAGGACACCGGCATGGCGCACTTCCTGGAGCACATGAGCTTCAAGGGCACGGAGCGCCGCCGCGCCTACCACATCAACAACTACCTCGAACGCGTGGGCGGCGACCTCAACGCTTTCACCAACAAGCAGGAAACCGTTTACCACGCCACCGTCCTGCGCCGCGACTTCCCCCGCGCCGCCGAGCTCCTGACGGACATCGTCTTCCACAGCCTCTATCCGCAGCGAGAGATAGACCGCGAGGTGGAAGTCATCTGCGACGAAATCGACAGCTACCAGGACTCCCCCTCCGAACTTATCTTCGACGAGTTCGAGGCCATGCTCTTCGAGGGCCATCCCCTGGGGCGCGACATCCTCGGCCGCAAGGAACGCCTGCGGCAGTACCGCACGGAAGATGCGCGCCGCTACGCCGACCGCTACTACCGCGCCTCGAACGCCACCTTCTTTCTCTACGGCAACGTGGACTTCCAGCGCGTCGTGCGACGTCTGGAACGCCTGACGGCCGACCTCCCTGCCGCTCCTGTCCTGCGCCGTGACATTCCCCTCCCCGCCTACCGCCCGCAGACGCGCGAGGTACATCGCGACACCCACCAGGCACACGTCATCGTGGGCGCCCGTGCCGTCGGCGGTTGCGACGAGCGCCGCTTCGCCCTCAGCCTCCTGAACAACATCCTCGGCGGTCCCGGCATGAACTCCCGGCTGACGGCAAGCCTCCGCGAGCGCGCAGGACTCGTCTATACCGTTGACTCCTACCTCTACGTCTATCCCGACACCGGCGTCTGGGAGACATACTTCGGCTGCGACAAGGCCGACGTCGCGCGTTGCCTCCGTATGGTGGAGCGCGAACTGCGCCGTCTCGCGGACGCACCCCTCTCCCCCGCCGCCCTCTCCGCTGCCAAGCAGCAGCTCATCGGACAGATGGGCATCGGTGCCGACAACAACGAGAACTTCGCCCTCACCCTCGGCAAGACCTTTGCCCACTACGCCGTTGCCTACGACCCCGCAGAAACGGCACGCCGCATCCAAGCCCTCACGGCGCAGCAGCTTCAGGCTGCCGCCGCCGACTTCTTCCGCCCCGACCGCCTCACTACCTTAGTCTATAAATAATGCATCCCCTCGCCACCTTCCACTACTGCCCGCGCTGTGGCTCCTCGCATTTCGCGGAGCACGATGCCCGCGCCAAGCGTTGCGCTGACTGCGGCTTCACCTACTATGCCAACGCCTCCGCCTCCACCGTTGCCGTCATTCTGCGCCCCTCCCCTGTGGGCGGTGATGCACAGGAACTTCTCGTCGCTCGCCGCGCCTACGAACCCGCACGCGGCACCCTCGACCTCCCCGGCGGCTTCGTGGATCCCGGTGAGACCGCCGAGGCAGGCGTCGTGCGCGAAGTGCGCGAGGAAACCGGCGCCGAGGCCACCGTGCGCGAACTCCTCTTCACCATCCCCAACGCCTATCCCTATAGCGGCCACGTCGTCCACACCTGCGACCTCTTCTTCCGCGTTGACATCCCCGCTGATGCCTCCCTCCATGCCCTCGACGATGCCGCTGACCTCTTCTGGCTCCCCCTCGCCGACGTGCGTCCCGAGCATTTCGGCCTCAACTCCATCCGCCAAGGCGTGGAGCGCCTCCTGCACCTCCTGCGCGAATAGTCCTTGTAAGCAGCCGCCATCCAGGACCACAATAGTTATATACGTACATGCGCGCACGCACGCGAAGGCGGCAGGAAGGCGACAGTAAGATTATTCCTGCAATAATTTCTTCTATTTCAAAACAATTCCTATATTTGCCGCGCACAATGGTGACGTTGTGCGCACATTTTTTTGCTCAATCGCCTATCGAATCACCACCTCGAAACGAAGAACGAGCAAAAGCAACGGGCTGCCTTGTAGCCGTTGTAACCAATATCCACTGAGGCTTGCGCATAAACTGCGTGGGCTTTCCCATAGGGTATTGGAGGTTTGTGGTGAACCTGATAGGCGTATGGTGAAGACCTACGCTTTTTTCGTGCCCTCCAGTGTGCGTTTAGCAAAGGTTTCCCAATTGCACCAGCCACCTCGGACCTTCGTCCCTCGGGGCTGACGTACGCTGCGAGGCTCAGTGAAGTTTTTTCTCCGAAAAAAACTTAGAGATTGTTAGTTAGTGTATTAAAAAGTTTTTGATCTCTAAGATGGAGGGCGGCGCCGTGAGGTGACGCCCTCCGAGTTTTTATTGTATCGTAACGAGGAAGGAGAACTGTACGTACAAAGCCCGGCATATCTTTACGAGCTTATGATACAATAAAGGGGGGTGCCCTACGCTTTGGGCTCTACGAGGATGAGGGCGTCCTGCACGGCGGTGACGACGATGGGGGTGCCTTCATCGATGAAGTTTCCCGTACTTTTCACCTCGACGGTCTTGCCGTCGATGACGGCATTGCCGATGAGGGCGAGGCGCGTGAGGGCGCGGCCCTCCTGTCCCGGCTGCACGGAGAGCTGTGCGGCAGTGGCGTTGGTGGAGTCGATGTTGGCCTTGAGTGCCATCTTCTCAAGGGTGCGCGCACGGCTGAGCCACCAGATGAGGAGCAGGACGGCGGCGGTGGAGACGAGGAGCGTCACGGTGGCGGTGAAATTGTCGTAGTAGAAGTACACCAGGGAGTCGGCGAGGACGACGCAGAGGGTGGCGGCGATGCCCGCGATGCCGAAGCCGGGCGTCACGAATACTTCAATGGCGAAGAGCAGCAGGGCGATGCCTGCAATGATGAGGATGAGTAAGAGTGGTTCCATTTTAGCGCGGGCAGGTTTTGTTATACATTATTCATTAGAGTAATCAGGAGAATTAGAGAGGAGTGCGGTACTTGCCCTCTTCTTCGTCCTCAAGCATGGAGAGGTATGAGGCGTAGCGCGAAGCGGCAATCTGGCCGCATTCAAGGGCGTGCTGCACGGCGCAGCCGGGCTCGTGGGTATGCGTACAGTTGTCGAAGCGGCACTCGCGGGAGGTGTGGAAGATTTCGGGGAAGTAGTGCGCAATTTCCTCACGCGCCATGTTGAAGGTACCGAATCCCTTTATCCCTGGAATGTCGATGAGGCTTCCGCCCTCGGGCAGGGGAAACAGTTCGCTGAACGTCGTGGTGTGCATGCCCGTCTGGTGAGCCTCGGAAATCTCCGCCGTACGCACGTTAGCCGTCGGTATCAAGGCGTTGAGAAGGGTGGACTTCCCGACGCCGGAGTTGCCGGCTATCAGTGTGCGTTTCCCGCGCAGGTATTCGCGCAGCGGGGAGAGCGTAGCAGCGTCCAGTGCCGAAATCTCGAACACCTCGTAGCCTATGCGGCGGTACATCTCTGCCAGCGCGGCCTGTTCCTGCCGCTCGGCGGGGTTGAGCAGGTCGGTCTTGTTGAAGGCGATGGCCGCAGCCACGCGGTAGGCTTCTGCCGAGGCGAGGCAGCGGTCCATGAACGTCGTCGAGGTCTCGGGTCGCCGCAGCGTTGCCACGAGCAGGCAGGCATCAACGTTGGCGGCCAGTATATGGCTCTGCTTGGAAAGGTTCGAGGCGCGCCGCACGATGAAGTTGCGCCGCTCCTCGATTTCCGTGATGAAGGCCGACGTGCCGTCGCGGACGATATGCACGCGGTCGCCCACGGCAACGGGGTTCGTGCTGCGTATGCCGCGCAGGCGAAAGTTTCCCTTCACCTTGCAGGGGACGCGCTCCCCGTCGTCCGTCAGCACATCATACCAGCTGCCGGTGCTGCGCACGACGAGCCCCCAAATCATACGGTCATGATTTCCTTGTTCTTCTCCTCCAGGATGCGCTCTATCTCCTTGATCTTCTTGTCGTGAATCTTCTGGAGTTCTTCTTCGGCATCCTTGCGGCTGTCCTCGGAGAGTCCTTCCTTCTCGGCCTTCTTCAGTTTGTCGATGCCGTCGCGGCGGGCGTTGCGGATGGCCATCTTCGTCTCCTCGGCTTCCTTTCCGCACTGCTTCGTGAGCAGCTTACGGCGCTCCTCGGTGAGGGGCGGAATGGAAAGGCGGATGATTTCGCCGTTGTTCTCGGGCATGATGCCGACTTCGGAGTCGATGATAGCCTTCTCGATGGGTCGGAACATGGATTTGTCCCAGGGCTTGATGGCGATGGTGCGCGCGTCGGGCGTCGTCACGGAAGCCACGGCGTTGAGGCCCATCATGGAGCCGTAGGAGTTCACGCGGATGGCATCGAGGATGTGTACGTTAGCCTTTCCGGCACGGATTGTGGCGAGCTTCTCTTCCAGATGGAGGACGCTCATGTCCATCTTTTCCTCGCAGTCGGCGAGGCACTGTTTTACGTCAAACATGGTATAGCTTGTTTTGAGAATTATACTTTCCAGCGCGAAAGTATGGAAAAACTTCGGATTTCGCAAACATCGCCGTGCGAAATGTGCTTTTTTCGTCGCGGACGCCTCAAATCGGGTCCACGTCGAAATGGATGAGCACGCGGCGGTAGGGTTCCATGCCGAGCGTGATGTCGCGCGCCGCGAGGAGCGTGCGGCGCACGCCGGAGGCGGGCAGGTCGGGGCGCACTTTCAGGAGCAGGCGGCGCAGGTAGAGCGTCTGCACGCGGGCCACGGCGGGACGGTCGGGCCCCAGGAGCTCCTCCTCGGGGAAGTGGGGCCGCAGCAAGGCTGCAAACTGCGCGGCGGCGGCGGCGCAGATGCGCTCGTCGCTGTGGCGCAGCGTAATCTCAATGAGGCGGACGAAAGGCGGGTAGCCAAATGCGCGGCGCTCCGCCATCTGTCCGCGATAGAGTGCCGTGTAGTCTCCGCGCACCACCTGTTCCACGACGCCGAGTGCCGCCTGCCGCGTCTGCAAGATGACAAGGCCGCGCTTGCCCCTGCGCCCGGCACGCCCGGCCACCTGCGACATCATCTGGAAGGCGCGTTCGTAGGCACGGAAGTCGGGCTTGTTGAGCAGCTGGTCGGCATTCAGGATGCCCACCACGCTGACGCGGGCAAAGTCCAGGCCTTTCGTCACCATCTGCGTGCCGATAAGGATGTCCGTCCTGCCTGCGGCGAAGTCGTCCAGGATGGCGTCGTAGCCGTTGCGGGTGCGCGTGGTGTCGAGGTCCATGCGGGCGGTGCGTGCCGCGGGGAACACGGCGTGTACCGCAGCCTCTATCTTCTCCGTGCCATAGCCCACGTCGCGCAGTTCCGTGTCCTCGCACTGCGGGCACTGCTTCGGCACAGGATAGGATGCGCCGCAGTAGTGGCAGACGAGGCGTCCCTCGCGCTGGTGGAAGGTGAGGGGCACGTCGCAGCGCGTACAGCGCGGCGACCATCCGCACGTGCGGCACTCCAGCACGGGACTGTAGCCGCGGCGGTTCTGGAAGAGGATAATCTGTTCGCGGTTCTCCAGCGCACGCTGCATGGCTTCCCGCAGGCGCGGCGAGAAGGGCGTGGGCATCAGGCGCTTGCGCTTCAGCTCCGCCACATCCTCCACGACGATTTCGGGCATCGCCACGTCGCCGTAGCGCGTCGTCATCTCCACGAGGCCGTAGCGTCCTGTCTGCGCGTTGTGGTAGGTCTCCAGGGAGGGCGTCGCCGTACCGAGCAGCACCTTTGCCCCGTACATGCGCGCCAGGACGAGGGCCGTGTCACGGGCGTTGTAGCGCGGCGCAGGCTCCTGTTGCTTGTAGGACGTCTCGTGCTCCTCGTCCACGATGACGAGTCCGAGCTTCTGATAAGGAAGGAACAGTGCCGAGCGTGCCCCGAGGATGAGGGGGAAGGGCGCATCGCCGAGCTGGCGTTTCCATAGCTCCACGCGCTCGGCGTCGGGGAACTTGGAATGATAGACGCCCATGCCGTCGCCGAAGACGCGGCCCAGTCGGCCTGTGATTTGCGTGGTCAGCGCAATCTCGGGCAAGAGGTAGAGTACCTGCTCACCGCGGGCGAGGGTTTCCTTGATGAGGCGGATGAAGACCTCCGTCTTGCCGCTCGACGTAACGCCGTGGAGCAGGCAGACGTCCTTCTCGCGGAAGATGCCGCGCACCGCCTCCAAGGCCTGCTCCTGCTGGGGGTTCAGCTGCTTCTGCAGGCTCTCGGGCATGGCCTTCGGTGCCCGCAGGCGCGCCACCTCGAAGGCGTAGGTTTCCAGGATGCCACGGGCGCGCAGGGCCGTCAGTGCGGCCTCGCTGCCGTCGCGGTGCTCCATGAGCTCGCGCTTCGAGACCTCGCGCCGCAGCCCTTCGTTTCCCGTTGTCAGGACGGCACTCTCCCCGCTCATGTCCAGGAAGGCCAGCAACAGGCTTTCCTGACGCGGCGCACGACCGAGCGTGGGCAGCAGGGCGTTCAGCGCCGACGCGCTGCGGTAGGCCTCAGCCAGGCGCACATGGGTCTCCGTGCGCGGCCTGTAGAGGCGTTCCATGCGTTCCTCCACGCGTGCCGCACCGCGCTCCATGAGGCGGCGCACCAGCACGTGGACGCTCTTGACGCCCATTGCCTTGCGCAGGGCATCGAGGTTCTGCGCCTTGTCCGGGGAGAGGACGGTGAAGAGGATGCGCTCGCGTTCGGAGAGCGTCTCGGGTTCGGAGAAGTCGGGGTTGCGCAGGACGCCGGTCTCGCTTTCCAGGCGGAGACCCGCAGGCAGAGCGGCCTTCATCACCTCCCCCTGCGTACACATATAATAATTGGCCATCCACTGCCACAGCTGCACCTGTCGCGGCACCAGCAGCGGCTCGGCATCGACAATCTCGCGGACGTCCTTCAGCTCGAAGCCGCCCCCGGGTGCCTCGTCGTGCAGGCGCACCACGATGCCGGAATATACCTTCGTGCGTCCCAGCGGCACGAGCACACGACTGCCCACCCGTACGTCTGCCGCCAACATGGGCGGCAGCGTATAGGTCAGCGTCCCGCCCAGGGCGAGCGGAAGCAGCACGTCAGCGTATCGGGACATACCTTGCACGGAGTTGTTTACGGTTCAGGCGGGCAGGTTGCCTGCGCGGAGGAGGTATTCCGCAATCTGCACGGCATTCAGGGCCGCGCCCTTGCGAATCTGGTCGCCCGTGAGCCAGAAGGAAAGGCCGTTGGGGCTGGCGAGGTCCTTGCGCACGCGGCCCACATAGACATCGTCAAGGCCTGCCGTGAAGAGCGGCATGGGGTACTTCCCGGCCTGGGGCTCGTCCACGAGTGTCACGCCCTCGGCGGCGGCGATGGCCTGGCGGGCTTCCTCCACGCTGAGGGGGCGCTCCGTCTCCACCCATACGGCCTCGCTGTGGCTGCGGAGCGAAGGTACACGCACGCACGTGGCGCTGACGTTGACGTCGGAGTGCATGATCTTCTTCGTCTCGAAGAACATCTTCTTTTCCTCCTTCGTATAGTCGTCGTCCATGAATACGTCCACCTGCGGTATCATGTTGAAGGCCAGCTGGTGGGGGAACTTCTTGACCGTGACTTCCTCGCCCGCCAGCACCTGGCGGCACTGCGTCATGAGTTCGTCGATGGCCACCTGCCCGGCACCGCTTGCGGCCTGATAGGTGCTGACGCGCACCGTGCGGATGTGGCTCAGGGCCTCCAGGGCCTTGAGGACCACGACGAGCATGATGGTCGTGCAGTTGGGATTGGCGATGACGCCGCGCGGACGCACTAGGGCATCCTCGGCGTTGCACTCCGGGACGACGAGGGGTACGTCCTCGTCCATGCGGAAGGCGCTGCTGTTGTCAATCATGACGGCGCCGTGCTTCGTGATGGTCTCCAGGAACTCCTTCGAGGTTCCCGCACCGGCGCTGGCAAAGGCCACGTCCACGCCGCGGAAGTCGTCGTTGTGCTGGAGAAGCTTCACGGTGCAGGGCTTGCCGCGAAAGGTGTACGTCCTTCCTGCACTGCGCTCAGAGCCGAAGAGCAGGAGTTCATCTACAGGGAAGTTCCGTTCTGTGAGGACACGCAGAAATTCTTGTCCTACGGCGCCACTTGCGCCTACAATAGCTACTTTCATAAGGTGAAGATGTGTTTAAATCGCCGCAAAAGTATCACTTTCAAGCCAAACATGCCGCACAAGTCCCAATTTTTTCTTTCCTTTGCAGCGCGAAAACCATTCTCTGACCGTGCATCTTCCCGTCAGCGATCCCACCTGGATCTTCTTCATCGTCCTGGGCATCATCCTCTTTGCGCCGATGCTCTTCGAGCGGCTCCGCATCCCTTCGATTGCGGGTCTCATCCTGGCGGGTTTGCTCGTAGGCCCCCACGGCTTCCACCTCCTTGACCGCGACGCAAGCTTCGAGCTTTTCGGCAAGGTGGGCATCTACTACATCATGTTCCTCGCCTCCCTGGAGATGAACATGCAGGACGTCCGCCAGACGCGGGGCAAGGCCGTGGGCTTCGGTCTCCTTTCCTTTGCCATCCCCATCCTGCTGGGGTGCGTGGCGAACAGCGTGCTGCTCCACTACGCCTTCCTGGCCTCGCTGCTGATGGCTTCCATGTACGCTTCCCACACGCTCATCTCCTACCCCATCGTCCTGCGCTACGGCCTTGCGCGGCGCCAGAGCGTCACGATGGCCGTGGGCGGCACCGTCGTGGCCGACACGCTGACGCTGCTCGTGCTGGCGGTTGTCAGCGAGACGTTCACGGGCGGTGAGCTGACGCTGGGCTTCTGGCTCTGGCTGCTGCTGAAGCTTGTGCTCATCGGCACGGTCATCATCGTGTTCTTCCCCCGCGCTGCGCGCTTCTTCTTCAAGCGCTACAACGACGGCGTCGTCCAGTACATCTTCGTGCTGAGCCTCGTCTTCCTCGGCGCGGGCCTGATGGAGTTCGTGGGCATGGAGGGCATCCTGGGTGCCTTCCTCGTGGGCATCGTCCTGAACCGCAGCATCCCGGCCACAAGTCCGCTGATGAACCACATCGAGTTCATCGGCAACGCCATCTTCATCCCCTACTTCCTCATCGGCGTGGGCATGCTGGTGGACATGCAGTCCCTCTTTGACATCCACGCCCTGGAGGTGGCCGGCGTGATGATTCTGGTAGGCACGCTGGGCAAATGGCTCGCCGCGCGCTCGGCGCAGGCCATCTACCACCTCTCGCCGCGCGACGGCACGCTGCTCTTCGGCCTGACGAACACGCGCGCTGCCGCCACGCTGGCCATCGTCATCGTGGGCAACAGCATCCTCCTGCCCGACGGCTCGCGCCTGCTGGGGGAGGCCGTGCTGAACGGCGCGATGATCCTCATCCTCTTCAGCTGCATCGTCGGCAGCTTCGTCACGGAGCGCACGGCGCGCAGCCTGGCCAGCAAGCCCGAGGCGGAGTCCCGCGAGCGCAAGCCTGCCTACCGCGAGAAGGACGACCGCATCGTCATCGCCCTGAGCAATCCCGCCACGGTGGACACGCTGGTGAACTTCGCCCTGATGGTGCGGCGCCCCATGTCCACGGCTCCCCTCTCCGCCATCAACATCGTCCTTGAGCAAAGCGAGGAGCCGCAGGCACAGGGCAGCGACATCCTCGAGAAGGCCGCGCGCATTGCCGCCGCAGCACACGTCAGGATGCAGACGCACAGCCGCTGGAGCGTGAACGTCGTCAGCGGCCTCTCCCACAGCATGAAGGAGCTGGACGCCACGGACCTCATCATCGGCCTGCACAGCCGCCAGAAGATATTCGAGTCCTTCTACGGGAAAATAGCAACGGACCTCATCGATGCCGTGAACCGCCAGATCATCGTCTATCGCTCCGACATCCCCGTCAACACGCTGCGGCGCATCCACCTCGTCGTGCCCAGGAAGGCAGAGTACGAGCCGGGCTTCCGCCACTGGGCGGACCGCATCGCGCGCCTGTCCTCGCAGCTGGGCTGCATGGTGGATGTCTATGGCGCGGAGAACTCGCTCACGGCGCTGCGCGAGCACTGGGAGCACTTCCACCCCAGCCTCCTCTGCGACCTCCACGAATACAACTCCTGGAACGACTACTTCAGCATCGCCAACCGCATGCACCAGGACCACCTCGTCGTCTTCGTCATGGCGCGGCCGGGCAGCATCTCCTACCACAACTACTTCCAGCGCCTGCCGGACCAGTTCGAGCGCTACTTCTCCCAGCGCAGCATTGCCATCATCCTGCCCGACCAGTTCCGCGGCACCATCGGCAAGACGTCCGTACTCATCAGCAAATAAGCCCCCCTACGGATACATATATTTATTCACCAACCAATACACAAACGCAACAATGAAAAAATTATTCAGCCTCCTCGGCCTCGCTCTTGTGCTGATGGCCGCAGCTCCTGCCATGGCGCAGGCACAGAACGTAGAGAAAAGCCTCGAAGGCAAGTGGAAAATCAGCATCGAGGAAGAGGTCACACTCGTCATCACGCTGAAAGAAGCCGGCGCGCTGCAGTTCGGCATCATGGCCACGCCCGAAGACCTTGACGGTCCCATCGTTGTCAGCATGGGCGGCACGTGGGGCTTCACGCCCAATCCCGAAGGCCCCGGCCTCGGCGTCCTGAGCCTTGAGCCCAGCGCAGAAGACTTTGACTTCGAGTATCTTGGCAACAACTCAGAAATAAAAGCCTTCTTCGCCATGCTGACACCCGACCAGCTCAAGGAAATGGGTGGAGCGCTGACGGAGGAACTCGATGCAAAGAACGTCATCGTGCTCGAGGTCACGGACGAGACCCTCACCGTGAAGGGCGTTTCGGACGAGGAGGACGAAGAAGAGCAGGAACCCAGAGTGTTCGAGCGCGTCAAGTAAGCCGCACCACGCAAATGCCAGCCCCGTGCTGGCATTCCCCACAACATCATAGCAGCGGGGATGTGCCTTTTTCGGCACATCCCCGCTGTCGTTGCAATTTTACGGATTCCTTTTCAAATCCGCAAGGGAAAGGGGAGGGAAATGTGGCGGGGCGGCTACTCTCCGCCCTCGGAAGCGGGAGCGGGTGCGCGGAGGATGTAGAGCGTGTGGGAACGGGAGCCCTGCGTGTCGAGGGGCGATGCGGGGTCGCTGGCGAGGCGGCGCAGTTCGCGCTGCGCGGAGGAGCGGCTGAGCCCCGTGAGGTAGGCGTAGGCGGAGACGCTCATCGTGTGCCGGCGCCCGAGGTAGTCCACGGCGGCGGCGAGGCGCTCCCCGAGGGTTTCGATGCGCGGGGACGTCTCGCGGTCGCGGGGCATCAGGCGCTCAAGGGAGGCGGCGGAGCGGGTGCGGGCCACGAGGCCCTTGTCCGGCGTGAAGTTGATGCTGCCCACCTCCACGCTGCGGCCCGTGCGGCGACCCGTGGAGCCGTCCTCCTCCTCGCGCTCGAAGTCGCGCATCACCTGCAGCGAGGCGCGGAAGCGTCCCAGGCCCTCGATGCAGACGGTCTTGCCGAGCGCCATCTGCCATGCCATCTCCTCCACCAGCGCCGTCACGGCGCCGCAGACGTCGCCGCGCGTGAACGTGGAGGCGTCCGCTATTTTCCTTGCCATCTTGTCCAGGGAGACCTCGCCCGTGCTGAGCATCTGCGGGTACATGCGGCCGCCGACGGCGTTCATCTCGTCGGGCAGCCTGCGCATTACGAATTTTGCCATAGTGCTTCTCGGTTTTGTGTATTGCGCAACAAAGGTACGACAGTCCCGGGAAAAGGGCAAGAGAATGCGGGGAAAAAGCATCGAAAGTGCGCTCTTTTCTATAAACCACGTCCTGATTTATACAAATCACGTCCTGATTTCTATAAATCACGTCCTGATTTTTGTAAATCACGTCGTGGTTTATAGAATACGGGGCACTCACGGAGCCTTTTCACGGCACTTTCGAGGCGTTTTTCCGGCACTGACGCGGCGTTTTCACGGCACTGACGCGGCGTTTTCACGGCACCGACGAGGCGTTTTCACGGCATCAACGAGGCGGCAACGTGCCTTTAAAGAGGCAAATCATCGCCTCCGGGAGGGCGGCGACGTGCCTCCGGAGGGGCCGGACTGCGCCCTCGCGCAGGCGCAGCGGCGGGGGCGCGGGAGCGTTAGAATGTGTTAACGGCGTGTGAGAAAACGTGAAATTGTTTGGCTCTTTGGCCGACTTGTCGTATTTTTGCGCCTTGTATTTGACATCGGACCACACAAATGAATAAAAATATATTCGGGACAGCGCTCCTCCTGCTCTGCACCACCCTCTTCGCCGGCAGTTGTGCCGGCAGCGACGACAACACGTACGAAACCTCCGGAAGCTGCATCATCACGGCCGTACAGCTGGGCTCGCTGGTGCGCACCCTGCACACGACGGCCGCCGACGGCTCGGACAGCACGTACACCGTCACCGTGCAAGGCACCGACTACCCCCTCACCATAGACCAGCTGCGAGGCACCATCTGCAACCTTGACTCCCTGCCCGTGGGCACGGACGTCAGCCGCACGGTGCTGGCCACGCTCACGGCCTCCGGCAGCGTATCCATCAAGTCGCTCGCAACGGGCGAGGACACGCTCTTCGTGGCCTCGGACAGCACGGACTTCTCCCAGACCCGCTTCGTCACCGCCTACGCCACCGACGGCGTCTCGCGCCGCACCTATGCCGTGGAGCTCCGCGTGCACCGGGAGTGGGCCGACTCCACGACGTGGACCCTCGGCGGCCGCCATGAGGCGCTTGAGACGCTGAGCGCCGGCAGCGGCTGCGTGGAGGACGGCGTGCTGCACGCCTTCGCCCGCCTGGCCCAGGGCCCTGCGCACCTGACGACGCCCGCCCTTTCGCCGGGCAGCGGCTGGAGCGTACAGGCCGTCGGCAACGGGAACCTCGACGTGCGCTCCGTGCGCCGCATGGGCAGCAAGTGGTACGCCCTGGCAGCGGGGCAGCTCGTGGCCAGCGACAACGGCAGCGACTGGAGCAGCGAGGGCCTGCAGGCAACGAGCTACACCGCCCTCGCGGCAGCGGCCACGGCCTCCGGCATCCTCGTGGCCACGGACGGCGAGAACTTCTTCAGCAGCACCGACGGCGGGGCCAGCTGGACGCAGGACGAGCGCGAAAGCGGCGCCCTGCCCCAGGCCGGCATCAGCGGCACCGTCCTGACCTCGGAGGCAGACCCCACGCTGGAGCGCGCCTACGTCATCGGCACACGCGACGGACAGACGGAACTCTGGTGCCGCACGCTGGACTCCACGGGACGCAGCAGCCAGCCCTGGATGCACATCACGACAAGCCGCGACGCTGACAAGGCCTGCCCCCTCCTCGACAACTACACCCTCCTGCCCTACGACGGCGGACTGCTCCTCCTGGGCGAAGCCGCCGGCGACCTCTCCGTGCCCGTCGTCAGCTACGACGGCGGCCGCACGTGGCAGCGCAACGTGCTGAAGCGTCCCGCCGCAGCCTCCGCGAAGGCCGTCTGCGCCGCCGCCGGCACAGGCGGACAGGTATACCTCCTGCTGGGCGGCGAGGGACAGCTCTGGTACGGGCACGTCAACCGCCTCGGATGGCGCGACATCCCGACCGCCTTCAGGAAATAAAAGCGCATCTGGCAGGACAGACAAACGACACACGCTTCAAGAACCATACGCAAAGAACCAGCCGCCCCGTGAGACTCCGCCTCCTCCTCCCCGCACTCCTCCTGGCTGCCGCCAGCGCGCTGCACGCCCAGGAAGACACCTTCTACCGCCTTGAGCTGGGCGGCAGCCTGGGGGCAGGCTTCTCCCTGAACGACCTGAACTCCCGCTTCCTCGGCTCGCCGGACATCGCCATCGGCGGCACGGCGCGCTTCCCGCTGAATCCGCGCATGGCCGTCAAGACGCGGCTCTCATACCTCGGCCTCAGCGGCAAGACGGCCCTGGACGGCGACTTCTACCCCGCCGACGTGAACGCCTCCGGCCCCGACCGCCTGCAATACAAGATGAGCGGCGGCCTCGTGGACCTGACGGGGCTGTTCGAACTGCACTTCCTCCCCTACGGATGGGCGCAGGGCTTCCAGGGGCACAAGCGCATCACGCCCTACGTGCAGGCCGGCCTCGGCTTCACGTACGCCACGCCCGGCAAGGCCTTCTGCGCCAACATCCCCCTCGGCGTGGGCGTGAAATGGAAAATCCGCGAGCGCCTGAACCTCTCCCTGGACTGGACGTTCCACTTCACGGCCAGCGACAAGCTGGACGGCCTGGAGGCGCCCCACGGCATCAAGTCCTCAGAGTTCCGCAACAAGGACCACTACAGCCTGACCCTCGTCAGCCTGACCTACGACCTCTCGCCGCGATGCCCCACATGCAACAAAGACTAACACCATGTACCGAGAGCAGATAGACACCAAGCGAATCCCCAGGCACGTCGCCATCATCATGGACGGCAACGGCCGCTGGGCAAAGGCACGCGGCCTCAGCCGAAGCATGGGCCACCAGGAAGGCGTGGAAACCGTGCGCCGCATCACCACGCTGGCAAGCCGCATGGGCGTGGGCTACCTGACGCTCTACACCTTCTCCACGGAGAACTGGAACCGCCCCGCTCCGGAGGTGGCCGCACTCATGAGCCTCATCCTGAGCGCCCTGGAGGAGGAGCTCTTCATGAAGAACAACGTCAGGATGCGCATCGTGGGCGACGTGACGCGCCTCCCCGAGGAAGTGACCACCGCCATCCTGCGCCTGCAAGAGCGCACGGCGCACAACACGGGCATGACGATGGTCATCGCCCTGAACTACTCCTCGCGCTGGGAGCTCACCGAGGCCGTGCGCCGCATCGCCCGCCGCACGGAAGGCCGCGACCTGAGGCCCGGGGACATCACGGAGGAGATGATTGCCGGGGAGCTGTCCACCAGCTTCATGCCCGACCCCGACCTGCTCATCCGCACGGGCGGCGAGATACGCCTGAGCAACTACCTGCTCTGGCAATGCGCCTACTCCGAACTGTACTTCTGCGACACCTACTGGCCGGACTTCTCCGAGGAGGACTTCTGCCGCGCCGTCGTGGAATACCAGCAGCGCGAAAGGCGCTTCGGCAAAACGAGCGAACAACTGAAACAAGTAGAGGGGCAATGAAGCCGCAAGGCATGCCCGCCATCACACAGAGACCAAATATGACCACACGACTTTTCAAGATGATGCAACTGGCCGTCGCCGCGACACTCTGCGCCGCAGCGGCCTTTGCCCAGAACGTGAGAGTGAAGCCCAATATCAAGTACGGCAGCGAGGAGAAGTACATCCTCGGCGGCCTGCGGGTGGACGACGTCACCGGCTTTGAGAACGAACTCCTCGTCAGCATCTCAGGCCTCTCCGTAGGACAGGAGTACGAAATCCCGGGCGCGGACATGACCGACGTGCTGCGACGCTACTGGTCGCAGAAGCTCTTCTCCGACGTCAGCATCGAGGCTGACAGCATCGTGGGCAACCGCATCTTCCTGCACATCGCCCTCAAGGCACAGCCGCGCATCTCCGCCATCAACTACGAAGGCGTCAAGAAGTCCGAGCGAAAGGACCTTGAAGCATCGCTCGGCCTCATGACGGGCAGCCAGATTACCCCCGACCTCATAGACCGCGCCAAGCAAATCACGCGACGCCACTTCGAGGACAAGGGCTACAAGAACATGCAGGTGGACATCCAGCAGCGCGAGGACGTCACGAAGGAGAACGCCGTGCTCGTGGACGTCATCATCTCCAAGAACCAGCGCATCAAGGTGCAGAACATCTACATCGCAGGCGTCACGGAGAAGGAGGCACGCAAGCTGAAGCGCGCCATGAAGAAAACGCACGAGCGCTCGCTCGTGAACTTCTTCCGCTCAAAGAAGTTCCTGCCGGAGAAGTACGAGGAGGACAAGGGCTTCGTCATCGACCGCATGAACGGATGGGGCTACCGCGACGCCCTCGTCACGCGGGACAGCGTGGCAACCATCGACGATGAGCACGTGGACATCTACCTCGACGTCTATAAAGGCAAGCGCTACTACGTCCGCAACATCGAATGGGTGGGCAACACGGTCTATCCCACCGCAGGCCTGGAGCAGACGCTGCAGATGAAGCGCGGCGACGTCTATAACCAGAAGCTGCTCAACGAGCGCCTGTTCACCGACGACGACGCCATCCACAACGCTTACTACAACAACGGCTACGTCTTCAGCCGCCTGGACCCGGTGGAGACGAACATCGTGGGCGACAGCGTGGACCTGGAAATCCGCATCCGCGAAGGACAGCAGGCCACCTTCAACCGCATCAACATCACGGGCAACGACCGCGTCTATGAAAACGTCATCCGCCGCGAGCTGCGCACGAAGCCCGGCGACCTCTTCTCGATGGAGGCCATCAAGCGCTCCGTCATGGAAATAGGACAGATGCAGCAGTTTGACGTCGAAGCCCTCGGCAACGCCCTGAACCGCAGCATCAAGCCCGACGAGGAGAACGGCACCGTGGACATCACGTACCCGCTGACGTCGAAGGGCGGCGACCAGTTCCAGATTTCCGCCGGATGGGGCCCCACCGGCATCGTCGGCACCATCGGCGTGAAGTTCACGAACTTCTCCATGCAGAACCTCTTCGCACGCGGAGGCAAGCGCAAGGGATTCCTCCCGCAGGGCGACGGGCAGACGCTCTCCATCAACGCACAGACGAACGGAACCTACTACCAGAGCTACTCCCTCTCCTTCCTCGACCCGTGGTTCGGAGGCAAGCGCCCCAACCAGTTCTCCGTGGGCCTGTTCTACAACAAGCAGACGGACGTGAACTCCCGCTACTACAGCAACTCGTACATGCAGAACTACTACCAGTCCATGTACTACGGCTACTACGGCTCCAACAGCAGCTACTACAACTACACGAACTACTACGACCCCGACAAATACGTGAAGATGCTGGGACTGAGCATCGGCTTCGGCAAGCGCCTGCGCTGGCCGGACGACCACTTCTCCCTCACGGCCGAGCTTTCCTACACGCGCTACATGCTGAAGTCCTGGCAGTACTTCCTCATCTCGGACGGCAACTGCAACAACTTCAACCTCACGCTCTCGCTGAACCGCAGCTCCGTTGACAACATGTTCTATCCCCGCTCCGGCACGGAATTCACGTTCTCCCTGACGGCCACACCGCCCTACTCCCTCTGGGACGGCAAGGACTACAAGAACCTGGCCACGGACTACAAGAGCGCAAACTACCGCCAGGAATCGCAGGAGAAGTACCGCTGGATTGAATACAACAAGTGGAAGTTCAAGCTGCGCACCTTCACGGCACTGGCCAACGTTGCCAAGGCGCCCGTGCTGATGACGCGCATGGAATTTGGCATACTGGGCTCCTACAACCGCTACAAGCAGTCGCCCTTCGAGGCCTACTACGTAGGCGGTGACGGCATGTCGGGCTACAGCTACGGCTACGCAACGGAAACCATCGGCCTGCGCGGCTATGAAAACGGCTCGCTGGCAGGCCTGCACGGCGACAATGCCTACGCCTACAGCCGCATGACGATGGAGCTGCGCTACCCCCTGATGCTGGAAGGACAGACGAACATCTTCGCCCTGGCCTTCATCGAGGGCGGCAACGCATGGCAGCAGGTGAAGAAGTTCAACCCCTTCGACATGAAGCGCTCCGCAGGTGCCGGCGTGCGCCTCATGCTGCCGATGATAGGCATGCTGGGCATCGACTGGGCATACGGCTTCCAGCGCTACATCAACGGCGAAAAGGCCGGCGGCTCGCAGATACACTTCATCCTCAACCAGGAGTTCTAAGATTTAAGCATTGACCATTATTAAACTTTCCGGAAGGAGTTGAATCAAATAGAACAAATCCGAACAATCAAAACCGTAATAAGTATGAAAAAGTTAATCATCCTTGCGGCCCTGGCATTCAGCGCATGCTTTGCCTCCGCACAGAAGTTCGCCCTTGTGGACATGGAATACATCATGAGCAACATTCCCGCCTACGAACGTGCGAACGAGCAGCTCAACCAGACTTCGAAGAAGTGGCAGGCAGAGGTGGAAGCCCTGGACACGGAAGCCCAGAACCTCTACAAGGCCTACCAGAACGAGGCCGTCTTCCTCTCCGACACCCAGAAGAAGGTGCGCGAACAGGCCATCGTGGACAAGGAGAAAGAAGCCAGCGAGCTCAAGAAAAAGTACTTCGGTCCCGAAGGTGAACTCTTCAAGAAGCGTGAAAGCCTCATCCAGCCCATTCAGGACGAGGTCTATAACGCCATCAAGAGCGTTGCCGACAGCAAGGGTTTCCAGCTCATCATGGACCGCGCATCGGACACGAGCGGCATCATCTTCGCCTCCCCCGCCATCGACATCTCCAACGAAGTGCTCTCACGCCTCGGATACAACTAAACAAAACACATAACAACACACACTAAAAGCAAATGAAAAAGTTCATCCTCGCGGTGCTTCTCACCGCACCCCTCAGCCTCATGGCACAAATGAAGGTAGGCCACTATGACCTGCAGGCCGTCGTTCAGGACCTCCCCGCCTACAAGACCGCACAGTCTGAACTCGAAGCCCTCGGAAAGACCTACGAGAGCAACCTGGAGGACATGCAGAAGGAGTACAACACGAAGCTCCAGAAGTACCAGTCCGAAATCAACGAGCAGACGCCGAAGAACATGGTGGAACGCGCCCAGAAAGACCTGGAGGAAATGCAGAAGAAGATTGAAACGGCTGCACAGGACAACCAGCGCGCCTTTCAGGAGAGCATGCAGCAGAAGCTGTCGCCCATCTTCCAGAAAGTGAACGACGCCGTGGCCGCCGTGGCTAAAGAAGGTGGCTACATCTACCTGCTCGACCCGGGCACGATGCAGACGTCGCAGGCCACGAACTTCTACGTGAATCCCACGATGAGCGAAGACGTGACGGCTAAGATCAAGGCAAGGCTCGGCCTCTGATACCCCGTTCCATACACAATAATATCCCGTTGCGCGCGCGTAACGGGATATTGTATCTTTACTCCGCCGTTTCGGCACTCACGCAACTTAAAGATATGAAGACAAGAACCTTAAGCAATGCCTTAGCACTCCTCTTCTGCCTCCTGACTGCAATGCCGCTCATGGCACAGCAGGCCGCACACCGCGTACAGGGCTGGCGTATATACAAGACTGACACGACGTGCATAGAGCTCGTATCGTTCCCGATAGGCGACCCCAGCGCCATCTGCGTGGAGGACTCGCTGCCCGGGCTGACGCTGCGCGGCGCCGTATGCACGGGGCAGCACTACCTGCTCATTGACAGCGAAGACGGCCTGCTCCCCACGCGCTTCATGCGCTACGACGTGGAGCGCCGGCGCACAGATACGATACGCACGTACCACATCACGGAGAGCGAGGCCGGATTCATCATCCTGGACATGGCCTACGACGCGACGGAGGACAAGGTTTACGTCCTTGCCTTTGACATCTCGGCCACGACAGAAGAAGAGGGCAACAACCTGGACGAGCCCCTGCGCCTCTACACCTTGGACCCTCAGACGGGGAAATGCACATACATCAGCGAGGAGAACGACATCTACCTCATCGCCATTGACGTGGACAAGAACGGACAGATGTACGCACTGGCAGCAGACGGCTCGGTATGGGACGTGGACAAGCACACCTTCAACATCGGCGAACCTGTACAGACGGCACCGATGAAATCGCCCTCAAGCCTGCAAAGCATCGCCTTCGACCACAGCGACGGGCTTCTCTACTGGTGCGGATTCTCCGAAACCGACATGGGCTTCCTGGGCATCTTCGACATGCAAGGCTCGGGCGTGACGGCATACCGCGACCTGGGCCGCGTGGGGGAGGACTCTGAAATCATCGGCGCCCGCATCATTGACAGTCCCCTGGCACGGACAGCTCCCGCCGCCCCGACAGACGCCGTGGCAACAGCATTGGCAAACGGTGCGGAAAGGGCCCGCCTCACGTGGGTGATGCCGACGACGGACCTGGACGGCAACGCCCTTACAGGCGAACTTGGCGTTGACATATACCGCAACGATGCGCACGCCGTGCGACTGGACGGCCTGAGCGCAGGACAGGCAGCAAGCTGGATGGACGGTGCAGCACAGGGCATGATAGAATACAGAATCGTGCCGCGCAACAGCGCCGGAAGCGGATGCGCCGCCTATGCCGACAGCATCTTTGCCGGCATTGACCGCCCGGGAATGCCCGCTCACATCAGCGCGGCAAAAGAGGCCGGGACGGACAACATCGTACTCACCTGGGAGGCTCCGGAAACGGGTATGCACAACGGATGGTACGACGCTTCGCAACTCAGCTACAGCATACGGCGACAGCCGGACGGCACGACGATGGCAGAAGGACTGACGGAATGCACCTTCACGGACAGGACCATCACCGAGCCCCACGCCTACTTCTACGAAATCACCGCCCGCACGGCGGCCGGAGAAGGACCTGCGGGAACATCGCCGGTCATCGCCGCAGGCGGCTCAATGGCTCTTCCCTACACATGCGACTTCAGCACAAGCGAGGCCGTGAGGTACTGGACCGTCAACAATGCGGACAACGACCAGCACACATGGGGCGTTTCGCGCAACTACAACGACGACAGGTATTCCTACATGCGCTATTTCTCCGAGGACGACCTGGATCCCGAATCTGCGGCCGACGACTGGCTCATATCGCCCGCCCTGTCCTTTGAGGCCGGCAAGCACTACCGCGTCAGCTGGCAGCTGCGCACGCTGGGCGTGCTATATCCCGTGGACTACGAGGTAGCCGTCGGCACGGCTCCCACGCCGGAGGCCATGAACGACTATATCTACACGCGCTATCACGAGACAAACAACGGCAGCTTCGGCTTTGAGGACAAGCAGGCCATCTTCACCTTCCCCGCAACCGCGGAGGGGCACGTGGCCTTCCACATGCAGAACCTTTCCTCCGCACACATCACGAAAGTGCGCGTGGAGGAAGTCCTGCCCATCGACCTTGAAGTCATAGATTTCAAGGCACCGGAACTGGAAAGCATGGAGAAAGCTGCCGAGTTCAGCGTCACAGTCCGCAATAACGGGTACGAGGAAGTGACAGGCTATCAGGTGCGACTGACAGACGAGAACGGAGCGATGCGCGAGTATGTTCCCGTCAGGGAGCCCCTGCAGCCGGGAGACACGTACACGGTCGTCATACAATGGAAGCCCAACAGGGACGGCACATATGCCGTCGGGGCCGAAGTGGTAGCCAACGGCGACGCTGACAGCAGCAACAACAAGGCGGAAGCCGTAAACGTGACGTTCAACAAAGCCGCCCAGTGGTATGACTTCACCACAGGAAAGACGCCTACGCGTACTTCCCCCTTCTTCCTTGAAGAGCCGTTCGGATTCTCGCAGACCATCTACACAAAGGAGAACATCGGCGCGCAGGCAGGCTATATCAGTGCCATAAAATACTACTACAGCAGCGCCATCGTCACCACCGTCAATCCTTTTGACGTCACGCTGTACCTGGCAAACACAAACGACGTGGACTTCGACGACAGTGCACCGCGTGCGCAGGCTATGGAGGACTTCACGCAGGTTTTCCAGGGAAAAGTGAGCGTCACGGAAAGCTCCGGCAGCGTCACCATCTTGTTTGACAAGCCATTCAAATACGAAGGCGGCTCGCTGAACGTCATGGTATTCACGGAGAGCGACAACAGCGGACAGTACCTCAACTGGTGGTGCTACTATAAGAGCACGGAAGAAGTGATGCACACAATCTACTATGGCGGCACGCACAAATTCAACTTCATAGACGCGCTCACAACTTCCATTGAAATGCCCAACGCATCCTTCTACTGCTCGGAAGCTACGGGTATTGAGGCGCCCCTGAACGCCGGCAAGGCGGATGCGCCCCTCTATGACCTGCAGGGACGCCGCCTGCAAACGCCTCCCGCCCGTGGCCTGTACCTGCAAGGAGAGCGCAAGATTCTGAAGCCATAGCGAAATCCGTCACGAGGCAGCGCGCGTATCCTTACAAGGCGTTGCGCATATCCTCACAAGGCGTTGCAATAGCATACCATCGAACGGACAAACGCCATCAGCATCTAAAACACAAAGCCCCCGCATCACGAGGATGCGGGGGCTTTTATTGTATGTCGGCCGAAGGAACCTTGCCCTCGGCACGGCATGTCCTACACCTTAATTTCCACCTCGACGCCGCAGGGCAGTTCGAGTTTCATCAGCGCATCGACGGTCTTGGCTGTGCTGCTGTAGATGTCGATGAGGCGCTTGTAGGTGGACACCTGGAACTGTTCACGGCTCTTCTTGTTAACGAAGGTGGAACGGTTTACGGTGATGATGCGCTTGCGTGTGGGAAGGGGTATCGGACCGCTTACGACGGCGCCGGTGGCCTTCACGTTCTTCACGATCTTCTCTGCGGACTTCTCCACGAGAGTGTGGTCGTAGCTTTTCAGCTTGATGCGAATCTTTTGACTCATTGTTGTAGGATGTTTTGTTGATTGATATTTTGAAAAGGTGGGGCGGCTTAAGAGTCATTCGCTAAGCCGTCCCGAAGGTTTGCCTTATTTCACAAGGTCCACACGGCCGTTGACCTCCTCCAGCACGGCACGTGCGATGCTGGCAGAGAGCGGAGCGTGATGGTCGTACTGCATGGAGCTCGTGGCACGGCCGGAGGTGATGGTACGCAGCGTCGTCACGTAGCCGAACATCTCTGCGAGGGGCACCTTGGCCTTGATGATGCGACCGCCGGAGCGTCCGCTTTCCATGCCTTCCACCTGTCCGCGACGCTTGTTCAGGTCGCCGATGACGTCACCCATGTTCTCTTCGGGCGTAACTACCTCCAGAGCCATGATGGGCTCCATGAGAACAGGATGAGCCTTTGCGCAGGCGTTCTTGTAGGCGTTGAGGGCTGCCACCTCGAAGGAGAGCTGGTCGGAGTCCACGGGGTGGAACGAACCGTCAAGCAGTTCTACCTTGAGGCTGTCAAGGGGATAGCCACCGAGCACACCGCTCTTCATGGCATTCTCGAAGCCCTTCTGTACGCTGGGAATGTATTCCTTGGGAATGTTACCGCCAGATACGGAGTTGATGAACTGCAGACCGCCTTCCTTGTAGTCATCATCAACGGGACCAACATTGACGATGATGTCTGCGAACTTACCGCGACCACCGGTCTGCTTCTTGTAAACCTCGCGGAGGTTGACGGTCTCGGTGATGGCTTCCTTGTAGTTCACCTGGGGCTTACCCTGGTTGCACTCTACCTTGAACTCGCGCTTCAGACGGTCAATGATGATGTCGAGGTGAAGCTCACCCATACCGCTGATGACGGTCTGGCCGCTCTGCTCGTCCGTGCGAACCGTGAAGGTGGGGTCTTCCTCTGCCAGCTTGGCAAGGCCGACGGAAAGCTTGTCCATATCCTTCTGCGTCTTGGGCTCAACGGCAATGGAGATTACCGTGTCGGGGAAGTCCATAGACTCCAGAACGATGGGAGCATCCTCGTCGCAAAGCGTGTCGCCCGTGCGGATGTCCTTGAAGCCTACAGCTGCACCGATGTCACCAGCCTCGATGACTTCCTCGGGATTCTGGTGGTTGGAGTGCATCTGGAAGAGGCGGCTTACGCGCTCCTTCTTTCCGCTGCGGGTGTTGTAGATATAGGAACCAGCCTCAATCTTACCGGAATAAACGCGGAAGAAGGTGAGACGGCCAACGTAGGGGTCGGTGGCAATCTTGAATGCGAGTGCAGAGGTCTTCTCCTCCACGCTGGGCTTGCGGCTTACCTCCTCACCGGAGTCGGGATCTGTACCGATAACGGCGGGTGTGTCCAGAGGACTAGGCAGGAACATGCAGACATAGTCAAGCAGATACTGCACACCTTTGTTCTTAAAGCTGGAGCCGCAGGTCATGGGGACGATATCCATCGAAAGCGTACCCTTGCGGATTGCGGCGATAATCTCTTCATTCGTGAGACTGTCGGGATTGTCGAAGAACTTCTCCATGAGCGCTTCGTCGCATTCGGCAGCGGTTTCGAGCATTTTGCCGCGCCACTCCTCGGCTTCTGCCTGAAGTTCTGCGGGAATCTCTTCAACGCTGTAGTCTGCGCCCATCGTCTCGTCGTGCCAGTAGATGGCCTTCATCTGGATGAGGTCAACGATGCCCTTGAACTTCTCCTCGGCACCGATGGGGATAGCCACAACGCAGGGATTTGCGCCGAGGATGTCCTTCATCTGGCGTACTACCTCGAAGAAGTCTGCACCGCTACGGTCCATCTTGTTGACGTAGGCGATACGGGGGACATTATATTTGTCAGCCTGACGCCATACGGTCTCGGACTGGGGCTGCACACCGCCTACTGCGCAGTAGGTGGCAACGGCGCCGTCGAGCACGCGCAAGGAACGCTCCACTTCGGCCGTGAAGTCCACGTGCCCCGGAGTGTCAATCAGGTTGAACTTATAGGTCTTATCGTTCCACTTCCAGTAGCAGGTTGTAGCAGCAGACGTGATAGTGATACCGCGCTCCTGCTCCTGTGCCATCCAGTCCATGGTTGCAGCACCTTCATGTACTTCGCCAATCTTGTGTGTCTTACCGGTGTAGAAAAGGATGCGCTCGGAAGTGGTCGTCTTACCGGCGTCAATGTGGGCCATGATGCCGATATTACGAGTGAGATGCAAGTCGTGTTTTGCCATTAATGTTGTTTGTTATGATTTCACGAATTACACGGATTACACGAATTATCTTTCTTTTCACGGATGCTCAAACGCAGTCTTGATGCTCGCAATTCGTGAAAAACATAATTCGTATAATCCGTGAATGGGTGGAATAATTGATTAGAATCTGAAGTGTGCGAAGGCGCGGTTTGCCTCGGCCATGCGGTGCATGTCCTCCTTACGCTTGAAGGCACCGCCCTGTTCGTTGTAAGCGTCCATGATTTCAGCCGCGAGCTTGTCGGCCATCGTCTTACCGCCGCGTTTGCGGGCGTAGCCGATCATGTTCTTCATGGAGACGGACTCCTTACGGTCGGGGCGAATCTCCGTGGGCACCTGGAAGGTGGCACCACCGATACGGCGGCTCTTTACTTCCACCTGCGGCGTAATCTTGTCGAGCGCGGTCTTCCAGATCTCGAGGGGGGACTGCTCGTTGTCTTTCATCTTTTCACCAACGATTTCGAGGCTCTTGTAGAAGATTTCATAGGAGAGATTCTTCTTGCCATCGTACATCAGGTGGTTCACAAACTTGGAAACTTTCTGGTCTCCGAAGACGGGATCCGGGAGGATGACCCTCTTTTTAGGCTTAGCTTTTCTCATTTGTTTTGTTCAGTTGTTTTGAGGCTGCTTGGAAGTTCTTCAATCCGGAGGGGGATTTACTCAACCTTTCTGCTAACCGATTTTTACTTCTTTTGCTTAGGACGTTTTGCTCCGTACTTGGAACGACGCTGCGTGCGGTTGGCCACACCGGCGGTATCAAGCGTACCGCGGATGATGTGGTAGCGCACACCGGGGAGGTCCTTCACACGGCCGCCACGCACGAGCACGATGCTGTGCTCCTGGAGGTTGTGGCCTTCGCCGGGGATGTAGGAGTTCACTTCCTTTGAGTTTGTCAGGCGGACACGCGCCACCTTACGCATGGCAGAATTCGGCTTTTTGGGCGTGGTCGTATAGACACGCACGCACACTCCGCGTCGCTGGGGACAGGAGTCAAGCGCCGGCGACTTGCTCTTTTCGGTAGTCACCGCTCTGCCTTTTCTCACTAACTGTTGGATTGTAGGCATTTTGTTGTTTTTTAATTGTTTATATAGTATTTTTGTATATTTTCTTTCCTTCGCGAAAGCGCACAATACGCCTTAGCGGGTGCAAAAGTATAAAAAACAAACGGAAGGGACAACATTTCCCGCGCTTTTTCTTGGAATATGCCGCAAAGTTTGTGCAAAGCTCGCAGATTTTGTTTATCTTTGTCGGCAGATATGGATGCGCATCTTATGCGACTACACAATAATAATATATAAGGACAAATGAAAGACCACATTCGACATTGGACGCCGCTGCTGGCAGGCGTGGCGCTTGCGAGTGGCGTCTGGGCGGAAAAGCGCCCGAACATCGTCATGTTCCTCGTGGACGACATGGGATGGCAGGAGACCAGCGTGCCCTTCTGGCAGGAGGAGACGCCCCTGAACCGCCGCTACCGCACGCCAAACATGGAACGTCTGGCACAGATGGGCGTGAAGTTCACGCAGGCCTACGCCTGCGCCATCAGCTCGCCCTCGCGCTGCAGCCTGATGAGCGGCATGAATGCAGCCCGCCACCGCGTGACAAACTGGACCATGTACTACAACGACGAGACGGATGCCGACGGAGGCATGCTTGAACTGCCGAAATGGAACGTGAACGGCATACAGCCCGCCAAAGGCATCACGGAGCACGACAGGCAGCGCGCCACGCCCATCACGTCGCTCCCACAAATCCTGCACGACAACGGATACTACACCATCCACTGCGGCAAGGCACACTTCGGAGCCGTGGGGACGGCTGGCGAGGATCCGCTGAACTTCGGCTTCGACGTGAATATCGCGGGAGGCGCCAACGGTTGTCCGGCCAGCTATCTGGCACAGGACAACTACGGAAGCGGAGCCTACCACGTGAAAGGGCTGGAGGAATACTACGCGAAAGGCACATTCCTCACGGAAGCCCTCACGCTGGAAGCCATCAAAGCCCTGCAAAAGCCTATTGAGGAGAAGCAGCCCTTCTATCTCTACATGTCGCACTACGCCATCCATACGCCATACAACCCCGACTCGCGCTTCACGCGCAACTACATGGGAAGCGACGGAACGGGTGTATTCGACGAGCAGCTGCAAGCTCCCCTGAACCGGGAGGAGATAAACCACGCTGCCCTCATCGAAGGCATGGACAAGAGCCTTGGCGACCTGATGGACTTTCTGCAAAGCCAGCCGGACGTCGCCAGGAACACGATTATCCTTTTCATGTCGGACAACGGAGGACAAGGCATCCACGTGCGGCAGGGACGCGAGAACTTCGACCAGAACTATCCCGCACGCGCGGGCAAAGGCTCGGCTTATCAGGGGGGCGTACACGAGCCCATGATTGTCTATTGGCCGGGCGTGACGCAGCGCGGGACGGAGAACGACAACAAAGTGATGATTGAGGATTTCTTTCCCACGATATTGGAGATGGCGGGCGTGAAACGCTACCGTACGGAACAGACGGTGGACGGAAAGAGCTTCGTAAACCTGCTGAGGAAACCTGCGAAGCATCGCGACCGCACGCTCGTGTGGCACTATCCGAACGCATGGACGGAAGGCGTGACGCACGACGAAGGCTACGGAGCGTACTCGGCCGTCATGGTCGGACAGATGCACCTCATCTATTTCTGGGACACGGGTGAGCTGCGCCTCTACGACTGCGCCTCTGACATAGGAGAACGCAACAACCTCGCAGAGAGCCGCCCCGAGAAGGTGGCCGAACTTGCCCGCCTCCTGACCCGCGAGCTGCAACGCATGGACGCACAACGTCCCACCCTGAAGGCTACGGGCACGCTCGCACCCTGGCCGGAAGAGCGCATCAAGCCATAAGCCTACCGCTTCAAAACAAGGGAACACCTCTACCGTCAGCTTACGGCAGGCCGAAAGAACCTCCTCCGAGAACACAGAGGCTACCACTTCCCCAAAACGACAAGGCATCTCGTTTCATTTTCGAGCCTTGTCGTTTCTTTTTTATGCCTTTAAAATCCCGCAAGATGCCTTGATAATTCCACGAGATGCCTTGAAAATCCTGCAAGGTGCCTTAATGGGACTTCATCGGGCAGCATGAAAAAATCCGGGCGGCGATGCCGTCCGGATTATTAGGGATGAATGAAAAGAAGTGATTACTTCAGATCCATCGTGCAGATGCTTACGCGGTTCCATTCGGGCTCGCTGAACATCTCGGAGATACCGTTGCCGGCAGCGTCGATGCGGCTTTCAGCAATACCGTACTTCTTCACGAGAACGTTCTTCACAGCCTGTGCGCGGTTCTCAGCGAGGCGGATGTTGAGCTTTTCGGGACCGTCCTTGGAAGCGTAGCCGCGAACGACAACCTTGCTGTCAGCGTGGTTCTTCAGGTAGGAAGCAACGCGCTCAACGCTGGGAAGCTGGTTTGCGGGGATGACGCTCTTGCCAATCTGGAAGTAAACAGCCGTTTCGAGGGCGTTGGTGCTCTTGCCTTCAACCACCTTCTCAACGATCTTCTCTACTACCTGGGGCTTGCGGTTGCGGAGGTCGTTAACCTCGTCTTCGAGAGCGCTGATGCGGCTGTCGCGATCGGCAACTTCACCACGGAGGGCGTTGATGCGTGCGTTCAGGCCGTCAACTTCTGCCTGGTCGTAGGGACGAACCTTCGTGAAGTAGTGCTCGCCGTTGCTGCTCTTGAAGTGGTAGGTCAGACCTGCACGGAGCTCGATGGCGGAAGCGTTCACGTTCCAGTGTGCACCGCTGGGATACGTATGAGTACCGGGGTAGAACTGGCCGTCGAGGTTGTAAACGATGGCGGGCTTCAGAGCGAATGTCCAAGCCTTCTTGGCACCGAGGTTGAACAGGAGGTTCAGACCGAACTTGCTCGTCAGGTAGTTGTAGTCATTAGTGCGAGTCTCCACGTTGCCACGGGGATCAGCCTCTGTGTGGTGAACGAGATCGTTTGCAATGCCCATACCGGCAACACCTTCGAGCTCGAAGAAGCGGGGCTTGCCCTTGTAACCGCAGAAGAGGTTCGTCAGGTTTACCTTGTTCAGCCAGCTTACGTTAATCTGGTCGATAACGTTACGGCTGGGAGTCGTGTTCACGTTGGCTTCGCCTTCTACAGCTACACCAAAGACCGGAGAAATCTGCTTCGTAACTTCGAGACCGAAGTTGGGGCGGCAGCTCTTCCAGAATGCGTGGTGAGTGGTCGGAGTGATAGCACCGCCGTTCACGCCAATGGACCAGTTGTCGAAGAACTTGTGTCCTTCATACTGTGCACTTGCAGTGAATGCGAAAGCACCCAGAGCAAGGATGGTAAATAGTTTACGCATAGTTTTATTTAATTAATTAATTAAAAAATTGGTTTCTCTCAAATGAGTTTCGCCTATTTTGCGCGGCAAAAATACAATAAAATCCAAACTACAAGCAACTTTTTTTAACTTTTTTACTTCCCGACATGTTTTTTAAGCTTTGGAACCCTCGTTTTTTGCACACTCGGCTTTGACTTCGTGCATAAAAAGTCCGGACTGCAAGTGCGGCCCGGACCTTTTTATGAGTGAGAGAAACAATTGTTTCTTACTTCTCTTCCATCGTGCAGATGCTTACGCGATTCCACTCAGCCTCGCTGAACATCTCGGAGATACCGTTGCCGGCAGCGTCGATGCGGCTTTCAGCAACACCGTACTTCTTCACGAGGAGGTTCTTCACAGCCTGTGCGCGGTTCTCAGCAAGACGAACGTTGAGCTCTTCGGGACCGTCCTTGGAAGCATAGCCGCGGATGACAACCTTGCTGTCAGCGTGGTTCTTCAGGTAAGCAGCTACGCGCTCAACGCTGGGCAGCTGGCTTGCGGGAATGACGCTCTTGCCAATCTGGAAGTAAACAGCCGTTTCGAGGGCGTTGGTGCTCTTGCCTTCAACCACCTTCTCGACAATCTTCTCTACCACCTGGGGCTTGCGGTTGCGGAGGTCGTTAACCTCGTTCTCAAGGTCGCTGATGCGGCTGTCGCGATCGGCAACTTCACCACGGAGGGCATTGATGCGTGCGTTCAGGCCGTCAACTTCTGCCTGGTCGTAGGGACGAACCTTCGTGAAGTAGTGCTCGCCGTTGCTGCTCTTGAAGTGGTAGGTCAGACCTGCGCGGAGCTCGATGGCGGAAGCGTTCACGTTCCAGTGAGCACCGCTGGGATACGTCTGAACACCGGGGAAGAACTCACCGTCGAGGTTATAGACGATGGCGGGCTTCAGAGCAAACGTCCATGCCTTCTTGGCACCGAGGTTGAACAGGAGGTTCAGACCGAACTTGCTCGTCAGGTAGCTGTAGTCGTCCGTTGTCTCGTCGTTGAGGTTCACACCAGGCGCAACAAGCTGCGTGATGTCCTGCGTGCTGGGCACGAAGTCGTTGGCAATACCAATACCTGCAACTGCTTCGAGTTCGAAGAAGCGGGGCTTGCCCTTGTAACCGCAGAAGAGGTTCGTCAGGTTCACCTTGTTCAGCCAGCTTACGTTGAGCTGATCAATGGCGTTCCAGCTGGGAGTGGTGTTTACGTTAGCCTCACCTTCAACGGCAACTGCAAAGACCGGAGAAATCTGCTTCGTGAGTTCGAGACCAAAGTTCGGACGGCAGCTCTTCCAGAATGCGTGGTGAGTGGTCGGAGTGATAGCACCACCGTTTACACCCAGAGACCAGTTGTCGAAGAACTTGTGGCCTTCGTACTGTGCACTTGCGCCCAGCGTCATTGCGCCGAGAGCGAGAATTGTAAATAGTTTACGCATAGTTTTTTATTGAATTAAACAATGAATGAATTGATTTCTTTCGTTTGCCTCTATCGCATATTTTGGCGCAAAAGTACAACAAAAACCGAACAGCGTGCAAGTTTTTGTTTGTTTTTTTGCCTTTATAGCGGTTGGAATGAAGAAAATATGCGCTTTTTTGGCTTGTCCGCAGCAAAAACACTACCTTTGCAGGCGTGTCCGAACGGCAAATCCCTCTCGGACGCACGGCACAAAGACATCACAAAACCTCAGACCAACATGGATAATCAGAAGAAACCACAGGAGAACGGCCTCCAGATTGAACTTACGCCGCAGGTGGCGGAAGGAAAGTACACGAACCTGGCACTTTTGAGCCACTCGCACGCTGAATTCATCATGGATTTCGCGCGCGTAATGCCGGGCATGCCCAAGGCACCGGTTGTTTCACGCCTCATCCTGGCTCCGGAACACGCCAAGCGTCTGCTCATCGCCCTTCAGGACAACATCATGAAGTACGAACGGCAGTTTGGGGCCATCGTCCTGCCCGAACAACAGGGCGGAGGCGGTCGCACCGCAACCCCCTTCGGCATGCCGGAAGGCAAAGCATAATCACAAGGGAAGAACACAAGAGAAAGGCGCGCCGCAATGCGGTGTGCCTTTCTCTTTGGAGCCTACTCCGACCCTCCTTCTGGAGGTGTGCGCACATCTCCATCTGAGGTAAGCGCAAAGCTCAACTCAAGGTAAGCGCACACCTCAGCTCAAGGTAAGCGCACACCTCACAACGAGGTAAGCGCACACCTCAAATTGAGGTAAGCGCAGGGCATAAAAAACAGGTGCCCGACACCATCGGACACCTGTAGCTGAATAGGGCACCTGCGAAGGCTTACTGCTCGTCGCAAGCGTAGGTAAAGCTGTTCGTACAAGCCTTCCACACCAGGATTTCTTCCGGCTTGAAGAAACGGTGAAGTTCTGCAACAGCCGTTTCGGGGCCGTCGCTGGCGTGGACGATGTTCTCCTGGAAGGACATGGAGTAGCTGCCGCGAATGGTGCCGGGAGCTGCTGCGCGGCCGTTCGTGGGACCGGCAAGGGTGCGCACGACTTCAATGGCGTCAACGCCCTCCCAGCACATGGCTACTACAGGAGCTGCCATCATGGAGTCCTTGACACGCTGGAAGAAAGGCTTCTCGGCAAGGTGGGCATAGTGTTCAGAAAGGATGCGGTCGTCCAACTGCATCATCTTGAGACCACAAAGGTGCAGGCCCTTGCGCTCGAAGATTGAGATAATCTCTCCCACCAGACCTCGCTGCAAGGTGCCGGGCTTGAGGAGAACGAGAGTTTTTTCTGTTGCCATAGTATAGTTTTTTAGTGACGAGTGACGAGTGACGAGTGACAAGTGACAAGT
>JAFUXE010000038.1 GCA_017477205.1 Alloprevotella sp.
TCGTCGTGCTTCTGCTACCGCGCTGTCGCCGGTACCACCGTCCTGTCGAAACACGCCCGCGGCCTGGCCGTCGACATCAACACGCTCTACAACCCCTACTACAAGGATCGTGCCGACGGCACACGTTACATACAGCCCGCCACCGCCGAGGCGTATTGTAACCGCGATTGGGACTTCCCCTACAAAATCGACCACGACGACCTCTGCTTCCGCCTCTTCACCGCCGCCGGCTTTGAGTGGGGCGGCGACTGGACATCGTGCAAGGACTTCCAGCATTTTGAAATCATTGAGTAAGCTCAACTGATTGAGGAATAATAAAATGAAAAAGACAAGACTTCGGATGCTCGCCGCCGCCCTCGTAATTATTTGCGGCGCAGGTGTGATTACTTGTTGCAACAGCGACGAGGACAATCCTGTTGTCAGCCCGACCGACGACAGCAGCCAGTTCGTAACAATCACAGATGTCGTGCCCGATGTGATTCTGGAGATTCGCTACTACGGAACTTACAACTTTGTGGGAAGCCGCATCGACGGCTACGAGGAGCCGACGGCACTGCTGACACGCCAGGCCGCCGACAGCCTAAAGGCCGTCAGCGACGACGTGATGGCACAGGGCTACCGACTGAAGATTTACGACGCCTACCGCCCGCAGAAAGGCGTGGACCACTTCGTGCGCTGGGCCGCCGACCTCGCGGACACCCGGATGAAGCCCTACTTCTACCCCGACCTTGACAAAAGCGTACTCTTCGAGCAGGAGTACATCATGGAGAAAAGCGGCCACACGCGCGGCTCCACCGTTGACCTGACACTCTTCGATATGCAGACGGAGAAGGAGCTGGACATGGGCGGCACGTTCGACTGGTTCGGCCCCGAGAGCCACCCCGACTTTTGCGGAAACCCCGAGACGGGAGAACTGATGGAGCAGCGAGAGCAGAACCAAACTGGTTTGAGTTCTGCCGAGTCGCGACAGAAGAAGAGCGTAGCTCAATATACGGGCGATAATTCGAAATCGCCCGCCACTCCCAAGCGAAGTATCACAGAGCAGCAGTTCAAGAACCGCATGATTCTCCGTCGCGCCATGCTCCGCCACGGCTTCAAGCCCCTCAGCACCGAGTGGTGGCACTTCACGCTGAAGGACGAACCCTTCCCCGACACCTACTTCACCTTCCCCGTACGCCAGCTGCGGCAGGACTGACAGCGCCCCGCGCCGCTGGAGTTGTACGGGCGCATTTCCTATGGGTGGACAGCCTGGCGGAAAGGGATTGCGTCGTTTGCTTCAGCACATCGGAGCGCTGGAAATACACTGCTACGCTTAGCCCATGAAATGTTAAAATTGCGGAAAGTGCGATATGTTTTTGCCAACCTTACGTTATATAAGTAGAGAGCAGTCCCTCGAAACAAATAGGCAAAAACATAAATACAATGCAACTCAACCTAAAGAACATTCTACTCCCCTCCCTCGCCTCTCGGAGAGGAAGGGGCCGGGGGTGGGTGAGGCTCCTCCTCGCCCTCTGCGCCCTCACGTCTCAGGCCCAGGTGAAAACGAGCCTCGACCTCTGCCTGAGAGACGAGGCTACGGGCGAATGGCTCATCGGGCTGTTCGATGAATATGCCATCTACGACTGTCAGTATTGGGACTATGCAGAGGCAGGAAAAGACCATGTCTTGCTGACCAAGGACGGACAGTGCAAGGAGGTACGCCTGAAAAAGAATGCCATTACCATAGACGGCGTGAAACACAAGACATCGGTTCTCACCTCTAAGTACCTCCCCGACTATCCCCGGCGCGACGATGCGCCCTTCGACACCACGCTCCTCGACGCGCCGCAGCAGGCCACGCTGCGCGTTGCCCACGCCTCGGGCAAGGCAGGCATCAGCGTGTATGCTTTTACCGTCCATCCACTCACGACAACGGGCGTGAACTACGATGCCGAAACCGATGCGCGCGGTCGCTATGAGCAGCGCATTGAGGTGGCAGGCGAACAGGTCATGCTCTTCTTCACAGGTGCTACGGCCGATGTCTTCCGCCCGATGAGTTTGTCGCACATTCCCGTTGCCCTGCGTCCTGCGGGTAAGTTGCTCATCTATGTGGACGACGTGCGGAAGCGCATCTACGCGATGGGCGACGGCGCGCGCCTCGTCAACGAAATCCTTGCCCATCCGCTCGCTGCCGTACACATCGACTACACGGAGCGCGAGCAGATGACGCTGCCGCAGTTCATCGCCACCTACGACCCCATGCAGGCGCGCTGCACTGCCCGTCTCGACAGCACTCTTGCCGCCAGCCCCACGCTCTCCGCCCGCTACGAGCAGTTCTGGCGCGCACGCCTCGCCTCGTGCTATGCCTTCGACTTCGGGCAGATGGTCTTCAACCGACCCAAACCCGCCCGCGAAGCCCTGCTGCAAGCCGCCCGCGAGCGCGGACTGACGAGCTCCGCTGCACCGCTCCTGCTGCAAGACCGCCTGCCCTATGCCCTGAGCAACTTCGTCACCATCGCCTCCGACCTCTACTTTCCCCTCCTCAGCGGCACGCCCTACTATGAGGACATGCTGCGCGAAGCCGAGGCGGGACGTCTGCCCCTGACGGCGGAGGAACGTGCCCTCATCCGCAGCCAGCTGCCCACCGTGGCCGCGCAGCCCACCGCCACCTACCGCGACTTCGACGGGAATGGCTATATGCTGCACGGCTTCACAGCCACCGACACGCTCAACCTTGCGCCCTTCAACCAGCGTCCCGAAGTGGCGGACTTCGACCGCTCCCAGCACCTGCGCCGCTACCTTGCCGCCATCGACAGCATTGGCCTCAGCCCCGAACTGCGCGAGTTCGCCGCGTTCCATTTCATCTACGAAGCGCTTGAAGGCGAGGGTACAGCGTTCGGTCCCCGCACGATGCAGGCAGTGCGCGAACGCATCCATACCCCCCTGCTGCTGCACGGCATTGAAGCCTTCAACGACAGCCTCATCGCCTACCAGCAGTGCGCGGCGCTGTTGACGCAGACCGTGAGCCTCGCTGCCTCCGCCGACGCACAGCCCGCCTCGCAGCTCGCCGTGCCAGCCGACTCGCTCCTTGGCATCACCGACCCGCAAGAACTCCTTGCCGCCATCCTCGCCCCGTTCCGAGGCCGCGCCGTCTATATTGACTTCTGGGGCACGTGGTGCAGACCCTGCCGCAGCGAGATAGCCGACGACCTCCCCGGCCTGCGCCAGGAGATGAGCGACCTCCCCGTCGTCTATCTCTTCCTCTGCAACCGCAGCAGCGACGAGGCCTGGCAGACCACGCGCGAGCGCCTCGGCATGAACTTCCCCGAAGCCGTCCACTACAACCTGCCCGCCGAGCAGCAGTCCGCCCTCGAACGCCACCTCTCCGTCGGCTCCTTCCCCACCCACCGCCTCGCCGACGCCACGGGTCACATCGTCCCCGGCTTCTCCGACGCGCCCCACCATCCCGACTTCGTCCGCGAAGCCGTCCTCCGCGCACTGGGCAGGGAGTAGCCTACACATTTATTATATTTAGCAAAACGCACAAACAATGAAACGCAACCTCAAAAGCATCTTACTCGCCGCCCTGCAACCAATAGCCTCGCCCCGCTGTTTGGGGAGGAGTAGGATACCGATGCAATAGTTTTCATTGAAGATGCCTTGCTTATTCGCTGCAAAAGGTATACTTTTGTGAACTGTAAATACGAATATATTAGATGATGAGTTCACGAACGACACTAATAGAACGCATCCTTTCGTCCTCGCGGACGGTGTTCACCACGCAGTCGCTGGCCTTGCTGACGGGCGCGGAGGATAGTGCACGGCTGGCTAAATCTCTGCACTACTACGTCAGTCAAGGGCGTCTTGGCAATCCCCGTCGTGGCATCTACGCCAAGGCGGGCTACGACGAACGCGAAATGGCCTGCGCACTGTTCCGCCCGTCGTACATCTCCCTTGAATATGTCCTACAGCAAGCAGGCATCGTATTCCAATACAACGAGGCAGTAACGTGCGTCAGCTATCTTTCGCGAATGGTGGAAGTGGACGGTCGCGACTATACCTTCCGAAAAATAGCAGGGTCTATTTGGGCGGGGATGGACGGCATCCGCATGGAGGACAACATAGCCATCGCCACGCCCGAGCGCGCCTTCCTCGACATGGTATATCTCAGCGCAGGGAACTGCTACTTCGACAACTTGCGCCCTCTCAACCGCAAGCGCATCACCGCCCTGCTGCCTCGCTACGGCTCGGCTCGCCTTGCGGAGCGCGTGGACAAAATCCTCTCACAACGATGAACCAGGACAAGCACAAATACTACATGGCGCAACTCCTCACGCGTTTCTTTCGCGATGCCGAACTGCGCACGCTGCTCGGATTCAAGGGCGGCACGGCACTGATGTACTTCCACGGCCTGCCCCGCTTCTCCACCGACCTCGACTTCAACCTTCTCGACCTCGCCAAGGAGCAGACCGTATTCAAGAAAGTGCGCACCACGCTCCAGCGTTTCGGCACGATTGACGATGAGGCCGTGAAACACTACGGCTCGTTGCTTGTGCTCAACTATGGCCGTGGCGAGCGGATGCTCAAAGTGGAAATTTCCAACCGCCAGTTCCCCGACAAGTACGAGACGCTCTCGCTCGCTGGCACCGACATCCGCGTAATGACGCCCCCTTGTATGTTTGCGCACAAACTCTGTGCGATGGGCGAACGGCTCTCGCCGCGCGACGTGTTCGACTGCTGGTTCTTCCTCCAACGACAAACGCCCGTCAACGAAGCCATCATCCGTCAGCGCACCGGACTGTCTGCCGCAGAGCATGCGCGTCATTGCGCCACCCTCGTTCGTGAGTCCAGCCCCCGATTGCTGATGCAAGGGCTCGGCGAAGTCATTGACGCGAAAACCAAGACTTTCGTCCGCACGCGCCTCATCGAAGAGACCGCCACAGCCCTTGAACTCTTCGCCGCTTTCCCTCAAGTAGACATACAATAACACCTTATCCCAGCCCAGTAAACAGCTAAATCAAACTCACTAAGCACAATGAAACATAACCTCAAAAACATTTCACTCCCCTCTCCCGTCGGAGAGGGGCTGGGGGTGAGGCTTATTTGGCTTCTTCTCGCCCTCTTCACCCTCACGGCGCAGGCGCAGGTGAAGTCGAAAGTAATTACCACGCTCAAAGGCTACCCATCGGGAACTATAGATGAATACCATTTCCATGCAGGTAATGCGGTTGTCATGGGGCGTTTCACCAATAGGACGGAACACAAATTCTCTACTTTTAATGTGACAGGAACAGACCTGTTCTCCAATCAGGACTTTGTCAGGACGATTCATATCGAATCGGATGGTTCTTTTCTTGAACTGATTAGCCTGCCCCATTCTGGGTGGGTCTATTTTGATGGTGTTGAGATTCCACCTGCATTTATTGCTGTGGGTGACACACTGGAGATACAGGTTGACGGCTCAGTGAACGAGGCAAAGCTCTCGGGCAGTGGTGTTACTGGCGAAGTGAATAGTGTCTGGCCAAGGTTGGAGAGTCAGTTTTCCTCAAAAGAGACACGGACTCCATGGGAGGGATTAGATCGCAAGTTCATGTTGGAGTGGAAGAATCGGAAGGTAAAAGAACTCGACCAAATAGCGAGTGCCATCGATTCTGATACCATCACCTTGCTAAACGGCTGCTCACACCACGCAAAAGACGTGTTGAAGACCAGTCTGCTGGCTATGCCGCTGGAGCAAATGCTTGTGGCAATGCATCAATGGTGGTGGAGAACAAGGAGTGAGGACGGCAAGGCTAATCCTGCCTTGACGATTTCCGCCGCTTCCTTCTTCGATTTCCTCTCGGTAAGACAATCCTATCTGATGGACAACCCATTGATGGTTTTTGCTGCAGACGGTGGTGGTGTCATCAACAATATGGAATTCATTGTGCTCAACGCCTACTTGTTTCTGGCAAACGACATGCAAAGATGGAGCAAAACGACTGACTCCGACGAGTTGGGCAATTACAAGCAGAACTTTATCCTACCACACAACTACGACCCTGCGCTTCACCGCGAAATTCTTGCGTTTGATAAAGGGCACTTGGTTTCTGTGGCAGACTATTATGTTATGTGCAGCGACAGCATCCGCTCGCGTTTCGGACTTAGCAATACTGGGTTTATGATGCAGCTTTGCTTGCTTCACCGTGTTCTTGACTTCGACTTCGAGGGCTCTGACGACTGGTTCCTCACTCGCAAGGCAGAAGAACTGGCAGGTGCCATCCCGCAGTTTACCGCCCCTTCTATCTGCCACCATGCCGTGGACGTTTACCGCCGTTTTGTCATTGAGCGCGAAGGAAATGCTCGCATGGATGCTTCGAATTCCACACCGGGAGATTCGCTCTTCCAATCACTGAAGGAAAAGTATGCCGGCAACGTCATCTACATGGACTTCTGGGGCATCGGATGTGGACCTTGCCGCAGGGGGATGCTCGACCAGCGCACACTCGTTGAACAGTATAAAGACGCACCCGTCCGTTTCCTCTATATCTGCAACGAAAAGGACTCGCCTCGAGAACCGAGTGAGAAGTTCCTCACCGACAACGACATCCAGGGCGAACACATCTTCCTCTCTTCCGACGAATGGAATCTCCTAACCAGCAAGTTCCAGTTCAATGCCATTCCTTTTACACTCCTTATAGACAGGAGCGGTAATATTGTAGAAAAGAATGTTCCACCCACCGCAGCAAAACTTGACGAACTTCTTAAATAGTACTTTTTATGAAATGTTTGGTCGCTAATAGACTCACTTCCTTTTCATTGTTATAGCCAAAACCTCGACAACTGTCTGCCTGCATACTATCGATAAATAAAAACGAATAAACAATGAAACACAACCTCAAAAACATCTTACTCGCCGCCCTGCTCGCCCTTTGCGTGATGGCGGGGCAGGCGCAGAATCAAGATTTAGAACATCTGTTTCAGAAATACAGGGGCAATCCTGCAATAAAAGTTACGAACCTGCTGGATTCCGTTCCTGATGCCCAAACGATGAAAGTTGCAGAGACCTTTGAATTTGAGGATTCGCTCGCTCTGGCCAGTTTCATTGAAGAGTACGGGCGGATTAAGCACTTCAAAAAATTGAACCCGAGCAAAACCCTCGGTATTAAAGGTAGCCTCTTTATGAAGATAGCCTTGAACCAAGCCTTTACAGTCCGACTTTGGGAAGATGAAACGGGCTATAAGGATACGGTCGTTGAATTTGACGGATGCAGGTACGCTGTCATCCATCTTGGCGGCTTCTACCGGAAAGAAGAAATCAAAAAGTATATCAGTATCGACAAACTTTAATAATGAACAAAAACATTCTACTCCCCTCTCCCGTCGGAGAGGGGCTGGGGGTGAGGCTTTTTTGCCTTTTGTTCGCCCTCTTTTCGCAACCCCTCTCCGCCCAGTCCCTCGCCGCCTTTTTCAAGAAGTACGCCGCCGCAGAGGGCGTAAAGATCAACCGCTCCGAAGCCGGCAGCTTCGAGACCTTCTCCTTCTACTTCCAGGAAGAAACGCCCCGCGCCGTCCTCGACGAAGCCCACAAGGACCTCGATGCCCTCGTCCGCAAAGGCGACTTCCAGAGCGCCGACCCGAAGAAAGTCCTTGACATACGGGGCGATGAGGACGTTATACGCATCCTCCTGCCGCACTTCAAGGTATGGCTGCGCACCTCCGGCGATTTCCTCTCCGATGCCATCATCGTGGAGGACTACGCCGCCTCCGAATGGGACGCGCCCTCATTGTTCGTCTCGTTCGTCACCGGCCGCCTCACGCCCGACGAACTCCGCCGCACCTTCCGCTTCGACTTCGCCGCACCATGAATATGTCTCCGCGCCCTTGGCCGTCAGCACTTTTATATATAATTTTGCAACAATTAGCACAAACACCGCAATGAAACTCAACCTAAAGAACATTCTACTCTACTCCCCCTCCCTCGCCTCTCGGAGAGGAAGGGGCCGGGGGTGGGTGAGGCACCTCCTCGTCCTGCTTGTTGCGACTCTGTCGCAACCCCTCTCCGCCCAGCCCTTCACGCCCGTCGTGGAGGACAGCATCGACTTCGTCATCACCGGCACCACGCCCGCCGCGACCGACAGCGTGGCGTGGTTCCTCGTGGCGCCCTACAGGCAGTGCCTCGTGCCGCGCCTGCCCGTCAAGGACGGCCGCTTCCGCCTTGAGGGTCGCCTGCCGCGAAACACGTTCCTGCAAATAGGCGACTTCGACGGCAACGACCTCCAGTTCATCGTCGATGACGTGCCCACGGACATCAACCTCGCCACGGGCGAGATGACGGGCAGCGCACTGCAGCGACGCTTCATTGAGTGCCAACTGCGGCAGCGCGCCATCGAACGCGCCATAACGCCCTGGTGGGACAGCCTCGACGAGGACAGGCAGGAGGCCATCCAAATGATGTACGGCGGAGACCTTGCCCCCACCACGCCGCAGGACACGGCCGACCTGGAGCACTACGCCAGCGCGATGGCCGACATGGAGGCCACGGGGCGGCAGAACATCCGCCGCAACCTCGACAACGTCATCCCCGCCTACTACCTCCACGTCCACTACGGCGCGCTCAGCCCCTCGGAGAAGCAGGAGTTCATGCGCGAGGACGCTCCCTACGCCCATCACCCCGCGATGGAACGCCCGTGGCAGCGCTTCCGGGGCGAAGAGATGCAGCGTACGATGACGGGTGTGCCCTACCGCGACTTCACGGCCACCGACAGCCTCGGCCAGTCGCACCGCCTCGCGGACTACGTCGATGGCACCCACTACGTCCTGCTGGACTTCTGGGCCTCGTGGTGCGGCCCCTGCATCGCCAGCTTCCCCCACATGCGCCAGCTCCACGGGCAATACAAGGACCGCGGCCTGCGCATCCTCGGCGTCAGCCTCGACAAGGACCGCCAGGCATGGCTCGACGCCCTCCGCCAGCACCGCAATCCCTGGCCGCAGCTCCACAGCCCCAGCAGCACCGGCACCGACGGGCAGGACGCCGCCGACCTCTACGGCATCGTCACCATTCCCGCCCTTGTCCTCATCGCCCCCGACGGCACCCTGCTCGCCCTCGACAAAGACCTCTACACGCCCCAGCAGCTCGACGCCAAGCTCGCGGAGCTGATGGGCGAGGCAGCCGAGGAATAGGCCTGCGTCCGCCGCAAACTATATTTCTTCGTACAATAAAAGAAGAAAAACTTCCATTTCTGTACGAGATTTCTTAGTTTTGCACCCAAAATAGGCAGTATGACACCTATAGAAGAACTCAACGCACTGAAGCAAATAGGAAATGTTCCCGTCAGCGGAGGACTACTCAAAAGTATTTTTCACGAATATCGTTCACCCGACAAGAAAGTCCAGGCACTGTTGCGGACTGGAATGCTCGTTAAGTTGAAGCGCGGGCTGTTTGTCGTATCCCCCGAGATTAGTGGCAAAATGCTTTCGATTGAGTTGGTCGCCAATCATCTGTATGCCCCTTCATATATCTCTGCGCATTATGCGCTGCGCCACTATGGGTTGATACCAGAAAGAGTATATGAAATCACGTCGGTAACGACCCTGCACAGCCGCAGGTTTGAGAATGCACTGGGGAAGTTTTCCTACCGAGGTGTCTCATCGGCCTATTTCCCGATAGGCATCAGAAGCGAGCTTTCAGAAGGCATTTCCTACATGATAGCCACACCAGAGAAAGCACTTTGCGACATGCTGATGCAGGAACGATATGTGCCGCCCCAGTCTTTAGCAAGCCTCGAGGCGTTCTTTGAGGAAGATATGCGCATAGACATTGATGACATACGGAATATGGACAGTAACATCATACGGGCTTGTATGAACGTGGGTAATAAGAAAAACGTATTGGCTAACCTATTAAAGATTATGGCTCGTTCCCAATAGAGCCGCGATGAGATTATGACGATATTTGACGAAATGGTGGCGGCTTTGTCTCCCACCACACCCAACGAGAAGATAAACGCAAAGCACGAGGTGATGCAGCAAATCACGCTGGCAGGCCTCGGGCGTGGCGGCTTCTTCGAGCACGCAGCGTTCTATGGCGGTACATGCCTGAGAATCTTCCACGGCTTGCATCGCTTTTCAGAGGATATGGACTTCACGCTGACCGAGAAGAATGCGAACATACACCTTGAGACCTACTTCCCTTACATCTCCGAAGCATTCAAACTCACAGGCAAGGAGGTCGTCATCAAGAAGAAAGACAAAAAGACTTTTGGAAAGGTAGAATCCGCTTTCCTTAAGGAAAACATGGACGCCTACGACATCGCCTTTCAGACGGAAAAGAACGTCAAAGTGAAGATAGAGCTGGACACTTGTCCCCCTTTGGGCTTCAACTGTGAGCAGAAAATGCTACTCAGACCCTATTCCTTTATGGTGCGCTGTGTCTCCCTTCCCTATCTCTTTGCCGGAAAGATGCACGCCCTGGTTTTCCGCAACTGGAAATTGCGGGTGAAGGGGCGCGACTGGTACGACTTTGAGTGGTATGTGCGCAATCGGATTCCCCTGAATTACAAGCATCTTCAGACACGCATTATGGCATTTAACGGCGTTATGCTGACAAGGCAGGAGTTCATGGATAAACTGAAGAAGCGCTTGGCAACTACCGACATCAGTTCCGTTAAGGAGGACGTGCTGCGATTCCTTCGTGCCGCCCCCAGCGAGCTTGACATCTGGTCGAACGAATACTTCCTCCAACTGGCAGATATGATAGAATTTGAATGACAAAGCAATCACAACAGACACAAACAACACACGAACAATGAAACGCAACCTCAAGACATCAATTACCCCCCCCTTCTGCAGCATGACAATTTCCCGCTTTAACCTCCACCTCAAAGACATTTCACTCCCCTCTCCCCCCGCTTTGCGGCGGGAGAAAAGATTTTATCTCGGCCCCTTGGGGGTCGAGGGGCTGGGGGTAAGGCTTCTTTGGCTTCTTTTCGCCCTCCTCACCCTCACGGCGCAGGCGCAGGTGAAGCCCGACACGATAACCATCAACTTCCAGCTCTCCAGCAAGGCACGGGGCGAAACGGCCACGGTGGTCTATCCCGATTTCATGACCTTCGACACCTATGCCCTCCATCCTGCGACCGACGGCGAAGGACGTTGGAGCGTGAAGATTCCCGCCTACCGCCCGCTTCACATCCAGCTGTGGGACGACAACAAGATACAGGGCGTGGTGTGGGGAGTGCTCAACCTCTACTGCCGCCCCGGGACTGAAGCCGACATCCTGCTCGACGACGTGGGCGACCGCTGCGTCTTCACGGGCGAGAACGCCGAGGTGCATAACGCACAGATTGCCTGTCCCGTGAAGATGGAGAACTTCCACGGACACATGTTCGACATGCCGATGCAGAGGGTGGCGCAAACAATCCGCAGCATCCACGAGCGAAACCTGCACCGCATAGACACGCTCCGCACGGCGCATCCCGACCTCCCGCGCGGCTACATAGAGATGCTCTATGCCTTGGCAGAGTATGGCTTCGGCATGGATATGACGCAAAACGTGTTTGGCCACTTCACGGAGCAAATAGAGGACATCCTCTCGCAAGGGCTCACCACTCTCCCCGGCGAGATGTGCGACCTGCTGAGCGAAGCAGAGACCCGCGAACTGCTCCACCCGCAGGGGATGATACCGGCCGATGCCACCACCTACTTTCGCGACGTCATCAACCTGGAGATGATGAAGCAGAAAGGCTTCGCCGGCGTTGAAGTTGACGACGAGGGCGACATCGGGCTGGAGATACTCACGCGTGTGTACCCCATCACGCTGATAGACTCGCTGGACGTTTCCGACGAAGTGCGGGAACTGATGAAGACCTTCTACTATCTGGACAAATGCGGCGACGGAATGATGACCGCCCTGCGCAAAGCCTTTCTGCGCAGGGCGCTGAATGCGCATTCCTTCGAGAGACTGATGGGCTATCTGGAGCACAAGACGGAGCAGTTCGCTGCCCCCACGGAAGAGGAAATCACGGCCATAGCCGAGGCGCCCCTGGACAGCCTCACGGACGGGCAGGAAATCTTCCGCAAGCTGGTGCAGCCCTATCGGGGACGTGTGGTCTATATCGACGTGTGGGGCACGTGGTGCGGCCCCTGCCGTGAGGAAATGGAACACCTTCCCGCACTCCACGAAGCACTGGCCGACCTGCCCGTAACCTACATATACCTCGCCAACAACTCCCCCGAAGAACTTTGGCGAAAGTCCGCCGCGCACTACGGCCTCAACCACGCCGACTGTGTGAACCTCCGCCTGCCCGGCAGCCAGCAGCAAGCCGTAGAGAACCACCTGAACGTACACGGCTATCCCACCTACATACTCGTGGCTCCCGACGGCACCATCGCCCGCAGCGGTGCGCCCCGCCCCTCGCAGCCAGCCCTCGTCCGCCAGGCCGTCCTCCGCGCACTGGGCAGGGAATAGCCTGCACATCTATTATATTTAGCATCGCACACAAACAATGAAACTCAACCTCAAGCACACCAATTACCCCCCCCCTCAGCAGCATGACCATTTCCCGCTTTAACCTCCACCTCAAAAACATTCTACTCCCCTCTCCCGTCGGAGAGGGGTCGGGGGTGAGGCCGCTGGGAGTGAGGCTTCTCCTCGTCCTGTTTGTTGCGACTTTGTCGCAACCACTCTCCGCCCAAAGCGTTATCACTTTCGATATGGAGCTCACCCTGCCCGATGCCCTTCGGGCCGACAGCGCGTTCGTTGTGGACAGCATCCTCGGCACGCGGCAACGGATGGGCATCGCAACGGCGGAGGGCAGCGTCTTCATCCGCGGCGAGGTGGAAATACACACCGTCACCACTGCGGCCGTGATGGAAGTCAACCTCACCGCGCCGCAGGGGCTGCAGAAGATATTCATACCCTGCCGCATCACGGAGAAAGACCTTGAAGACAGCGGCCTCTCGCCCGATTCCCTCGACGCACAGCGCGAGAACTACCTGCGCGTGGGGCAGTCCTTCCGAGACTTTGGCGGGGAACTGCCCGGCGGAACACCTGCCCGCCTCTCCGACTTCGTTGGGCGGGGGCAGTACGTCCTCGTGGACTTCTGGGCATCGTGGTGCGGCCCCTGCCGACGCGAAATCCCCAACCTCATCGCCGCCTACGAACGCTACCGAGAGCGCGGTCTCACGATACTCGGCGTGGCCGTGGACGACGAGCCCGAAGCCACTCTCGCCGCCATCGCACAGATGCAGATACCCTATCCCCAGCTCATCGCCGCCGGTCACACGCCCTACGACCTCTACGGCTTCGGCGGCATCCCCCACCTTGTCCTCTTCACCCCCGACGGCACCGTCCTCGCCCGTGGCATGCACGGCGCAAAAATCGACGAATACCTCGCCCCGCTGTTTGGGGAGGAGTAGGATACCGATGCAATAGTTTTCATTGAAAACGCCTTGCTTATTCGCTGCAAAAGGTATACAGTTGTGAACTGTAAATACGAATATATTAGATGACGAGTTCACAGACAACGCTAATAGAAAGCATCCTTTCGTCCTCGCGGACGGTCCTACGAACTCTTCGCAGCTTTCCCGCAAGTAGACATTCAATAACATCTAATCCCAACCCAGCAAACGACCAAATCAAACTCACTAAGCAGAATGAAACACAATCTCAAGAACACTCTACTCCCCTCCCTCGCCCTTTGGAGAGGGAGGGGTCGGGGGTGGGTGAGGCTTCTCCTGTTCGTCCTCTTCTCGCAACCCCTCTCCGCCCAAGTCTTCCCCGACAACGGCTACACGGGCGGCACGGCCATCGTCCGCGGCCGCATCACGGGCATTTCCTCGCTGGGCATACCGCCCTCGCACATGGAAGCGGCCCTCGCCCTGAGCTACAGTTCACCCCTTAACAGCTACAATGGCACAATAGTACCCCTTCATCCCGACAGCACGGGGCACTTCGAGGTGCGCGCAGACATTGCCAACACCACCGCCGCCCGCCTCGTCACGGCGCAGGTGGTGCTGGAGCCCGGCCGCACCTACGACGTGACCATCGACGGCGCAACGGGGCAATACACCTTCGCGGGCGACGACACGCAACTCAACACCGAACTCGCCGCCCATCCGCTGCCTGGGTTTGTGTGGGACACGCAGCTGATGGACACCAAGACCGATGCCGAAGCCCTCAGCGCCGCACGCACTGAGATAGCCCGCCTCGACAGTATCGAGGCCGCGCTCTATGCCGAGCATCCCGACCTCTCCCCACGCTACCGTGCACTGCGCCACGGCGACGTCCGCGATTGGGCCGCCTCCTACCTCGTGCAACGTCGTTTCCTCTCACCCGACGTACGGCAGGACGACGGTACGATCTGGGCCTATCTCCGCACGCTCCTCGACGAGCTGCCGCGTCCCTACACGCTCACCGACGAACTGGCCTACATCCTCACTAACTACATCAGCGGACTGCTCGACCCGCCCCATCGCCGCGGCCTCAACCTTCCCTATATCCGCACCGCCCTCGACCTGGCCGAGGAACGTTACGCCCCGCGCTCCGACACGGAAGCCCGCGAGCGGATGCAGAAGATCAACGAACTGCGCACGCAGCTCGACGACTACGAGCGCATCCTGCCCACCGCCACGGACTCCGCCCTGCAGGCGCATCCCGCCATGCAGATGGTGAATGAGTTGTTCCGACAGGCTGGCGACCCCGTCCTGGCCGACGTCGTCAGCGGCACTGCCGTTGACGAGCTGATGATGGAGGCGCGCCTCAAGCAGATGGCCACGCTGACGCAGCTGCCCGCCGACCTGCGCGAGCCCGCCCTCGGTGCAATGCTCTACGGCCTGATGAGTCAGACGCACGCGCCCCTCTCGCCCGCCATGCAGCGCCTCGTCCGCACGCACCTGCGGGGCGACTATTACAAGCAGCAGATACTCCGCCGCAGCGACGAACTCGCCGCTTACGCCGCCAGCCTCGCCGAGGCCACCGAAGCCGATTGCCTGCAAGACAGCGCGCCCTTTGCGGGCATGACCGACGGTGCGGAGATATGGAAGAAGATTATCGAGCCGCTCCGTGGCCGCGTCGTCTTCGTCGATGTATGGGGCACGTGGTGCGCCCCTTGCCGCGCCGACCTCAAGCACCACACGCAGGCGCTCCACAGCACCCTCGCCGGCCTGCCCGTCAGCTACGTCTATCTCTGCAACCGCAGCAAGGACGACGCCTGGCGCTCCTGCATCGCCGAGTACGGCCTCGTCCTGCCCCACAGCCTCCACTACAACCTGCCCCTCGAGCAGCAGGCCGCCCTCGAAAAGTACCTCCAAGTGGACAGCTACCCCACCTACATCCTCTTCCGCCCCGACGGCACTCGCGCCACCACGCCCGAGCAGGAGCCCCGCCCCTACGACCCCGCCTCCGTGCGCCGGCAGGTGGAAGCGGCGATGGGGGAATAGGAGGCACAAACAACAGCTGCCCAAAGCCGCGCCATACACACGAAAGCTCCCCGCTGCGAAAGAACGCTGCGGGGAGCTTATACTATGGCAATCTTTTCGTTCAACAAGCAGACTGAGGTATCTTATGTGGCACAAAAAAACGGAATAAGTGGTATCGTTTATCGCTAAAAATACGGAATAAGTGGTTTATCGGTTGACAAAAAAACGGAATAAATGGTTTGTTCGCTTGGCGTTATGAGAGGCAAACGTTACTTTTGCAGCAAGTTAAGAAAGGAATGTTATGCTCGAACGCAAATTCACTCACTACATCGAAGATTTTCTTCTCAACAAGCCAGACAAGGTTTTACTCATCAATGGCGCACGGCAGATAGGGAAGTCGTTCCTCATACGATATGTGGGGACACGTATGTTTGCTCATTTCGTAGAGATCAATCTATTGGAAGACAAAGAAGGCGAACGGGTGTTCGACAGTGTACGGAACACAAACGATTTGTATGTGCGCCTGAGCAACTATTACACTGCCCCCCTGGGAGACAGGAACGATACGCTGATATTTCTGGACGAGATACAAGCCTACCCACACCTGCTGACGATGCTCAAGTTCCTCAATCAAGAGGGACGCTACCGCTTCATTGCCAGCGGCTCACAACTGGGTGTGGCACTATCCCAAACCCCTTCCGTTCCGCTCGGCAGCATAGAGATACGACAAATGTACCCCTTGGATTTTGAAGAGTTCTTATGGGCTACAGGCATTGGCAAAGAATGGATAGCAGACATCAAGGAACACTACGAGGAAAGAAAGCCTTTGGACGAACACACGCACGAACTGATGCTGAAACGTTTCCAATACTATTTGCTGGTAGGAGGACTGCCCGAGGCAGTCAACAAGTTTCTTGAGGACAGGAACATGCTGCGCGTCAGGACCGTCCATGAAGACATACACGGGCTTTACCGCATAGACGCTTCACAATACGACGAAGAGCACAAGCTCAAGATACGCCGCATATACGACCTGATACCGAGTGTGCTTGAAAACAAGAAAAAGCGCATCGTGTACAAGAATATAGAGAACAAGACGGGCAAGCATTTCTCCGATTATGCTGACGAATTTGAGTACCTCTCCAATTCAGGTGTGGCCATCGACGTTTCAGCCATCAGCAATCCGCACTTCCCCTTGATTGAGTCAGAGCAGAAGCGTCTTGTCAAGCTATACCTTAACGATGTGGGACTATTGACGCACATTCTATACGGGCTAAACGTCAATGCCGTGTTGCAAGACATTAGGAGCATCAACCTCGGCACCGTATATGAATCCGTCGTGGCACAGGAACTTCGTGCCCACGGCTTTGCGCTCCACTACTACGACAACAAGCAGAAAGGCGAAGTGGATTTTCTCATAGACGATTACGACCGTCTGCAAGTATTGCCGATTGAGATAAAATCGGGCAAGGATTATACCGAGCACAGTGCGTTGACAAAGTTTTTGGAAACGCCAGACTATAATATCAGTACCGCCATCGTCTTTTCCAACGAGCGCAATGTGTTCCAGAAGAAAGGCGTGACGTATCTGCCCATATACTATTGTATGTTCCTCCAAAAGGATGCTGGCAATGCCGATGAGAACATCTTGCCGGCATTAGAGAGTATATGATTGAAACGCAAAACCCCAAATTGAAGAACTATGACACAAGAGCTTTTTGAAAGAGTAGACAGGCATGTCGGCTATTTGCTGACCGACATTCGGAATGGCAGGTGGAAGAGGCAATGGGGGAATAAGTCCCGTATAGGAACGTAAACACCGAATTCCTTCGCAGGATTGCGCGCCACTGCGAATAATTGCTTACCTTTGCACCGCGTTCCGACAAGAAAAGGTGCGCAAGACAATACATATCGCTCATATTCTCTGCTGAATTGGAACCTCGAAAGAGACAAAACGAGCGAACTAATCTATATATGCAGCTGTACCCGCATAGGGCGCAGCCTTCACCATTATAGATTAGAGGCAGTTCCAAGCCTGGCAGAGAAATGGCGGAGCTGCGCTTTCTTTTTGTCCAAAAGTATCGGCGCAGATTCTCCCCACATGCCGGAAGTACGTAATATCAACAATAAGCCAAACGACTATGGAACAAAAGAAAGGAACAAACGGATGCCTCAAGTGGGGGCTGATTTGCCTGTGCGCAGCAATAGGTGCTTTTGTCTTTTTGGGCGTGATTGCTGTCATCTTCAGCGACGGAAGCCAACAAGCCCCAAGCTCAGAGCCGAAAAAAGAACAGCTTGCGAAGGACAGCCTTCGTCCCGTGGAGGAAGATCTGCCCGAGGCAGAGGCCGAAGCCGAAACACCGCAGATAGACTCCATCACATGGGAGATACAAACGGAAATGGACGAAATGACGGATACGAAGAACATCTGGGCAAGCATCCGAAGCGACAACTACGTAGAACAGGACTTCCCGTATCAAGGCCTCACCTACGCCAGCATTACGGTACGCTACATGAAGAAGTACGGATACGATGTGCTTATCGGTATTGACCAAGGACAGATCGTCGGAATAGACGTCAATGGCTCAAACTACATCACTGCCCGCTTTGACGATGCCGCGCCGAGAAAGTACCTCTTTAACAATGCCGCCGACGGCAGCACCGAACACGTCTTCCTCAGAAATGCAAAGGACTTCATGGAGCGATGCAAGAAGGCCACGACCATAAAGGTAGATATTCCTATATACCAAGCCGGACGGCCCGTATTCACCTTCCATGTTGACAAGCCATTAGTATGGCCTAACTGAGCTCTCCACGAGCAGTTTCCTTGGAGAGAGGGACAAACAGGCATCGCATCCGACAAAATGGAAACGCGATGCCTTCTTTTACATTCCTATTGCCTTATCTTTGCACCGCAAACAAGACAACACGACGATGAACGAGAACCAAATCATAATCTACCAGACCGAGGACGGGCGCACGCAGATAGACGTGCGGCTGGAGAACGACACCGTGTGGCTGACGCAGGCACAGATGGCGGAGCTGTTTCAGACAGACCGTACATCCATCGTCCGCCACGTAAACAACATATACAAGAGCGAAGAGTTGGAGCGCGAGGCAACCTGTGCAAAAATTGCACAAGTTCAAATAGAGGGACAGCGAACCGTACGAAGAACAATACCGTACTATAACCTTGATATGATTATTTCCGTAGGTTACAGGGTGAACACCAAGCGTGGCATTAAGTTCCGCCAATGGGCCAACTGCGTCCTCCGCGAGTACCTCGTCCAGGGCTATGCCGTCAGCGATCGTCTGCGCCGCGAGCAGCTCGGCGAACTGCGGCAGCTTGTCGGAGTGCTCGGCCGAACACTGCAGGCTGGGACGGCACTCACGGGCGACGAGAGCCGGGCACTCTTCAACGTCGTCTCCGACTATGCTTACGCCCTCGATACGCTTGACAGCTACGACTACGAACGCCTCAACATCAGCAAGACGACGAAGGAACAGCGTTTCCGCGCCACCTACGAACAGGCCATGCGCGAAATCGATGCGCTGCGGGAGAAGTTTGGCGGCAGTGCCCTCTTCGGCAACGAGAAAGACGACTCCTTCAAGAGCAGCATCGGCCAAATATACCAGACTTTCGGCGGCGAAGAGCTCTACCCCAGCGTGGAGGAAAAAGCCGCCATGCTCCTCTATCTCGTCACGAAGAACCATTCGTTCTGTGACGGCAACAAGCGCATCGCCGCCACGCTCTTCCTCTGGTTCATGAGCAACAACGGCATCCTCTACCGCGCCGACGGCACGAAGCGCATCGCCGATGCCACCCTCGTCGCCCTCACCCTGATGATTGCGGAGAGCCGCACCGAGGAGAAGGACACGATGGTGAAGGTCATAGTAAACCTCATCAATCAGAACAACGTATAAAATAAACATACGATGAAACTCAACCTTAAAGACATACTACTCCCCTCCCTCGCCAAAGGGCGAGGGAGGGGCCGGGGGTGGGTGAGGCTCCTCGCCCTCTTCTCCCTTCCCCTCTTCGCCCACGCGCAAATCCCCGACGGCATCTTCTTCCGCATCAGCGGCGGCGGACTGGCTGAGCCGTCGTACATCCTCGGCAGCCTGCACACCATCCCGGGCGACTTCGTCCACCACGTCCCCGGCTTCGACGAGGCGGCGGGCAGCGTGCGGCAGTTCGTCTTCGAGCGTGACCTCGGGCATAACCTCCGGCAGATAGGCACACAGACGGCGGACAGCGTCACGATGCAGAAGCTCACGGAGCGCAACGACAGCCTCTTCCGCTACGAGGGCGCCGACTCCCTGCACAACCCCTACGCCGAGGACATGGACCGCGCAACCTACGAGCTCGTCTGCCGCACCATGGCCGAGGACCTTGACATGCCCGACTTCTACCAACGCTCCGTCCTGCGCAACGTCCCCCTCATGCAGCAGCAGTATTTCGCCTCCGTCCGTCGGCTGGTGGCGGAGGCGGGCTTGCCCCTCAAGGCCGTAGAGTGTCCGCTGGACGTCTATGTAGCCGACTCCGTAGCCCGTCCGCGCGGTGCCCTCATCGCCGAGCTGGACACCACGTGGGTACTCATCGACCCGGACAGCACCATGGCCA
>JAFUXE010000004.1 GCA_017477205.1 Alloprevotella sp.
AGCATGGCGCGGGCGGGATCATACTCGCACAGCGTGTCTATGCGAAGCAGCTCTTCCGGGGCGCGCTCCGCATGGGGGCGGCAGCCGGCAAGGGACAGCAGGACGCAGAGTCCCCATACAGGGAGAATGTGTTTTCCTTTCATCGGCATGAATGTCTTTTGCGGTGCGAAGATAAACAAAAGCGAGGAAAAAAGGGAAAAAGTGCATATTTCCTCATATCAGCTCATTTCCGTACAAATCAACGACTTGCCGTGTTGGCGAAAATAAACTGAAATAAAAAATTCCCCCGCAAAAAATAAACTGAAGCAAATTATTTGGCCGGAACGACACAAACCGTCTCCTTTGCACCGTCAAAGGGCCACAGGACGGGACGGACACCCGGGCAATGACGCGCGAAACGACACAATAAATATATATAACAGGCACAAAACAATATATAATTGGTACAAAGCATGCAAATATATGCCCGCAGGCTTGGAGGACAGGAACTTTTCCGTACCTTTGTGGCGCAGGCAGAAGAAACGGACAGAAGAACGGGCAGTGGGAAACCGCAGGGCGAAATGTTAAAATCACCCCCCCCGTTTTCCATCCGGGAATAATGCATATATTTGCAGCCGGAAACTTATAGCAAACTGTCACACAAAAAACAAACAGAGCCATGAAACAGATTCTCATTACAGCATTGCTCGCGCTCTGCACGGTGTGCACAAGCGCATGGGCACAGGAGTACCGCCCCGTGCTTGAAGAGGGCAAGACGTGGACGTTGGATTGCAATGTTGCAGGCGGAAACGTCCATCACACCTATACGGAATACACCATCAGCAAATCCACCGTCGTCAACGGCATCAACTTCTGGAATGTGTCGCAGAAGAACAACTATGGCGATACAGGAGAAACAACAGAGCCGGAAGTCGTACCCAGGATGATTGTCGGGGAGAAGGACGGGAAGCTTTATTTCTGGAACGGCGACGAGCAGCAGAAGCCCGTCCTCTTCATGGACTTCTCGCTGACGGCGGGAAGCAGCATCGGCCTTGAAACAATCAAGTTCGACGGGCAGAACGTACACATTGAGGTTACAGCCGTATCGGATACCGTCCTCGCAAGTTCATCCGACAAGAGCAGCCGCCGCTGCCTGCATGTGTCCTACCTGGTGGAAGACCGTCCCGGCAACTGGGCGGAAGCGGAAAGGGACGTATGGATTGAAGGTATCGGATCGCTGAAATACGGCATCATGTTCCCTTATTATTTCGGCACCACGGGTGGCATCATGAGTCTGTACGGGTGTTGTGACTACTATAACATACTATATAGGCTTGCGCCAAAATCCATCCCATTGAGTGAGGACGAGAAGAGAATGGTCGCATCGAACAACGACTTCGCCTTCAACCTCCTGCGTGCCATGCGCGAGCAGAAGGACAGCAGCATCGTGCTTTCTCCCCTGAGCATCACCTTTGCCCTGGGGATGCTGAACAACGCGGCAAGCGGGCAGACGCTACAGGAGATAAACCAGACGCTGGGTTTTGACGACGCTGATGCCGTGAACAACTTCTGCCGCCGCATGCTCACGGAGAGCAGCAAGCTCGACTGGGAAACGAAGGCGCTCATCGCCAACACCATCTTCGTCAATGAGGGGATGGGCTTCTTCCTGCAGCAGCCCTTTGTGGAGAAAGTACAGTCCTACTACGATGCCACACCGGAAGCCCGCGACTTCCGTGACGGTCAGACGATGGACGTCATCAACCAGTGGGCAAGCGAACACACCATGGGCATGATACCACGGGTGCTGGACAAAACAAGCTTTGATCCGTATGCCGTCAGCTACCTGCTGAATGCCACATACTTCAAGGGGGCATGGACAAATAAGTTCCATAAGGAGTTTACGTCAGACCAGGATTTCGGAAATACAGGCAGGAAGGTCCCGATGATGATCCAAGAAGACGACTTCTACTATGCAGAGGACGAAAACTGTCAGTACATAGCGCTCCCCTATGGAAACGGCGCCTACAGCATGACGGTATATCTGCCTCGTGAGGACAAGACTCTCGGAGACATTCTCCCTGCATTCAGCGGACAGAACTGGCAAGACTGGAAAAAGAAAATGATGAAAGAACGGGTAAATCTGATGCTGCCGCGCTTTGAGACAACGGTAGATGCAGGACTAAACGGGATTATGCAGTCTCTGGGCATAAAGCAAGCGTTCTTGGAGACAGCGGAGTTCCCGTATTTCTGCAACGCATCCGTCTATATCGGAATGATGAAACAGTCCGCAAAGATAAAGGTGGACGAGGAAGGAACCGAAGCTGCCGCCGTAACCGTAATAGAAATGGACTATACAGGAATACCTAAGACGTATTATTTCCACGCTGATCGTCCCTTCCTCTACACCATCAGCGAGCAGTCCACGGGCACTATCTTCTTCATCGGCCAGTATCTGGGCGAGGGCGAAGAGAATCCAGACGGCATCAACTCGTCACTTGTCACTCGTCACTCGTCAACTGCTTACGACCTCCAGGGCCGCAGGCTCACACAGGAGCCACAACGTGGCATCTTTATCAACAATGGAAGAAAAGTCATGAAGTAACTTCACTGGAGCCAACTGGCGACGTCATATTTGATGGAGGCATAATCACGATTATCGGAAACGAGGTAACATTGGATGCCGGAACGGAAATAAAAATTGGAACTGAGTTCATCATAAAGAATAAAGAATGATTGCTATGAAAAAATGGATATTAGTATGTTCGCTCATCTTATCAACATGCGTTGCCAGTGGATGGGCGCAGTCTCAATCCGGGTATGAATATATTACCACAGACGGCGTGAAAATGCGGTTTGGGTTACTCCGCGACGGGAAAGGATTATATCTCGCAAATGTAGAAGGTGAGGGTGAGTATGAAGTAATTATTCCCAGTGAGGTTAATGGCCTTCCTGTAAAGAGTATAGGGATGAGTGCTTTCTACGGCGCGAAGGGGGTTACTTCTGTGGTCATCCCCGAGGGGGTTTACTCTGTGGGGTACACTGCCTTCGCAGGCTGTTCGGATTTGACGACGGTGGCCATGCCAACCACTTTGAAGAGCATTGAAGGAGGTGCCTTCCAAGGCTGCCGGAATCTTCATGAGATATCGCTTCCCACATCATTGTCTGTAATCGGTTATGAGGCTTTTCGTGAATCCGGCCTGAGAAGCGTCGTTATACCCGATACGGCCACTTTAGAGGAAGGTGTCTTTTCAGAATGCCACGAACTCAGAGAGATTGTTTTTCCTGAAAAGATGGAATGCATTTCAGACAGACTTTTTGAAAAGTGCAGCAGCCTTGAGGTATTATCTCTCCCACAAAACATGAAAGTGATACGGCCGATGGCCTTTTCAGAATGTTTGAATTTAAAACGGATATATTGCAATATGATGGTTCCTCCACGAATTCACAAATCTGTCTTTGGGAAGTGGAGACTGGAAGTTCCGATGGACACCAGAAAGGCAGGGTGGGCTGACGATGGAAGTACCATGCCCATAGAAGATGATGGCATCACGGACATAGAGGTTGAGAACTGGACTTCTTATGACGATGATTATGATGTTTTGGTCCAGATGAACATAGGAAACATGATGGTGGATATTCTGGGTTCCTTCAAATACGTCTATCCTTCTGCGACGCTCCGTGTCCCCAAGGGTACAAAGGCGCAGTATGAGGCCACGCCTGAATGGAGCCGCTTCGCCCATATCGTGGAAATGGATGACACAGGCATCGGCTCGCCGTCAATGGTCAATGGTCAATGTTCAATGTTCAATGGCATCTTCGACCTCCAAGGCCGCAGGCTCACACAGGAGCCGCAGCAGGGCGTGTTCATCCGGGACGGCAGGAAAGTGGTAAAGGGCAACTAAGGCCACACAAATATATTTTCAACCACGAATGACACAAAGATACACGAAACAAGAAACCGCTGTACATCAGAAGTTCGTGCTCCTTCGTGTCCTTCGTGGTTAGAAATATATAGCAACAACCGAAAAAGACCGGGGGCGATGCTGGCAGGCCTGGGTAAAAAAAAAGAAAGGCAGACAACTGGGTGCGTCTGCCTTTCTTCTTTGCTTTGGTAGGGATTACTTGCGGAGGCCGAGAGCCTTGACAAGTGCGCGGTAGCGCTCGATGTCCTTTGCCTTGACGTATTTCATCAGGGCGCGGCGCTTGCCGACAAGTTTTACGAGGGCGCGTTCTGTAGTATGATCTTTACGGTTCGCCTTCATGTGTTCCGTCAGGTGGGAAATACGGTAGGAAAACAACGCCACCTGGCTCTCAACGGAACCCGTGTCGGAATTAGACTTTCCGTACTTTCCAAAGATCTCTTGCTTCTTAGCTGAATCTAAGTACATTTGGTTTGGATGATTTGTTGGTTTTTGATTGCAGCCCGGGAAGGGCTGTTTCTTTAAGCGGCTGCAAAAGTACGTCTTATTCTCCAACCGGCAAAGCTTTCGCCCGGTTTTTTTCAGAACAGGCGTGACGACGGCATCTTTTCTGAAAATAATTTGTACGTTTGCAGCGCATATTGCGTGCACTTTCCCTTCATAAGGACAAAAACCATCTGACAATGAATATAGAACAGCAACTGACAAGTGCTATTTCTGCGGCACTGAAAGAACTCTACGGCGTGGAGAATGCCGAGGGCCAGATACAGTTACAGAAGACGCGTCCGGAATTTGAGGGCCACCTGACGCTGGTGGTGTTCCCCTTCCTGCGGGCCAGCCGCAAGGGGCCGGAACAGACGGCACAGGAGGTGGGCGAATACCTTGCCTGCCGCCACGCTTCCCTCGTCACGAAGTACAACGCCGTGAAAGGCTTCCTGAACCTTACGGTGGCAGCTGCCACCTGGGTGGAGACGCTGCGGGGCATCGATGCGGACGAGGACTTTGGCATCGTGAAGCCCACGGAGGAGAGTCCGCTGGTGATGATAGAGTATTCCTCTCCCAACACGAACAAGCCCCTGCACCTGGGACATGTCCGCAACAACCTGCTGGGCTGGGCATTGGCACAAACCGTGGAGGCCTGCGGCAACCGCGTGGTGAAGACGAACATCGTCAACGACCGCGGCATTCATATCTGCAAATCCATGCTGGCATGGCAGAAGTTCGGCAACGGCGAGACGCCGGAGAGCACGGGCAAGAAGGGCGACCACCTCGTGGGTGACTACTACGTATGCTTCGACAAGCACTACCGTGCCGAGGTGAAGGAACTCGCCGCACGCTTCGAGGCGGAAGGCATGGACGCAGATGCCGCAAAGGAACGCGCGGAGAAGGAGTCGCCCCTCATGCAGGAGGCACGCGAGATGCTCCGCAAATGGGAACAGGGCGATGCCGAAGTGCGCGCTTTGTGGGAGATGATGAACGGCTGGGTATATGCGGGCTTCGACGAGAGCTACAAGGCTCTCGGTGTGGGCTTCGACAAGATATACTACGAGAGCCAGACCTATCTGGACGGTAAGAAGAAGGTGATGGAGGGCCTGGAAAAGGGGCTCTTCGAGCGCCACGAGGACGGCTCCGTCTGGGCAGACCTCACCAAGGAGGGACTTGACCAGAAGCTCCTCATCCGTTCGGACGGCACGAGCGTATATATGACGCAGGACATCGGCACCGCCGCGCAGCGCTTTGCCGACTACCCGATTGACAAGATGGTCTATGTCGTGGGCAACGAGCAGAACTACCATTTCCAGGTGCTCAGCATCCTGCTTGACCGCCTCGGCTTCGAATGGGGCAAGGGCCTTGTCCATTTCAGCTACGGCATGGTGGAACTTCCGAACGGCAAGATGAAGAGCCGCGAAGGCACGGTGGTGGATGCCGACGACCTCATGGCGGGCATGATAGAGCAGGCGCGCCAGACGATGGACGAGGCCGGCAAGACGGAGGACATGACCGAGGAGGAACGCCGCGAGGTGGCACGCATCGTGGGCATGGGCGCACTGAAATACTTCCTCCTGAAGGTTGACGCCCGCAAGAACATGATGTTCAACCCCGAGGAAAGCATTGATTTCAACGGGAACACCGGCCCCTTCATCCAATATACGTACGCCCGCATAAGGAGCATCCTCAGAAAGAGCCAGGAAGAAGCACTCTCCCTTTCAGCTGCCACGGAGCTGAGCGTAAAAGAAGAGAGCCTCGTCCAGAAGCTTGCCGAGTTCCCCGCCGTGGCGCAGCAGGCCGGCAAGGACTACAGTCCCAGCGGCATCGCCAACTACTGCTACGAACTCACGAAGGAATACAACCAGTTCTACCACGACTTCAGCATCCTGCGCGAGGAGGATGCGGCAAAGCGCACGTTCCGCCTCGTCCTTTCCCGCAATGTGGCGAAGGTGGTGCGCCTCGGCATGAACCTCCTCGGCATTGAAATGCCGGAGAGAATGTAAGGTCGTTGAACATTAGCTCATCTCGCTAATCGTGCCCCGGCTTTCGCTGCACTGCGCGCAGCGGGCCGACGTGCACGGCGAGAATCGCTGACCTGCGGTTGAACATTAGCTCATCTCGCTAATCGTGCCCCGGCTTTCGCTGCACTGCGCGCAGCGGGCCGACGTGCACGGCGAGAATCGCTGACCTGCGGTTGAACATTGGGCATTGAACATTGAGCATTGAACATTGAACATTGAGAATTGTCCATTTGCGGACACAGCACGGTTATTGGTTAACGTTTGAAAATGAAATACTACGTCGTTTGGAGCGGCCGCGAGCCGGGCATCTACACCTCCTGGGAGACGTGCCGGCAGATGGTGCACGGGCAGGAGGGTGCCGCCTACAAATCCTTCAAGACGAAGGAGGAGGCCGCACGTGCTTTCCTCGAAGGCGCGCCCGAGCGGGAAAAGACTGGAAAAACGGCGGTTTCATCGGGGAAAAGAGCGTCGGAAACCCTGCAAAATCCTCCCGACTGGCGGGACGACACGGTGCTGCCGCTTCCTCCCGAGGTGAAGGCTGAGGCGCTGGCGGTGGACGCGGCCTGCTCCGGCAATCCCGGAAGGATGGAGTATCGCGGCGTGGACCTGCGGACGGGTGCGGAGGTGTTCCACTTCGGTCCCGTCTTCGGCACGAACAATATCGGTGAGTTCCTGGCCATCGTCCACGCGCTGGCATTGCAAAAGGCGGAAGGCCGCACGGACACCATCTACAGCGACAGCCGCAACGCGATGCTCTGGGTGCGCGGAAAGAAGTGCAAGACGAAGCTCGTGGAAAACGAGAAAACGGCAAAGCTGTTTGAAACCATACGCCGTGCCGAACGCTGGCTCCGCGACAACACATGGGAGAACCAGCTCCTGAAATGGGAAACAAAGAAATGGGGGGAAATCCCCGCTGACTTCGGAAGAAAATGAAAGAGTTCCTGCAAGTGCTGCGGCGCTTTGTGCCGCCTTATAAGAAGTATCTGGTGCTGTCGGTGCTGTTCAATATCCTCTCAGCGATACTGAACATCTTCTCCTTCGCCACCATCATTCCGATGCTGAACATCCTGTTCCAGACAGGCGATGCGGAAAGTGCGACGAGCCTCATGGCGTGGGACTGGGGCAACATCCACGGCGTGCTCCTGAACAACATGAACTACGGTGTCAACCAGCTCATCGCCTCCACGGGCGCCACCACGACGCTGCTGGTCATCGGCCTCGTGCTGGCCGTGATGACGGCCTTGAAGACGGGTGCCTACTTCCTTTCCTCCGCCACCATCATCCCCATCCGTACGGGTGTCGTGCGCGACATTCGCAACCAGCTCTACCAAAAGATTACGTCCCTTTCGCTCGGTTTCTTCTCCGAGGAGCGCAAGGGCGACATCATCGCCCGCATGAGCGGCGACGTGCAGGAGATAGAGACGAGCATCATGTCCTCGCTGGACATGCTTTTCAAGAATCCCATCCTCATCCTCGTATATTTCGGAACACTCCTTGTCGTATCGTGGCAGCTGACGCTGTTCACGATTGTTTTTGTGCCTATTTTCGGATGGTTCATGGGCCTTGTGGGGAAGAAACTCAAGCAGAAGAGCATCAAGGCGCAGGCGCTCTGGAGCGACACGATGAGCCAGGTGGAGGAGACGCTGGGCGGCCTGCGCATCATCAAGGCCTTCTGTGCCGAGGAAAAGATGAACGAACGTTTCGACCGCACCAATTCGGCCTACCGCAACGACATCATGCGCGTCAACATCCGCCAGTCGATGGCGCACCCCATGTCGGAGTTCCTTGGCACGGTGATGATTGTCATCGTCATGTGGTTCGGTGGCGTCCTCGTCCTGAACAACCAGAGCCTTTCCGGCCCCATCTTCGTCTATTACATGGTGATTCTCTATTCCATCATCAATCCGCTGAAGGAATTCTCGAAGGCCAGCTACAACATTCCGAAGGGACTTGCCTCCATGGAACGCGTGGATAAAATCCTGATGGCGGAGATAGACATAAAAGAGGCAGAAAATCCCGTTGAAATCGCAAGTTTTGAACACGAAATAGAGTTCCGCCACGTCTCTTTCCGCTATGGCGAGCAATGGGTGCTGCGGGACATCAACCTCGTCATCCCGAAGGGAAAGACGATTGCCCTTGTTGGACAAAGCGGCTCGGGGAAGAGCACGCTTGTGGACCTCATCCCGCGCTACTACGATGTGCAGGAGGGTGAAGTCCTCATTGACGGCATCAACGTCCGAGACCTCGGCCTCCACAGCCTGCGCCAGCTCATCGGCAACGTCAACCAGGAAGCCATCCTTTTCAACGATACTTTCCGCAACAACATCAGCTTTGGCGTGGAGAGCGCAACGGAGGAACAGATTGTTGAGGCGGCAAAGATTGCCAATGCCCACGACTTCATCACGGCTTCCGAGCACGGCTACGACACAGGCATTGGCGACCGTGGCAGCCGCCTCAGCGGCGGACAGCGCCAGCGCGTCAGCATTGCCCGCGCCATCCTGAAAAATCCTCCCATCCTCATCCTCGACGAAGCCACCTCCGCCCTCGACACGGAGAGCGAGCGCCTCGTGCAGGACGCCCTTGAGCGCCTGATGAAGACGCGAACGACCGTAGCCATTGCCCACCGCCTCTCCACCATCAAGAATGCGGACGAAATCTGCGTCATCCATGACGGACGCATCGTGGAGCGCGGTACGCACGAAGAACTGCTGGAGCGTGACGGGTACTACAGGAAGTTGCACGAAATGCAGAAGTAAAACCTTCATGGAATCTATGACGGAAAAGAACACAAACGGTTCCTCCCCGAGGAGGGTAGGAGGGGCCCGCATCCTCATCACCGGAGCCAGCGGTTTCATCGGCAGTTTCCTGGTGGAGAAAGCCCTGGGGCTGGGCTTTGAAACGTGGGCTGCCGTGCGCAAGTCCAGTAGCCGGAAATGGTTGCAGGATGCCCGCATCCGCTTCTTTGACCTTGACCTCTCCAGCGACGAGCGTCTGCGCGCCGCGTTGGAGGCTTTCAGGGCGGAACACGGAGCCTTTGACTACGTCATCCATGCGGCCGGAGCTACGCAGTGCCGCCATCCCGAAGACTTCTTCCGCATCAATGCCGACGGCACGGAGCGCCTGGCGCGCCTTCTGGTGGAAACGCAGTGCCTCACGGGACGCTTCGTTTTCCTTTCCAGCCTCAGCCTCTTCGGTCCTGCCCGCGAGGCGGACGGCCTCCCCATCCTTGAGAGTGACACGCCCGTCCCCGATACAGCATACGGCCGCAGCAAACTGGAGGCTGAGCGCAGGCTGGCCGCCGTCAGCGGCCTCGACTACGTCATGCTGCGCCCCACTGGCGTCTATGGCCCTCGCGAAAAGGACTACTTCCTCATGGCGAAAAGCATCCGCCAGCACGTGGACTTCTCTGTGGGCTTCCGTCCGCAGACTATCACGTTCATCTACGTGCGCGACCTCGTGGAGGCGGCTTTCCTTGCGCTGGAACGCGGGGAGAGCGGACGCGCCTATTTCCTCACGGACGGCGGGGAATACAGCAGCCGTGCCTTTTCCGACCTTCTGCAAAGCGAGATGGGCGTGCGCCGCGTGCTCCACATAAAAGCCCCCCTCTGGGTGCTTCGCGCCGCGTGCTTCGTCAGCGGTAACGTGGCGAAGCTGCTCGGCCGCACCTCCACGCTCAACATGGACAAATACCATATCCTGCGCCAGCGCAACTGGCGTTGCGACATCCAGCCCGCCCGCCGCGAGCTTGGCTACGACCCGCAGTTCCCCCTTGCGCGCGGCGTGGAGGAAAGCGTCCGCTGGTACAAGGACAACGGCTGGCTGTAGTCGAAAGAGAACCTCAAAAACCTAATTACATACTGATGAAACTGAAAACACAACTCACGGAAGCCTGGATGCCCGATGAACAGGGCAAAAAGCAACTCCTTGCCATAGAAAAGGTAACGATTGCCTACACGCTCTTCACACTCCTTTTTGTCTTTATACATTGGGGCGACATGACCAGTCCTGCCCGTCTTCTCGTGGAACGCCTACTCATTCTCATGGGCATGGCAGCCTTCTACTTCCTCCACCAGTGGAAGCCCTCGGAGGGTACGCGCTTCCTGCGTAACCTCTTCCCCATCACGCTGCTGACATATTGGTACCCGGACACCTTTGAGTTCTGCCAGCTATTCCCCAACATGGACTATCTCTTCGCAGATGCCGACAGGGCTCTCTTCGGCTGCCAGCCTGCCATAGAATTCTCGCGCGCACTGAGCAGCAAGTTCTGGAGCGAACTTTTCTATCTGGGCTATTTCTCCTACTTCCCCATGATTCTCGTCACGCTCTTTGTGCCCCTCTTCCACAGCCGCCGTCTTTTCGAGAAGACCGCCTTCATCGTGATGGCCTCCTTCTTCCTCTACTACGCCATCTACCTCTTCCTTCCCGTTGCCGGCCCGCAGTTCTATTTCCCGGTTGTGGGAACAAGCGAGATTCTGAGCGGCCACTATCCTATGCTGGGCGACTATTTCCGGACGCATGCCGAGCTGGGACCCACCGTCGGCCCTGACGGCTTCTTCAAGAGCCTCGTGGAGATGGCCCACAACGGCGGCGAACGTCCCACGGCGGCCTTCCCCTCCAGCCACGTCGGCATCAGCACCATCCTCATGGTGCTTCTCTACCGCCACAATCGCAGCATCTTCTTCGCCTTCATTCCCTTCTTTGTGCTCCTCTGCTGCTCCACCGTCTATATTCAGGCGCACTACCTCATTGACGTCTTTGGCGGCTTTGCCTCCGCAGCCCTCTTCTATCCCTTCACGCGCTGGCTCTACACGCAGCTCCACACGAAGGATCGCCGCCGCCACGCACGCCACAACCGCCGCCGTCACCACCGTTCCGAGGCGTAGGCGGAAAAACTGAAACAAAGGCATGCAAATACCTTCGACGAGGTAAGTGCATGCCTTTGTTGTAGGCTGTTTCGGGGAATTACTCCTTATTTATCGAGGCTGATGAGCTCGTATTTCAGGGAGCCCAGGCCAATGCTGGCGGCATAGTCCAGGATATGGAGGCCGTGCTGGCGGTTGATGCGCTCGATGAGCGGCTTCTCGTCGTCCCCTTCTGTGGCTTTGTGGTTGAAGACGAGGTCTGTGCAAGCCTTGTCCAGGGCCACGGGATCCGTGCTGGCAAGGATGCCGACGTCCTTCATGCGGGGCGCGTCGGGACTGCCGTCGCAGTCGCAATCCACGCTGAGGTTGTTCATGACGTCAATGTAGAGGATGCGTCCCTTTCCGAAGTAGTTGTGTACGGCCTGTGCGGCGGCGGCCATGGATTCAAGGAATCCGTCCTGGTCCTCCGTGTGGCTCCAGCATTCCACGGGGTCCGTCGTGAATCCTGCGGAGTGGATGTACGCCTTGCCGCCCGTGCTGGCCACACCGATGCTGGCATTCTTCAGCACGCCACCGAAGCCGCCCATCGCGTGCCCCTTGAAGTGGGCCAGGTTAATCATGAAGTCGTAGTTTGCCAAGTGTTCGCCCACGATGTCGTAGGCGAGGTGCTTGCGGTCCTTCACAGGGATGCGTATTTCCCCGAATTCGTCCATGAGGTCAACGGCGAAGCGCTGCGAGAAGCCGTGGTCGCGGATGGTTTCCCAGTGGAGCTTCGGATCCTGGCGCGTGCCGCCGTAGGCCGTGCAGCATTCCACGATGGTTCCGTTCACTTCGTCCACGAGCTGGCCGATGAGTTCGGGCTTCAGGTAGTGCTTGTTGCCGCCTTCGCCAGTGGAGATTTTCACGGCGACGCGCCCCGTGGCCTCCACGCCAAGCGCCTTGTAGATGCGCACGAGGGCTTCCGGTGAGATGTCGCGGGTGAAATAGACGCGGCTTTGTGCTGTTGCAGCGGTTGTCATAGCAAGTGACATGATGAAAATAGCGATTCGTTTCATTTTTATTATATGTGTGTTTCGGTGTTTTCCGTTGTAGTTCAGAACGTGAGGCTGAGGCCTGCCATCACGGTGGCTCGCGGCATCGGATAGCCGCTGAGGACTTCGTAGCGCTGTGCCAGGAGGTTTTCGCCGCGCACGAAGCACGTCATCCATGACAGGGGGCGGCAGCTTGCGGTGGCGTTCCAGAGCAGGAAGCTCTCCGTCTCCTCGCTGCCCAGTGCCGTGTGGAGGCCTGCGACGTACTGAATCCCCGATGAAACCGCCCATTTCTGGCGTGTATAGGAGCCGCCGACGTAGAGTTTGTGCTCCGGAGCAGCCTCCTGCGCCTTCGACATGTGGAGGAAGGCGTAGTTCGCGTTGAGGCGCAGGCAGTGGCAGGGCTTATAGTCGGCATTCAGCTCGAAGCCGCTGTTCTCCAGGCTCCCGCTGTTCACGTTGTGCGGACGTCCGTCCACGCGAATCTGCGTGATGAGGTTCTCGGCCTTCAGGTAGAAGACGTTGGCGCCCACGTGCAGCTTTCCGCGCAGCAGCGGCAGGCGGTAGGCCAGCTCGTAGTTCATGAGGCGTTCGGGCTGCAGCTCGTCGTTCTTTGCCGGGAACATGTACATCTCGCGGATGGTGGGGTTGCGGAAGCCCTTGCTCACCGTGGCGCGCAGCGTAGCCTCGCGCGGCAGGCGGAAGAGGAGGCCTCCCTGCGGCACCAGCTCGCTGCCTGCGCGGCTGTGGTGGTCGAGGCGCAGGCCGGCCTCAAGGCTCAGCCACGCCAGGAGGTCCTGGCGCACGTCCACGTAGCCCGCCACTTCGTCGCGCGTGAACTCCGTGCCGTCCGTGCCCGTGAGCAGGATGTGCTCCTGCGTCGCCACGTTGCGGTTGAAGGCTTCGCCTCCGAAGTGCTTGTAGTCAAAGCCGAACGTGGTGTGGTTTCCCTCGATGAAACGGGCGGTTTCGTACAGCGAGATGCCTGCCACGAGGTCGTCGTGTATGTAGCGCACGTCGCGCGGAGTGCCGCCCGGGCTGTAGCCGTCGTTGATGTGGTGATGGCCCCAGTTGTAGTAGGCACGCAGGGCGCCGTCCGCCTTGGCGTAGTGGTTCTGGAGCGCCAGCGCTGCCATGCCGCGCGTGATTTCCTGGTCGTTGTCCAGGAGCGGGGCGGCCGTGGTGCCCGGGTTGGAGGCCTTGAAGTAGGTCACGTCGGCCTTGCCTTCAAGGTTCCAGTGCCTGGCAAGTTCGTATCCCAGCTTCAGGAAGCCCGTGTGCTGTTCGAAGCCGCTGTTTGCACGGTGTCCGTCCGTGCGTCCGAAGTTGTAGGCGCCCGTTGCGCTGAAACGCCCCTTGCGGTAGCGGCTCGTGGCGGCGGCTTCCAGCGTTCCGTAACTGCCGCCTTGCAGTTGCACGTTGTTCTCCCATCCTTCGTGGTGCTGTCGCCGCGTGACGATGTTCACTACGCCTCCCATAGCGTTGGAGCCATAGAGCATGGAGGCGGGTCCGCGCACCACGTCAACGCGCTCTGCCAGGAGCGTCTGGTACTGGTCGGGTATGGGATGGCCCATCAGGCCCGCATACTGCGGCTGTCCGTCCACGAGGACGAGCAGCGAAGCCATGCCGCCCACGCCGCGCACCTTCAGCGTGCCGGCACCCGTGTTCACGCCGTAGCCCAGGAGGCCGCGCGTGGTGGAGAAAAGGCCCGGCACCTGTTCCGTCAGCGTCGGGAGCAGGGAGGCCCGGTAGTTTTCCGTCAGCGTCTCGCGATCGACGCTGGTAATGGTCTGCGTGAGGTCTTCGGCATCCACGCTTTGCTCGCGCGTTCCCGTGACGATGGCCTCACCGAGGTTCACTTCCTGTTGCGCCGCTGCGGTGGCGGCCACCAGGAGAAGGAGGAGAGAGATTTTTCGCATGTCGTTCTTGCTCTATGGGTTCTGTGAGAAATTGGTTTGTGGGGGCAAAGATACGGGAAAATGACGGAAGGAGCAAATCCCCTCCCTGTTTCCCCCTCGCCTGTGCCTTTGCGTTCATAAACCACGGCGGTGGTTTTTATATCCCACGTACGTGGTTTCTTCATTTCACCGCGGTGGTTTTTTCGTCCCACGGCGGTGGTTTATGGGTGCGCTGCCCTTGGACCGCGCGTTTAACGCCTTTTTTGCCCCGGTTTCGCGCATCGCCGTCTTTTCGCGGACGCTATAAGTTGGCAGGGAAACAAGCTGATTAACGTTTATTAACAACGGGGGGGTGATTTTTAGCAAAATATCTTTACCTTTGCCCGCAGTTCATTAACCAAATAATAAACAATATGGCAAAAAAACTCAGGAAAGTAGCCCTTATCACCATGTGTGCAGCGGTTTGCTCCTTCGGTTTCACGTCATGCGCAGAAGACTATGACAAGTTCTTCGCCCAACACAGCCAGGACCTGGCTGAGCGGGATGCGGAGGATGCCGCCATACGCGCTGACCTGCAGATCGAAATCAACAACCTGCGCACGGAGATTACGGGCAAGATTGCGGTCGTGGAGCAGAAACTCCACAACCTGATTGAAGACGGCGCGGCGGACGTCCTTGACGACCTCACGACGAAGAGCGGCGAGACGCGCGGAAAGATAAACACGCGCTACGGTCAGTTTACCGCTTTGATGGACACCAAGTTCGGTGGCTTCCAAACAACCGCCAACAACCTCTTTGCACAGTTTGACACCAAATGCACACAACTGGAACAAGAGTTGAAGACGGCGATTGCCCAAAACAACACGGAACGGGCTCAGGAAATCCAGAAGTTCATCGATGATGTGAAAGCCATGCAACAGAGCGTGCAGAGCGGCGTGGCGCAAATCAATGCGCTCCAGACCGAATACGCCTCGCTCATCGCGCAAGCCGACCAGTTGCAGGACTTGGAGCAACGTATGCAGGCACAGTCCGGGCGCTATGATGCCATGCTTGCCGAGCTTCCCACCAAAATCCAGGAAGCCAAAGACAAGTTTGAAGAAGCAAAAGACGCTGACCTCACGGCGCTTTCCGCAGCTGAAATCCAGGACTACAAAGACAAGTTGGCGACGATGTCGGGCAAGTTCACAGAAATGCAGAACGCCTTGCAGAAGTTGCAGGACATGAATGACGATGCCCAAGACTTGGTTCAGCGGTTCTCAGACATTGCTGACGATGCCGACGGGCTGTCAAGCGTGTTGAGCGACGTGTCCGATGCCTACGACAGGTACGGCGATGCGGAGGATATCCTCAATCGTATCGACGCTGTGGATGTGAGCCAGTATGAAGGGCTTTATGATTCCATCAAGGACGACTTTGAGCAGGCGCACAACGAAATGGCCTCAGCCGCTGCCGGTCTCTCGGATCTGAAGGACAGCCTTGAGAGCACGCGTGACGAGCTGATAACGTTGGCAGCCGACTGCGAATGGCAGGCTGACTATGCTGAAGTCTTGGCCGAAGAGATTAAAGAAGCCTTTGATAATATTCCTTTCCCGAATTGAAGAACGCTAAAAATCCTATAAGTATGAAATTACATCATATACCGGGTGTAGCGATGCTATGTGTGGGTTTGTGTCTGTCGGCGGTGTCGTGCACCACTTACGACTACGATGCAGACCTCAACGATGCCGAACAGCAACGCATCCGACTGCACCAAGAAGATTTGAAAATCTACGACGAAATCACCGAGGCCGCACATAGCTTGGACTATCTCATAGGAGAAATGTCCGACCGCGTGCATGGCGAACTCTCGGCCAAGGAGCAAAGCCTCCTTCAGGCCATCACGGAGGGCGAAGGTCTTGTTGACCAATACCTCACGCAAAAGCTTGGCGATGCAGACGACTACGTGGACAACCTGGAGCGTCAGTCGCGCCAATTGCTTCAGAGCAAGGAGAATACCTTCAATCAGGCGTGCGCTACGCTCCAAACTGAGATGATCTCCCTTGCAGATGCTGGCTACAACGACAACGTCAGGAAGATGCAGGAAGGCATAGACCTGCTCAACAATTTCCAGGCTCAGTACGACGAGGCTATCGGTAAAATGCGCGAGCGCATCCAGACGCTTCAGCAAATGCAGCAGCGTCTTTCAGCCCTGGAGACGTTGATCACGCAGAACCAGGCAAAGCGCGACCAGCTGATGCAGCAAGTCTCACAGTTGCAAACCCAAATGCAGCAAAGCATTCAGGCTGCAATAACCTCCACCAAAACCAGCGAGGAGCACACCGCTGCACTCCATGAATTGCAGTCGTCATACTCCGAATTGGTCGGAGCCATGAAGCAGTTGGAACAAACGTACAGCTACGACGACGGTTGGGTGAGCGAAGCCGAGAATTATGCGCAGTATGTGCAAGGCGCTATCGGCGAGATAGAGACGGCCATTTCCAACACCAATGAGCTCAATGCGCTTCTGGAGCAGTTCGAGCCTGGGAAAGCCGAGGATATGCTTGCCGACCTTGACAACATCCGCGACAACATGGAAACGTTGACCAACTACGACACGTCCCTGCTCGACGAGGCTCAGCAAGCCGCTGATGACCTTCAGGATGTTTGCGACAGCATTAACAATTCTTTGGCTACTTGCGAAGATGCCTGCCAGCGCGCAGAAGATGCCTGGAACGACTGCAACTGGGAAGACTGGAAATCATAAACCACAATACCACATTTAGATTATGAATATAAGAAAAAGAAATATCGCAGCCCTGATGCTTCTCCTCGTGGCCACGCTCTTTTCGGCGTGTGCCCGCGACTACGAAGACGACATCAAGGCGGCGCAGGACGACATGGACGCGTTGGTTCAGGCCGACAAGGACCTGCGAGCCTATCTGACGCAAAGCATCAACGAGGCACGCACACGCCTCAACAGCATGCTGGAAACGGAAGACGCCACCCTGCAAGGTGAGATTTCGGCGAAGATGAACGAGCTGAAGAGCGACATCAGCACCCGAATGGAGGCCATCGTCACCCGAATGAACACAGGGTTCGCCCAGAGTGAACAGCGTGCCCAACAAAAATTGGACGCGCTCTACGACGAGCTGAACGGCGCGGGAGGCGTGAAGGAGCGTCTGCAAACGAAACTCGACCAAACCCGGCAAGCCGTGCTCGATGCGCAAGACGCGCACAATCAGGAGCTGGCCGCCGCACTTCAGACGTACAACCAGAAGTTGCAAGGTCTGCAAACTTCCCTTGGTAATCTCTCACAGACGATTGAAGGTCTGCGGGCGCAGTTTGATGCTCTGTCGAGTGTCAACCAGCAAGCACGCTTGAACGAGATAGAGGGCAAGGTGGCAGCATTGGAGCAGTACGGCTTGGACCAGGAACTGGAAGCCCTCGGCACGTTGCTCCATCAGTTCACGGCGGAAAAGTATGCCGAGATGACCACGTCTGACCTGGAGATACTCAATGGCTTTTATGCCGACCTCGTGAACTACTCGAGCAAGGTGATAGACCAGTATCAGGATTTTCAGAACGACCTTGACCAGTACGAACAGACGTATAATACCCTGCAAGGTGATTTTGAGAACGTAAGCGGCGACTTGGAATCCTTAGACACCGAATTTGCAGCACTCGACGACGTTCTTGCAGAGAGCCAGAACATAGACGCTATTGAGGACGCCTGTGACCTCATAGACGGTTACGAATCTACAATTCTGGGCATCATCGGCGACTTGGAGAGTTGCAAGGACGACTGCGAGAATGCCCTGTCTGATGCCGTAGAAGCTGCAGACCTTGGCGACGATGTCAATATGTACTTATCCGTTGCCGAAGCTTGGGCTACAGGATGCGAAGAGCGCAAAGACGATTTGGTCGCTTGGATAGAAGACCTTCAGAGCAACTACCCCTGGTGGGACTGGTAAAACGAATTGTCGCCGGCTTATGAGCCAGTGCTATGGAATATGATTTTAATAATAAACATCTATTAAACAAATGAAAGCAAAACAATACATACTGGCAGCGTTGCTTTTCGGAACGGCAGCACCTGCTATGGCGCAGACCCGCGAAGAAGAAAATGAGGCGCGCCGTCAGTACTACTACAACTACAGCCGCTGGACGCTCGGACTGAACGGCGGCCTCTCCGCACTCTTCGGAGACTTCACGACCTTCAGCGACGAGAAAACCTACATCTCGCCCATCGGAAGTGCCTTCGTGTCCTATCAGCTGAACCCCACCATCGGCTTCACGCTCGAAGGATACTATAGCCACAACACCATCGGGGCCTTCACCGGCAACAAGGACCACTACCTCAACACGAACGGCTTCCGCTCCGACGTAGCCGCCAATCCCTTGACGGGCGAGCAGTTCCTCACCTACGGCGAGCTCTACTCCAAGGTGAACCTCGTCCAGGGCCGCTTCGGCATGGACATCAACCTCAGCAACGTATTCGGAGGCAATAAGGGCAACGTACGCAATTTCAGCCTCCTGTTCTCGCCCTCCTACTACCTCCAGTACTACCGCCCGAAGGTGTACAAGAAGGCCGACGACCAGCGCTACACCAGCCGCGACCTCTTCTATCAGGTCAACAACGGCGTGGGCGGCGAGCTGACGGCACGCTTCCGCCTCAGCCGCGTCATCGACCTGCAGCTCAAGGGCGGCGGCGTCTATGGCTTCAACAAGAAGTTCGACGGCGTTGCGGGCGGCAAGAAGACGAACGTCCTGGCATACGTGCAGGCCGGTATCGCCTTCAAGCTCAACGGAAAGTGCGAGCGCGACAACCTCATGTATGCCGCTACGCCCGCCTACGTTCCCGTGCCCCTCATGCCTGCAAAGCCCAATGGCGGCGAACCCGTTGTCATCGAGAAGGTGGTACACGACACGGTAACCGTAACGCGCGTGGAGCGCGTCGAAGTGCCCGTGGAGAAAATCGTCTATCGCACCGTCGGCACGCTGCCCAGCGTGGGCTTCGAGCGCGGCAAGGCTGTCATCGACACAGAGAAATACGCAGGCGAACTTTCCACCATCGTGGAACTCATGAACAAGTACTCCGACATCGAGATTGACATCTACGGATGGGCTGACCACACGGGCGGCGACAACATCAACTCCCGCATCACTACGCAGCGCGCTGAGGCGCTCCGCGACTACCTCGTCGGACAAGGCATCAGCGCCAGCCGCATCCACAAAGTGGAAGGCTGCGGCAAGGATTCCAGCCTCTCCGGTGAGGATGCCCTGAGCGTGAAGGCTCGTCGCGCCCAGCCCGTGATGCGATAAGCCGCGTTAATAAAAACAGGAAAACTTGTGCACTCGTCGCACAAGCATAGAAAAGCCGGCTTCGATGGCACTTCCTTTTTGCAGGAACGCTTCGGAGCCGGCATCTTTTGTGTCAGTGTTTATCCTGAATAGGCACAGATTGGGATTTATTTTTTCTGTCTGAAGGCAGAAGGGGAGAGGCCCGTGTGGGTCTTGAAGTAAGTGCCGAAGAAGGATTGGCTGGGGAAGCTGAGGGTGAGGGCAATCTCCTTGACGCTCATTGACGTGGTACGCAGCAGGAGGCGTGCCTCGCGCACGACGTAGGTGTTAATCCAGTTGTGCGGCGTCTGGTGGCTGACGCTGCGAACGGCAAAGGCGAGGTGCTTGGGCGAGATGCAGAGTGCCTTGGCATAGAAGTCCACGCTGCGCTGTTCCCGAAAGTTCTCTTCAAGCAGGCGGATGAAGCTGCGGAAGATGTATTCGCTACGCTTCGCGGGCTCGGACTCAGGGTTTCCTGCACGGAGGAGCGTCCTCCCCAGCTCGTAGATGAGGGCGAGAGCCAGCGTGCGTACAAGGGGCGTGCGATAGGGATTGGCAATGTCGGCCGTGCGCTTGCGTATGATGTCCCAGTAGGTGGAGTAAAGCCAAACTTCCTGTCTCGTGAGTGCCACGACGGGGTGGTCCTTTGTATAGAGAAACAGCCGGGAAATATCCGTGAGTCCGGAGAGGATGTCGCTGAAAAAACGATGGGACACGAGGAAGCATTGTGCCTCGAAGTCTGCATCCATTTGCAGCTTCCCTACGATTCTGTTGTAGCCGCAGGTGAGTAGGTCGCCGGGGTAGAGATGCCTCTCCTCCGTATCGAGCTGGAGTGTGGCCCGCCCCTGACGGCACAGGGCGATGAGAAAGTAGCTCAGGCGGCAGGGCGTTTCGGTAATCGGGCTTTTGCTGTTAAAGCTTGCGAGCAGCAGTTCGTCGTCGATGGCGAAGCCCTCGGCACGTTGGCGCAGGATGTTGATGTTGGATTCGTGGATGCCAGATGGAGGTGTCTGTTTTTTGTTCATTTATTCCTCTTGTTTTTCTGTTTGCACCGCAAAGTTAGACAAAGTGTGCGGTATATTTCGCTGCACACCGACATATTGAACAATTTTTATGCGGTTATGGAATAAAAAGGACACGCCAGCCTGTCCGTCCATCCTTTCACGCGTCGTCGTCGTGGCAATTTACTTTTGGCAACCGCGTTATTCCACAAGAACTTTCTGCCCGCCTACGATATAAACGCCCGCCTGTAGTCCGTCCACCGTCGTAAGTCCTGCGTGCAAGCGTAGCGTACGAAGCAGAAGCCCGTTTGCGTTATAAAGCGAAACCGTGCAGGGCGAGGGACTGTGGACAACGAGGCGTCCGCGTCCACCTTCTACGTGCATCCTTTCCGCGATGCTGACGTCGGCGCTGCCAAGGACGGAGGGGTCGTAGCCGTACTGCTTGTCCAGGGCGGCTATGCGGCGCGGTATCCACTGGGCGATATAGGCCACGTCCTCCTGAATGCCGGTGTGGTAGCCCGTGCTGCTCCAGCGAGCCTCTTCGCGGCTGTCGGCACCGCTGTCCCGGAAGAGGTTGGCGTAGGCGTAGAGACGCGAGAGGAGGCTGTCGGAGGAGAAAATGCCCCGGTGGCGCAACTCGAGGTAGCGCTGGCGAATCATGCCTTCCCAGTCCCGCGTCTGGCTGTCCTCAAGGCGGTTATAGTATGTCAGGCCGCCGCTGGAGGCCTTGCGCGTGGCGCGATAGTCCATCTCGGCGTTCTGCTGCTTGTCGTTCTTGCCGTCCCAGGCGCGGCCCCACGTGGCATCCATGTCCCAGGGGGCAATGCTCAGGCGCTGGCGCCCTTTTTGCTTGGAGATGTCGTAGGAGAAATAGTACATGTTCTTCCCGTCGTTGTCCCAGGCAAGGGTCACTTCCAGAAGGAGCCAGTAGTCTATAAGCACGGGCAAGTCAAAGATATCCTCCACGTTGCTGTCAAAGAAATCGTCATCGACAGTGGAACAGAAGTTGATGGCTTCCCACAGGGGTTTCCAGTCAATGCGCTCGGTTTCGTAGTCGGGATATTTCACCTCCCACGAACCCAGCCACTCTTCCTTCTTGTTCGTGTTGTCGTAGGCAGGCGGCGACGTGTTAAGCGGCGTAGTGGAACCGATGTTGTGCCCCATCATCGTCGTCCAGTGCCATTGTGTGGCCTTGTACAGCACGCCGCGCACCTCGTCAGCCGTGGAATCCGTTGCGGCGACGTACTTCTTTAGTTTCAGCTGCTTGCGGTCAAGTTTTTCGGTCAGGCAGTAGAGGCCGTTGTAGGAGCCGTTGAGTATCATCTCCACAAAGCGTCCGCGCACACCCAGGCGCGCTTTCTTCTCTTGTGCGCCGTAATAGGGAGCCGTCGCGTAGTCGTTCCACAAATCCATGCTCAGGCGGTTGCGCAGGGAAGCCTTGTCAATCGTCATGGCGTCAAGGAACCACGTGTTGTCATCACGCATCCCGAGGAGTTGCCTGTCCAGCTTGCCGCCAGCATTGTCAACGAACTTCATCGTGTATCCTTTCTTCGGATAGTTGGCGGAGGTGGCCCCGCGAATACGGTACTTGGCGAGGCAGAGGCTGTCGGCATCCGCAGCTCCCAGGGCATGGATGCAGAAGGTGCCGTCCGTGTAGATATTCCTGTCCAGATTGGGAGAGGCCGTGGTGATTTCTACAATGGGAAGGAATGTGGGCTGTATGGTGGAAGCATATACTTGCCGTCCGTTGCGATACACGAGGAGCCGATACGTCTTGTTGCCGGAAACGGAACGCAGCATGGTGGATTTCCCGTCCTGTATGACGTTACCGTTAATATAGAATATGCATCCCGATTTTGCTTGGAGCCTTATGAGAGGAAAATAGTCCCCGCCGCCTCGCAAATCCTCGGGAACAACGAGGAAATAGCGGCTTCCGGCTTTGTCATAGACCAGGGGCTTCCCGTTGAAGAGCACCGTGTCCGCATATTCGTCCAGGGGTGTGGAGGCATGCGCCTTTGCTGTACACAAGAGGAAAAGAAGCAAAAAAGCCCCAATCCATCGGAGTTTTTTCGCCATCCATCTTCCTTGGATTCCTTTCATGCTTACAAAGTACATGGCATTACGATTCGATTTGTGTGTGGCAAAAATACGGCAAACTTTCAACAGGGCAAAATATCGCGTCTCTCATTTTCCGCTTGGAGGAGCTGTTTTCCTCTCCGTTTGCCCTGTTCGCCCTGCGGAATTTCCCCTGTCTTTCGCTTCGCAAAAACCCACTTTTTCCTCTCCAAAAGCCCTCAAAAGAGCTTTCCTCGCCTCGCGCGCGCGCTATATATATTTATTGTATAGGAGAAAAAAAGGGGGTGTTGCGCAAAAAAAGGTTCATTTATAGTTGTAGATTTGTGAAAAGGTTGTACTTTTGCACCCGCTAACGCCGCGAAGAGCGGTGTTGGCGTGAGAAACGAGATCTATGAAATGATTCCATAACAGCAGCAAGAAGCAAAGGGAAGGCTTGCCATGCTGGCGACAGCAGGGCGGGACCTGACCGGAACGCCACCCGTCCTTTCTGTACGGAAGGGATGTTCAGGTTGGCGGCGCAACTTCTTCAGGCAATAGATTCGAGCGGCCTGGGCAGTATCAGACAAGAAAAAGAAAGAAAATATACAATGGAGAGTTTGATCCTGGCTCAGGATGAACGCTAGCTACAGGCTTAACACATGCAAGTCGAGGGGCAGCATGGAGGTAGCTTGCTATCTCTGATGGCGACCGGCGCACGGGTGCGTAACGCGTATCGAACCTGGCCCATACACGGGGATAGTCTCCTGAAAGGGAGGTTAATACCCGGCGGTCCCATTTCATCGCATGATGAGACGGGTGAAGATTTATCGGTAATGGATGGCGGTGCGTAGGATTAGCTG
>JAFUXE010000039.1 GCA_017477205.1 Alloprevotella sp.
AGAAAAGATGCCTTAGCTGAAGGAGTGGCTTGGTGAGAACGTCGAGAATGGATTGATGTACTATCTGAAAGATGCCAAGTCCGATTTCTTAAAGTTGATGGAACTGGTAGAGACCGTAACCTTCTGACATGGCGTTAGTCATCGGGCTACTCATCCCCCTATTGGGTACCATGCTCGGGGCGGCATTCGTCTTTCTGATGAAGGACGAGATGTCGCCTCGTTTGCAAAAATCGTTGCTGGGCTTTGCCTCGGGTGTAATGGTGGCCGCCTCTGTGTGGTCGCTGCTCATCCCGGCGATGGAGATGGGGACCTCCCCCACCCCCTCCCAAGGAGGGGAGGCTTTCTGGTCGGTATTCCCCGCCGCCGTAGGCTTCCTGCTGGGCGTGGGCTTCCTGCTACTCATTGACGAGCTGACGCCGCACCTGCACATTGGCACCGACAAGCCCGAGGGACCCCGCTCCCGCCTGTCCCGCACGGCCATGCTGACCCTGGCCGTCACCATCCACAACCTGCCTGAGGGCATGGCCGTGGGCGTGGTGTTCGCAGGAGCGGAGAACGGTGCTGCAGGGCTGACCGTTGCCAGTGCCTTGGCTGTAAGCATAGGTATCGCCATCCAGAACGTACCCGAGGGCGCCATCATCTCCATGCCCATGCGGGCAGCGGGGAACAGCAGGTGGCGCTCCTTCGCCATCGGCAGCCTGAGCGGAGCCGTGGAGCCCGTCGGCGGCCTGGCCGTCGTGCTGATGGCCTCGCTGATGACGCCCGTGCTGCCCTATATGCTGGCCTTCGCAGCGGGCGCCATGTTCTACGTCGTCGTGGAGGAACTCATCCCCGAGGCCTCCGAGGGCGAGCACTCAAACCTCAGCACCATCGGCTTTGCCATCGGCTTCGTGCTGATGATGGTGCTGGACGTGGTGATGGGATAATCCCCCGAGCCTGTCGTACAGAAAAACTATTATAGATATGAAAAAAGCCATTCGCTATTACAGCAAGTTTGGCCATACACGCAAGATGGCCGCTATTGTATCTGAGAAGGTAGGCGTACCCGCTGAATCCATCGGGCAGCCCCTTACGGAATACGTTGATGTACTCTATTTCGGCTCAGCCGTTTATGCTGCCGTCGTAGATTGGCGCGTGAAGAAATTTATCAAGACGCTCTCGCCCGACAAGGTGGGACGCGTCGTATGCTTCTCGTCGGCAGCTATCATTGAGAGCAATTACCCGAAGGTCAAGGAACTTTTTGAGAAACAAGGCATCACGGTTGATGAACGTCAGTTCACCTGCCGCGGGTCCATGGGCCCCATTCAAGCCGGACATCCGAATCAGGCGGACCACGAAGCGCTGGCAGCATTTATCGAATCCACACTATGACGAGCATTGACTTAGCTGCCTATATGAGCGGCAGCATCAGCCGCATCATGGCAAAGGCATACAAAAACGTGCTGTCGAATCCGCGTGAGGCGAAATTCGCATTGCGCATGCAGCAGCTGTTTGCCAAGTCGGAAAAGCGTCGCAGGAAGGTAAAGGAGCAGGAAGGATTCGACGTCCCCCCGTTTCTGATTAGCAGCATCTCTACGGCCTGCAACCTGCACTGCAAGGGGTGCTATGCCCGCAGCAACGGCATAGCCAATGACGAAGCGGCTGAGCGCAAGGCCACCATGACACCCGGGCAATGGCGCGACGTCTTCGCCGAAGCTGCCGATATGGGCATCAACTTCTCCCTGCTGGCCGGGGGCGAGCCGATGATGCGCAAGGACATTCTGGAGGCCGTGGCCGAGGTAAAGGATATGATATTCCCCATCTTTACGAATGGCACGCTGATAGGCCCCTCCTACCTCGAATTCCTGCGCAAGCACCTGAACATGGTGCCCATCATCAGCATTGAGGGCACAGCCGTGGGTACGGACGAACGTCGCGGACAAGGAGTTTTCAAGCGTGCCATGCAGTCGATGGAGCTGCTGAAACAGGCAGACCTTTTCTTCGGCACCAGCATCACCGTCACGACGGAGAATATCAGCCAAGTGACCTCCGCTGAATTTATCGACCAGCTGCGAGGCTATGGCTGCAAAATTGTCTTCTTTATTGAATATGTGCCCACAGAGCTTGGTACGGAGCATCTGGCCTTCAACGACGAACACGTCAGGCAGATGGAGGACACCCTGGAAGAACGTCGGCAAGAATACGAGGACGTCATCTTCCTCTCTTTCCCTGGCGACGAGAAGGCTCTTGGCGGTTGCCTGGCCTCCGGCCGCGGCTTCTTCCACATAGGCCCCGACGGCAGTGCCGAGCCGTGTCCTTTCTCCCCCTTCAGCGACAGCAATGTTGCAGAGCTGGGAGTGCGCGGAGCCCTGCAGTCTCCTCTGTTCCGCAAGATTCGCGCTGCCCGTGCCCTTGGGTGGGAGCATACGGGCGGCTGCACGCTCTTTGAGCATCAGGATGAAATTCAGCAAATGATAGGATAAGGTAATATATCATAACATAAAACCACACGACAATGGAAATCAAAGCAGTAAAATTCAGACGCGACGGGTTCTACACCCAGCCCTTCGCCTTCGGCGGCGAAGAAGGCCCGGACAAGTTCGACCACAACGTCCGCTATCGTGGCAGCCTCCAGAACTACCTGATTGACACCGGTTCGGAAGTAATCCTCGTGGACACGGGCCTGCCCGCAGGCTTCCCCGAGGAGGTCATCGACGAGAAGGCTATGGCCTATACGGGGAAGAACATCTGCGACTACATGGATGCGCTGGCCGCACTGGGCTATCAACCTGAGCAGGTGACGAAGATTCTCCTGACCCACCGCCACGGCGACCACTCTGGCGAGCTCCGCTCCTTCCCCAATGCGAAAATTTACGTGGGAGCCGACGAGATGCAGGCAGAGGAGCTGAAGGGCTTGCCGAACCTGGTGCCCGTCACCTATACCGACGGTGCCTATCACAACTTTCCCGAGGCGCAGAAAATCTGCGACGGCGTATGGTTCATCAAGGCCAAGGGACACACGAACGGCAACAGCCTCGTGATTGCCGAGAGCGACGGCCTATACTATATGTTCCAGGCCGACATCACCTACGTGGACGAGGCGCTGTACGAGAACAAGCTCTCCGTTGTCTTTGACGACCTGCCCGCAGCCCGTGAGACGCTGGACCGCGTGCGTGAGTTCGTCCGTAGCAATCCCACCGTTTATATGGGCACCCACACTCCGCAGGGCTACGAGAATCTGGAGGCCAGGCGCGTGATGGACCTTGACCATCCCGTGCCCACCGTCCTTGCGGAGGTGGATTTCTCCAAGGCCGAGGCCAGCGGCAAGTACGTCTGCTCCGTCTGCGGCTACGTCTATGACCCTGCCGAGCACGACGGCGTGGCCTTTGAAGACCTGCCTGCCGACTGGCGATGCCCACGTTGCCGACAACCCAAGGAGAAGTTCAACAAGGCATAGCTCATCCCTGCCCCCTGAAAAAGAAACGATAATCTCCCGGACGTCCGGGAGATTTTTCGTAAATTGAGTATGCAATGCTGTCTTCTTCAGACAGCTGTTGGAGCATGCGCCGCATAGGTCTGAACTCACTCATATCTGCGATAGTGTTTTAAGTCCAACGATTGACGCTGTGAACGTCAGGGAGGAAGAATAACCGCCGGAATGTGGCGGCAGGGGTTGCAAAGATGCACATTTTTGCGGGATATCTTGCAAAGTTCTTTTTGCAACGTAAAAGCTGAAAAAGTTATTGTGATTTCTCCGAAGCCTTCGCCTTCCTGACGCATCGGGGCGGGAAACGGAGCGGAAACCGCCCCAAAACGGCGATCACAAAAGTCACAAATGTATGTTGCAGCAGGCAAGCTTTGCGTGGTTGCTTTCAAGGGCACGGAAAACCTCGCTTTTGCCGCGATGCAGGCAGTCCTCGCAGGATTTCCTGCTTGCGAAGGTACGGAATTTAGTGGAGAAACCATGAAAAGTCATCTAACTCCCACTTGGTTGCATTTTCGTGTTCCTTGTATCTTTGTGTGTTTAGAGAAATGGCGGAATGACGCATCCTCGCCCGCTTTCTGCATTATTAGCGCCCAAAACGATATGGGTTTGCGAAAAATGATTAATTTTGCGCCGTAATTCCAATGTAACGCTGATATGCTGACACCATACAAGATTGCTGACTACAGCAAGGAGTACCAGCCCGATGGACTTGCACAATGCCCGACGGATGCCCGTCGGACGACGTGCTTGTGCCCTCTGAGCATCCCTTCTTCCGCTTGGCGAAGCAGGCGGATGCCTACAGCGAGGCCGACTTCAAGACCTACGCCGAGGCTGACCCGAAGCGTCATTGGGGCGAGCAGTTGCCGCTGGCCGTCGGCTTGTCGTTGATAGACAGCGAGACGAAAGCCCGTCGCAATCTCAAACTCCCCATGTTCCGTCAGTATCGGGGCATCATCGCCCTCGTGCTGAATCCCACTGACGGTGTGGTCAGGCAGACGGGCGCCCACCGCTCGCACTACACGTGGTGGCGCACCCAAAAGTTCCAGATGTCAAACCTAACAATGCTGAAGATATGAGACGACTCACGCTGACCAATACGCTTGAATACTACGACGTGCCGCAGATACTGACCGCTGCCGACGCCACGGGCACCCGCTACCTCTGCACCCTCTATGAGCAGACCGCCGACGGCTACCACTACCTGGGCGTGCAGATTTCCGAGCCGCGACTGATGGCCTTCATCGGCGGACAGCTCGACCTGCGCGACGCCTATCAGCATCCCGAGGTGGACAACGCCCTCTATCTTGTCGAGGCGAGCGGCGAGGTTCTCACCGCCACGACCCTCCTGCAGCCCGCCGACCTCACGGAAGCCATGCTGCCCGAGGCCGGCTACTACTTCGATACCTCTGACCTGACCGGCGAGGCTGACGATGCCACTGACACCTACCAACTGGAGGTGCCAGCCCGCGACCGAATCACCTTCTCAACGCTTATTGCCCGCATGGGCTGGCCAGCCCTTTCGCTGCGCAAGACCATCGGAAAAGTGGCGGCACTTTAACACAGATTTCCCCATGCCCCTTCCCGCACAGACATCTGACTTCGTCTTCATCCGCCGGGGCAGAAAAGGGGGATTGCGTATTTTTGCGCCCGCAAAAAGGAAAAGAACGGAATATGAAAAGGAAAATTCTCACCACCGCACTGCTCGCCTTCCTCACGCTGGCGGGGCAGGCGCAAGTGCAGCCGACGACCAGGCTCCTGGGCTCATGGTCGGGGAAGCTGCGCGTCATGGGCACCCAGCTCACGCTGGTGCTCCACCTGAAACAGGCCGACGGCTACGTCACGGCGGAGCTCGACAGCCCCGACCAGGGCGTCAGGGGCATGGGCTGCTCGAAGGACTACCTCTCCGACGACTCCGTTGCCGTGAGCGTCCCCGTGATAGGCGCCTCCTACCGTGCGGAGCTGAGGGACGGCAGGCTTGTCGGCACGTTCTCGCAAAGCGGGATGAGCCTGCCGCTGACGCTGGAGCCCGGGGCTCCCCTGGTCAAGCGTCCGCAGACGCCCCGTCCGCCCTTCCCCTACACCGAGGAAGAGGTAACGTTCCGGAATGGAGAATTCAACTTCCACGGCACGCTGACGCTGCCTGAGGGTTGCAGCCGGGCGACGCCCGTCCTGGTGATGGTGACGGGCAGCGGACAGCAGAACCGCGACGAAGAACTGATGGACCATCGCCCGTTTGCCGTCATTGCCGACGCGCTGGCGCGGCAGGGAATCGCCACGATGCGCTTCGACGACCGCGGATGGGGGGATGACGCATTCCCCGTCCTTAATTTCGACATAGATGACCACAAGACGGATGCCGAGGCCGCCGTGCGCCTGATGCGCGAGCGCTTCAGCCGCGTGGGCGTGCTCGGCCACAGCGAGGGTGGCACCATTGCCCTGATGCTGGCCAGCGAGGGAAAAATTGATTTCTGCGTGTCACTGGCCGGCATGGCCGTGTCCAGCAAAGAAACGTTGCTGGAGCAGAACCGTACCATGTTGGCCGCCTACGGCATCCCCGCAGACACCGTAAACGCCTATTGCGAAGCACTGGACAAAGCCTTCGACGACGTGGCGGCATGCAAGGCGGCGGAGGACATCGACGACAGCAAAGTGCCACAAATGCTGAAGGAAAACTTCAAAGCCGCCGTGGGGCAGATGCAATCCCGCTACATGCGCGGCTTCCTGAAGACAGACGTTCGCGCGTCGCTGCCACGAGTGACCTGCCCTGTGCTGGCTCTGGGCGGCAAGCGCGACACGCAGGTCAACGCCGCCGTCAACCTTGAAGCCCTTGACCGGGGGCTGACCAACAGCAGGCACGAGGTGGTGGCCTACGACGAACTGAACCACCTGTTCCAGCATTGCCGGACAGGCCTCCCGAGCGAATACCAGAGCATCGAGGAGACCATCGCCCCGGAAGTGCTTGCCAAAATTGCGGAATGGACGAACTCGTCACTTGTCACTCGTCACTTGTCAACTAATAATAAACAATAGCAAAAAACAACTATGGGAACACCTGCATTCTCGCGTAGCATCAAAACGCTGGCACTGCTCGCCCTCCTCGCGCTGGCGGGGCAGGCACAGGCACAGACGACAATCTACGCCAACATGATTTACCACGATGACTGGAAAAGCGGCAGCGAGGAATATGGCTTCTACGCCATCAACGCTGCCGACGGCACGTATGAGGCCGTATCGCCGACGGACACATATTTCTACAACGGAAACTGCGGCGCCGTCGTGACGAGCGACGGCACGGTTCACCTCGTGAACCGCGACACGCAGTACGGCACCACCTACCTGACCTACTACGAGTACGACTTCCAGACCTGGAAGCCGACGGCGGCAGTGGGCGAATACGGCATCGACCTGGACGACTACACGCTCGTGGCCACGGACCTGGCCGAAGACCCCGTGACGGGAAAGGTGTACGGCTGCTTCAGCAATGCTGCCAACACGGCCTACAACCTCGGCGTCGTGGACTTCAACACGCGGACCCGCTCCACCATCGCCAACTACGGCGTGACGCCCGTCCTGGCGCTGGCCTTCGACCGTTTCGGAACGCTCTACGGCGTCAAGAAGGACGGCTACCTCTACCGCATCAACACCTCCGACGGCGAGCAGACGGAAGTCGGCGACCTGGGCTTCAACCTCGCTGCCCTGCCGCAGAGCATGACCTGCGACCTCTCCACGGGCAAGCTCTACCTGGCGGCCGTGATGCAGGACTACTCCACCGCCCTCTATGAAATCAATCCCGTCACGGTGGAAGCCACGCTCGTGTGCGAGTTTCCGAAAGGCGAGGAGTTCACGGGGCTCTACATTCCGGCTCCCGCCATCTCCGGCAATGCCCCCGCTGCCGTAGAAGGCCTTACGGCGGACTTTCCGAAGGGTGCACTCAGCGGAACGGTCGGCTTCACGCTGCCCGTGAAGTCCGTGGGCGGACAGGCACTGAGCGGTAGCCTGAACTACACGCTCCGCGTCAATGGCGACGCCCGCGTGGAGACACGCACGGGAACCCCGGGTGAGAAGGTGAGCCTGCAGCTCAGCGTTCCCGCAGGCTTCGTAATCGTGAGCGTGACCACCGCCAACACCTACGGCGAAGGCGAGCGTGCGCAGCAGACCTTCTGGGCCGGGCACGACACGCCGCTGGCTCCCACGGACGTACAGCTGAGCGTCAGCGACGAGGGCAAGGCCACCCTGACGTGGCAGGCACCCGCTGCCGAGGGCGTGAACGGGGGCTACGTTGCCACCGAGGCACTGGCCTACAGGATTGTGCGCTATCCCGAAGAGACCGTCGTCAGCGAAGCCCACAGCGGCACGACGTTCACGGAGACGCTTCCCGAAACGGGCTATACGGAGTACAGCTACAGCGTGACGGCCGCCGCAAACGGCCTTGAGAGCGAAGCCGTCAGGAGCAACGCCGTCAAGCACGGCAATGCACTGCCCGTACCCTTCAACGCTACCTTCGACACGCAGGAGGAGTTCAACGCCTTCACCGTCTATAACCTGAACGGCGACAGCTTCCGCTGGATATGGTACGAGAAGGAGGACGACGGCGGCGTTGCCGTCTGCCCGAACACGGACAAGGTGGCCGACGACTGGCTCTTCACGCCCCCCATCCTGCTGGAAGGCGGCAAGGACTACACCTTCTCCGTGGACTATCGCGCCTACAGCAGCACCTATCCCGAGCGCATGGAAATCTTCTGGGGACCCAACAACGCCCCTGCCGACGCGGCACTCCAGAGCCTGCTGCCGCCTACGGACGTGACGGCGAAGGCATACTATACGTTCCAGACCGTGGTGCGCCCCGAGACGGACGGCGCCTACTACTTCGCCATCCACGACATCAGCGGTGCCAATGCCATGTACCTGCAGATTGACAACCTCTCCGTTACCGAGGGCGCCTCGGCCGTGGAGATGAACAACGCCGTTACGACGGCGGACTTCAGCGAATGCGTCACGACGCTCGGAACCGCCGTGGAGGCCGCCGTCACCATCACGAACGCGGGCAAGGAACGCGTGGAGAACGTCACCTACGTCGTCTCCTCCGAGGACGAAGGCCAGCAGGAAGAGGTGACCATCGACGTGCCCGGCGCGCCGACCTTCGGCAACAGCGTGACGCTGCGCATCCCCCTGCCGGCAGCCTCGAAGCCCTGCCGCTCCACGCGCTATGTGACCTTCACGAAGGTGAACGGCATCGAGAACGACACGAAGACGAACGGCCGCACGGCAAAGGGCAGCCTCCTCACGCTGAAGGAGAACACACCGCGCCGCAGCGTCGTGGAGGAGTTCACGGGAGCATGGTGCCAGAACTGCACGCGCGGCATCGCCGGCCTTGCCCGCATGGAGCGCGACTATGAGGACTTCATCGGCATTGCCGTCCACGGCGACGACCCGATGGAAATCTCCGCCTACCGTCCCATCATCAACCTGGACATCGTCCCCGGCTATCCCTTCGCGCTGATAGACCGCACGGTGGGCACAGACCCCTTCTTCGGCAACGGCGACTATTCGACGGGCGACATCCTGGGCTTCGGCCTTGACAGGGTCTGGGAAGCCCAGCGCCAGACGCTCAGCGAGGGCGGCGTCAGCCTCCATGAGCCCGTGATTGAGGGCGACGTGGTGAACATCACGACGGACGTCACCTTCCAGTTCGATGCTGCGGAAGCCCCCTACTCCCTGGCCTACGTCCTGCTCTGCGACAGCGTATGCCGCCCGGCGGACAAGACGTCGAACCAGGACATTGCCGAATGGGCGCAGGTGAACAACCTCACGGGCAACGGCAACTACGCCACCGACCCCGACCTCGGTCCCTGGACGACATCGCCCTACCGCATCATCGACATGGCCTACAACCACGTGGCCGTGGCTGCCTCCGACGTTGTGGACGGCGTGGAGGGCTCCGTGCAGATGCCCATTGTCTGCGGCACGCCACAGACGCACACCTACAGCTTCAACCTGCGGGAGATACCCTACGCCCAGCATCGCGACAAGCTCCGCGTCGTGGCCATGCTCATCAACACGCGCACAGGCCGCATCGTCAATGCCGACGAGCGCCACGTCAGCGACCCGACCGGCATCAGCCCGTCACTCGTCACTCGTCACCCGGCAACCATCTACGACCTCCAAGGCCGCATAATATCCAATGGCGGGCGCCCCGGCGGCATCGTCATCCAGCGTAGCGCCGACGGCACAACGCGCAAGCTGCTCAGCCGATAGGACAAAACCAAATCAGGGGGCATCGCCAAGGCATGGCGGTGCCCCTGTTTTCTGCCTTGCCACAAATTTCAGGCACAATTTGTTTGTCGTCAAGAAATAATATCCTACTTTTGCGGGGTAAACATTTCACAAATAAACCAACCATTATGAAAAAACTCTACTTCACGCTTCTCACGCTGGCCCTCCTTGCCGTTGGCACAGGAGACGCTGCGGCGCAGCTGCAAGCCAGTACGACGGGAAAGGCATACGTAGGCTATGCCAAGTACGATGACTACATCTACGAGTACGACGGCCTCTCATTGGACCACAGTGCGAAGGTAGGCTGTGCCATCCTGCTGACGCGCGACGTACTGGAGCCCTACATCGGCGGTACCATCACCGGCATGCGTGTGGGCTGGGACACCTCCGAGTCATCGGGTAAATACGCCGGCTTCGTCCGCAAAACCTTCAACGGCGAAGACCTCTCCACGGGCACGGCAACCGTGAGCTACAGCTACAGCAGCTCTAGCCCGGGATGGAACAACATGACGATGACCAAATACCAGATTCCCGAGGACGTGGAGCAGCTCGTCGTGGGCTTCACCACAAACCTCACGGCAAACGTCTGCGCCATCCCCACGCTCTATCCCCACGACGTTGCCAACAGCTGCTACCTCTGGGTGGAGGGCGACGTTGACGAGAACGGCGACCCCGCATGGGTGGACATGAAGGACCGCGGCATCCTCCCCATCCTGCTTACGGTTCAGGACACGGAAGGCAAGTTCAACTTCGTGCCTGTCATCCAGTCCCTCTATCACGACGGCATCACGCAGACCAACGAGGCCGGCGGCGTACTTGTGCGCATCAAGAATGCCGGTTCCGTCAACATCAACAACGTGGAAGTAACCTCGCGTCAGGGTGACGAGACAAAGAGCCAGACGGTTTCCCTCAGTAGCATTGCTCCGGGCAATACGGGAAGGGTGACGATGGTGCCCTTCTTCGCCTTCCACTCCGGCGACATCGAATTCAGCATCACGAAAGTGAACAACAATGCCGTCACCAATCCCGAGACCTACACGCTGAACGCCATCTCCGTACCGTCCGCCGTGGCAAGGAAGCACACGCGCCGTCCGCTTGTGGAATACTACGAGAGCGAGAACAACTACATGTCGCCGCGCTACTACGATGACTATGTGGGTCCGGTGCTTGAGAATCGCCGCGAGGACTTCACCTACATCAGCCAGCACCTTGACGACCAGTTCATGACAGGCGAGGACGATGCCACGGCGCTTGCCCTTGCCCTTTGCGACAACGACTCCTCACGCGTCAGCATCCCCGCGATGTCCGTTGACCGTACTATCAACACGTCCAACATCAGCTACCAGATAAACTCAGCATGGAACCCGATGTTCTCCGTCCTGCTTGAGCCCTATGCCTCGAACTTCCTCGATGCCACGCTTGAGGTGCCCACGTTCCTCGACGTCAACGTCAGCGGCAACGTAGCCGAGGATGGAGAGACGCTCAGCGTCACCGTAGGCGGCGACGGCAGCGACATGGCAGCCTGCATGCCCGAAGGCGAAAAAGCCTGCCTCACCGTTTACCTCATGGAGCGCGACGTCACCAGCGACAGCCAGCTCTTCTGGACGGACAAGGAGAAAGAAGCCAGCATGGGACAGTACACGCACGCCAACGTCATCCGCGAAATCCTCACCGCCCCCCTCGGCGACGTGCTGGAGGAAACAGGAAAGATAGAGGGCGACTACACCACCCTGCTCGACCCCACCTGGGACAAGCAGAACCTCTACCTCGTAGCCTTCGTCCATCGCGACAGCAAGCACGGCGGCAAGCGGATGATCGTCTTCAACAGCTGCGAGGGCGACATCACCTTCCCCAGCGGCATCAGCTCGTCACTTGTCACTCGTCACTCGTCAACTGCTTACGACCTTCAGGGCCGCCGCGTAAATGGTCAATCGCCCAAGGGCGTTTACATCATCAACGGTAAGAAGATAGTACGATGAGACACTTTCTCTTCTCACTAATGCTACTTGTAGGGAGCTTGGGCATGAAAGCCCAGGTTCCCTATTCCTACGCTCCCACGACCGGGGGCAGCGAAGGCCTCTCCGCCGTCGGCAGCAACAAGAACAGCTTCGTACAGGGTGCCATGCTCTTCGACCCCGCTCAGGACGCAGCCCTTGCCCGCATGAAGGGGAAGAAAATCCTGGGCGTGCGCTGTTTCCTGCGCGCCGCCTATGCGCAAGCCCGCCAGAGCCGTTCCGCCGTGCAGGCTTTCGAGGGGACATTGTCCAACAATGTACGCACGAAGTATGCCGACCTCGCTGAAGGCTGGAACGACGTGCTCTTCGATGAGCCCCTCACCATCGGCGACGAGAAAATCTACCTTGGTCTCCAGGTTTACGAGACCATCGGCACCCCCTACCCCCTCGTGACGTTTCCCGGCGCCGTGGTTCCGCAGTCCTGCTGGGTGAACATCGGAAAGAAAACCTGGGAAGAATATACGGACCGCGGCACGTTGCTCATCGCCGCCCTCGTGGAGGACGACTGCGCCGCAAGCTTTGAAAAAACGGCCTATGCCCAGAACACGACGCACCCGCAGACCGTAGCCCCCGATGCCGACTTCGAAGGCGGACTCTACGTGGTGAACCAGTCGGCCAGCGACGTCAGCAGCCTCGAAATCGAAATGAGCGGAACAGGCACGACCGTTCCCACGCTGCGCACCGTCACGCTCCCCGCGCCCCTGAAGCCCGGCGAGGCCACTGTAGTCCAGGCAAACCTCCACTCAGGTCTCACGGAAGGCACAAGCGTGGATTTCCAGGTCCGCGTCACGAAAGTCAACGGCGAGGCTACGCAGGAAGGCCGTCCCGGCACGACGAAGCTCTACGTCACCTACGACAACTTCATCCGCATCCCCCTCATCGAAGAGTTCACCAGCCAGCGCTGCATCAACTGTCCGCAGATGGCCTATTTCCTGGACAAGGCACTGGAGGAATACGAGGGCAAATACGTTTATGTGGCCCACCACAGCGGCTTCATCGAGGACGTATTCACGACACAGCCCGACCGCGAAATCACCTACATCTTCGGCGGCTATGAAAACGAGTACAACCCCGCCATCATGTACAACCGTGCCGTGCTGGAAGGCGAGAGCAACGTCATCCAGGGCGTTCGCGACATGTCGCCCACACCCTATACCGAGGCCCTCACGCTGGCGGCTGCAATGCCCGCCATGGCACAAGTCAGCATCGGGACGGAGGCAGAGACCGTGCAGGTCTCGGGACGCATTGCCCGCGACCTCGTGGGCACGCCCCTGTACCTCTCCTGCTATCTCGTAGAAGACGGCATTTCCACAAAGAGCTACTATCAGCTTGGCATGGACGATGCAGACGCGCCCGCCGACCTTGCCGACGTATTCCGCCACAACGGCGTCATCCTGCACCACTTCACGGCCAATGCCGCCGGCGACCTGCTTGCCACTGACGATCAGGGCCGCTTCGAGCAGAGCTTCCCCGCTGTCCAGAAGGCAGGCTTCGGAGGCACACGCCAGCGCCTTGTCGCCTTCGTCCACAAGACCAACAAGGACAACCTGCGCGACAACCAGGTTCTCAACGCTGTCGAGCTCGTTGTCAGCCAAACCGGCATCGCCAGTCCCACGGAGGATAACGCAGGCTCGTCACTTGTCACTTGTCACTCGTCACTCACTTACGACCTCCAGGGCCGCCGCGTAAATGGTCAATGGTCAATGTTCAATGGCCAGTCGCCCAAGGGCGTTTACATCGTTAACGGTAGGAAAATTGTCCGATAAGAAGTCACCCTCCGCGTGGTTTCTTGACCACACCAGTGTGCGGCAGCAGCAGCTCCTGCTTGCTGTCGCCACCGGTTTGTGCGCCGGTCTTGCAGCCCAGCTGCTCAAGTGGCTCATTGAAGAAATAAAGTTTCTCCTCACCAGCCAGTTCGACGTGACGCGTGCACAGTGGCTCTTCCTTGTCTATCCCTTTGTCGGCATCCTCCTGTCCGCACTTTTCATCCGCTACGTCGTGCGCGACAACATCGCCCACGGCATCACGAAAATCCTTTACTCCCTCTCCCGCAGCAAGGGCAACATCCGCGCCCATAACACCTGGTCCAGCCTCATCGCCTCCGCACTGACCATCGGCTTCGGCGGCAGCGTCGGTGCCGAAAGCCCCATCGTGCTCACCGGCTCTGCCATAGGCTCCAATCTCGGCAAGATATTCCGCTTCGACCACAAGCGCCAGATGCTCCTCATCGGCTGCGGAGCCGCCGCCGCCACCGCAGGCATCTTCAAGGCCCCCATCGCCGGTGTGCTCTTTGCCCTTGAAGTGCTGATGATTGACCTCACGATGTCCTCCCTGCTCCCCCTGCTGCTTGCTGCGCTGACGGCCACGTGCGTGGCCTATGTCGTGAGCGGCACGGATGCCCTCTTCGACTTTCACGTGCAGAGCGCCTTCTCCATCTCGCAGGTTCCCGGCACGCTGCTGCTGGGCATCGTCTGCGGCCTCCTGGCCCTCTACACCATGCGCCTCATGGCGCGCACGGAGCGCGTCTTCAGCCGTGTGGAGAGCCTGCTGCCGAAGGTGCTTTTCGGCGGCGCCGTCCTCGCCGTCCTGATATACCTTTTCCCGCCCCTCTACGGCGAGGGCTACGACACCGTCCAGACCATCATCGTCTCCGGTGCCCGCAGCGACGTGAACACCGTACTGAACAACTCCCTCTTCTACGGCCGCCCCGAGCTGCTGCTCCTCTTCCTGGGCCTCGTCATCCTGGCGAAGCCCCTTGCCACGTCCGCCACGAACGGCGGCGGAGGATGCGGCGGAACCTTTGCCCCGAGCCTGTTCCTCGGGTGCATTGCGGGGTACGTCTTCTGCTGCCTCTGGAACCATTTCGGCGTTCTCGGCCTTCACCTCTCCGAGCGCAACTATGCCCTGCTCGGCATGGCAGGCATGATGAGCGGCTTCTTCCACGCCCCGCTGACGGGCGTGTTCCTCATTGCCGAGCTCACGGGCGGCTACGACCTCTTCCTGCCGCTCATGATTGTCAGCGCCGCCGCCTACCTCACCATCCACATCTTCGAGCCCCACAACATCTACGCCGTACGCCTCGCGCGCCAGGGCAACCTCCTGACGCACGACAAGGACCGCAGCATCCTCACCCTCATGAGCCTCGATGCCATCATCGAAAAGGAAAGCCCGCGTCTTGCTCCGGACATGGAGCTCGGCAAGATGGTGCAGGCCGTCTCCCGCGACGAGCATGAGGACTTCGCCGTCACCGATGCCGCCGGGCACCTCCTTGGCATCGTCAACCTCCGCAGCGTGCGACGCTTCATCTTCCGCAGCGAGCTCTATCGCCTCTACCGCGTGGAACAGCTCATGCAGCCCCCCGCCGCCGAGCTCACCACCACGGAGCAGATGTCCTCCGTCATGGACAAGTTCCAGCGCACCCGTGCCGAGGTGCTCCCCGTCCTCTCCGCCGACCGCCGCTTCGTCGGCTTCGTCACGCGCACCCGCCTGCTGGACAGCTACCGCCAAATCCTCCGCGACTTCTCGGAGGAGTAACCCCCTGTAAGAAACACATGCGACCTACCCCATCCACACCCACGAGGTCATGGAGCTGAACCTCGTCTGCGGAGCTTCGGCGCCGCCGCCCGCAAGCTCATCGACACCACCGACAGTGTCAGCGAAATCTGCTACGCCTGCGGCTTCAACACGCTGACAAACTTCAACCGCCTCTTCCGCAAGCGCAAGGGCTGTAGCCCCACCCAGTTCCGCAGGCATTTCAAGAAGACGAAAGTCATCATCTGACAAGGGCACTCCCCTTCTTTTACTCGCTTCGCGAGAAATCTTCCTAATATTTTCAAATCCTTCAAAATATAGATTTGTGAGATTTCTCGCCGCAGGCGACTATTAATCTTCCGTGCAAATTCGTACAAATCTGCAGAATCTGTGGTTCCAAGAGCAGTGTCTGTAGTGGTTCAATCTGTGTATGTAGTGGTTCAATCTGTGTATGTTGTGTTCCCAAATCCGCGGAATCTGTGGTTCCAAAAGCAGTGTCTGTAGTGGTTTAAAATCCGCGAAATTTGTGGTTCCCAAGAGCAGTGTCTGTAGTGGTCCCCTTAAAAAAAGAGTGGCGCTGCCTCACGGCTGCACCACCCTCGTGTCTAACTTTTTCATAAACCGGGCGGGGAGCACACCTCGCGGCGAATCCGCCGCCCTCATTGAACTTCTTTTGACAGCGCAGCATGGCAAGTGAACACCTGCGAACCGCGCAATCTTGGAAATTCGCCAATAAATTCATTAACATTATGATGTCGCTTCACAGCGAGAGGGTTTCTGTTTTACTTCATGTCTTCCCAGAGGCCACCACCTACGCCGTGGCTCTGGCGAGTGTCAAACGCATCAGCATTTGTTCGACTAGTTTTGTTAATGTCAACATTGGGAGATTGTGCCAACATTTGCTGAACGTTCAATGCCACTACTTCTGTAGCTGGAACAAAATATTTCTTTTTCATAATTGTTTAATGATTCTTTTAATTGTCCCCCAAGCCTCCCCGGAGGGGGGAGGTTGGAGGGGACTGTTGTTTTTATTTTACCAATACTTTTTTACCGTTGATGATGTTTACGCCCTTCTGCGGCTGGCTGATGCGC